>NZ_KB890635.1 GCF_000373185.1 Segatella paludivivens DSM 17968 = JCM 13650
CAGAAATGGCTTGATTTTCCATTTCATGTCTTTCTGAAGACAAAGATACACTCTTTTCTTGAGATTTGCGAATACGATAAAGCCATGTTCGCACATTACGCGGATTAATGAAGTACTTGTCTGATATCGCTTTTATTGACAAATTACTTGTCGAAATCTCATGCAGAATTGCTTCTCGAACACTTGCTTCACAGCGTTCATAAGGACGCCTTTTTCTAATTATATTATCCATAGTTTACATTTTAGTGTAAACCTTTTCTGCTATAAGACAGTATATGCGGAAAAGTTTATTAAATATGATTTTTATAGCCTATTCAACAATCCCGAAAAAGATAGGAAAACATATCTGAAAGAGAAGGTTGATAGTCCGCCGGAACCCTTACTTTTTGATTGAGGGGACTTGTTCTGTAAAAAAATGAACCCGAAGCGCTATTTTAAAGAGCTTCGGGAACTATTCATATGCTATTCCTTATTTTATCGGACAGCAATAAATAACAAACTAATCTAATGTAAACCTTAAAGTCTTAATATCATCACTGCTACTACCTATCATAATATCAAAATCACCGGGTTCGAACTTGTAATCAAGATTCTGATTATAAAATTTCAGATCGTCGGGAGTTATCGTGAATGTAACGGTCTTGGTCTCTCCACGTTTAAGGGATATGCGCTGAAAGCCTTTCAACTCCTTTACAGGACGTGATACACTACCCACAAGATCGCGGATGTACATCTGAACTACTTCGTCAGCATTATAACTGCCGGTATTGCTAACATCTACCGATACCTTTATTTCTCCGTTTTCACTAAGATGGTCACTACTCAACTTGGGTTCACCATATGAGAATGTGGTATACGACAATCCGTAACCGAATGGATACAGGGGAGCATTGTCGATATCAAGATAATTGCTACGGAACTTGGTAAACCATTTACCTTCTTCAAGTGGGCGCCCTGTATTGAGATGACTATAATATATAGGTATCTGACCTACGCTCTTAGGCATGGTAACGGTAAGTTTTCCACTGGGCGACTTCGCCCCGAAGAGTACATCGCAGATGGCATCCCCAGCCTCGCTACCTCCAAACCAGACATTAAGTATGGCAGGGAAGTTCTGACTTTCCCATGTCATGACTGTTGCACGACCTGCAAAATTAAGAAGTACGATAGGTTTGCCGGTATTTTTGAGTGCGGTAAGAAGATCGTGTTGTGCATCTGGCATATCCAGATTGCTACGGCTGCTGCACTCTCCACTCATTTCTGACGATTCGCCCACTGCGGCTACTATAACATCGGCATCGGCTGCGACTTTTAATGCTTCATCAAGCATCTCCTTAGCAGAACGCTTATCGCGCATTTCACGACCAAACATAGTTGCGTTCTTCTCCATTACTGAATCGTACATCAGATTGGAGCCTTTAGCATATAAGATTTGGGCTTTATTGCCTACTGCATCTTTCATAGCCTGATATAGCGATTTGTACTTATCCGCACGGGCTGCTACACTCCACGTACCGGGCATGTTGGCACTGGTATTTGCCAATGGACCTATGAGGGCTATTCTGCCTGTTGGTTTAAGTGGAAGAAGATGGTCTTGATTCTTAAGCAAGACAAATGTTTCGGCTGCTATACGACGTGCCTCTGCACGATGTTCGGGAGTGTAGATTTCTTTGGCTGCACGTTTAGCATCACAGTACTTGTATGGGTTGTTGAACAGACCTAACTTGTATTTTGCCTCTAATATACGACGGCACGCCTGATCGATAGCCTGAATTGACACTTTACCCTCGTTTAATGATTTCTCAAGTGTACCAATAAAGCCATCGGATACCATATCCATATCGGTACCTGCATTCAAAGCCAGTGCTGATACTTGTTGCAAATTGCCCATACCATGAGCTATCATTTCAGATATGGCTGTAAAATCGGTTACTACAAAACCCTTAAAGCCCCACATGTTACGAAGTACATCTGTAAGAAGCCATTTGTTGCCTGTGGCCGGTATTCCGTCTACGACATTGAATGATGTCATCACGCTACCTGCGCCGGCATCTACAGCTGCTTTATAACCAGGCATGTAATCATTGAACATACGCCAATGACTCATATCCACGGTGTTGTATTCGCGACCGGCCTCTGCTCCTCCGTAGAGTGCAAAATGCTTTACGCACGACATAATGGTATTGTTGGCCTTGAGGTCGTTGCCCTGATAGCCCTGAACCATCGCTTTGGCAATCTGTGCATCAAGGTAGGGGTCTTCACCATTGCCTTCTGACATTCTGCCCCATCGTGGGTCACGGCTTATATCAAGCATAGGACTAAACGTCCAGCATATTCCGTCGGCGGATGCTTCGATGGCTGCTATGCGGGCACTCTCTTTGATGGCGTTCAGATCCCAGCTACATGATAATGACAATGGTATAGGGAACACGGTCTCATACCCATGAATGACATCCATACCAAAGATAAGCGGAATCTTAAGACGGCTCTGTTCTACAGCCAACTTCTGCACTTCTCGTATCTTTTGGGTTCCTTTAAGATTGAAGAGTCCGCCTACCTCTCCTCTTTTTATTTTGTCTGCCACGTTGCTGCTCTTTGCCTGACCGGTGACTATATCGCCGGTAACAGGCAGATTGAGTTGACCTATTTTCTCTCTCAGGGTCATCTTACTCATCAAACGGTCTATGAATGTATCCATCTTTGGATCGTCGGAGGCTGAACTAGCACAAAATGTAAATGCGGCGAATGCCATTACTAATATGTTTCTCTTATTCATCATATTATCAGTTATTTATTGTAAATCCTAATTTTTGCAGACCTGACTGTACTTCAGGACAACTCATAAACAGATGCCACAACAAACCTGTACGATAGTTCTCTATCATCGGAGCAATGGTGAGTTGGTCTATTGCCAGATAATGGGGCTCTGTCCAATTGGCTGTCTCGGAGAAGGCATCGTAAAATCCGTACTTTCCCCATATCCATGAGCCTTTATTCCAAAAGTATTTTAGAGCAGCCATAGATTGTTGTGGGGTATACGGGAATGATGATAGTGCTGCCGTCGGGGTAATTACGCCTAAATCGTTGCCGGGTGAGTGGGCTGAATATCCATCAATGGAATAGCTTGCGGTGAGCCCCCAGCAGTCTTTACCGTAGCCTTTGTATCCTTTAGGGTTGCGGACACAATATTCATAATCGCTCATGGCATGATTACGGGTAACATTCCAATAATTGGCATACTCGTCTGTAAGACCTTTAGGACATAGGCCAATATAAGAATACTGCGACCAGAAAAGGGGACCGCCAAGTTGTTCGGCGCCATTATGTTTCAACTCAAGCGGATAACCAAAGGGGGCTGCGCTGCTCTTGATGGCACCACTACGTGCCCAGCCTTCATGATAGCACTCGGCGGGGATAGAATGGGTAGGTGATGATGCTCCAAGGATATAGGCGATAAGGCATTCGTTATATCCCTGCAGGGGAAAATTCATATCCCATGCATAATCGGGTGACCAATGCCAGTATATGACGTTTTTGCCTCCATTGCGATACCAATCGTACTCCATACTACGCCACAAGGTATTTATCTTATCGGATAGTGCGCGTTCTGAACTATTGCCATCCTTGAAGTATTGACGTACACATAGCAGACTCTGCATCATAAATGAGCTTTCTACTAAATCGCCACCGTCGTCTTTTGTGCCGAACGGTTTTACTTTGCCAGTAGATCCATAAAGCCAATGAGGCCACATGCCATGAAATCTATCTGCAGTAGAAAGGTAATTTACGATTTTGGTCAAACGGGCTACACCGTCTGTACGACTGATAAAACCTCGGTCTATACCGACAAGAAGGCCTGCCACTCCAAAACCACTACCACCAAGGGTTACGACATCACGGTCGTTCTCGGGATAATTATTGTCTAGATGTATCCTCTCGTAAGCCATACCCGATGTGGGGTCAGCACCATCCCACATATAGTTGAGATGTACCTTTTCTATATAGTCTAACATCGCATCGTCACTTGCAAATGAGGTAGGTCTACTTGCTGTTTCGGGTGCCGGTTGCGCCGGGCTTTCATTAGTCTCGCCTGCCTTGCATGATATAAAGGTCATTGCAAGAAGTAACAAAACTGATAGTTTATTCTTTATCATATACAAAATCATTTTATAATAGTTTTAGATAATTCGGAACGCCCTGTTTCTCCCAAAGCCTCTATGGCAAAATAGTAGCGGCTGCCGCTATCCATGCCTCTGAAATCATAAGATGTACAGCCTAGCACGGTAATACTATTGTACAGTTTATCAGGTGCTACACCATAATAGATGTTATAGCCGTAAGCTCCTGCAGATGGTTTCCATGAGAGGTATGCGTTGCGTGTGTCTTTGGCTGAGCGGATAACGCGGAATTGTCTTACCGCTGAAGGTCTGTTATCGTCTGTATTTCCAAATATTCTTATCTCTGACAAGCAGAAATATCCTGACGAGGGCATATGTAGATTTTCCACTTTAATATACCTTGTACGTAATACTGACTTCAACTCTACATAATCGTGTGGGGCGTCTTTATCATTATCACTCTTGTCTACAACGAGTTGCCAGTCTGTGCCGTTATCACTTGACCAGATACGATACTGATAGTATAGGTCGTTAGCGCGATTGTTCTGTACGGTCTTGTAATCATAGAAATTGAGTTGTATTGCCTTAACATTCTTTACAGTACCCAGATCAAGTTGTGCCCATTCGCCCGGATTGCCAGTCTTGGCTGTCCAATATGTGCGCATGTCCTCGTCTGTAAGACTGGAAGCTACATAGATACTGTCGGAGGATGACACAGTTGCTTTCTTGCCATAAGAGAGAAGCATCCAACCAGTGAAACGGTGTGATGGATCTTTGATGTCTTTATCGGCATTCCAACATGGATAATCGCCGAAGGCAGTATTAGAATACATCACTCCATCTCTGTCAAAAGCCATAGGATAAAGGCCGATACGACGCTCAAACTTATACTTCAAAGAAAGCATACATGTAGCGACATGCCAATAATTGCCTTTCAAGTCGGCGAAAGTTCCACCGTGACCTGAACCTTGAACGAAACCACCGGGTTTGTAACACATCGGGTTATGCCGCTGATAAGTAAAAGGGCCCAAGGGGTTGTCACCTACATAAACGCCATCGGCATATATTTTAAATTCGGTACCAGGACCGCCATATTGAAGATAGTACTTGCCGTCATGTTTCGTCATATAGGCTCCTTCCATAAAGGGCTTTAAGGTGGTATCGTCGTCATTGTTCATACCAAATCTTTCCCAGCCATGATGCCTGGGATCGAGCATTACTACATCGTGAATCTTGCTTATAGGTAGAAAATTGTCACGACTCAATTCGACTGCCTTTATGGGATATTCGTTGCTGGAACCATAGTAAAGATACAATTTGCCGTCATCATCGAGAAAAAGACACGGATCCCATGATGGAAGTGTGCTGCATTCTACAGCCTGACGCCAACGTCCTGACCATGGATCGAGCGTATACCAGATAGGTAAGCCTCTATAAGTAGAGCCTGTATAGAAGAGTGTGTCACCTGATACATAAGCTGCGGGGGCGCACTGATCATCGTCCGTGGGAAAACGCTGAAAGGAGGCTGTACAGAAATCCCAATCGCTAAGATTACGTGAATAATGAAAGCCTGCCTGATTGGTCGAAAATAGCATATAGTGGCCTTTATAGGTAAGTGCCATCGGATCTGCTGAAGAGCGGAACGAACCTTGCGACTTAACATTATCATCGTACGACTCGTAGTTGTAACTAATGTTGAGTGGGTTACAATACGTGGTCGTGCCTGTATGATAAGGGTCGTACCAGGGTGTGGACTGAGCGCTGCGTCGGGGTAACGAAACGGATGTATCCTTTCGTTGCATCATCGTAATATCTATATTGCGATCGCTTCGTTTTCTGATGACATTAGCGAAATCCTTACCGGGATAATATACATAAAGATGTAAATCTGCGTCAGTTGCAGTAAGATGATATACACCATCGGTATTGGTATTGCAATGACTGGGACTGGCGAAGAACATGACTGTTGCACCCGAAAGGGGTTTACCATCTGTATCGGTAACTCGGCCTGTAATCTGATAAGTATCGTGTACAGGAATATAATAATTACTTACTTGTCCTTTTACTACTTTTATAGTATCTGAAAAATCATAGGAGTTAATGCTCCTTGCCGAAGCAGGAAGCATTAACAATATGAATAGTATGATATAGTTAGTTTTTGTCATTACTTATCTATTGGTTCTTTATTCAAATCAGGATTGTCTGAAAGTTGATCGAACGGAATAGGATAATATGTTTTGGCTTCGGTCCATCCATACTTGCCTAAAACGGAAGCTGCCTTTCCGGTACGGACTAAGTCGTTGTAACGTTCTCCCCACTCGCAGCATAGTTCCATGCGGCGCTCGTCAAGAATCTGGTCGACACTAACATTTGTTATAGCTGGCATCTTGGCACGAGTTCTTACAAGATTGAATGGTATATCACCATTCTTACTCTGACGAACTTTTGCTTCTGCATTCATCAGGAGTACATCGGCATAACGAAGTATACGGATATTATTATTTGAACCGTATTTGGTACGTCCTGAAGTTAACTCATTCTTTGGAGTATAAGCTTTACCGTTCCAACAGTCTGTCTGGGTAGGATTCTGTAGTGGACGGATGACGTCACCACTTGGAGTTGTTGTTCCTGCTTCTAGGAATGATGTGGTGTATCTAACTGTTTCGCCTCTATCCTTAGCCCAGTTGCGGAATGATTTGTACAGGCCGATAAATCCCCATCCTGAAATATCTCCATCATTGGCCGGACCTTGGAATACAAACCACTGATCGGCATCTACCATATCACCAGACCCTAAACCAAAATCTGTACACTGACACTCTAACAAACTTTCATCACACAGTTTTCCAGGTATCTTAAACAGCTCATAGAAGTCGGGATATAAATGGAATTTATTGCTATTGATGATGTCGTTGGTGAGATCTTCTACTTTAGCATAGTCGCCTTCGTTAAGATAGATCTTTGCGGCCAAAGCCTCTGCGGTATATGCGGTAGCTGCTCCGACATGCTCCATCTCGTTGGGACGAACTTTGGGACAGTTGTCTATCGCGTACTGCAAATCGCCAAGAATATAATTGTACACTGATTTCACCGTAGAACGGGTGAGGTCTGTCTGACTATTGCTACTAAGAATGGTTACAGGACCAAAGGCCTGTGTAAGACGCCAGTATGCATAGGCTCTAAGTATTCGAACCTCTCCTTGATACGATTTGTTTGTTGTAAGGACTGCACTATTTGTGGTATTTGCCGCGTAATTATTGAGTGATTCTAAAGCTGCATTGGCAACCTTAATCATACCATAATACTGATTCCACATCTCATTAAGTCCCCAGAAGGTATTATCATAATTGTACCCTGTAGGATCATCGGTTTTTCCTCCAAACTGATTCAGAATAGCCTGATCGTCTATACGTCCTGACCATACATCATCATCGCGGATGATAGAAAGCGGCCATATTACCCAGTGCATACCACCTGTACGGAGTTTTGCGTATACACCTGACACAGGCTGGTACATATTAGACACATCTGTGAAGTCTACGTTTTTTTCTGGCACGCTGTTTTCGGGATCTTTATCCAGATAACTACTGCATGAAGTAATAGCAAGCAATAATGTGCCAACAGCTATAACTGATATATATTTATTAATTTTCATTGTACTAAATTTTATGCGTTAGAATTGTATTTGAATACCAAATGTATAAGTTGCAGTTATAGGATAGACCTCTGTATCCCAACCTTGTGCATTACTTAGCTCAGGTGTGAATGAATTAGCTGAGAAGGTTGTGAACGGGCGGTCGGCTGTAGCACTGAGGCGTATGCTTGGAAGTGTGTAACTACCCATCTTTATATTTTTGAATGTATAACCTAACGTAACATTCTGGATGCGGAAATAATTTGCACTTTCTACGAAGAATGAGTTAACACGCTGATCGGATATATTCCAACTACGGATAAGTGCAGCGGCTGATGGATAACTATTGGTTGAGCCTTCGCCCGTCCAACGGTTCTTAAACTGGTCGTAATCAAAGTTGTAGTTGCTCTGAGCATAACGTAGAGCGCGCTTGCGATTATACATCTTAGCTCCTGACTGACCGTATGTACTTACTTCAAAATCAAGATTCTTCCATGAGAAGCCTGCATTGATGCCGTAAGTGAACTTAGGTATATAAGAGCCAAGTGCTTGACGGTCGTTGCCATCAACAATACCGTCGCCATTCTTATCTTCATACTTGAAGTCACCAGGCTGCAGACCATTCTTTACGGCTGTAGGATCGGCTGCACACTCGGCTGCTGTTTGATAAATGCCGATAACCTTATATCCATAGAATGAGTTCATCTCTTCACCTACTATATTTACTGTTTCGCCACCTTTGATTATACTTGGTCCACCAAGGTCTTTAACTCGGTTTTTAAGTACCGAAATATTAGTTCCAACATGATACTTGAAGTCATTGCCTACACGGTCTGACCATGTAGCAGACAAATCAAATCCTTCGTTTAAAATCTTACCATAATTGCCAGCAAGTGTTTGATTGCTGAAGGCTATCTTAGGAGAGATGACAGCATGTTTGGTCATGCGGTGGAAATAATCTGCATCTACATTTAACCTGCCTTGGAGGGTAGAGAAGTTAAGACCTGCGTTGATTTCATCTACAACTTCCCACTGTAGCCAACTGAAATATGATGTGTTCTGATATCCGGGCAGTGTAGTGTTACCAAATACGCCTGATGAACCGTTACCTGTTGCTATGCTTGCGAATCCATCACTTGCTGCAACGTGGTCGTTACCAAGACGTCCCCAGCTGGCACGTAACTTAAGATATTCTATTGCGCTCTGATTCTTCATAAACGGCTCTTCGGTTACGACCCATGATGCACCTACAGATGGGAAATAACCCCATTTGTCCTGATACTTAGATGAACCGTCGGCACGCATTGTGAACATGAGGTAATACTTTCCGGCATAATCGTAGTTCAAACGTGCGAAATACGACAGACCGCGATATGTTGATCCATTATCTGATAGAGTGATACCTGTTGAATTTCCCTGACTGAGATACTGGTATTCTTCTTTACCCTCAGGTACATTAACAGCTGTTCCACTTAAAAATCGATATTTCTCCTGTCGCATTGACATACCTAGCATGGCACCAAAGTTGTGCTGACCATAACTGTCGCGATAAGTCATGATATTATCCCATATATAGTTGTCATAGCTTGTGGTACTCTTAGTCAGACTAGTTGTTGTATTCTGCTGCCAGCTACTAACATAATATGTAGGTGTGAAAACCTTTCCGTTAATGCTCTGATAATTATAGTTTACACTCGTCTTTACGTTAAGTTTCTCAGGTATCAGATTAATCTGTGCATAAAGATTTGTAAGATATTGATGAGAATCGTTCTTTGAGTTAAAGTAATTAGCTGTAGCTACAGGATTGTAGAAATTGGAAGTAAAACCAACACTTGAAGGTGATGCATACTTGTTAGGGAATGCACTTGTGTTATTAGCATCGTATACAGGATAAATGCCCGGAGCATTAAAAGCCTGCTGCCATGCGCTGTTATTAGGCAATACCTGATTGGAAATGCTAACCACACTACTAAAGCCTACCTTCAACCATGATGTGGCATCATAATCAAGAGCAGCACGGAAGTTGAGACGTTTGTAATTGTTTTTTACATCCATAACTCCGTCTTGATAGAGGTAACTCATACCTAGAGAGTAAGTGGCTTTCTCGCTACCGCCTGTGATACCAAGGCTGTGATTGCTGATAATAGCTGTACGAAGCAATTCTTTATACCAGTCTGTATCACTGCCAAAAGCCCAATTGTGAAAATCTGAACCGGAATAGTTACCACCATATTTATCTATTGACGATTTTATGATTGGAGAATAAGCATCGTAGTTTGCCTCAAGAAGCATTGTTGCGTACTGCTGAGAATTTGCCATCTTAAGAACATTGGTCGCTTTCTGGAAACCTACATATCCATCATAGGTAATCTTTGCTGTCTGGTTCTTCTTTCCTTTTTTTGTGGTAACAATAACAACTCCGTTGGCTGCTCTTACACCATAAATAGCTGCAGCAGAGGCATCTTTTAATATTGACATTTCTTCAATATCCTCATTGTTGAGAAAATTGATATCGTCATAAAACATACCGTCTACTACATAAAGAGGTGAACTGTTGGCAAATGAACCAGCTCCGCGTATTCTGACAGTTGGTCCTGAACCAGGAGTACCACTGCTTATTACATTTACACCAGCTACCTTGCCTTGTATTGCAGTCATAGGTGACGTAGAAGGAACAGAACTAATATCTGCTGATTTGACTACTGTAATAGGTGATGTTAAATCTTTTGCTTTTGCAGATCCGTAACCAATGACAATAATGTCTTCAAGATTTTGCATATCGTCCTCTAATGTTACTTTCATATCCGACGATGCCTTAATCTTTTTAGTTTTCATTCCAACAAATGAAAAACTTACTGTCGCACCTGATGATACATCTTTAATAGTGAACTCACCATTCATATCTGTCACCGATCCGTGACTTGTACCATCAACCATTACTGTAGCTCCAACAATAGGCTGATTCACCTTGTCGACTACAGTTCCTTTTATTATATTGTTCTGAGCAAAACTCAGTTGAATAATAAAAAATGAGATGAGTAATAAATAAAACTTTTTTTTCATATCAATGTATTTAGGTTAATAATTGTTTCACGTTGCAAAAGAAGTAATATTATCCTTTAATAGCAAAAAATAAAATACGCTACGACTACGACGCCGTATAATGTCACTACTATTTTAGTACGTCATAATCTGTAACTAATTAATTATCAATAGATAACAAAAATAATATTTTTAGAAATATTTTTTTGTTGAATGATAATAAAAATGTATATTTGCAATTCATTAACTATTAGACCATGTTATGCATTTAAATTTGAAGAAATCTTATTTTGTAATCTTATTACTGATAATAATATCTGTCAATTCATACGCATCTGAACTAATGCCTATCGTTACAAACTTTGCACCATCCAAATATAATGGGGATTTGCAAAACTGGTCGTGCACGCAAGATGTATATGGAAGAATGTTCTTCGGTAATAATAAAGGACTACTCTCGTTTGACGGATACAACTGGACTCTAACTCCTATGCCGGGAAACGGTGTTGTAAGATCGGTAATGGCAGACGGAAATAGAATATACGCCGGGTCGTATACTGATTTCGGATATTTCGAACAAAACTTATATGGACAATATGTGTATACTTCGCTATGGCCGAAAAACTATAAGGCGCATAACGATGAGATATGGAACATCATAAAAACGCCAAACGGACATGTGTATTTCCAATCGTTCTGCTCTTGGTTCGACTATTACAGAGGTAAAATAACATCTCATTTCGATTCTAAGAATATGCCTCTTTACTTTTTCTCGCTAAATAAGGAGATATATGTACAAATGATTAATGGGGATTTCTACTTGCTTCGTAATAATAGGTTTGTACATCTTCTGGAAAGGAAATCTTATGGGGATGATAATGTAGTAGCTGTATTACCATATAGCAATAATAGAATATTACTTTTAACAGACCATAACGGTATATTTCTTTTCTCGAAAGGTAAACTGACAAAATGGAGAACAAAGATTGATAATGACCTGATGAAATACCAAGTAAACAGAGGGGTAATGTTAGGACAATCCACAATCATAATAGGAACTATATCAAACGGAATATATGCCATAGATAATAATGGACGCAGTAAATGGCATTATAATATAGAAAACCGACTATATGATAATACAGTATTACGACTATTCATTGACAGGGAAAACAATATATGGGCGGCTCTGGATATAGGTATATCACTTATACATACGGGAATCCCTCTTACATTATTACGTACTGACAATTTCAACCAACCTATTGGAATGGTTTATGGAATGAGCATTGTCAACAATAATGCATATATCGGAACTAATCTTTCTGTTTGGAGGTATGATATAGCAAGAGGAATAATAAATCAGGTAAAAAAAACTGATGGACAAAACTGGTATGTAGCGAGATTCGGCAAAGAAATATTTGCAGGAAATAACTTGGGTACCAGGTTAATAAATGGTAACGAGAGTGTTAAGTTGCCGGGGACTATAAATGGAAGCACTAGTATAAGAGAATACTCTTATTACGGACAAACAGCTCTCATAGAATCGTCATACAGTTTATTCAGAGTATACAGAAAAGCTGGTGATAAATGGATATTCTCAAATTCCTTAACAGGGTTTTCTATGCCTATAAGTGAATTTGAAATTGACAATAGCGGCGTGATATGGGCTGCACAAATGAGCAAAGGACTTTTTAAGATAGAATTGTCTAAAGATCTAAAGAGAATCGTTCACTGGCACTACTATAAATCTATGCCAGGGACTGTATATTCGGGTAAGATGCATGTACTGAATATTAGAGGTCGTGTAATATTCTCTGATGGATATAAACTTTATACATATGATGATATACAAAAGCGTATAATCGAATATCATGAACTAGATAATATCTGTAAAAAAGGTGTTATCTCGGCAATAAATATCGATAATAACACATTCTGGATTGCTGATGAAAACGGATACTCGAAGGTTCACTTCAATGGACACAGATATTGTACTGAGGTGTTCATACCAAGTGCCATATTCGGTCTGGAATGTAATACTAGCAGTAATCCTATCTACGTTAATGGTAATGATGCGTTCTTTTTCATGAACAATGGAATAGGTTGTTACAGAAGCAACTCCGGATACAGCAAGAACACTAAATACATACTTAAAATAACAAAGGTTGGTAATTATGATTCGGACAATAAATTGCATCTGTTATCTTGTAATGATGAAGTGGAGGGCATATCAACAAACGACAATATTTCGATTGCTCTATCCTACCCAAATTATAATAATGAAAAGTATATATTCAAATATAAATTGGAAGGATCGGGAACGAATATAAACTCACAGTCGGAATCACCAAATGTGGTTTACAACAGTTTAAATTATGGTGATTACAAGTTTACAGCTACTGTTTGTTCTGTATCGGGTAAGGTATTGGGACAAACGGTATATAGGTTCAGTCATAACAGACCTTTATTATTATCTTGGGTTGCTTTTATATTCTATGCTATATTACTATACATTATCATTCACATATACATTAACTGGCGTTCGAACAAACTGATACGTATAAATCAAGAAAAAGCCAATGATGAACTTATGCGCAAGAGTCTAAAAGTATTGGAGCAGGAACAAATTATAGCTCAACAGCAAAAGTTGTTGCTTGAAAACGAGATAGAGGTGAAAGGGAAAGAAATGGCCAGTCTGGCCCTGGCTAATGTAGCAAGGAAGAACTCTGTGGAAGCTATAAAGGATGCATTACGTGAAAAGGAACGAACGGGTTCATTAAGTAGAAGAGACATAGATAAAATGCTTTGTATGATAGACAACAATGATACTGATCAGTTCTGGTCTGTATTCCAAAATAATTTTGATCTTATACATAAGAATTTCTTCCGTAATCTGCACAAAAAATATCCAAATCTAACTCCGTCTGACTTAAGGTTTTGTGCTCTTCTACGTCTGAATCTCAACACGAAGGATATTGCCAGATTCACTAATCTTACAATACGTGGTGTAGAAGGTGCAAGGTATCGTCTACGCAAAAAAATGGATATTGCGGCAGACAAGTCCCTAACAGATTTCCTAATTGAATTTGAGTAATTAGTGGCATTAAAAAAACTTTTTCTGGTGGGAGGGAGTTAAAACGCTATCAAGTCCAGAACTCATTTTGCTGGGAATCGGTCATAGTTGCGCCACATTGTGGACACGTTTTCCCGTCCCAATTATATATTTTGTCGCTTCCGCAATTTAGGCACAGGCGTCCAGCCTCTGATTGGAATGATGGAGCAGCATCTCCTATTGCACCTCCTACAACAAGAGGTTGCAGTGTATGACAGTCTGGACAAGACATGGTGACAATATGCTGTCCCATAAAGCCTACACCTTCGTAAATGTCAGCTTCATATCCGCACTTAATGCATTTGTATTTCTTCTTAATAGCCATTTGTTATAATTAATATGCTGATGCAGACGTAATTATTAACATACAAATATTATTCTGTCTAAGAATATAATTAAGATGTTGCACGTAGCTAATCTAATTATATAATCGGCATTTGAAGAGTTTCTTTATCTTGATGAAAAGAAAATAAAGAAGCTCTGGAACATATATTCCAGAGCTTTTTGTATTTATTTTGCAGCCAAGACTTCAACTTCTACTAGCGCACCTTTTGGCAAAGCTTTAACCGCAACGGCAGAGCGAGCAGGATAAGGCTCATTGAAGAATTGAGCGTAGATCTCGTTCATAGCAGCGAAGTCACCCATATCTGCCATGTAGACTGTTGTTTTTACAACATGGCTCAAATCAGTTCCGGCTTCTTTTAGAATGTTACCTGCATTCGTCAAGGCCTGCTTTGTCTGTTCCTTTATACCACCTTCAACGAAGTCGCCTGTTGCTGGATCTATAGGAATCTGACCTGAAGCGAAGACAAAACCGTTTACCTCGATAGCCTGGCTATAAGGACCTATAGCTGCAGGCGCATTGTTTGTGTGAATAGCTTTCATAATTAATATTATACTTTTAGATTTGAATTATTCGTTATTGTTATTCCCTTTTCCTCAAGAGCCTTACGAATCTCATCAATATGCTCCTGGTTCTTTGTCTCCATAGTAACTCGTAGTATACATGCATTAACCTTATTACGGTTTCCTGTTCTGTCATGATGTACACTTGTAATGTTTGCACCCTTGTTAGCTATAACCATACAAACATCAACAAGTTTGCCTGGCTGGTCGTCAAGTTGCATATCAAGAGTACACAGACGACCGCTTTTTGCAAGTCCTCTGTTGATAACCCTATTGAGAATTGTAACGTCGATGTTTCCTCCACTCACAACACACACGGTCTTCTTACCTTTAACAGGAACTTTATTAAACATGACTGCGGCAACACTTGCGGCACCTGCACCCTCAGCAACCATCTTCTCTGATTCAATGAGTTTTAGTATGGCTGCGCATATCTCGTCTTCGCTGACAGTAACAATTTCATCAACATATTTTGAACAAGTTTCAAAAGTAAGTTTGCCTGGTTCTTTTACGGCAATACCATCAGCAACGGTAGATACAGATGAGAGACATTCTCTTTTTTTGTCGCAGAGACTTTTCTGCATGCTTGGTGCACCTTCTGCCTGAACACCATAAACCTTAATCTTTGGGTTGAGGCTCTTTATGGCAAATGCCACTCCAGAGATAAGTCCTCCACCACCAACAGGAACAACAACTGCATCAAGGCTAGGTAACTGTTCCATGAGTTCAAGTCCGATAGTACCCTGACCGGCGATTACATTCTCATCATCAAAAGGGTGTACGAAAGTATAACCTTTTTCGTCGTGTAGCTGCAGTGCCTTTTGATATGCGTCATCATAAACTCCTGGTACAAGACAAACGTCTGCACCTAGCCGTCGTGTAGCTTCTACCTTACTTATTGGAGCTCCTTCTGGCAGGCAGATTAGGCTTTTTACTCCCATAGCTGTAGCACCTAGTGCCACACCCTGCGCATGGTTTCCGGCAGAACAGGCAACAACACCCTTCGCCTTTTCCTCTTCAGACAGCTGTGAAATCTTGTAATAAGCTCCACGAATTTTAAACGAGCCTGTCTTTTGCAGGCATTCCGGTTTAAGATAAACATCTACATCCGGGTTGATCTTTTTGGTATGCACTAATTCTGTCTTGCGGATTACATTGCTCAAGACATAGCGTGCTTTATAAAAATTGTCTAACTGCAGCATCTTTTCATCGTTTTATGTTAGCAATACTCATTGCAAAGTTACAATGATTTTTTTGTATATCGCTAAAACGAATCAGTTTATTTTCCCAAAAAACGTGTGTTTAAATAATTATTAAAAGTATCCCTATATAAATCACCTATTGGCAGATACGCATCTTTGTCAATAATGACACGATTCTTGTTTACTTCAACAATTTTATCTAGGTTTATAATATATGAACGATGAATGCGCATAAAGTTTGGAGGCAGGCGTTCTTCAAGCTTTTTCATACTTAGCAAAACGATGAGTGGCTTAGGCTGAGAGATTAGATGTATCTTCATATATTCACTCATGCCCTCAACATATAATATGTCGGCGATGTCAACTTTGACGATTCTGTGCTCAGTCTTAAAGAATAGGGTAGAGGCATCTTCTGATCCCTCAGATACACTTTGAGCTGAAGACGAATCGCTGTCGTTAATCTGTTCATAAACGCGCTTAACTTTATTTGCGGCACGTTGGAACTCGTCTAGTCCAAATGGTTTAAGCAGATAGTCAACTGCGTCAACCTTATATCCTTCTACGGCATACTCACTGTAAGCTGTCGTGAAGACTATTATTGGAGGAGATGCAAGACTCTTCACGAAGTCCATACCATTGATGTCTGGCATGTTGATGTCACAGAATATAGCATCTACAACTTCGTTCTCCATTATCTGTTTCGCCTCAATCGCTCCCTGGCATTGACCTACAATAGATAGAAACGGAATCTTGCTGATGTATGTAACGAGTTGCTGCAATGCAAGTGGCTCGTCATCAATAGCTATACATTTAATCATATATTTTGAGTTGTTCGTTTATATACTGTTATGCGATAGGCAAGTCCAACTTTACATTGTATGTATCGGTGTAGTCATCAATATCCAATGTAAATTTGTCGCCATAGATGAGCTCCAGTCTTCGTTTTACGTTGGCTAGTCCTACGCCACCTTGTTTAGGTAGTCCTGTTTCTTCTTTCTCGGCATTGTCTTCTGGCTTTTTGCTATTGCTGCAAATAAAGTATAGGCGTTTGTCGATGAAACTTATGTTGATAATTATAAAACTCTCTTGTTTATAACTTACACCATGTTTGAAAGCATTTTCTATGAATGTGATCAGCATCAATGGAGGTATTCCGCTGTCGTTTATTGGATCCTGTATGTTAAGTGAAATTTTTACCTTGTCGGTGTATCTGAGTTTCATCAACGTGATATAGTTTTTGATAAACTGTATCTCACGCACGATAGGGATAAGCGGTTTATTACCTTCATACAGTATGTAGCGCATCATCTTCGACAGTTCAACAATAGTAGTCTTTGCTTTCTCTGGATCTATGTCTACAAGTGCATGTATATTGTTAAGCGTGTTCATAAAGAAATGCGGGTTTATCTGGTATTTCAGGTATTCCAGTTGCTGCTGAAGGTTTTGCTTCTCCAGTTGCTGCATCTCTTTAGAGTCTTGGTCATTCTTGAAATACAGTTTAACACCAAGGTTCATACCGATGATTAATACCAGTATTACTGATGACACTATATTTTTTTCTCCAATAAACATAGGCATATCCGGATGTCTGTCTTTCATATCCGGTCCCATGTTCATTCCTTCAGGTCTGTTATCAGCTCTGTCAAATACATGTGGTGGTTTTTCTACCTTATATCCATGCATCTGCAAGTCTCTTGTCATGAATTCCATTCTGTGCATTTCCATCTTCTTTCTGAAATTTCTTGGTCTCAGTGAGTATTGGAAGATGACAAAAATCGTGATGAGGCATATTGTGGTGAGGAAATAAATTAGTTTCTTTTTCTTGTATATCAACAAAGGTGCCAATATGAAATTGTGTATAAGGAATATTATAAGGTATGCCGCGTATAAATTCCATACATGGAAAATTTCCGACCAGTCCATTGCCATGGTTGAACTATTCTGTACCCGCATATACATACTTAATGCGGGCGCGATAAATAATATCAACCATAAAGCTAGATATATTAGATTTTCCTTGTAAGTGGATAACTTCATTTTCATTTTTTTATAACGTAATGTTTATCTAAAAATTGTATGATATGCTTTTTATCAATAGTTTACAACTCCCATAACTCCTAAGCTGTTGCAGATGTTCCGTGCTATAGAGTGTTGCGTGGGTAATAAGTTTAATAGCAATATCAAATATTGCCAATAAGTTTATACGCTGTTTCATAATTATTTTGGTTTAAATAGACTTTCTGCAAATATAAACACATATTATATTCTTTTAAAAATTAATCAGCCAACACCGCATTTTTTTCAGCAAACGGGAATACAAAAAAAGAGGTGCATCACTTATTATAGTGATGCACCTCAGATGTTGAATTATATAACTACTTAATAGTCTGTGTTTTGTGAGATAAAGTTTGTTATTCCTTATGTCTTGTATCACCAGTGCCCTGTGCACTGAGATATGATACTTGAGTACCCCAAGAGTTTATGCCCCTGAATGATGTGCCACTTTCCAAAGCATCATCTGTTAAATATCTGTGACGGTCTGGAAAGTTACGGTTGGCATACGCATAGCCTATGCTCCAGTCAAGTGCATCGCTGCTAATAGTATGCTTACCCGTAAACCGACCGTTAATATGTTGCTCACTATGACGGAACTGTTTTTGGCAAGTTACACCATTACCACCTCTGTATTCTTACGCTCTACCGCTGTAATGGTAACTTCGCCCAGTTGTTGTTCGTCTTCTTTCAAAGCCACACTTGTTGTGTTATCAAGCTCATTTGAAGAAGATTGCACGCCGTCAATATTTTAGTCTAATACGATATCTTCTTTATAAAAAGATTGTATGCTACCGTTCCTCTTTTAAATCTTTAGTTTGTCTTTCTTAGACATTGCAAAGATAGGTGGGAAATGTTTCAATAGCATTGCCTTGAAGTTATGAAATCCTTACATTGTGATTACATGCACGAAATGAATAATACAAATGTGTTAAGCGTGTGCTTATATATAATATAAGGTGAAAAGTTATGGCAGAAGCCTAAAATAGACGAAACAAATCTCAAAATCGCATGTGATATTTATCCTTCTAATTTTGTGTGCGATTACAATGTTAAAATCAAAAAATAATGAAGAATTTAGTTGGAACGTATTTCTTTATTTCATATATTTGAAGCGTAATCAAATAGGAACCAATCCGTTAGAGGATGGTCAACCTAATTTCTTTTAGTCATACAATATGACTATCTGATTTTATAATCAGAACAAGAACAATGGGGCGGGGAATGATAAAATTTTCTCCGCCTTTCTTTGTGCCTATAATTGTAGTAAAGATTAGATTTTAGATTATTATATTCATAAAAACTTAATTTGTTACACCACGAAAAGTATATGTAATATGCCATTAATAGTATTATAATTTATTATGTTACTTTTGTAAAATCAAGATGCAGCATGTCGAATTAAAATAATGTATGGCTGCATAAATAATAATCTATTATTTGTTATGAGAAATAAATCCTTAAAGACTATATTGTATATAATCTTGTTATTCTCTTCAATAACAGCCTCTGCTTGGGATGGAATGGCTATGCCACAACTGCATGTAGAAGGCAGGTATTTCAAGGACTCTAATGGAAACATAGTAAACTTACATGGCTTTGCACAGACTTATAGTCCGTGGTTTAATGAGCGTGGTACCAAATGGGATAACTATGATGTCAATAGCTGTCTAAGTTATAATCAAGGCTTGATAGACAAAATTATGGCAGCCGGCTGGAAGATGAACTTTATGCGTTTGCATATGGATCCTTATTGGTCTAATACTCCTGGTGTAAGAACAAAGGGCGAGAATGATATTTCGGCTTTTGATTACGATCGTTTCAAGACATATTTTCAAAGTGTTTTCGTGCCAATGGCTAAATATGCAATCAGTCATGGACTTTATGTTATTATGCGTCCACCTGGTGTATGCCCAGATTCTATAGCTGTGGGCGATGCATATCAAAAGTATCTTATCAAGGTTTGGAATTATGTTTCCGCCGACTCATATATCAAGAATAATCCAAATATCATGTTTGAACTAGCCAATGAACCTGTACGTATCTGGTCTGATGGTAAGCAGGCTGGTTTCAAGGAGTTGAACGAATATTTCCAAACCATAACGGATACGATTCGTGCTAATTGTAATAATATTGTTTTGGTGCCAGGATTGAGCTATCAAGCAAACTATGAAGGTTTTGCGGACTATCCGATAAAGGGCGAAAATGTAGGTTATGCTGTGCATTGTTATCCAGGATGGTATAATAGTGGATCAGAAAATACACCTGACGTAAACTATCAATTGTTTAATGATGGTTGGAACAAACAGATAAAACCAATATCAGACTTGGCGCCTATAGTTGTTACAGAGATGGACTGGGCACCAGAAAAGTATAATTCCTCATTTGGTAAAGGTGTTACAGGAACTGCTGGTGGAACAGGCTTTGGAGCAAACTTTAAGAAGATAACTGACGATTGTGGAAATGTAAGTTGGCTGATATTCACAACTCCTGATCTTCTAGCACAGTTCAAGGATGAACAGGGAAGTGGCGATACTTTCCTAACTGATAATGAAGCATGTCCTTGGCCGGCTTATCATTGGTATCAGGATTATGCAAATAAACAATACCCACATGCCGATTTCACATTTAAATCATGTTCTGATAATGGAGATGGAACATTCACAAACCCTGTGATTCAGGCTGATTTTCCAGACCCAGATGTTCAGAAGGTTGGTGATACATATTACATGGTGACCACCACAATGCATAATTTTCCGGGTTGTACCCTGCTTAAATCAAAAGATTTAGTGAATTGGGAATATTGCTGTAATCCTCTTGAAAAGATGTCGGCTAATGCAGAATACAATCTTGAAGATGGTAAAAATATTTATTCCAAAGGTGCATGGGCTAACAGTTTGATGTACAAGAATGGTAAATTCTATATACTTTTCAATGCTTTTGGCAATGGTGATGATGCTGGTGGTTATCTTTTGTCGGCTACAGATGCAGAGGGTCCTTGGACAATGACACGTCTTTCACGTGGATATTATGATTCAGGACTTATGACAGATGATGACGGTAAGACTTACGTGGTATGTGGAAACGGAAACCTAAAGGTTATTCAGTTGGATGATAACTTCGCTCCTGTGAATGAAGCTGATGTAGACGGAGGTTTTGATGGACTTGAAGGAAGCCATTTCTTCAAGAAAGATGGGTATTATTATATATATTCTACTTGTTGTGCATGGCCTGCAACACAGTGGTGTTTCCGGGCAACAAACGTTTTTGGACCTTATGAGAAGAAGGAAGTCTTTAACAGTGACGATATTCATCAGGGAGCGATGATACAGACTCAAAGCGGTGAATGGTGGACAATGCTAATGAGAGATTGTGGTGCTTTCGGCAGAATGCCTTATCTGCTGCCTGTGACTTGGAATGCTAATTGGCCAGTTATAGGTAATAATGGTGTAGATGCAGGAACATACACTAAGCCGAATGTTGGTGTGAACTATGATAGAAAGTATATGCCGACAAATGATAATTTCAAAAATTATCTGTTGGGTAGCCAATGGCAATGGAATCATAATCAAGACAAGTCTAAATGGTCTTTGCTTGAGAATCCAGGTCGATTGCGTCTTTACACAGCATCTGTAACCGATTCTTTACAGAAGTCGCGCAATATGCTTACACAGCGCATCTTCGGATATAGGGACAATACTAAACCTTCTTATGGCACTATAAGAATGAACATAAGCAAGATGAACGACGGGGATATGGCTGGACTTGCTGTATTTCAGAATCCGTATGCTTATATAGCAATAAACAAGCAGGGCAGTATTCTTAATCTTGTGCAGAGTAATACGGCAGATAAAAAGGTTTATTCAAATGCGATAGCATGTGATTCTGTGATATACTTACGTGCCGTTGCCGATATCGCTACATCCAAAGCTACATTTTATTATAGTCTTGATAATGTTACATATACTAAGTTTGGACAAGACTTGGATATGAAGTATAATTTATCTGTATTTGTAGGAAATCGTTTCGGTATATTCAACTACGCTACAAAGGAACTTGGTGGAAGTGTAGACGTGGACTGGTTTTCAACAGAGAAGGACTTTTCTGAAGATACTTTCTATGATAAGTCTTCGGTGGCATATTCCGAAAACTATCTTACCGTAGCTTCTATATCGGCAGACAAGCCTTCTTATTCGTTGCTTACAAATTCAGCGAAATCGTTTATCCTTACTGCTACATATAAAGACGGGCATACAGAAGATATAACTTCGAGTGCTAATTATAAGATTTCAAACGATAAGGTTGTCGGTGTCAAGAATGGGAGACTAACATCTTATAGTGAAGGAAATGCTGTGGTGACAGCAAGTTACAATGATGTACTTGGTAATACTGTTTCTACAGATATTAATATATCTGTAAGTGCATTTCCTCTCACGGCTGCCGGTATTAATCCTTCTATTTATGAAAGTGGTACGTTTGATGAATCTACACATACATTGGTTACTGGACAATATGGTTTTGGAGGTTGGGAATATGCCAATGGAGCAAACTTCTCAGGTTATAAGTACATTGTAATAGAATTGAATAAAGCACAAAGTAATGGTGCATCTTTTCGACTTTTTGATGAAAATAGTTATTGGAGCAAACCTTCTATGACGGATATCGGCAACAGCACGACGGTAAAAATAGAACTAGCAAAGTTACAGAAAAATGGAACTACAACTTCGTTAGACTTATCACATATCTATATAGCAGGGTTCTGGTCTTATGGTGGCGGTGATATCTCTATAAAGAATATATTTTTCAGCAACGACGGAGAGACTCCTGTTACAGGTATTCATGAAATCGAAGAAACTGATAAGTCTGTTGATGTGTATAACCTTTCTGGCATGCTTCTTTATTCAAAGTTAACGAAGGGGGATGTTTTGAAAAAACTATCTAAAGGAGTATACATAATTGAGGGCAAATGTGTTGTTATAAAATAATGTTTAATATAAATAGTAATAAATAAAATTTTGAAAAACCATTTATTTTGTATAAATTTGCATACAATTTTAAAGTTATTGTATAGTTATAAAATTGTGAATATGAATGCTAAAACAATAATTCCATTGCTGTTTTCAATGATGTCTTTGAATACCTATTCAGCAGACTTGAATTTATGGTATAGCCGACCAGCAGCAATTTGGCAGGAAGCTTTACCTGTTGGTAACGGTCGTATGGGGGCTATGATTTATGGAGGTGTTAATCATGAGCGAATTCAGCTTAATGAAAACACTGTGTGGGGAGGTTCTCCTTATAATAATTACAGGGCTATAAGTCCTGATACCCTAACAAAAATACGTAATCTCATTTTTACTGGGGACACACGTAGTGCCGAGCAAATGATTAACATGTATTTCATGACAGGTCAGCATGGTATGCCGTATGAGACAGTGGGAAGTCTGCTAATAGATGCTCCATTTATTGGTAAACCAACTTCATATCGACGTGAGTTGGACCTTAGGAAAGCTGTTGCTACTACAAAATTTGATATTGATGGAGTAACGTATAAACGAGAAGTCATATCTTCTTTTACCGATAACGTTGTTATAATTCACATCTCAGCAAGTAAACCGCATTCTATATCTTTTAATGCAAGTTATGATTCTCCGCTTCCACATACTGTGGGTTTAGAAGACGGACGACTGGTTTTGAAAGGTAAATGTCTGTCACATGAAGGCGTAGAAGGAAAAATACGTATGCAGACTGTTTTGGATGTGAAGAATGAAGGCGGAAAAACGGAATTAACAAGTTCAAGACTTATTGTATCAAATGCTTCGGATGTAGTTCTGTATTTATCTTCCGCCACGAATTTCGTGAACTATCATGATATTAGCGGTGATGAAGCAGAAAAGTCGGTGACATTGCTTAAGAATGCAATGAAAAAGAATTTCTCTACGGCTATCGTAAACCATGTAGACTACTATAAAAAACAATTTGGCAGAGTGTCGTTGGATTTACCATGTACTGCCGATATAAATAAGCCAACAGACAAGAGACTTGCTGATTTCAATAAAGATAATGATCCTTCATTTGTTTCTTTAGTATTTCAATATGGTAGATACCTTTTGATTTCTTCTTCTCAGCCAGGTGGTCAAGCCGCTAATTTGCAAGGTCTTTGGAATGATAACCTTAATGCTCCTTGGGATGGAAAATACACTATCAACATAAATACAGAAATGAATTATTGGCCAGCACAGACCACTAATCTTTCAGAAACGGAACTTCCTTTAATTCAGTTGGTAAAGGATATTAGCGTTACTGGCAGGAAAACTGCTGCTGAAATGTATGGTGCAAAGGGCTATGTTGCTCATCACAATACAGACATCTGGCGTTCTACAGGAATGGTTGACGGTGCTACTTGGGGAATATGGCCTAATGGAGCAGGATGGTTGAGTACTCATCTTTGGCAACGCTATCTTTTCAATGGTGATAAAAAATATCTTGAAAATGTATATCCTCAGCTCAAAGGTGCAGCCGATTTCTATTTAACAGCAATGGTTAAGCACCCTAAGTATGGTTGGATGGTTACTTGTCCTAGTATATCTCCAGAACATGGACCACATGGAGCATCATCTGTAGTAGCAGGTTGTACAATGGATAATCAGATAGCTTTCGATGTATTAAGTAATGCTTTGCAGGCTTCAGAGATTTTGAAAGAACCACAGGAATACATTGACAGTCTTAAAGATAGATTAACAAAGCTTGCCCCTATGCAGATAGGACGATATGGTCAGTTGCAGGAATGGCTAGAAGATGCAGATGATCCACATGATAATCATCGTCATGTATCTCATGCATACGGACTTTTCCCAAGCAGTCAGATCTCGGCAACCCGTACTCCGCAACTCTTCGAGGCCGTTAAGAATACACTTTTGCAAAGGGGTGATGAGGCGACAGGCTGGAGTATAGGTTGGAAAATAAATCTATGGGCTCGACTCCTCGATGGAAATCACGCCTATAAACTTATAAAATGTCTTCTAGATATCTTGCCTTCTGATAATATGGCAAGAGAATACCCTCATGGTAGAATGTATCCTAATCTGTTTGATGCGCATCCTCCATTCCAAATTGATGGTAATTTTGGTTTTACTGCTGGTATTGCAGAAATGCTTTTACAGAGTCATGATGGAGCAGTACATGTATTACCAGCTTTACCAGACGAGTGGCATTCGGGTGATGTGAAGGGACTTAAAGCTAGAGGTGGATTTGAAGTAGCTATGCAATGGAAGGACAATAAGGTTAAAAAAATAGAGGTAAAGTCAACCATAGGTGGTAATCTTCGTCTGCGTTCGTATGTTCCATTGACAGGAAAGGATTTGAAAGTTGCGAAGGGTGTCAATCCCAACCATTTATACGATATCGTATCAGGCAAGCAACCTGTTGTTTCATCAGAGGCAAAGCTTAAACACCCTGAATTTATGAAAACCTACGAATACGATATAATGACTAAAGCTGGGAAAGAATATAAATTGTACGCAAAATAAAAAGTCCTATTTAAAATGAATATGGTAGAGTATACAAGTAAGAACTTCGGCTGATTTTCTGATGATTTAGAAAATTATCGAATTTACTCGTCAAACAAATATTTTGTAGTAATATAACTTAGTAGTTAGTTTGTGAAAAAAGGATTACATCGTTCTGAAAATCAGTATACGATGTAATCCCTTTTGTTTAGACTAAGATCATAATAACAGTGTTATGGATGATCTTTTTTTGAATGACTGTTATAGCCATTGTCCATATTTCCTTATAAAGAATCTTTTCACTACTTGTGTGAGAACTCCGTAACCTAACAAGATTGCCAGTAAAAATGGATAATACATTATAGGCAATGGAGTCATTTTAAGAGCCGCTCCTACCGATGTGTAAGGAATTATAAGTCCTATCACTGCTATAACTAATGTCATAAATACTACAGGTGATGCGGCACAGCTTTGTATGAAAGGTATTTTACCAGTGCGTATGATATGGATCACGAGTACTTGTGATAGCAGCCCTTCAACAAACCATCCTGTTTGGAACAGACTTTGAGATGATGGTACACATGCAGAAAAGAGAAAGTACATTAATGCAAATGTAATATAATCAAATATAGAACTTACTGGTCCCATATAAAACATGAATCTTGATATACCTTTGGTATGCCATACTTTTGGACTCTTTATGAAGTCTTCATCCATATTATCCCAAGGTATTGCGGTCTGTGAGATATCATATAACATGTTTTGGGATAATATCTGGATAGGAAGCATCGGTAAGAATGGTAAGAGAATACTTGCTCCTAGCATACTTAGCATGTTTCCGAAATTACTACTGGTGGTCATCTTAATGTATTTTACAATATTACCGAATGTAATTCTTCCATATTCTACACCAGTACGTAATATATTGAGATCTTTTTCTAATAAAATAATGTCTGCACTTTCTTTGGCAATATCTACCGCAGTATCTACAGAAATACCAACGTCAGCTGTCTTTAGTGCTGCGGCATCATTTATTCCATCACCCATGAATCCTACGGTATGTCCCTCTTCCTGAAGCAGAGTTACAATTCTTGATTTTTGCATAGGACTTAGTTTCGCGAAAATAACAGTTTCTTCAAGTTTTTCTTTCAACTCATTATCATCCATTATTTCCAATTCGTTTCCAAGCATAATCTTGTCGAACTTAATGCCTACGTCATTGCAAATTTTCTTAGTTACGATTTCATTATCACCTGTAAGTACTTTTACGTTTACTCCCAATTGCTGAAGAGAAGAAAGTGCCGTCTGTGCTGAAGGTTTTGCAGGATCAAGAAAGCCCACAAAGCCAGCCATAATCATATCTTTTTCATCTTCTGCAGAATATGTAGGGTCTCTATTATCAAAAGTCTTAACTGCAACTATAAGTATCCTAAGTCCGTCCTCATTTAATTCTTTAGACATCTTTATGATGTGCTCCCTTGTCTTTTCATCCATTGGCAGGATCTCGTCGGTATCAATCTGCAATTGTCTGTCTTCACCAGGATCGTATGCTCGTGAACATAGTTGCAGCATTTCTTCTACAGCACCTTTGCATATTAATAGATGACTACCGTCTGAACGCTCAAGTATAACGGACATGCGTCGACGTTGGAAATCAAAAGGAATCTCGTCTATTTTTTTATAGGCTTCGTCTGCTTTTAGTGAGTCATGCAATTCAACATGGTTAAGAATGGCTACATCTAACAGACTTTTCAATCCTGTCTGGTGATAACTGTTTAGATAAGTCCACTTTAATACTTCTTCGTCTGATTCTCCATATATATTAAGGTGGCGCTCCAATACAACCTTGTCAAGTGTAAGGGTACCGGTCTTGTCTGTACACAAAGTATCCATTGCTCCGATATTCTGTATTGCATTAAGGCGCTTTATAATAACCTTATTCTTACTCATGTTAACAGCTCCTTTTGCAAGGTTTGCTGTAACAATCATAGGAAGCATCTCCGGAGTGAGACCTACAGCTATTGCTACAGCAAATAGCATTGCATCTACCCAATTGTCCTTAGCTATACCATTTATAATAAATACAACAGGAACCATAACTGCCATAAATGAAATCAACAGATAGCTTACACGCTTCAGACCCTTGTCAAAACTTGTTTCCTGTCTTTTGCCAGTAACAGTCTTACTGATAGAGCCAAAATAAGTATGTTCACCGGTTGTCACAACAACCGCTGTTGCTGTGCCGCTTATGACATTTGTACCCATGAAGCATATATTTTGTAAATCTATAATCGGACTTTTCTCTGCATCCTGTTTTCCATAGCATGTAGCATTCTTTTCAATTGGTAATGATTCTCCAGTAAGTGCAGATTGAATAACAAATAAGTCTTTTACATTTATAATCCTGCAATCTGCTGGTATCATATCTCCTGCTGATAGGTGAATGATATCTCCTGGAACTATATCTTTTATATCAACTTCATACTTTTCCCCATTTCTTTCAACAGTAGCGGTAGTCTCTACCATGTCTTTCAGCTTCTCAGCTGCTTTGTTGCTTCTGTATTCTTGAATAAATCTTAGGGCTACACTTACAGTTACCATAATACAAACCATGACGACAGTAGAATAGTCTCTGTCGGAAATCTTTGGTAACCAGATATCTATTATTGCAGATATTATGGCAATAAAAATAAGTATTCCGATAAAAGGATTGATGAATGCGCTGATAAGTTGTTTTATCCAGGAAACCTTACCTTCTTGTCTTACTTCGTTATATCCATATGTTTCAAGGCGGTCTTTTACCTGTGAATCATCTAATCCGTTTCTTGTTGTTGCTGTCTGCTCATATAATTCGTTTTCATTGCAGCAACTTGCTTTCCTTAGAATTTCTGCTTGGTCTTTGAAACCATTAATTGGTCTCAATTGAGGTCTTTTTTTAAATTTCATTATAATTACCTCCATGAATGTTATGACGTATACGGAGGTAATCAGGACGTATTATATCCTAATCAACCTTCATAACATCGGGTTTATTTTTAATATGACTATCGGATTTATCGTCCATAATGAACTCTAATTTATAATTTTCCGCAAAAGTAGTCTATAATATTCCAAAATCAGACTATCGAATGATAAAAATAGTTATTTATTAGAGATTTCTAATCTTTGCTAAACAACAAGTTTGTTCATTATATCTCATATGTTTTAAAACCAAACTTTATAATGATTAGAGCAGTTGTTGCTTTTGTTTCTTGCTTACATATGATCCTGTATACGTGTTACTATCGAATCGTTAAGTCCACAGTTACTTTTATGTAAAAACGTTCCCTCGTACATTATATATATAAAGCATTAATGTAATGCCATGTTAATCTAAAATAAAGTAATATAGAGTTTTATTAGCGATAGAATTAATGTGAGGTTTTCTTCATGTAATATATATGCTTATAATCCGTTCAAAGTGTCACTTTGGACACTGTTAATGAAACAACTTGATATATATCAAGTTGTTAACTGTTTCAAATTGGTATATATAAAAATAATTTACAATACCAATTGTAACTAGCTTGTGTTTGCTGTGTGCGTAAACAGCTCATTTCTCACTTACGAATGTGCAAAAAGTAACTAAATCGTTAGTTAGTATGGGTTTAAAATAGGGCTATTTTACAAATTGAAAGTTTTTTGCCCTATTTTTGGCAAGTTTCAAATTGAAAGTGGGTGGTTAAATTACGACTAATTTATAGTAGAAAAATATGTATAAAATAGTGTTAATAAATTATTGCGGTATCAGATTAATTATATATATTTGCATCAGAAAAGAATAAAAACCTAAAAAATATACGATTATGAGACGATTCCTTTTGATATCAGTAATGGCAATGTTGACCATCGTAAGTTATGGTCGCAAACATGTCGCCGAAAATGCAGTTGTTGTAGCTGACACTATTTATTATGCAGAAAACATGATGAATGTTGCTACTAGTGGACAAGCAAGCTATTACAGATTGCTAATGAAGCAAGGTCAAGGACTTAGTAAGAAAAATGTCTTCCAAGACTTCTATATGAATGGAACTTTGAGAGCAGAAGGTTCTTACAGTTTTATTGATCTTGGTAATGATACAAATACAGTACTCGACGGTGAGATTACTACTTATTATAAAAATGGTAAGGAGAAATGGCACGGAAAGTATGTAAATGGAAAGCGTGATGGATATTTCACCATGCAGATGCGTCAGGGTGGTGTTGCAGTAGTTCAGTTTTTGAATGGTAAATCAGCTCATGATTACTTCACAATAACAAATGCTGACGGCACAATGGAGAAACGTCCTATCTCTGATTTGAAGTCTCTTATGTAAGAATTTCGATTTCTCTCTTAATAAAAAGATAAATTACAAAAGTCTCTATTTAAACAATAAACAAGAAGAAAATGCCTGCTTCGTGAGAAGCGGGCATTTTCGTTTTATACTTTTTGATGCGTTTTGTTGCTATTCATACGATAAGAAGCTAGAACTTCCGATTAGAATGATCTTATTCTATTCTTTCTAGGTGCTTTATATCTTATCTGGTCAGTTCATATATTTGAGGATTGTACAATTCATATATATATATATCAAGCACTTATATTAAATAATCATATTCTTCCAGTTTCTATTTGCTAAAATATTCTGATGGTGTTTTACCAGTATATTGTTTAAAGTTACGAATAGCAGTTGATCTAGAACGGAATCCCACATTGTAGAATATATCTTGATAGTTATAAATCCGCTCATTTTTTACTCGATTAATAAAGTCTTCAATACGTAAAGAATTTATATACGCATTGAAATTAGTATATCCCAGCTCTCTCAAAGCTTTTGAGAGTGTAGTTCTATTGGTGTATAGAGATGCTGCCATAGAGTTTAGTGAGATATCTGGATTTCTGTAGTCTAACGTGTGTCTCATGTGTATAACCACTCTTTCGCATAGAGAATTTGGTTTCTCTTCTGTTTCTTCAATGTATTCAGTTTCTTTGCTATCTTCGTAAATGTTTTCTGCTATATTTGATTCTGGTTGCTTTATCAGCCTCTCAAATAATTCCATGTATGCAATATAGATGCTACATCCTGCACTAACATAATAATAGAGTGTTTTTATAATAAGGTGGTCTGATATAAGTATAACAATATACGCAATAGTATTTACGATGAAACACATGGTGTACTTCATCATCCATACTCTATCTGTGTTGTTGTAACGTCTAGTATATGGTATAGTGAATATTAAAAAGACTGGAGTGAATGCCAATATTGCAAGAAAAATTCTAGACCAAACATCAATCCTTGAAAAATGTGGTAGCATTTCTAATAAAGAATGGTATGGAGGGAATGTTGCTCCAAATATTCTTAATACATTATAAATTAGCGCTAAAAAAAGTACGGGACTATATAGCTTTATAATTCGCCATGTATTTAGATATCCTGGTGATATTACTTCTATAGGATACATGATGTAAGATATCACCATAAATATAGCAAGTAATAGCATCGGTACAGAAATTATTAGTTCTGGTTGTTTTCCGTTACATAAAGCATAGAACCTTGTTATGTAATTGCTTACAGAGAATAATATAATACATCCAAGAATAATCCTAGATCGTTCGCCACTTTTTCTACGGGCGAATATAAGCAACGATGTAAGCAAGCATGCTATAGCTGCGGCAAATGTGGTGGCTAAATATAAATTTTGCATATTTTATGTTTGCAAATTTAATAAAAAAATAAATATTTTAACTAGAAATCATAATATATTGTAGTAATGCAACATGTAAATTGTGATAATGCGACATGAAAATATAAATGATTGATTAACTTTGCCATGTGAATTATTGTCATAATCCGTTTTCATAAAAATAATCAAATAAAAAAAATATTTATATTTAATTTGCAATGAAAAAGCTATCCTTATTATTCTTATTGTTTGCTTCTTTGTTTGTGTCTTGTGGCTCAGATGATTATGTTGCGAAGGTTGATAATCCATTTGACCCGACAAGCGAACTTATTGATAGTATTCTGAGAAATAAGATAGTTGTTATTAGTGATTTACATTTAGGGAATGATCTTACTTATTCCGAAAATATGAAACATCTTAATCGACTAAATCAGTTTCTTAATGAAGTAAGGGCATCTAGTACAATAAAAGAACTGGTTATAGCTGGTGATATGTTTGATGAGTGGTATATTCCTACACGAACAAATACTTATGAAAACAAAAGCCAGAAAGATTTTATTCTCAAGACCGTAGCAGCAAATAAAAGCATATTTGATGTACTTAACGGTATTATAAGTGATAAGAAGATTAAGGTAACTTATATTCCTGGTAATCATGATATGGGGTTTACTCCAGAGAGTATAGACTTAGCAATGACTGGTGTGAATCAAGCTCGTGATAGCAAAGAAAAATATGGTATAGGAACTTATTATCCAGATAATTACCCAGAAATAGCAATAGAGCATGGACATCGATATGATTTTTTCTGCAATATAACTAACGATGGAGCTGATCCAAATGTTAAGGGTACAACTTTTGCCCCAGGATATTTCTTTGCCCGTATTGCTGCTAATTCATTTGTAAATCCAACTTCAATTATTAATGCAACCATGGTACCTAATGTGGTATTAAATGATAAGAATAATCCAGAACAAGTTAGTAAGTATTTTTATTATATTTTATGGAAGTTAGTTTTAGAGAATCTTATATATGTTAATGATAAATTTGATGATAAGATAATAACAACAAATATTGATAATTTTACGAAGACTTATTCAATTAATGACATTCTTCCTCATAATAGTGCTGATGGTAGTATACAAATGAATATGTATAATGGTTTGTTTACTCAAATAGCTTGGGATAGTCGTCTGAAGGCTAATAACGTAATTGTTTCGACACCTATTGACTCAGCTCTTATTGGAAGTTTGAAGACAGCATATATTGATAAACAATCTTTATGTCAGTATTTCTCGAATCCATTGAGAAAGGTTGTTCGTGTTGTTGTATTTGGACACACTCATAAAACAATGATGAAGATTTATAATAATTTGGATGGAAACCCATGTGTTTATGCGAATACTGGAACTTGGGAAGATAGGAAAACTCGCAATAAAAGTGATGTTATTGAGCAAGATACCATAAATATGAATTTTGTGGTTATTACTCCAAATAAAACAAATAAGAAATTATTGAATATAAAGTTGTACAAATATTTTTATGGTAAACATAGCGTTGTTGATAGTAGAGATGTAGATCTTTCTTTAAGCTCTTCTTCTTTGTAGTCGTGTAGCTATTCTGTAAAAATATAACAGAGAATAATGATATGTGATGGTTATTGCTTCTTGTACTAGCGATAGAACAGATGAGTCTCATATAGTGATTGCATCAATTGCAGATGCTTTATCGAATTTAAGTTCACTTGAAAATGTTTCCTTTATTCAAAAGATAATATAATTGTGCTGTTGTTAAACAATCATGTAGAAAGAATAATCAAGTAAATAAAATGAGAAATGAAAAGCAGTGAGGGAGTGATATATAATGTGTGTATCTTCTCTCATTGCCCTTTTCATTTTGATCACTAATAGTGATGTTATAATATTATTATTCTATACGTGGGTAATCTGATAACCCAACATGGGTTATTTAATTTTTATCAGAGGCAATTATATTATAATATTGAGAATTCCCAATATACTTATGGACTTTTAGAAATAAAGAATATCAATATTGGTATTGCATATTTGGATAAAAATCGCCAAAAGCAGGTGCGATTTTGAATTAATCGTCACTCTTAAACCCCTTTAAACAGGGCAAAAGTGACGATGTGACAATTATTTCATCAAAAAAACTTTTTTCTGGTGTGAGATAGATAATTACTATATATCATAAGTTGATGTCTAGTTCAACAGGGCAGTGGTCGCTTCCTAATATTTCGGTATGTATTTTAGCATCTTCGATATTATCTTTTATATGTTCTGAAGTAAGAAAGTAGTCAATACGCCAGCCAGTATTATTTTCACGAGCATGAAAACGATAGCTCCACCAACTGTAAGTAACTTGCTCTGGATATAAAGTACGGAAAGAGTCAATGAATCCATTGTTTAACAATATCGTCATTTTCTCTCGTTCCTCATCAGTGAATCCGGCATTCTTATGGTTAGTCTTTGGATTCTTGATATCTATTTCCTCGTGTGCTACATTCATATCACCGCATACAATGACAGGTTTGTTTTTGTCAAGTTCATGAAGAAACCCCTGAAAGTCCTCTTCCCATTTCATGCGATATTCCAGACGACGAAGTCCGTCCTGAGAATTTGGTGTATAAACAGTTACAATATAAAATTTATCATATTCAAGAGCTATTACGCGACCTTCATGGTCGTGCTCTTCAATTCCTATCCCGTATTTAATGCTAAGTGGTTTATGCTTAGTATATATAGCTGTCCCGCTATATCCTTTTTTTTCGGCATAGTTCCAATAAGATTCATAACCTGGAAACTGCAGGTCAAGTTGTCCTTCCTGCATCTTTGTTTCCTGAAGACAGAAGAAGTCTGCGTTGAGAGCATTGAAATCCTTTTCAAAATTCTTTCCAACACATGCACGCAAACCATTAACGTTCCAAGAGATAAATTTCATATTGTGACTGTTTTAATTAGTTTGTTTGCTTCCCGACAGCCTGGAAGACTGTGTTTACATCAATTTGATCGTCGCCAACCTTTACGCTCTTAACCACGAAATTAATGCTGCTCTTTTTATTGTAGTATTGAATCTGTGGATACAGATACCCATAAGAGCTATTAGCCATATAATCAGCGAAAGTTATTTCGCAAGCCTTCCCGTTGTAATTAAACTTAAGTGTTTTGTTAGCAGGAGTCATCAGATAGAAATAATAATTCTGATTCCAATATGTTGTTGAAGCTTGGGCATATGTGTTAACAGCTCCTATAAGAGTTTGTCTTCCAGCATTTGTAACAGCATCTTTGATAGCAGAGTTAGTAGATACATAGTTCTGCAAGAAGCTAATAGGAAATGAAAAACTTGTAAATGTCGAGTCAGATGCTGATACTATCCAGTCTACTTCTACAGAATCCTTTTTGGTGTCATTGTAAAAATAGAGATAACCAGAATAATCACCTGCAAGAGCCTGAAGAGTTTGTGTACGCTGTGCACCAGTCAATGTGATGACATTGGTGTTGTCGTTGTTGTTGTCATCGCTTAGGCACGAAGTAAAAGTTGTTGCTGCTAAAACAGAGCAGAACAAAATCAAGATTGCATTTTTTAGATTTTTCATATTATGTTTTAAATTAATATTATGTATAAGGTAAATACCAGGGATGTAAGAATCTTGCATCCCATAGCTCACTTTTTTATATTCTTTTAGATTCTCCACGAAGAAGACTCATGAATTCCTGTCGTGTAGTAAGAGAATTAAATACTCCGCTAAAATCACTTGTCGTGGTGATAGAATTCTGTTTCTCTACTCCGCGCATCTGCATACACATGTGCTTGGCCTCGATAACGACCATAACGCCTTGAGGTTTCAGGGTTTCCTGAATACAGTCTTTTATCTGTTGAGTAAGTCTTTCCTGCACTTGCAGTCTATGGCTGAATATGTCTACAACACGTGCGATCTTACTTAGTCCTGTTATATATCCGTTCGGTATGTAGGCTATATGAGCCTTACCATAGAAAGGCAGCATGTGATGTTCGCAAAGTGAAAACACGTCAATGTCCTTAACTATTACCATTTGGTTGTAATCTTCCTTGAAGATAGCATCTGTAAGAACCTTGTGCGGATCCTGTGTATATCCGCGGGTAAGAATCTGCATTGCCTTTGCTACACGCATAGGGGTTTTCTCAAGCCCTTCACGCTCAGGATCCTCGCCCAATATTTTCAATACCTCTTTATAATGTAATGCTAGGTCGTCAAGACCATCACGAAATTCATTTTCCGGATTCATATCTTATCGTTCTAATGTTAATAATATCAGTATTGTACGGAAATTGTTCCCTTCACAATGCATGCTTGTCTGTATCCCAAAGCCTTAATTTTCATGAGCATAGCCCTAGCTTCCTGGAAGTTGCGATAGTTTCCTACTCTGCATATCCAATGTGGAGAATAGAAATGCACATATATAGGTTCTTCGGGATATTTAAGTTTTATCGTTGTTCTAGCTTGTTCAGCTTTCATTCTGTCATTTCTTGAGTTGCCGCCGGAGAAAGCCTGGACTCTGAATCCTGTTATCTTTCTGCTGCCGCGCATCACTTTTTTGCGCATGTCAATTGTTGGAATGTCAAACTCTTCGTCGTCGTCAATCCTAACTGGCTCGCTTTTCTGCTTAGTTGTATTTTCTCGTTTCTCAGGACTCTTCTCATTATTAACTATACTTTCATTCTTGTTGTTATAATTATAGTTGTGATGCTTTGCAGAGTCACCAATCACGTTTTGTGGTTTGATATTATTTCTGTTGCGGTTAATTTCGCTTCTGTTAGTTTCAGCTTTTTTTTCTTTTTTGACGGTGTTGTCAGCCTTTTGTTGAGTCTGTATCTTCTTGCCGTTAACCAATTCATCAATTTCCTTGCTTTGAGTAACGGTAACGTTACCATTACCTGCGACGCTCTTCTTCAGATGGTCGAGATAAGTTTGTGCGCCAGCGTTGACGGCAATACCTAATGCAATTATTGACGATATAACGAACTTATTCATATATTCTAGTTATGTGTGTTAATGTTGAAAATATGCCGAGATATTGGCACGACAGAGTAATGTTATTAAATAATACTCATGTCATTACAATATCCCTGCATTTCAATATTTTTATTATTTCTTCCAAGCGTCGATGATACCCTTGAAATCAGCAGTCTTCAATGCAGCACCACCGATAAGACCACCGTCGATATTTGGCTTAGAGAATAGCTCAGGAGCGTTAGAAGCCTTGCAGCTACCACCGTAAAGGATTGATGTATCCTCTGCAACTTCCTTACCATACTTTTCAGCAACGATAGAACGGATGTATGCAAGCATTTCCTCAGCCTGATCAGAAGTAGCAGTCTTACCTGTACCGATAGCCCAGATTGGCTCGTATGCAAGAATGATGTTCTTCCACTCTTCTTCGCTCAAGTTGAATACGCTATCTGCAAGTTCAGCCTTAACGACCTCGTTCTGTTTGTTACCTTCGCGCTCTTCAAGAGTCTCACCACAGCAGAAGATAATCTTCAAACCATTCTTCAATGCAAGCTGTACCTTATCCTTTAGGATCTCTGCAGTCTCACCGTAATACTGGCGACGCTCTGAGTGGCCTAAGATAACATACTGAGCACCTGTGCTCTTAACCATTTCTGCTGAAACCTCACCTGTGAAAGCTCCCTTTTCCTTGTTTGCGCAATCCTCAGCACCAAGACCAATTACGTTCTGGTCAAGTACCTGTGCAACGCTAGCCAAGTGGATGAAAGGTGTACAAATAACTACACCACAGTTAGGCTTGTCAGCAACTAAAGCTTCGTTGATCTCTTTAGCAAGAGCAACACCATCTTGCAGGTTCATGTTCATTTTCCAGTTACCTGCTACGATTTTCTTTCTCATTTTATTTTTCTTTTTATTAAACAGTTGATATATTTTATCTTTGTCTTCCTTTTCTTTATTTCTTACCCATTTGCCCCAAGCTAGCACCCAGTCTGCTATGGTTAGAATCATTAATGGTAATATGAACCATAAAACAATTACTAGTATTTTTCCCCAAACCGTATCGTCTGGCATCTTGCCGATTTCAGTCTGTTGCAGTGGCTTGTTCAGAGTTTCTTCTGAAGGTAAGTTATTGTGGCTCCACTTGTTTATTATCCTGCCGTCCTTTATTAATAGCAATCCAGGATTGCTTCTTGTTATAGTCTTAAGGGTAGTCTCGTCAGTCGTACAGAAAGGATATTCTGCCCCAGTGATGTCTATCCACCTTCTTATAGGTTTATCGTTACTTGCTGTCAGACAATAGAATGGCACGTTTTGTTGTTGAGCATATTCGTATATCTGGTCTATGTCGCCAAAGTTGGAATCATCTGCTTGTTCAAGATGTGGAGCTATTAGCAGGAATGTATACCCTTTATAGTCCAGAACTTTTTTTGTGATATCTTCCCCTGTATTTTTATCCTCAATAGAGAAATCATGTATTGGTGGAATGTATCCTTCTGAAATCTGTACAGTTTTGCTATCTATGAACTTCCATGTTGAGTCTGGATAGTTGTCAAGCGAAAACTCCTTTTTAACCCCGTTCTTCTCCAATATAAATGAAGTCTCAAACTTAGGTTGCTTTGCTCCCTTGGGAATAGTCATCCCGTCGCGTATGTTGGCACCTATATGATAAGGTCTGAAATCAAATTGTGGCAAATAATACAAACTGTAGCCGCTGCTCAACAGAATAAACAATATGGTATAGTTGATAACTATCCATTGTGTACTCTTAGATATAAACCTCACCATAGATAGTGGCTTCCATACCACTGCTGCAGCACATGCAAGGAGAATAATGTTCTTGGTCAGCGATTGTATGTTGGTCAGTTTGATAGCATCACCGAAACATCCGCAGTCTTTTATTGGATTTGCTATTGTCAACCATATAGTAATGGCAGTCATCACGCACATGAATACCAATATTATTTTAGAGCATATTCTACGCCTTATGGCAAACAACATGAATATTCCCAATGAGAACTCCAACCCAGACATTGCCACTGATGTAATTAGCGTAACCCAGTCCGGCATAATGCCCGGCATTCCTACGGCATCAAGATAGTCTTGCAGTTTGTACTGTGTGCCTATTGGATCAATAGCCTTTACATATCCTGAGAATATAAAAGTAAATGCCAATACAAATCTGCATAAATTTACCAGTATTCCGATAAATCGTGCTTTGGTAGAAATATATGTACTACTTTTCTCCATTCAGTTTTATTGCGCCAAATACCGCATAGTTTATAATATCCATGTAGTTGGAATCAATGCCTTCTGAAACAAGAGTCTCTCCGTTTATATCCTCTATCTCCTTAACTCTTTCTATCTTTGTTAGTATAAAATCAGTGTAGCTGCTGATTCTCATAGAGCGCCAAGCCTCGTCATAGTCATGATTCTTTTTTAGCATCAGTTCCAAAGCCTCCTTTGCATGTTTGTCATACAACGTCATGGCTTCGCTCACAGTCATGTCAACAGAGTCAACGAATCCTTTTTCAAGTTGGATTAACCCAATTATTCCGTAATTGATAAGTGCTATAAATTCAGGGCGTATACCTTCACCGACTAAAGATTCTTTTTTGATCTCCAGTGAACGTATACGCTTTGCCTTGATAAACAGTTGGTCTGTTAGTGATGACGGTCGCAATATGCGCCATGAAGCACCATAGTCGTGTAACTTCTTGCTGAAGAGTTCACGACATTCTTTCATCACATTCTCAAACTGTTTCTCTGTATTCAAATTGCTCATAAGCCTTAAAACTTTGCGATGCAAAGTTACTTATTAATAATGAATTCACCAAATTTTTTGGCTTATGCTTTAGATAACGTCATTTCATACTTTGGCGATAATGAATCATTCTCACTACGCCGCACATAGCTTCGTATCTTGCTTTCAGGGAGTCGCGCTTCACGCCTAGCATATTTCTTTTCCCGATATTCCCAGTAGAAGAAATCGCCTTTAGTGTTGCCTGAAGTGCAGAATCTGTACGTGCGATGTCTTGCTGAGCCATCTTTAATGATGCGTTTTGCCATATTTTTAAGGCACGCTTACGTGATTCTATCGCTTCCGGATAATTTTTCCTTAGCGACATTATTGAGTCTAGAGTTTGCTTATATTGACCTGAACCATAGAGTGATTCTATGTCAGACATCAATGGTGTAGCCTTCTCGTCTTGAGTTTCGGCACAGCTGCATATAATAGCTGTAAGCGCAAAAAGCCAAAAATACTTCTTCATGAGTGCAAAAATATAAAAAACTAACTGAACTTGCATATTCTGACATTAAATTTTAGTATCTTTGCACGCAATTTAGAGCAAGTTAAGAGAAATTAAGTAACAATGAGAAATATTACAAATGCCGATTTGGCGAAACTACTGGATAAGGATATCTTTCATAAAATCTCAGAAGCTGCCGATTCTTTGGGATTGGAATGCTATGTCGTAGGAGGTTATGTGAGAGATCTTTTCCTTGAGAGACCATCTAATGATATTGATGTTGTCGTTGTAGGAAGTGGTATTCGCGTTGCTACCGAATTGAAAAACCTATTTGGAAAGAAAGCCCATCTTTCAGTGTTTCGTAATTTCGGAACAGCGCAAGTGAAATATCGTGGTGTAGAAGTGGAATTTGTTGGTGCACGGAAAGAGAGTTATAGTCATGATTCTCGTAAGCCGCATGTTGAGGATGGTACATTGGAAGATGATCAGAATAGGAGAGATTTCACTATAAATGCTCTTGCTGTTTGTCTTAATAAGGTGCGCTTCGGTGAACTAATTGACCCGTTTGACGGTGTCCTTGATATGGAAGACGGTATCATTCGTACTCCGCTCGATCCAGATATCACTTTTTCAGATGATCCACTTCGCATGATGCGTTGTATAAGATTTGCTACTCAGTTGAATTTTATCATTGACGATGAGACATTTGAAGCTCTTGAGCGTAATGCCGATAGAATAAAGATAATAAGTGGTGAACGAATTGTTGACGAACTCAACAAAATAATGCTTACTAATGCGCCAAGCAAAGGATTTGTGGATCTTCAGAGATGTGGCTTACTACAATTGATTATCCCGGAACTCTCTATGCTGGATTTAGTTGAAACTAGAAATGGCAAAGCGCATAAGAATAATTTTTACCATACTCTTGAAGTCCTTGATAATGTTTGCAAGTCGCAGATTACATCAGATGATAATGGTGAAATGATGCTGTGGCTACGTTGGGCTGCATTGTTCCATGATATTGGTAAGCCTCGTAGCAAGCGTTGGGATAATGTTGCAGGATGGACATTTCATAATCACAATTATGTAGGTGCTAAAATGATTCCTGGAATTTTTCGTCGCATGAAGTTACCGATGGATATGAAGATGAAGTATGTTCAAAAAATGGTTGATCTTCATATGCGTCCTATTGTTATCGCTGATGATGAAGTAACAGATAGTGCTGTGCGCAGACTGATGAATGATGCCGGTGATGATATTGATGATCTCATGACTCTTTGCGAAGCTGATATTACAAGTAAAAATCAGGTGAGGAAACAGCGCTTCCTTGATAACTTCCGTAGTGTACGTGAAAAACTAGCAGATCTTAAGGAACGCGATTACAAACGATTGTTGCAACCTTGCATAGATGGAAATGAAATCATGGAGATATTCCATCTTACTCCGTGTCGTGAAGTCGGAGCGTTGAAACAGACCCTTAAAGATGCTGTACTTGATAATAAGGTGGAGAATGAACGCGAATCTTTGATGCAGTTGCTTATGAGTAAAGCAAAGAGCATGGGATTAGTGTAGCTAGTTCTTTATTATAATAGAAATCCGAGTAATCCGATTTGACGAATTACTCGGATTTTTCGTATAATTGATAAAATACCTTTCTGTTATAGACATATCAAACTAATTATTGTTAAAAGTGTGTGTCAGTAAAGATATTGTTACTGATTTATTGTTACTTTTGCAAAGTAAAAACTATAAAGGGTCTTAAAGTTTTCTGCGCCCTGTATTTCATTATAATATTAACTATGTATAAATTTAATTGTAGAAATAGGTATGAAGATTAAGAATTGTTTATTTATTCTGGCAATCGCAAGTTCTCTCACTGCATGTAAAGGAGGGGGTGGTATGCCAAAGTTTGGGGATGATGAGTTTGCTGTAGTTTCAGTAGGTGCTTCAGATGCTTCATTGCAGACTACTTACCCAGCCACTATTAAGGGTATTCAGGATGTCGAAGTTCGTCCGAAGGTTTCTGGTTTTATTACTAATGTTTACGTACATGAAGGACAGACTGTGTCTGCCGGTCAAGTATTGTTTACAATAGATAGTGAGACTTATCGTGCTGCTGTTCGTGAGGCACAGGCTGGTGTAAATACTGCACGTGCTCAACTGAACACAGCAAGACTTACTTATGAAAATAATAAGAAACTTTTTGCGAAGAACGTTATTGGACAGTATGAACTTTCTACTGCTCAGAATTCTTATGCTACAGCAAGAGCTTCTGTAGCTCAGGCATCTTTAGCTTCAGCAAGAGAAACTCTAAGTTGGTGTCAGGTGAAGAGTCCTTCAAATGGTGTAGTTGGAAGTCTTCCTTTCAAGGTTGGTGCTTTGGTCAATTCATCAAATGCACAGCCACTTACAACAGTATCTAATATCAGTACTATGGAAGTCTTCTTCTCTATGTCTGAAAGCGAGATACTTAATCTGACAAAAACTGCAGGAAGTGTAAGAGCAGCAATTTCTTCTATGCCAATAGTAAAACTACAGTTGGCTGACGGAACTGTATACAATCATCCAGGAAAGGTTGTAAAGATGAGTGGTGTTATTGATCCAACCACAGGCTCTGTTTCACTTATTGCACATTTCGCTAATCCTGAGAAACTTCTAAAGAGTGGTGGTGCAGGACAGATTGTAATTCCTACAGATGATAACCATGCAATAAAGGTTCCTCAAGAAGCATGTTCTGAAGTTCAGGATAAGATATTTGTATATAAGGTAGGAGCTGATAATAAGGTGAAATACACAGAAATTACAGTCAATCCTCAGAATGACGGAAAAACTTATATTGTAACATCAGGATTAAGCGTTGGTGACCGCATTGTAACAAAGGGTATTGCCAAACTTTCTGACGGTATGAAGATAAAGCCTATCACAGAAGCTCAGTATGAGAAGAAAATCGACGATGCCGCTAAACTTGCTGCAAAGCAGAGTACAGCAAAGGGTTTTGTTGATGTTATGAAAGGCAAGTAAAAACAATAAAAAGAGAATAGTTATATATGACATTAACTAACTTTATAAAGCGCCCGGTACTTTCAACGGTAATTTCCATCTTGTTTGTATTGTTGGGTACTATAGGATTGATATCGCTGCCAATAGAGCAGTATCCGGATATCGCACCGCCTACTATTTCTGTTAGTACCACTTATACTGGTGCTGACGCTCAGACGGTGCTTAACTCCGTTGTTACTCCTCTTGAAGAGAGTATCAATGGTGTTGAGAACATGACCTACATGACATCTTCTGCCACCAATGATGGTATGGCACAGATTACTGTGTACTTCAAGCAGGGATCCGACGCCAATATGGCACAGGTGAATGTGCAGAACCGTGTACAGCAGGCTCAGGCTTTGTTGCCTGCCGAGGTTACTCGTGCTGGTGTGACGGTGTCTAAACGTCAGTCATCAAATGTTATAATGTTCTCTCTTACTACAGAGGACGGTCGTTATGATGACCAGTTTGTTACCAACTATGCACTTATCAACGTTATACCTCAGTTGAAACGTATCAATGGTGTAGGTGATATTCAGACTCCAGGTACTCGTACTTATTCCATGCGTATATGGCTTAAGCCAGATAAGATGAAACAGTACGGACTTATTCCTTCTGACATTACAAAAGCTCTTGATGGACAAAATATTGAAGCTGCTCCAGGTAAATTTGGTGAGAACAGCGATATGGCTTATGAGTATGTTCTTCGCTATAAGGGGCGCTTGAAGACAATCCCTGATTATGAGAATATCATAATCACAAGTTCAACTAATGGTCAGACATTAAAGTTGGGGGATGTTGCAAAGGTAGAACTTGGCGGATTACAATATAATGTGAACCTGCTAAATAATGGACATCCTGCCGTACTTGGTATGGTTAATCAGATTGCCGGCTCTAATGCAACTCAGATTGCTTCAGATGTTAAGAAAACTTTGGAAGAGGCAAAGAAAAGTTTCCCACCTGGACTGGAATATACTATTGAGCAGGATGTAACCGAATTCTTGTTCGCTTCTATTCATGAAGTTGTATTCACGTTGTTTATCACATTGGCACTTGTGTTTATTGTGGTTTACATATTCCTTCAGGATTTCCGTTCAACGTTGATACCAATGATTGCGGTTCCTGTTGCGTTGATAGGTACGTTCTTCTTCCTGTGGGTATTTGGATTCTCCGTCAACTTACTGACACTGTCCGCCTTGCTGCTTGCGATAGCCATAGTGGTGGATGATGCCATAGTCGTTGTGGAGGCGGTTCATGCCAAGTTGGACCAAGGTTATAAGAGTGCACTCGCTGCATCTATTGATGCGATGAACGAGATTTCTGGAGCTATTATATCAATCACATTGGTAATGGCTGCTGTGTTCGTCCCTGTATCTTTCATGGGTGGAACTTCTGGAACTTTCTATCGTGAGTTTGGTGTTACGATGGCTATTTCTATCGTGATTTCTTCCCTTAACGCCCTTACACTTTCTCCTGCACTTTGTGCAATGTTCCTGAAACCTCATGAGGACGATGAGCATAGCGAAAAGAAGACAACTTTCGTAAGCCGTTTCCATGACGGATTCAATCATCAGTTTGATAAGGTTACAAGTAAGTATAAGAAAGGTGTACAATGGATTATCAACCATTATTTGGTTGTTGGTGGCGCTGTCGTATTAGGTATTGCCGCTTTAGTTATAACAATGGCTACAACTAAGACTGGTCTTGTACCTGACGAGGATACAGGAACTCTGTTTGTTACTATATCTGCTGCACCAGGAACAAGTCAGGAACGTACTAAGCAGATTGTTGCTCAGGTTGATAAAATGCTAGCCAATAACCCTGCAATAAAGCGTAGAGAGTCTATACTTGGATATAACTTTATTGCTGGACAAGGTTCTGATCAGGCTACATTCATTATTAAGCTGAAATCGTTTGAGGAACGTTCGGGAAGTTTCACGACTCGTATAAAGAACGCAATCAAAAATGCCGACATAATGGCTCTGTTTGTGAACCCACTCGAGAATACTTCTGTTCTTGGTATGATTTATAAGCAGACGGCAACGATAAAGGATGCTCAGATATTGGCTTTCGGTCCTCCTATGATTCCTGGTTTCTCTATGCAGAACGGTGTTACACTGTCTATGCAGGATAAAACTGGTGGAAGTATTGTGAAGTTCTATAATGTAACTAAGGATTTCATTGCCGAACTCAATAAGCGACCAGAGATACAGATGGCTCAGACTTCATATAACCCTAACTATCCTCAATATATGGTGGATGTGGATGTTGCTAAGACAAAACAGGCTGGAATAGCTCCTTCTGATGTGTTGACAACGTTGCAAGGATATTATGGTGGTCTCTATGCATCTAACTTTAATTCCTTCGGTAAACTGTATCGTGTAATGATTCAGGGAGATGTTGCAAGTAGAATGCGCCCTGATGGACTTAGTAATATATATGTAAGAACTCCTAGTGGAATGTCTCCTGTAAGTGAGTTTGTAAAGTTGCGCCGTATATATGGACCATCAAATATATCACGTTTCAACTTGTTTACATCAATTAATGTGAGTGTTACTCCGCAGACAGGTTATTCTTCAGGTCAGGCTATGCAAGCAATTAAGGAAGTATCAGAAAATACTCTTCCGGAGGGCTATAGTTATGACTATTCAGGTTTGACTCGTTCTGAGGCAGAAAGTAGTAATTCTACGGCATTGATATTCGTACTTTGTATTGTATTCGTTTACTTGATTCTTAGTGCGCAGTATGAAAGTTATATCCTTCCGTTGGCTGTAATTCTCTCAATACCGTTTGGATTGGCAGGAGCGTTTATTTTCACATTGATATTCGGTCATTCCAATGATATCTATATGCAGATATCGCTTATTATGCTTATCGGTCTGTTGGCGAAGAATGCCATACTTATTGTGCAGTTTGCTCTTGAACGACGACGCACAGGTATGGCTATAAAATACTCAGCTATCCTTGGAGCTGGAGCACGTTTGCGACCAATCCTTATGACGTCTCTCGCCATGGTTGTGGGTTTGCTTCCATTGATGTTCGCTTCCGGTGTTGGTAAGAATGGTAACCAGACTTTGGGTGCCGCTGCAGTTGGAGGTATGTTTATAGGTACATTATGTCAGGTGTTTGTCGTTCCTGCTTTGTTTGCCTTGTTCCAGTGGTTGCAGGAGAAGTTCACCCCACTCAAGTTTGAGGATGAGGAGAATGCTGAGGCTGCTTCTGAACTAGCACAGTATGCAAATGCTAAGTCAACGGTTTCACCAAAAAACTAGAAGAATGAGTATGATAAAAATTAAATATAACAGTATTGTACTACTTGGTCTTGCAGCACTCACCTTGAGTGGCTGCAAGAGCTTGTATGGAAAGTATGAGCGTCCAAATATAAACACAAGTGCCATCATGCGAGATGCAGTGTCTGACAGTGATTCTCTTGCTGCTCGTGATACAACAAGTTTCGCAAATATTCCTTGGCGCAGTGTGTTTACGGATACGCATCTGCAATCATTGATAGAGACAGGTTTGGCTCACAATACCAACCTCCTTAATGCTGCTTTGAACGTTCAGATGGCAGAGGCACAGTTAAAGTCTGCAAAACTAGCATTCCTACCTTCTTTTACTTTCTCTCCACAGGGAACTATTTCTTCATGGGATGGTGGAAAGGCTACTAAAGTTTACAGTTTGCCAATAAATGCAAGTTGGAGTGCTGACCTTTTTGGAAACCTATTGTCTTCTAAGCGTTCTGCTCAGGTAGCTCTACTTCAGAGCAAGGATTATCAGGTGTCAGTGCAGACTAATCTCATTGCCAATATAGCCAACATGTATTATTCACTTCTTATGCTTGACAAACAACTCGAAATTGTCAACGACATGGAAGGACTTACTAAGAATACATGGGATATAATGAAGTTGCAGAAGAATTCTGTGATTGGTGTTCGTTCTACAGCAGTACAGAGGGCAGAGTCTAATTACTATTCTGTTCTTACTCAAAAAACTGACATAAAGCGACAGATTCGTGAAACCGAGAATTCTTTGTCTTTGCTTTTAGGACAGCAGGTTCAGAGTATAAGCCGAGGAAAAATTGACGAACAGAGTCTTCCTGCAAACTTCTCTACTGGAATTGGCGTGCAGTTACTCAATAATCGTGCAGATGTTCATTCAGCAGAGATGAAACTTGCTCAGTGTTTCTATAATATCGAGACAGCAAGAAGCCGTTTTTATCCAGCATTAAATATTAATGCCAGCGGAGCATTCACTAATAATAGTGGTTTAGGAATAGTAAATCCAGGTAATTTGTTGCTCACAGCTGTGGGATCTCTTACTCAGCCTATATTCCAAAATGGTAAGCTCGTCGCTGGTTTAAAGGTAGCTAAAGCTCAATATCAGCAGGCATATAATACATGGCAGAATTCTATCCTTACTGCAGGAAGTGAAGTTAGTAATGCACTCGTACTTTATAACTCTTCAGCCGAAAAATCAACAATTGAGGCTAAGCAGATTGAAGTCTTAAAACAGAATGTTGAAGATACGAAGGATCTTATGGCAAGTGCTGGAAGTACGTATCTAGAAGTTATAACGGCACAGAGTAGTCTGCTCAATGTAGAATTGTCAAAAGTTGCCGATGATTTTTATAAGATGCAGGCTGTTGTGAATCTGTATTATGCTCTTGGCGGAGGTGCCAAATAGCAGCATACAGATAAACGTTGGATAAAAGAATAATAACACAACCAGATATACCCCGTAGTAAATCTGGACATCTTCTTTCGGGAAGATTAGGGGTTGTAATATTATGAGTGAAATAAGTCCACGTGCAGAAGTGTCTCCGAAAGCAAAGATTGGAGAAAACTGCAAGATATATCCATTTGCGTATATAGAGGATGACGTGGTGATAGGTGATGACTGTATTGTCTTTCCTTTCACTAGTATTCTTAACGGTACAAGAATGGGTAAGGGTAATAAAGTATTTCAAGGTGCAGTATTGGGCGCTCTTCCACAGGATTTCAATTTCCATGGAGAGAATAGTCAACTCATTATTGGTGATAACAATATTATACGTGAGAATGTAGTCGTAAATCGTGCTACACATGAGGGTTCAAGTACCGTTATCGGTAATGATAACTTCCTTATGGAGGGTGCGCATATATCTCATGATACAAAGGTTGGAGACAATTGTGTTTTTGGCTATGGTACAAAGGTTGCTGGTGATTGCATTATTGGAAATGGAGTGATATTCAGTTCTAGTGTAATAGAGAATTCAAAGACACGTGTCGGTGATTACTCAATGATTCAGGCTGGTACTACATTTGCAAAGGATGTTCCTCCTTATATCATTGCAGGCGGAAAACCTGTGACTTATGGTGGACCGAATACCACTATGATGAATGTGTATAATATCGATAAGAAAGTACAAAAACATATTGCCAATGCCTATCGTCTTGTCTTTCATGGACAGACTAGTATCTTTGATGCTGTAATTCAGATAACCGAACAGGTTCCTGATAGTGCCGAGATACGCAACATTGTTGAGTTTATTAAGGCTACGAAATTGGGAATAATAAGTAAAATGTAATTCATACCTATACATTTTTCCCTATAATTAGGTTGAAGGGTTTGCCGTGAGGTAAGCCCTTCTTTTTTTGTTTTTATTTAATGTTATATATTTGCCTTTTTTACCGATAAATATATTTTTATTCACATAGATTTTACCTATCATTTGTTATTTATGTTTCATTAGGAAAAGTTTATGTAACAAATTAATTATTATTATTGTCAATTTTTTCGTTACTTTGCGGCTTCTAATGGCTAAAATAACTAATATCTGTGATTAACTTGCAACATTTAAAAATGTTTATGGCGGTTTTATCATTTTCCATTATGACAGCGGAATCGCATAACGTTATCTTTAAGTTTCGCACAAAGCAAAAATCTTATTCATAGGCGTTCTCATAAATATTTGTTAGATGTATAGATATTTAAGATAGAGGTGGAATATAAAAGTGAGCCAAAAAATGATAATCTAAAAATGAAGAAACTGCTAAATTTGCTATTTTTACTATTCCCGATTATGTCAATAGCACAATCTGGAAAAGTATTTACTGTAGAAAAAGACTTGTCAAATAGTAACATAAGCTTGGTTTATCAAGATAAATCAGGCTTTATTTGGATAGGTACTGATGATGGACTAAACTGTTATGATGGTGCAAAGTTTAGAAAACTAAAACATGTGCTAGGTGTGACAAATTCATTAGTTGATAATCGTATATTATCTTTAGTTGAGCTACAGAAGGGAAAGATTGCTATTGGAACAGCTCGTGGCTTACAGATATATGACAAATCTACGGAAAGTTTTATAAATGTGACTTTTGGATTTAAGAATGAAAAAAGTATGGGAGCTTACGTGACATCTATTTTGGTAAGGAAGAATGGAGAAATATTAGTAGCGACTTCTGGGCATGGGATGTATACACTTATTACTAATGGCGATACATACTCTTTACGTAAGTCAAAATATAATATAAGAGCCATATTTATTAATAAGATCTTTGAAGACAGAAATCATGATTTATGGCTTGCCACTTCAGATAGAGGAATTATAAATATTTCGCGCGATAAAATTAATTATGATTACCAAGTGTTGGGCTATGATAGATATATTGGTATAAATAATATATATCAAGATTTACGCGGCAATATTTATGTTGTAAGTACTGACTTTGGTTTAGCAAAGTTAAATAAAAAAGCGCGATGTTTTGTCGTTCCTGAAAAATGGACTAATAGAATACCTGTGTTCTGCATGTTGCAGGTTGATGATAGGCATTTATATATTGGAACTATAGGAAAGGGAGTGCTAGTTTATGATATTTTTACTGGAGATATAGCTGACAGTAAGATAAAGTTTAATACTTTTGATTTCGGAACTTCAGAGGTGCATTCTATGCTTAAAGATGTTTATGGTAATCTGTGGATAGGTGCAAGTGGCACAGGAGTTGTATTGTTACCTAAGGAATGTCGACAGTTCAAATACATAGGATCACACTCAATAAACAATGACAAAATCGGTTTCAATCGCATCATATCTATATTTAAAGATAATGCTTCCAATCTTTGGTTAGGTACTGCCAACGATGGATTATATAAGGTTTCTGATAAAGGAGTTTCTACTCATTATAAAGGTGGACATTCTGTAGGTATGTTGCCTCCTTTTGTCAGTGGAATATTACAGGATTCTAACCATTCTTATTGGGTGGCGTCGCTTGTTGACGGACTTTTTCGTTTCGATCCTTCTAGTGGAAAATGCATCAATATACCTATATATTATCAAGGTAAAAAGATGAAGGGGGTAACGTCTATAGTTGAAGATGATCATAAAAATTTATGGATTGGTGTCATGGGAGGTGGAGTATTTCGTTGGGATATGCGTAAAAACAAACTGTTTGCGGCAAGATGTTTTAACGGAAAGAAAGATAATAATGTAAACGACAATGCGCTTCATTCACGTTGGATATCGACACTAAAATATTATAATGGGAAATTATATATTGGTACATGTGACGGATTGGGATGCCTTGATTTGAAAACTGATAATTTCGTAAATACATTCAAAAAGAATCGTATACTAGCAGGTGTTATAATATACGTGATTTATAAAGATAAGCTAGGTCGTATGTGGTTAGGAACAACCAATGGCCTTATTCGTCTTAACAACAAAAATGGTAAATGCAGAATGTACACAATGCGCAACGGCTTGCCTAGTGATGCTATTTCTGACATTCAGGATGACGGTAAGAATGGACTTTGGATAAGTACTGACTATGGATTGTCTCATTATAATGCTGCAATAAATAAGTTTGTGAACTTTTATTCCAATGACGGTCTGCAAAGCACCGAGTTTGTAAGGAACTCTTCGTTTGCTGATAACAAGGGCAACGTCTATTTTGGTGGATCTGATGGTGTAACGTATTTCAACGTAAACACATTGAAACTGCATACAAAGAAGCCTGAAATAAAACTCGTTGGCTTTTATATTAATGACAAGTCGGTTTGCGTAGGTATGAAGTCTGGTATTTATTCTATCACTGACAAGGCTGTATATGAAACAGATAGATTTGATTTGGCACATACTGATAATAACATAACTATGGAATTGTCGGCTATGGACTTCTATAACGCCGAAAGAATTTCTTATGCTTATTCTATTAATGGTGGTCATTGGAATATACAGAGAGCTGGTGTAAACCGTGTTACTTTCAACAATCTGAGTCCAGGTAAGTATCATGTCTGCATCAAGTCTATAGACGGAGACGCTTCATCGGATATAAAGAATATCACAATAGTGATTCATTATCCGTGGTATGCGTCATGGTGGGCTATTCTAATATATATTCTAATGTTTTTTATTGCTTTTAAGAAATGGCGTGCTTTCAAAAAAGACAGTCATAAGAAGCAGCATGAATTGGTAGAAAGACAACAGGCAGAAAATATTAATGAAGCTAAATTGCAATTCTTTATAAATATTGCTCATGAGATTAGAACTCCAATGTCTTTGGTTATAAGTCCACTCCAACAGCTTATGTCTCAAGATAAAGATACTGATCGACAGAGAAATTATAGCATTATTAATAGAAATGCCCAGCGTATATTGCGACTCATCAATCAGCTGATGGATATTCGAAAAATTGATAAGGGACAAATGACGTTAATGTTCAGCGAGAATGATATAATAAAGGTTATAGATAATGTCTGTGGCGACTTTGAACAGCAGATGAAACTCAAGAATATATCATTAGAATTTCATCATGAAATGAAATCGCTAAAGCTATGGATAGATCCTAGTAATTTTGATAAGATCATTGTAAATATTCTTTCAAACGCCTTGAAGTTCACTCCACAAAACGGTAATATCTCAATAACTGTTGAGACCAAAGATGTGGCAGCGATATCAATTTCCGACAGTGGTTCTAAAATTGATGAAAAAGAAATAGAACGAATTTTCGGACGGTTTTATCAGATACGTAAAAGCCAGGATAATTCAAATGTAGGAACTGGTATCGGGCTGCATCTTACTCGTTCTCTTGTCGAGCTACATCATGGTGACATACATGCCGAAAACAACATAAATGGTCCCGGATGTAAGTTTATCATTCATTTGCCATTAGGCCATAAGCATCTTCGTAACGATGAAATCGAAGATAATGCGATGCCACAACAAGAGAATATAGAATCTAAGGTACCTGAAGTTGTTGTTGATGATTCTAAGAGTCGGAGAAAAACTAAACATTATATTCTTGTAGTTGAAGATGAAGAAGAAATAAGAAAGTATATCTGTGATCAGTTACGACCAGAATTCAATACTAGAGAGAGTGAAGATGGTAAAGATGCTTATCAAAAAATTCTTGATAAAAAGCCTGATCTTATTATTAGTGATGTTATGATGCCTGAAATGAACGGATTTGAATTGTGTAGAAAAATCAGACAAAATCCTAATGTCAATTCTGTGCCTATTATCCTTCTTACAGCTAAAACCACTGTAGATGATAATATTGAGGGTCTAGAACTTGGTGCTGATGCTTATATAACAAAACCGTTTAACATGAACTTATTAAGAAAAACGGTTGAGAATCTTATAAGCAGTAGGGAAGTGTTGAAAAATGCCTATACTGGAAAGCAGGAACAACTAGATAAGATAACAAAGTTGGAGGCTAAATCTCCTGATGATAAGTTGATGGATCGTATAATGAAGGTTATTGATAGTAATATAAGTAATCCTGATCTGAATGTAGAAATGATTACCCAAGAAGTTGGTATAAGCAGAGTTCACCTTTATCGCAAGATGAAAGAATTAACCAATCAGTCTATGCGTGATTTCATACGAAATGTGAGATTGAAGCAGGCTGCAACTTTATTAAGTGAAAAAAAGTATTCAGTTTCAGAGGTTGTTGAGATGACTGGTTTTACAAGAGTCTCCAATTTCTCAACTTTATTTAAGAATATGTATGGTATTTCTCCCATGGCATATCGGGATGCAAAGCATACGGGGACAAATAAAAGTAAAAAATGAAATCAGTTAGGTTACTATTATCACATGCGTTGACGGAATTAGGTGACTTGGTATAAACTTTTCCATATAGAAACGGAAATTTTATATCGTAGAAACGAAAACTTTATATCGTAGCAATGGAAACTTTATGTCGTAGAAACGCAAACGTTTGATCGTAGAAATGGAATTTCATCGTCTTTAAACGCTTTTTTGCTACAGCAAAAATGTGATTTTAAGTGTGATTTTGTTTAAATAATGATGTGATTTGTAGTGCTTAGTTTCTTTTGCGTTTATTGCTGATTAATGTAATCTCCCCCCTATAGTTTTTAAAAATAAATAGTGTCAATGTGTCTAATGGCTGTGTGTCAGTTTGTTAGAACGTTTTTTCGCGTTAATGAAGTGTAAGCTAAAAGACGTCATTTTATGCTTTTTATCGATGAAACGTAAAAACGGATATGATTCAGAGGCGATTTTTATTATGCAAAAACATGTATTTTTCATAGAAAAGTGATGATTATGAAAGAAAAGCTGATTTTGTAATTCAAAAAATTGATGACACTTAATACGACACATCATTTCAGAAAAAATCACATCTAAATTACTGATAATCAATTTATCGCCAGTTCGACGCTGGTATTTTGAAAAACACTATGTGCGCGCGTATGTACGCGTACATTATATAAGATATTTTTGTATTTCAATATTTTTTTTAATATGTAACGTATTTAGAAGTCTATGTAACATGCGTTCTTGTTTTTCATTAATACAAATTATATATTTGCTGAGTCTTTTTAATAATTTAATCTAAATAATCCGTAAAAATGAAAAATGAAAAATCTTTGATTTTATTTCTATGTCTAGCAGTATGTTCCTGCACAGATAAGGAATTCATTGAGACAAATCCCACAGTACCGAATAGATACGATTCTGGGATGGGAATGTCTGTAGATTGTCTAAAACCTACATTTGGTATTATTGATGAACCATTTGTGATTGAAGGTAATTTTAAAGGTTCGGTTGATAGTATGAAAGTTTATTTTAACTATTACACGAATAAAAGTGATCCCTCTACATTAATAAGTAAAAGGGCGGTGCTTGTTGCAACAGATGGAAAAACTATACTAGGTGTAGTTCCAAAACAAATGGCTGGTAGAAATCAAGTATCGGTTGTTGTTGGAAAAGATAGTATTGCTCCAAAGGGAATGCTGTTTAAGTATAATCAAAGAAAGTCTGTAAAGACACTTTGTGGTGATTTTGGAAGTTCATCTTATGCTGATGGTGATTTCACGGCAGCCAGATTCAAAGAAGTAACAAATATTGCATGTGTAAAGGGTACTAAAGGTGATAATATTATTGCTGTAGAATCTTGGTGGAACAATCGCGTAAGTCTTATTTCAAACGATGATAATAAGGTTATCACTTTGGGGCAGACTGGAAGTTATGGAACTCCTATTGTAGATAACACTCGTGAGAAGTTCTATCTCTTATCGCATTGGTCGGAGGATCGTACAATAAAGTCATATTCTCGTTCTGACAGTTGGGCAGAAAAATCAACAGGTATTGTTATTCAGAAAAGTGATATGCCAGGACAGATATGGTCAGGAGCTTTTACAGAGAAAGACAATAGATATTTGTATCTTATGGATACGCAAGCTCATTTCTGTCAGGTGGATTTGGATAATATGACGTACAAGATGATATCATTGACAGGTGACCTTCCAAATCAGGATGAGGATAGAAGTCAAATGATTTATAGTAAATATCATAAATGTTTTTTTGCATCTTTTTATAAGATGAGTGGTATTTACAAGGTTTATCAGGCCTCAGATGGTAGTTGGCGTATTGAAAAATATGCAGGCTTCAATGGAAGTGGTTCGGCTACCGGACATCGTTTGCAAGATGCACAATTTATAGAGCCTTATGGAATGGCTTGTACATCTGATGGTGAGTTATATGTCATTAATCGTGGAGGTAGTTTTATCAATAAGGTTGTTGGTGACCAAGTAGAAATTGTTGCTGGTAAACCGGGTAATAGCGGTCAGGTTAATTCTGATACTGAACCTACTGATGCACGTTTCAATTCTGCTCAAGATATTGCTGTTGACAGTGAGGATAATTTCTATATTGCAGGTGGATGGGATCGAACAGTAAGAAAGATGTCTATTGAGTGAAAAAGAATAATATCATCTAAAACATATAAAATATTAAGTTTATGAAAAAACTATTGTTTTTAATAGTGTTGTTATTGTCGTGTGTCTGTACCATGTCTGCACAATCTGTTGTGTCCATGGCAGGACAGGTGATGACAAAGGATGGAGAACCGGTTATTGGTGCTACAGTTCAAGTAAAAGGACAGCCTGGCGTAGGTGTTGTTACTGATGCCGACGGTCATTTCAGATTAAATAATTTGAAGGTAGGTGAAACGGTTACTTTCTCATATATTGGCTTTACCACAATACATATGCCTGTAAAAAAGACTGATGAAAGAATGCGTGTGATATTGAGTGAAGATGTTAAAAGTACAGATGAAGTTGTGGTTGTCGGTCAGGGAACACAGCGCAAGATATCTGTCGTTGGAGCTATAACCACTGTTGAGACAAAGGATCTTCATTCACCAGCCACTTCCGTTGCCAATATGCTTGGTGGGCGTGTTCCTGGTATTATCTCTGTCTTGAGAACTGGTGAACCTGGAAATGACTTTTCACAGTTTTGGATTAGAGGTATCAGTACATTCGGTGCTAACGCAGGTGCCTTAGTTCTTATAGATGGTGTGGAAGGTAATATAAATGATTTGGATCCTGAAGATATTGAAAGCTTCTCTATATTGAAGGATGCTTCAGCTACAGCCGTTTATGGTACACGTGGTGCAAATGGTGTAGTTATCGTCACAACAAAGAAAGGTACTGCTGGAAAGTTAAATATAAACGCGAAGGCAAATGTTGGTTATTCTTATTCTCCAAGAATGCCGGAATATCTCAGAGCTTATGATTATGCTACATTAGCCAACGAGGCTGCTGTATCAAGAGATATGGACCCTATATTTAACAGTGTAGATTTAGCGCTGTTTAAGAATGGACTTGATCCAGACTTGCATCCAGATGTAGATTGGCACAACACAATTTTGAGAGACCATTCTTGGAATCAGCAGGCGCATCTAAGTGCATCTGGTGGTGGACAGATTGCTCGATATTATATGAGTTTGGGCTTTCTGAACAAGGAAGCGTTGATGAAGCAGGCAAAGGGTGTTAATCCATATAGCACAAACGTGAATTATCGTCAATATAATTTCAGGGCTAATATTGATGTTAACATGACGAAGTCTACTATTCTTAATTTAGGATTAGAGACAACAATCGTAACTCAGAATTATCCTGGCTATGGAAACAGTACGGATGCTTTGTGGCAGGCAGCTTCAAATCTTACCCCAATAACTGTTCCTTTGCGTTATTCTTCAGGTGAATATCCTGCTTATGGTTCTGATAACAATCAGATTAGCCCTTACGTGCTTCTTAATCTTACTGGTTATCGCAATACTTACCGAAACAATACTAAGATAAGAGTTTCAATAGACCAAGATTTGAGCAAGATCACAAAAGGTTTGAAGGCTTCTGTACTGTTTAACTTTGATGCAAATTCCTATATCAACGAGAGTAGAACAAAATGGCCTACATTGTATTATGCTTCTCAGCGTAAGCGTGATGGTACTCTTGACTTGATAAAAAAGAGAGACTATCAGTCACAGGCATATGATAATAGCGTTGGTGCAGACAAAAAATATTATTTCGAGGCACATCTTAATTATGACCGAGTATTTGGTCAGGACCATCGTACTTCAGGTTTGATTCATTTTTATTGTGAAGATTATACGAATTCAGAAAATAAGTCTCTCCTCACAGCAATCCCAAAAAGATATGTAGCGTTGTCATCACGTCTCACATATTCATATAAGGATACCTATTTCTCTGAGTTTAACTTAGGATATACTGGTTCTGAAGCTTTTGAGAAAGGACATCGTTTTGGTTTGTTCCCAGCTATTTCTGGTGGTTGGATTCCTACTCAGTATGAATTCGTAAGAAAGGCTTTGCCATTTTTAACCTATTTGAAATTTAGAGGTTCTTATGGTATCGTTGGTAACGACCGTGTAAGTGGTAGTACTCGTTTCCCATATCTTTATTTGATGGGCACTGGAGGTTCTGGTCCTTGGAATTCAGGAACAGGTTTGACTGAAACACAGATTGGTTCAAACAACCTGAGATGGGAGAAAGCTACAAAGGTGAATCTAGGTATAGATTTAAAAATGTTCCGCGATAAATTTGATATGACTGTAGATTTCTACCGTGATGTTCGTTCGGGCATTTATCAACAACGTGCAAGTACGCCAGCAGAAATGGGATTGCCATCTCTTCCTTGGGCTAATGTAGGTGAGATGAAGAGTTGGGGTATAGATGGTCACGTGTCGTATAAGCAAGATTTTGGACGTGACAAATATCTTGTATTGCGTGCAAACTTTACACAGTCTAAAAACAAGGTAACCAATTGGGAAGAGACAGTAAAGAAGTATCCATATCAGAGATGGACAGGAGTTCCTTATGGTATTCCTCGTGGACTTATTGCATTGGGCTTGTTCAAGGATGACCAGGAAATCAGCGAGAGTCCAAGACAACAATTTGAAAGTGTTGTTCGCCCAGGTGATATAAAGTATAAGGATGTCAATGGCGACGGTGTTATTAACAGTGATGATATTGTTCCTCTTAAATATAGTTCTGTTCCTCAGATACAATATGGTTTTGCACAGGAATTCAATTATAAGCATTGGAATGTCAGTGTCTTGTTTGAAGGTGTTGCAAGAGTGAACTATATGGTTGGTGGTACTGGTTACATTCCATTTATAAATAAAGAGACTGGTAATATACTTACAATTGTTGGGGATCAAAGAAACAGATGGACATCACGTGATATCTCTGGCGATCCTTCTACAGAGAATCCAAATGCTAAATTCCCTAGACTCTCTTATGGTGCAAACAATAACAATGACCAATCTTCAACATTCTGGCTTAGAGACGGTAGTTATCTGAGACTTAAAAATGTTCAGATTTCATATTTGCTTAAGCAACCTTGGATGCAGGCAATTGGTATGAACAGCGCAACAATTAGTTTGATTGGTGATAATCTTTGGATTTGGGATAAGGGCGATAAGATCTTTGATCCAGCACAAGCTAGTGGAAATGGTGCAACCTATCCACTTCAAAGAGTATTCTCATTGCAAGTAAATGTTTCATTCTAATAATAATCAAAAGCTATGAAATTTAAAAATAAAGTAATAAAGATATCTTGTGGTTTTATGGCTATCACCGGCATAGCTATAAACAGCTCTTGTGAGTCTTTTCTAGATATTGATAAATATATATACGACCAAGTAACTATTGATTCAGTATTCATCTCAAAGGACAGGCTCACGCAGTATATAAATGGTTCATCTTCTTTCTTGCCAGATGAATCTATGATTTGGTCTACCGATGCTTATTCTCCAAGTGGACTAGCCGCAGATGAAGCTATTGTTCCATGGGCTGACGGTAACCATAGAGGAGAGTATCTACTTATTGATGAAGTGGCACCACGTGATACAAAGTTCAATCCTTGGGAAAATTACTATAAAGGCATCAGAAAAGCCAATATTCTTTTAAAGAGAATAAATGAATGTAAAGAACTCACCGATTACGAGTTGCGTGATTATATGGGGCGTGCATATTTCTTGAGAGCTTATTTCTATTATCAGCTTATGAGACTTTATGGTCCTGTTCCTATTGAACCTGATGAGGCTTATGATTCTGATACACCTGCTAATGAGGCTTCAGTGGAGCGCTCTTCTTATGATGATTGTGTAAATTACGTTGTTGGCAACTTTACAAAGGCTGCCGAAAATCTACCTTTTGAACGCGAGGTATCTTTTCAATATTTGCCTACACGTGGTGCCGCGCTTGCACTGAAAGCTCGTGTGTTGTTGACTTGGGCAAGTCCTTTGTTTAATGGTAATACATATTATGCTGATTGGAAACGTTCTGATGGAACTCCATTTATTGCTCAGCAGGAGGATAATACTAGATGGGGACGTGCTGCTGCCGTATATAAGCAGATTATTGATCTGAATAAATACGCACTTAACACAGTTGAACGTACAGAAGGCAATTCTCACACTTCAGGAACTCTTGAATTACCTTCAACAGTGTCACATTCTGATTTCCCTAATGGAGCAGGTAATATTGATCCATACAAGAGTTATAAGTCTTTGTTTGATGGAACTGTCCAACCTGAGCATAATAAGGAATTGATATATTTCTATACACGTAATAATGGTAATGACGATTGGATTGTCTATCCAAATACACTTGGCGGTATTAATGGATATAGTGTCACTCAGGATATGATAAACTCTTATAGAATGGCTGATGGCAGACAGTTCAGTGAAGCTACCGATGAAGAGAAGTCTTGGGAGGCTGTTGGTCAGGGTAAATCATTCTCTGGAGAATATATCTTGGCACCAGAAAGAGCTCATTGCGATGACAATCGTGAACCTCGCTTTTATGCATCAATTGGTTTTAACTATTGTGTTTGGCCTTGTTCTTCATATAGAGGAACGGAAAACTTCAAGAATTTTGTTTGTACCTATTATAAAGACGGTAATGCACAACCTACAGGTACTGTAAAGGTAGACTACAACCGTACAGGTTATACATCTCGTAAATGGGTAAATCAAGAGGATATTCGTAGCTGGCAGGGCGATGTGAAAGCTAAAACATATCCAATAGTTCGCTATGCCGAAGTCTTATTGGGATATGTTGAGGCTATGAATGAACTGAAGTCTCCATATAAGGATCCTGACACAGGAAATACAATCTCTAGAGATGTATCTCAAATGGTGTATTATTTCAATCAGGTAAGATATCGTGCAGGCCTACCAGGAATTACCGATACACAGGCAGCTGATTATGAAACAATGAAGGCTTTACTCAAACAGGAATACAAAGTTGAATTTGCTTTTGAGGATCATCGTTATTATGATTTGCGAAGATGGAAAGATGCTTATACAGAGTATAATAAACCAGTCACAGGTTTTGATGTCTCAGCAAAAATGGCAGAACGCAGACAATTCTATACAGTAAAGGTTTGGAATACAGAGAAGACGATGAAACGAATTTTCAAAAACAAAATGAATTTCTATCCAATAGACCAAGGTATATTGGAGCGCAACAAGAGATTAGTTCAGAATCCTGGATGGGAATAAATTTGTGTACATTTTAATTTAGAAATAACAATGAAAAAAATATTATTCGTATTATTTGTGGTCGTAGTGACATTATCAAGTTGTGATTACGATTGGCCATTGGACAACAATCAATATCCTCAAAAAGTATATATTGTCGGTGCTCACGAGAAGATATTGTATAAGTCTCTTGATCTTTCTTATGACAAAGACACTGTTATCATGTCTTTGGGAGTGAGTGGCTCGCTTCCATTATCACAGGATGTGATGGCTACTATATGTCAGGATTCTGCTGCGGTAATGAAGTATAACGATAGGGAGTTGTCGGCTGAAGGTAGACATTTTAATTTCCTTTCTAATAATATCTATTCTATACCTAGCAAGAATATTACTGTAAAGGCCGGAAATGCAACAGGAAGATTTGATATTTACGTAAATCCTAAGAGCTTGGAATGTGATTCTATGTATATGATGGGATTACGTATAAAGTCTACTTCTGCCTATGATATTGCCGAGGCTGATACCACCGTGTTGGTAAGATTTAGTCTTGCAAACAAATATTCAGGACAGTATTATATGGATGGCAGAATTAAGAATTTAAGCAATCCAAATGATTCTCTTAATTATGTAATGCCTCGTTATCTTTCAGCTATTGATGATGGAAAGACTATAAGAATGTTCCATTATCGTAATGAATGGAATGATGGAACGCCAAAGAATCAGGATTATCGTTCTTCTTATACCTTTAAAATAAAGGTTAACGATGATAATACTTTGTCGTTTTCAACATTTGATAAGTTTAATATCATAGCTGGTGGCGGTGTTTATCATCCTGACATGAAAATTTATGAATTGTGGTATGAATATGTAGATCCTTCTACTGGTGATCATTGGAAAACAGAAGGATACTTATATGAGGAACGCAAGACTTCTGATGAATTACGAATCGTAAAAGATTGGATAGAAGAACAGAGAAGTAAATGAGAATTATCAGATTCTATTTAAGGATATCTATATGAGCAAAAAGTTTATCTTTGTAATTATAGTTTGGATTCTATCGCATCTCCCCATAGGCGCAATGCCTATGGAGAGAAATCTTTTTGCACGATTATTTGATAATGCATGCTTTTATTCAGAGAAATTTCCTAGTGAAAAGGTCTTTCTTCATTTTGATAATACCAGTTACTATCAGGGAGACTCTATCTGGATAAAGGCCTATGTTGTAAATGCGTGTAATGATAGTCTGAGCAGCATTAGCAAACCTCTTTATATTGAGTTAGCTGATCAGTTAGGAAATGTTGTTGACAGAAGAATCGTTAAACTATCAAATGGAGAGGGGCAGTGCTGCATTCCACTGGACAATGCTTTCTTTACAGGTTATTTTGAGGTTAGGGCTTTTACGAAGTGGATGCTGGGATTTAATCCTATTTCTTATTTCTCACAAGTGATACCTATATATAATAAAAGAAAAACTCTTCAAGAGCAAAGAACTATTGCAAATTATGGACTTGATAATAGTATGAACAAACGTCCTGTTGTGAAAGAACAGAGCCTGTCAATGCGTTTTTTCCCAGAAGGTGGACAATTGATTAAAGGGCTTCCCTCAATGGTTGCTTTTGAAACAGAAAGTAAGGATAGTGGGCTTGTTGATATCAAAGGAATTTTGTATGATGAAAATGGCAAAGTATTGATGCCTATAACATCGTTGCATAATGGAATGGGTAGCTTTATGTATTGTCCTGGTAACAAACCTTCATATGTTCAGGTTGAATATAAGGGTAAGGAATATAAGTTCTTTCAACCATTGGCTGCCGATTCTGGTTATGTTATGCATGTAGACAACCGTGATAGTGTGTTGGAATTGTCGGTATGTCGAAAAGATGTTGAAAACAAAGAGCCTGTTGCATTGTTTGTCTTTTCAAAATCAGCACCTTTGTTGTATCATGAATTAGATTTTAAGAACAATAATAGTGTAAGTTTGGATATTGACACAAAAGGTCTTTCTGCTGGCGTTTGCCATATGTTATTGGTAAACTCTATTGGAAAAGTAATTTGTGATCGTCCGTGTTTTATATATCCTTCAAAGCGGGTTAACGGTATCGTATCTACAAATAAATCAATATATAAGCCTTATGAAAAGATAATATGTAAAATGAAATTCGTCGGCGATGATCATAAACCGATAAGAAATGCTAGATTATCAATGTCTGTTAGAAATGATATTCTGTCAGATTATAGGGAATACGATAATGATGTTACTACAGAATTCGCGCTAACATCTGAATTGAATGGATATATAGAGTCTCCACATTACTATTTGATAGACAAAAATGTGAATAGACGGCGACAATTAGATAATCTTTTACTTGTTAGAGCGATAGGAAAATATGATTATTCTTCAATATTTAGTGGAAACAATCAACCAAAATATATGCCGGAGGATAGATTGGAACTTACAGGGAAGGTGAAGTCTCTTTTCGGGAAACTACAAAAGAACCTCAATACTAGTTTTATGTTGAGAAAAGATTCAAGTTATTATGCAGGAATGATGACTACTGACTCAACAGGCAGTTTTAAAGTCCCCATTGATAATCTTGAAGGTGTGGCTGAAACATTCATTCAAACGAAAAAAGATGGGAAGCAAAATAATCGTTGGGCAAATGTATTGCTATCCAGAAATTTTGCTCCAGCTTTAAGAACTCTTGATTTTCAAGAAACTCATCCTTTATGGGATGATCTGCTTATTAAGAAGAAAAGTATATTGGCTGTTGATTCTGTATATAAAAAGTCATTGGCTGATAGTGCTATAATCCTTGATGATGTCATTGTTTTAGGTAAGAAAAAACTCAATGTTAATAATTATGTGAAGATTTTTAATCGTAATCTTCTTGGCTATTATGATGTTAGACGATTTTTGGATAATGAGAGAGATAATGGACGTGAAATAATGGATTTACCTGATCTGCTTCAGAAGTTAAATAATAATATTCATGTAAATATGTCATATTATTCAGATGCAGATACAAGTGAATACAATAGCAATCGTTCTGATGCAATTACTTATAGAAATGTGCCTATAACTTTCTATGTTAATGGTCAGAAAGTTGGCTTTTTGTTTATTAGAAATGATATTGATAAGATAAAGTCAATGTGCTTTTATAGGGATAATACCGGCAATGACGATAATGTTTATAATATCAGCGGAAATGATATAACTAGGAAACAACAGACTGATTATTGGTCAGGAATACAGTTGAATAACAATCATGATATTAATTCTGTTAATGATGCTGTTATATGCTCAATAAGTACAGATGATGATTGGGATGCAGAACGAAATAATGGAAGAACACGCGGTATCAGACATACTTACGTGCAGGGATATAGCGTACCATGTGATTTCCACTCGCCACAATATGAAACAGAAAAAACAGATGCCTCTGACAAGCGCCGTACTCTCTATTGGAATCCGAATCTGTGTACTGACGATAATGGAGAAATAACGGTTGAATTGTATAATTCATCAACTACTTCCTCTGTTTTAATTGATGCAGCTCTTTATGATAAAAGCGAGTCTTTTCATATATGTTATGATAGTTATTCTCAATATTTGTTTCATGACAATAAGTAAATGTAACAAATGTATTTTTATTATTGTCATTTTTTTTGTTACTTTGCATACATCTTATGATTAATCAATATATGAATGACCTACTTGAAATCTTTAAAGACTTTTGTGCCGATGGCAGTCTTCTTATCTTTCGAAATGACGGTTCCTTTCAATGAGGTCATAGTTTATTATAATACTATCAGTTAATATGAAATTTAAATTATTATTTATCTTTGTCGTATTATCAGTTTTCAATGTGTCTGCTGGTAACAGGCAACCTGTTATAGTGCATAAGTCTTGGAGTGCTGATAATGGTAATGGAACATATACTAATCCTTTGTTTTATGATGAGTTTACCGATCCAGATATAATTCGTGTTGGTAAGGATTATTATTTGGCTGGCACGACAATGCACTGCGTACCCGGAATCGTGATACTACATTCTACAGACTTGGTGAATTGGAAATTCGCCTCATATTGTTTTGACCGTTTCGATCGCAATTTTCCAGAATTTAATCTTGATAAAGGAAAAACAGTGTACGGACAGGGAATATGGGCACCATGCATCCGTTATCATAATGGCAAGTTTTATGTATTTTCTAATATAAACGGCCATGGACTTCATGTGTATATTGCTGATAATATAAATGGACCGTGGACTCATAAACGCATTGATGGTGATATTTATGACTTGTCAGTGTTGTTTGATGATGATGGTAAAATATATGCAATTCATAAATATGGTAATGTTACTTGTACTCAGTTGAAACCTGATTTGAGCGGACCTGTTGAAGGTTCTGAGAGAGTAATCATTCCAGAAGGTAATGCAATGGGAGAGGGACACCATATCTATAAAATAAATGGAATGTACTACATCATTTCTGCAGACTATTCCCCAATGGGCAGAATGCAGTGTGCCAGAAGCAAGAGTATATACGGACCTTATGAAACTTGCGTAATCAGTGCTCGTGAATCGTTTGGATATTCAGCTGCTTGTACAACAGGCAACGTCAGTCTGGGTAGTCCTATTCCAGAGGAAGGCTTTAAGTTTACCCAAAATAAACCTGCTTCAAATGTTCTATCGGCTTCGACTATTCATCAGGGTGGTATTGTACAGGCTGAAGATGGTAAATGGTGGGGCATTTCAATGCAGGATTTCAATGCTGTTGGACGTACTACATGTCTGTCACCAGTTACTTGGGTTGATGGATGGCCATATTTTGGTCTTGAAAAGAATTTGGGACGTAGTCCACGCACATGGTTCAAACCTAATAATTCTACTCCTTCACCACAAGCACCTTATGATAGATGTGATGATTTTGATGGCAAAAACTTGAAACCAGTGTGGCAATGGAATCATAACCCTGTGGAAAACAAGTGGTCGCTGTCTGAAAAGAAAGGCGTACTGAGATTGCATTCTATGTTTGCCAATCAACTGCTATGGGCGAAGAATTCACTTACTCAACGTGCGATAGGACCTGTTAGCACAACATCTGTAAAGCTTGATATATCTGGAATTAAAGACGGTGACAATTGTGGACTTGGCGTAATCAATATGCCAAGCGCTCAGCTTGGTGTTGTTAAGTCTGCTGACAAGACGTATATTCGCTGGTATGATCAAAACACCAATAAAGAAATAAAACAGCCACTTGCAAAGAAGACTATTTGGTTGAGATTATGGGGCAATTATGATGAAAGCAAACTTAGATATTCTTATTCTCTAGACAACAAGACGTGGACAGATATCGGTGATACGATTATCTCGTCATATCAGATGCGTACATTCCAAGGAGTTCGCACAGCTCTTTTTGCTTATAATAAATTGAAAGTGAATGGAGGAGGATATGCAGACTTTGATGACTTTATTGTTGATGAACCAATGGCTGATCGTTCTGGGAACATTCCTTATGGTAAAACAATAAAGATATTCAATCTTGCTGATAATAGTCCTGCTTATGCTATGCCTCATGGCATGTTGCACTCTACATGGCAAGGATCAAATGATAGTAATGGAAGTCATGCACTATTTGTAGTTGTTGACAAAGGCAATGGAAAGGTGAACTTACAATGTGCAGACGGTCGATATTTGTATATTGCCGGAATCGGAATGTCTGGTGATGTAAGATTTACTACTGACAAGAATCAAGCAGAAGATTTTGTTTGGCAGGATATGCTTGGTAATCAATTTATGTTTCTATCAATGAAGACGCAGCACTATCTGTGTAAGCATCCAGATGACGGAAGTCCTTACTCTGCAGATTGTCAGGGAGCTGATGCCGATCGAAGAAATGGTTGCGTATTAAAATATGAAATAGTGAAATAAGATAATGAAGCATTTAATCATAAGTGCATTATTACTTGCAACGCCACTATTGTCTAGAGCTGCATCATCTTATGTCAATACATATATGGTATAAATCGTAGTGCGATAATCTATGATTTGCGAAAAGAATTTCTTATTTTTTCGTAAGCCTCTGTGTAAAGCTCTTCGTTTCTTCCTTTCAGTGGATAATCTTTGGCTGCAAGGATGGGTATCACTTTGACAGGATGATTTTTGGCGTCATAGATATTGCCGCAGATGGATTCGAAAGCCTTTCCATTCACCGGTTGATAGAAAGGGGCAGACATATCCTCGAAACCTTTACGACGAGGTTGAGCCTCTTCAATGAATCTCTCGTCGTCGCCATAGAATCCCAATTTCTGTAACCAATAATTGGTTTGCAGAGACATGGTCAGCACATATTCGATTGTTGGATATTGTTCTAACAGCCATTCGATATGAGACAGTCCCTTAATAGCATGCTCTTCGGTGATAAGAACTCTTTTCCCCTTCGGAGCAGGAGTTAACTGGTCATTACACAAGTTAGTAATGTATATCTCTTGGGGCTTGACACGATTGAGAGTGACGAAATCTATATGACTGAATAAATTGCGTGCTTCCACATTACGACTACGTTCTCCGTCATCTTCCGGAAAACTGCGAAAATAATAGTCGGCAAACATGGCTACTTCGGTCACAGTGTCGGACCATTGTAAATTAGAATCTTCGCCTATCACTAATATCTTCGCTGATTCAGACGGTTTTAAGTCTTTTGATCTCATCATCTTGTTGTTAAATTACAATTCGTTTTTATCTTGATGCAAAGATACGATTATTTTGTCATTTCTCAGCATTTGGGGGGACTTTATAAAGTAGCTTTATTAAAACCTTCTTTTCATTGTCGTAACAATCTTGCATCATAACTTTGCTCTATTGTTATGGATATATGGAAGATTTATTTTTCCTCACGAACTATTCTGTAGAATATTGCTTATTGTTTAGGAATATCGTGGAGAATTTATTGTGATTATGCACTACTTATTTTTGAGGAGATTTAAATTTTCTGTCAGTAATTCAATCAGACGTGGTATTGCATAATTGTCTAGTTCGGATTCGTTAATCCAAATAAAGTCTTTCGTTAATTCTGGTTTACTCTGTGTTTCTAGAAGATAAAAGTCTGCATAGATAATCTGATGTGTGAGCACATGCTTCACTTCTTTCTTTAATAATGTAAGTTTTCCTTTGAAGTCAGGTATCTCTCCGTCCTCTATCAGAAGCGGTTCCCATAATCCCTGCCAAATGTCGCCTGCGGGACGTCGATGGATTGCAGTCTGATTCTGATAGCGCAGGTAGACATACGTGAAATGTCTTGTCTTAATTTTAATAGTCTTAATCTTTATAGGCAATAATCCAATCCTATCAGAGCGGAATGCCTCACACCTTTCTGTCAAAGGACAGTCCAAACAGTGTGGTGATGTAGGAGTGCATTGAATTGCGCCGAAATCCATCATTGCCTGATTGAAAGATGAAGGTTGGTCTATTGGTAATAGTGATTGTGCCAACGCAGCAAACTCTTTCTTCCCTTCTGTCGAATTGATAGGTGTTTCAATTCCATAATAACGTGACAGTACACGGTAGACATTTCCGTCCACCACGGCAACGGGAAGGTTGAAAGCGATGGAACCAACGGCAGCAGCTGTATAGTCGCCTACTCCCTTTAGTTTTTTGATGTCCTCAAAAGTGTTTGGAAAATGACCTAATGATACAATCTGCTGGGCGGCAGTGTGTAGATTTCGTGCCCTGCTATAGTAACCTAATCCCTGCCAATAAAGTAAGACCTCGTCTTCTGTAGCATCAGCAAGGTCTTTCACTGTCGGAAATCGTTGCATAAATCTTTCCCAATAAGCATAACCCTGTTGAATGCGGGTCTGTTGCAAAATCACCTCGCTCAACCATATTGCATACGGATCTTTCGTTTCACGCCAAGGTAAGTCGCGTCCGTTTTCCTCAAACCATTTGAGCAATATCCATGTGAAATTATTATTAGTCATGTATCTTTTTTGCGCTTATTTATTTTTCAAAGGTACAATAAAATCTTGATAATTGTTTTTTCTTGAAACTATTTTTCAAGACTCTTCTGCTTATCAATAGTTTGAAATGATATATACTCAGTTACTACAGTTTATGAATATGTATGTAAAATTAGCCCTAAAATTCCCGAATTTACCCTATTGGGACAATAAATGATACAGGGTGCAAAGTTTTAGACACATAGTGATTGTTGTTTCTAAAATATTTTATGTTATTTTGCACTTAGTTTTATTAATACTATACTTATAAATGAAAAGAATACTTTTATCAATTTTCATGACTACAGCTGCAGCTGTCAGCTTTGCTCAGAATCCTATTGTGCAAACAAATTATACAACAGACCCTGCACCAATGGCAGATGGCGATAGAATGTATGTATATACAGGTCATGATGAAGACAATGCTAACTTCTTCTGGATGAACGATTGGCGTGTTTATTCTAGTGCCGATATGGTAAACTGGACTGATCATGGTTCTCCATTATCTTTGGCGTCATTCTCATGGGCTGATGGAAGAGCTTGGGCGGCACAGACTATAAAGCGAAACGGTAAATACTATTGGTATGTATGCGCTCATTCTAAATTAAGCGGTGCAATGGCTATTGGTGTAGCAGTAGGTGATAGTCCTACAGGACCTTTTAAGGATGCTATTGGTAAACCTCTTGCAGACGGTAATTGGGATTATATTGATCCAACTGTCATGTTAGATGATGACGGTCAGGCTTATCTATGTTGGGGAAATCCACGAATTTACTTCTGTAAGTTGAATAAGGATATGGTGAGCATTGATGGACAAGTTGAAAAGATTCCTATGACAGCAGAAGGCTTTGGTGGTCCAACTTTCAGTGAAAGGCAGAAAGGTGTCAAATATAAGGATTCGTATGTTGAAGGACCTTGGCTAATGAAGCGCAATAAAAATTACTATTTGTTGTATGCCGCTGGTGGTGTGCCAGAACATATTGCTTACTCTATGGCAAAGAAGCCATTTGGACCATGGAAGTATATGGGTGAGGTAATGCCTTTGTCAAATACAGGCAGTTTTACAAATCATTGTGGCGTTGCTGATTTCAAGGGACATTCTTATTTCTTCTACCATACAGGTAAACTTCCTAAGGGTGGAGGTTTCGGTCGTAGTGTTGCAGTTGAAGAATTTAAATATAATAAGGATGGTTCGTTTCCAATTATTCAACCTACAAGTGCTGGTGTAGAACCTATCGGAACTATGAACCCAAAGAATAGAGTTGAAGCTGAGACAATGGCTTTCTCTAAAGGTGTTAGAGTTGAACAGAATGAGGAAACTGGTGTTTATGTAAGTGATATCCACAATGGCGATTCTATTGTTGTACGTGTGTTGGATTTCGGAACTACATCTCCAAAAACATTCACTGCAAGTGTAGCTAGTGCTCTGCAAGGAGGAAAAATTGAAGTTCATGCTGACAAGCCAGATGGAAAATTACTCTGTACATTGACAGCTCCTTATACCGGAGGTTGGGAGAAATGGCAGACTGTTGATGCAAATCTAAATGAAGAGATAACTGGTATCCACAATTTATACTTCCTCTTTAAAGGTAATCAGGGTGCTAAATTGTTCAATTTCGATTGGTGGCAGTTTAAATAACCTGTTACTTTGCATATAAATAATTAATACTTAAATATTATGAAACGAATATTATCTTTTATGTTGTTGGCAACATCCTCTTTGGCTTGTTTCTCACAACATCCGATTTTAACAACAAAATATACTGCTGATCCAGCCCCTATGGTATATAAAGACACTGTTTATCTATATACTACTCATGATGAGGACAATGCTGACGGATTCATGATGAAGGATTGGTTGCTGTATACCTCTACTGATATGGTGAACTGGACCGATCACGGAGCTGTTGCTTCACTTAAAAGTTTTGCATGGACTAAAATGGATAATGGCGCATGGGCAGAACAAGTTGTCGCCCGTAATGGTAAGTTTTATATGTATTGTCCTATTCATGGCAATGGCATAGGTGTTTTGGTCTCTGATAGTCCTTATGGACCATTTGTTGACCCGATAAACAAACCGCTTGTTTGGCAGAAAGAAAATTGGAATGATATAGATCCTACTGTGTTCATTGATAATGATGGACAGGCTTATATGTATTGGGGTAATCCAGACCCATATTATGTAAAACTTAATAAGGATATGATTTCATATTCTGGAGAAATTCATAAAGTAGCTCGTCCTGCGCATTATCAGGAAGGACCTTGGTTCTATAAGCGTGCAGGTAAATATTATCTTGCTTATGCTTCTACATGCTGTCCTGAAGGTATAGGATATGCAATGAGTGACTCTCCTACAGGTCCGTGGACATTCAAAAACTATATCATGGCGCCGACAGATAAGAGTAGGGGTAATCATCCAGGAATCATGGATTATAAAGGAAAATCTTATGTCTTTGGACTCAACTATGACCTTATGCATGCTCATGGAATAATGGAACATCATGAGCGTCGTTCTGTTTCTGTCGCTGAGATGCATTATCATAAGGACGGAACAATAGAGGAAGTACCATATTGGACAAAGGAAGGCGTTGCACAGATAGGACATCTTAATCCTTATAAGCGTGTAGAGGCAGAGACTATGGCTTGGAGTAAAGGCGTGAAGACAGAGAATATGAATAATCGTGTTGCAGTAAATGATATCCACAATGGTGATTATATCATGTTGAAGGGTGTTAACTTCGGTAAAGGAGCGAAAAGCATAAGTATAAATGCTGCACCTTTGAATGGAGGTACGGTCGAAATTCGAATTGACAATATAAATGGCAAATCTTTGGGTACTTGCAAAATAGCAGGTGAAGATAATAAATGGAGTAATTATATCGCAGGTATGACAAATATCAGTGGTGTTCATGATTTATATCTAGTATTCAAAGGTGATGCCGACAAACAACTGTTTAAGTTGGATTATTGGCAGATGAAGAAACGTTGATATTTCACTCACGTGATATAATCATAAACATTAATGTTAGATGAAAAAGAGATTATTATTAATTGTAATGATATTCTTGCAGGTTTCTATTGCTGCAATGTCGCAGAAGGTTTTGCGATATAATGTCAATAAGAAACAGGTTAATATCACTACAATAGACGGAACTCTTACAATAATACCGCTTACTGATAATGCCGTAAGGACGATATTCAGTAAGCAGGTATATCGTGTTATGCCTGAATTGGTTTATGTAGAAAACTTGAAGAATCCTACACTCAATATAAAGGATAGTAAAGATAAAGTATCAATTTGTCTGAAGAATATCACTGTAGAGATAGACCGTAATACTGGATTGATTTCATATCTTAACAAGAATGGTAAACAGATACTTGCCGAAAACGGACGCAGTCTGGCTCATTCTTTTGTTGGCAAAGAGAAGACTTATATTGCCGAACAGCATTTTGCTTCTCCGTCAAATGAACATCAATACGGATTAGGACAGTTTCAGGATGGCTATCTTGATGTTCGTGGATTGTCAAGACGACTTACACAGGTCAACACGCAGATTTCCATACCAATGATATTATCAAATAAAGGATATGGATTGTTGTGGAATAATTATGGTCTCGTTGATTTCAATCCTTCTGACAATAATGTTGCTCTAAAGAAGAATGCAGAGGGTGGCGATGTCACAGAAGTAAATGTAACAACAACAGCTGGAAATAAGAAAGAACGTCGCGAAAGTAATTTATTTGAGGCTGATGTAAATATTGATAAAGAAGGAGATTATTCTTTTCTTCTTGATGTAGGGCAGAAAATGGCTAGAAAACTGAACCTTGAAATTGATGGACAAAGATTGATAAACATGGAAAATTTATGGCTTCCACCTACATCATCTGTAATAGCTCATCTTTCTGCAGGCATTCATCATGTCAAATCACAACTCACTAACAATGATTCGCCAATACTCTATTATCATAAGGTGACAGACGAGACAGTCTTTCGTTCGCCTGTTTCACAAAGCATAGACTATACTGTCTTTGCCGGTAATGCTGATGCGGCTATGGCTGCTTATCGCGAGGTAACAGGTGAGGCACCAATTATGCCTTTATGGGCATTGGGATATATTCATTGTCGTGAACGTTTTAATTCACAACATGAGATACTCGAAACGGCTAATCGATTCCGTAAAGAGTCTTTTCCTGTTGATATGATGGTTCAGGATTGGCAGTATTGGGGAAAATATGGTTGGAACGCTATGAAGTTTGATGAGGACAGATATCCTAATGTAAAGGCCATGACCGACAGTCTTCATAAAATGAATATAAAGTTCATGGTTTCTGTTTGGTCTAATACTGACCATAAAACAGAACTTGGACACGAATTGGACAGTTTGGGATATTTTATTCCGAATACAAACTGGGTTGACTTCTTTAATCCAAAGGCAGCTGATTTCTATTGGAGTAATTTCAGTAGGCGTATGCTTAAACCTTATGGTATTGATGCATGGTGGCAGGATGCAACCGAACCAGAAAATGACGACTTGTCAGGTAGATTTGTTAACAATGGTACAACACCTGGAGAAGTGTTCAGAAACACATATCCGCTGTTGGTAAACAAAACTGTTTATGAGGGTTGCCGCAGAGACAATCCAATGCAGCGTACGATGATACTTACTCGTTGTTCTTACACAGGAATACAGCGTTATAGCATTGCCAACTGGTCGGGTGATGTTGGTAACGACTGGGATACTTTCAAACGACAGGTAACAGCAGGTTTGGGACTTATGGCGGCTGGAATACCTTGGTGGACTTATGATGCAGGAGGCTTTTTCCGTCCTGGTAATCAATACAGTGATTCCCTTTATCATGAACGTTTCATGAGATGGATGCAGACATCTGTATTCTTACCTTTGATGCGTGTCCATGGTTATATGAGCAATACTGAATTTTGGAATTATGGTCAAAAAGTTTCTGATAATGCTCGTCTGTGTCTTGAAATGCGTTATAAGCTGATGCCTTACATTTATTCTAATGCGGCAGCCGTATCAATGAACGGAACATCTATTATGCGACCATTTATAATGGATTTTGCTGATGATGAATTAGCTTTGAAACAGAAAGATGAGTATATGTTTGGTAAGTCTTTACTTGTAGCTCCTGTATTCGAACAGGGCATAAACCAGATGCCGGTTTATCTTCCTAAAGATACAAAATGGTATGACTTCGCTACTAATAAAATGTATGTTGGTGGCGAGACATATCAAATGCCTATAGTTAAGGAACGAATACCTGTATATGCAAAAGGTGGCTCTATAATTCCGTTAGGACCGTCTGTTCAGAGCACTAGTGAAGACCGCAATGCTCCATGGGAGATTCGTGTCTATGGAGGAGCCGACGGAGCGTTTACTGTTTACGAAGATGACGGAATAAGTTATAATTATGAGAAAGGCGCATATTCTACATATCCAATAACATGGAAAGACAGTTCTCGCACTCTTGAGATAGGACAGCGAAAGGGTAGTTTTAAAGGAATGTGTAAGAAGCGTAAGTTGAAACTTGTTTATACGAATGGCGAAAAACAGAATGTATCAAAAACAGTAATATATTCTGGTAAGGGAATAACTTTAAGATTTTAAATAATTAATATGAAACGAACATTATTCTTATTCGGTAGTATCATACTATCATGTCTTACGGCTTTTTGTCAGCAACTAAACAATGTGATAAAAAGTCCTGACGGGAAAATATGTGTTACCGTTACTGATGATAACGGGAAACCGCAATATGCTGTGAAATATGGCGATAAGGTGTTTATACAACCTTCTCTTTTGGGTGTCATAACTAATCATGCCGATTATTCTGAAAATCTACGATTGAAGGATGTAAAAATATCAAAGTTAGATGAAAATTATTCATTGCCAAACATCAAACAGAGCAATGTGCATTATGTAGCCAATGAGGCTGTATGCAAATACTATCGTGATACTGTAAATGTGCTAGATGTAATATTTAGAGTTAGTAATCGCGATGTTGCTTTCAGATATGTAATTCATCCTGCCGGTGCACATCTTAGCTGCACGATAACAAAAGAGTTGACACAGTTTAAGCCTGCAACAGGAAGTACTACTTTCCTTTGCCCGCAGGCCAAACCAATGGGTGGATTTGCAGGCACATCTCCAAGTTATGAGACATCATATACTCTTGATGATGCTATGGGTAAAAACGGTTGGGGAGAAGGTTACACATTCCCTTGCTTGTTTAAAAACCAGAACGACGGTTGGATGCTTGTTTCTGAAACAGGTGTCGACGGAGGTTATTGTGCAGGAAGACTTCTTGGAGAATCTGATGGAACATATTGTATAGGATTCCCGCAGACAGGGGAATGTAATGGTAATGGCACTGTTTCTCCAGGTATCTCTTTGCCAGGAAAGACTCCATGGCGTACAATTACTTTAGGCAATACCCTTGCAAATATTGTTGAGACTACAGTTCCTTTTGATGTAGTTGAAAGGAAATATGAACCATCTAAGAAATATACTTATGGTAAAGGTTCATGGAGTTGGATTATAGGTATGGACGCAAGTTGTAACTATAACGACCAGAAAAAGTATATTGATTTTTCTGCTGCTATGGGTTATCAGTCTGTACTTGTTGACGCATTATGGGATACTCAGATTGGTCGTGACAAGATTGCTGAACTTGCTGAATATGGTGCTAAAAAGGGTGTATCACTATATCTGTGGTATAATTCTAATGGTTATTGGAATGATGCTTTTCAGTCTCCACGTGGGATAATGAATGATCCTATCTTGCGTAAGAAGGAGATGAAATGGATGCAACAGACTGGTATAAAAGGTATCAAGGTTGATTTCTTCGGTGGTGACAAGCAGATGATGATGCAAGTATATGAAGGAATTCTGTCTGATGCCAATGACTATGGACTTGAAGTAATATTCCACGGATGTACAATTCCTAGAGGTTGGGAACGTATGTATCCTAATTATGCTGCTAGTGAGGCTGTGTTGGCAAGTGAAAATCTTCACTTCTCTCAGGATTTTTGCAATCATGAGGCTGTAAACGCTTGTATTCATCCATTCGTACGTAATACGATAGGTAGTATGGATTTCGGAGGTAGTGCACTTAATAAGTATTATAATGCTGACAACAAGCATGGTAATCATCGTGTTACTTCTGATGTATATGCTTTGGCAACAGCAGTTTTGTTTCAAAGTGCAGTACAGCATTTTGCATTAGCACCAAATAATCTTCAAGATGCTCCTTCATGGGCTATAGATTTCATGAAGAATGTTCCTACAACTTGGGACGAAGTGAAGTATATAGATGGATATCCTGGTAAATATATTATCTTAGCACGTCGACATGGTGATAAATGGTATATAGCAGGAGTTAATGCAGAAACCACAACATTAAAGAAAACTATAGATTTGTCAATGCTTGCTGGCGCAAAGAAGTTGATGATATATACAGATGACGCATCCTTGAATGGATCTGTAAAAGTTATCAATGGTAAAAGAAAACTATCGATAAGCATCCCGAAAAATGGCGGTGTCGTAATCAATACCGCAGAATAATTTAAAGGCAATCCCTTTCCTCTATTCTTTAGATGAAGGGGATTGCCCGTTTTTAATTAAGATAACGTCAGTGTCCTGACATGTAACCATGCAACCTTTTGGTAATTGTTTAATCCAAGGAAGCACTACATCAAGAAAACTGTTTATCTTTTCTTCTGTGTCAACGATTTCAACGATTACAGGCACTTTGTCTATGAGTTCCCAGAATTTATCAGAGTGGAGTTTACTGCTTGCTCCAAATCCCATAATACCTTTATACACAGTTGCTCCTGCCAATCCATGTTCCTTGGCAGCAACAGCAATTGCTTCGTAAACGGAAATATGTTTCACTACATCAGTACTGCTAACGTAGAATCTTAAGACTTTTTCTCTTGAACTTGATTCCATAACTATATTAATTTAATGAGTGAATAACCTAGAAACAAGAATAGATAACCACAAATGATGCTAGCTGCCATATATACAGAACAGTAGAAGAAGTTTCCTGCTTTTATCAGTTGGAAATTGTCTCCCATGAAAGTCGAGAATGTTGTGAAACCTCCGCAGAATCCAACTGTAAGAAACAGCTTCAGATTGGTATTCATCAAGTTACCACGATCAAATAATCCGTAAAGAAGTCCTATGATAAAGCATCCAATTATGTTTACCATGAATGTTCCAATAGGAAAGCCACTACTTGTCATATTTTGAACATACTTTGATAACAAGTAGCGTGAAATGCCACCAGTACAACTTCCAATACCAATATAAAACAAAGTTCTAATCATAATTTATCATCTTTTTCCACTGCAAAGTAAATAAAAATATTTTGATTAGCCACATTAAAATGGTTAAAAGCCTATTTGTTATGGAATGAATTTTAATTCATCACAAAGTAAGGACTCAACTTTCTTAGTTCTTCTCCATACTGTTTGATGAGGAAAATTAGTAAGACGCATTATTTGTGGATTAGTCATTCCAATTTTCAGTAGATATGCCGTTATTAATAATTCGTTTGAAATTTTAGGTATTTTGTTTTGTACCATAGCACTAAATCCTGGATATAGTTTATCTACAGCAGCGAATAGTTCTTGCCATTCTTTTTCAGTTATATTATTTTGTCCTTCAGAGGCTTTTTTAAATTTATCTATTATTTCAGATGCGTTTGAAGATATTTTCTTCATAAAGGCAAACTTCATTAGCTGTTTGTTTTGGCTCATCTTCAATTCCAGGTTTTCCTCTGTTCGACTAAGTTCTTCATCAAGTTCTGATAATTCCTTCTTTTTATCATTCAGTTCAATGTCCTTTTTCTTAATCACAAACTGTGCATTCTTAATAGCTTTGTCCTTATTTAATAGCTTTTCTGCAATTTCCTTCTTTCTGTAATAATATAAGCATGTTGTTACTAATATAAAAATAACCAGAATAAATAGACATACGACAAATCTGTTTCTAGCTACTTCTATTTCTTCATGAGCTTTTTCTTGAATACGTTTATTTTGTTGATATCTGAACTCATTGTAGGTGTTCTTGGTCTGATCTTTTGCTTCTTCTATCTCTATGGAATCTTTTATGTCGTTTAACAAGAGAGCATATTTTGTAGATAGTTTATATTGTTTCTTATAAGCATAATATTTCATTAATCCATTTGCTGCATCGTGTCTGCTTCTTAAACGATGGCATTTCTCCATTTGCTCCTTATAAATGTTTGCTGCTGAATCTTTAGAAACATATTTATAGTAATATGCCCCTATTGCCGTATAATAATTATGGGGCCTGTCTTGTTGCTTAATTTGTTTGATAAGATTGTAACAACTGTCCGCTGCATCTTTTTTGTTCCAAATCGTATTGTTGTATAGTAATTCTGCTATTATTTCAGAAAACTTGCTGTAATCATGTGAGTTTTTGATAATCTTCATAGTTATATTATCCAACTTACTAGCCTTGATTGTGTCATTTAAAGCAAATGCCGGTGTTACCATATCCATTATGTTCCAAACTGTAACACAATGAGCTTTCTTTGCAATACTGCATTCTTTCTCTGCAATAAACATAGCTTCTCTATAGTTGTTTTGTATACAATATATATAAGCCAATTGTGAGTAAGTCTTAATCTGTAAAATAGCATCAATATCATCATTGCTTTCTCCTATCTCTTGTGCTTTTAGGAAATAATTCAAAGCTCTTGGGTTATCATTCAAGTCTCTATATGTGCTTGCCATATAAAAGTTGACCTTTTGCTTATCTGAATCTTCTCCATTCTCCATAAAATAGTTATATACAGATTTTATGGAATCGTCTGAAGATGGAATAATATTATTTTTGTCGCGTAAAATTATGGATTGCAGATTCTTTTTCATCTGTGTATATGAATCTGACTTTCTTCCCTGATGTTTTTGGTTACAACTACAATATGTGCAACAGATCATAATCAACAATAATAGACTATTTCGAAGTTTTTTGTTCATTGCCCTTTTTTTTATAGTGCTAAATTCAGAATAATAAGTTTGCTTGTAAGTTTTGCCGAATGCAGCCTTACATTATACAAATGTAGTGCAAATGAGTGCAAAAATCATCAAGTTTTCTTGTATATTTTTGCTGAATGCAGCCTTACATTATACAAATGTAGTGCAAATGAGTGCAAAAATCATCAAGTTTTCTTGTATGTTTTTGCTGAATACAGCCTTACATTATACAAAGGTAAAGCTTTCTTTTATAATATATACATAGTTTTATGCTAAAATACATAAAACGGGATAAGGTGGGATGAAAAAAACTTGTATTTAATCTATCAATGCCTTAATTTTGCGAACAAAATAAGAAAAGATTTTGGTCAAGAAGACATGCAACAGATTATAGGGCAGATCTCTCAATTGGAGATATTAAATATCATTTGACAATACCTAATGAAGGAATAGGAGTGATGGAAAAAGTACTGACTCCATTTTTTAATTCAAGATATATGCCAAAAAACAAAGTTAATTGCTCTTTTGAGCACTTTAATACAGGATGCTGTGAAGGTGCTGATGTTCGTAGAGATTTTACAATAGATTTTAGTAATATAAATTGGTAATAATGAAAAAGTTTATTTTATTGATGTTGGCATTTGTTAGTTTTCAACAAATGAATGCACAACAAGTTCAGGGTGATTTTACAATCCAACCCAAAGTCGGTTTAAACATTGCTTCATGGCGTGGTGATTCTTATCAGCAGGATAGTTATGCTAGGCTTTCTTTTGGAGTAGAAGGACAATATGCTGTTACTGATAAGTTTGGCATCTCTGCAGGTTTGATGTATTCACAGCAGGGTAATAATTCTATGGTATATAACTTACAACCAGCAAATGGAAATATGTATCGTTATAAGTTTAAAATGGATTATCTTAATATTCCAATTCTTGCCAATTACTATTTGTTTAAAGGGTTAGCCGTTAAGGCTGGTATTCAACCAGGATTTAAGATCCATGACAATATAAGTTCTTCAATGACTCACTCTTTTGATTTATCTATACCTGTAGGTTTGTCATACGAGTATAAGAATGTATGTTTGGATGCAAGATATAATTATGGTCTTACTGATGTCAAGAAAGAATATGATCAGAAAAATAGTGTATTCCAATTCACATTAGGTTATAAATTTAAGTTATAATAATATAGACAATGAATTCGCTTGTCGTTTAGTCTCTAAGACTTTAATGACAAGCGTTTTATGCATAAAAAAGATTATTTATGACAATGAAGCTGTTTGTTAATAGAATTCGATATTTGCTTTATTGCTTTGAATGGTCAAGTTAATCGGCTAGACAGATCACTAATAAATTTAAGATATAACGATGTATTATTAAAATCCGTTTGGCTGCATACTGTAAAGAAATAAAGGTATAGATGATACATTACGAATGTACTTATTTTGATAGCAAGTCGCGTGAAATGGAGGATGTCATTTCAACTGTGTCATGAGTTAATACAATAAAAAATATTAATCGCTGTTTTTACAGTATAATAATGTTATCAAAATGACACAAGAAGAGTATTCTGAGATGTTATCTCAGGCAAAAGATCAGTTTAAGAGTGGCACCGCCTTGTTTGGTAAAGATGGTGCTTTTCACCGTGTATTGGAAGATTTTCTTAATGCCGCTCTTGAAGGAGAGTTGGATAATCATCTTGAGGCAACCAAGCCTTTGAATAAAACCAATCGTCGTAATGGGAAGATGTCCAAGGAGGTTCAGACAGAATATGGTGCTGTGAATGTAGAT
>NZ_KB890636.1 GCF_000373185.1 Segatella paludivivens DSM 17968 = JCM 13650
TATTGTTGAGGCGCCGCGTATCTTATTTAAAGATACTACAAGTCGAACTAATTACCCAATACAAATGCAATATTTTATTTTTATTGTTGAGGCGCAGTGTCTTTTATTTAAAGATACTGCAAGTCGAACTAATTACCCAATACAAATGCGATTTTTTATTTTTATTGTTGAGGCGCCGCGTATCTTATTTAAAGATACTACAAGTCGAACTGATTACCTAATACAAATGCAATTTTTTAGGCGCAGTGAATCTCATCATTCTAATCATTTATTGCCAAAAAAGAATAAAATACCTGTTTATGCGCTTACAATATAACAGAGAATGTTTATCTTCGTAATTTAAAGATGTTTTGGCATTTTTACAATTATATAAATTAATTGTAACATAAATCGTAATATTGCGTCTATGTTATTGTAAGCGCTACAAATGATTATAAACATTTAAAACAAAATTCATTATGAAAAAGATTATTCTTTCTATAGTATTGGCTTTAGCAACAACAGTTTGCACTGCACAAAGCGTAAATGATGTTATCAGTCAGTTCAAAGGCGTAAAAGGCGCTACGTGTCTTAATCTTGATAAGACAATGATAAAATTGATGGGACAAGGCAAAGGTAATATGCGTCTTCCTGAAAAAATGCAGTTGGATGCCGTGGTAAACGGCATAGACTCTGTTAAAATACTAACGCTTGAGGATTGTAATGCAAGTATTAAGAAGAAGTTTGCCAACAAAAATATTAACTGGGACAAATATGGATACGAATCTGTTGTGACAAGTAAGGAAGATGGAGAAAACGTTGAAATATTTGGGAAAAAAGATGGTGATGTTTTTAAGGAAATAGTGATACGTGTCGTATCAGAAGATGATGACAATGTGTTGTTGCAAGTATTTGGGAAGATAGATCCTAAGATGTTAAACAACAATAAATAGATGATATAAATCTCTATAAATGGAAGCCTCTGAATTCAAACGACTTTTTCTGCCTTGCAGCAACAAATTATATATTGTTGCTTGGAGACTTACGCATAACCGTCAGGAAGCGGAAGATCTTGTGCAGGAAACAATGCTGAAGTTATGGACTCAGCGTGATAATTTGAATGAGTTGAAGAATTGTGAGGCTTTCAGTGTACGAACACTCCATAATATTTTCATTGACCAAAATCGCAGGAAACACCTTATGGAGACAGATTCTCCACCTGAAGGGATGACGCTGAAGGCAAATGAGAGTGACGCATCAGAGATTATGCAACAAAAGGAGACGGGAATTATCGTGACAAGGCTTATTGCTAAACTGCCGAAACAGCAACGCGATATAATAACTCTAAAGGATATTGATGATTTTTCTTATGAAGAAATAGCTCAACAGACAGGACTATCAATGATTAACATCAGGGTACACTTAAGTCGGGCTAGAAAGCAGATCAGACTATGGATAAGATAAAAGATATGATGGATAAATATTGTGAGGCGCAGACTTCTGATTCTGAAGAAAAGGAAATAAGAAGGATGATAATGGGTGAAGACCCAGAAGTGCCTGATGACTTGGAAGCAAGACTATCCAAACAGATTGACATGTGGAACACTGTAGAAAAGAAGTCGGTACGTAAAGCCAACATCACAAGTTTGCGTTGGATTGGATGTATTGCTGCTTCATTGCTGTTGTTGTTCTCTCTTGGATTTTTTCTGAACCAACGTACTGATGAAGAGGAATATGCAAAGCAGGAAGAAAACTGCACAAATCCTGATGATGCGTATGCTGAAACTGCGAAAGCTCTAAAGACGTTCTCTCATGCTATGAAGCATGGAGAAGAACTTATGAATAAATAAATGAATTTGTAAAATAACAGATATCAAATGAAAAGATTCATCATATCATTGGCTTTGCTATGCTGCATGACAGTTGCTCTGGCACAGAATGCCCTGTTTAACAAATATGGAAATACGAAGGGCGTGACTACTGTCACGGTTGGAAGTGCTATGCTGCAATTTATGGGAAATGGCAGAGTGGGCGATAAGGACATAAGTAAGATTGCCGGTAAGCTGAAAAGTATAAAGATTTTGGATTGTGAGCGTCCTTCAATAGCTCCAATAATATACAAGGAAGCTCAGCAGTACTATCGTAAATACAGATATATTGTTGCTATGGAGACCAACGAAGATGGTGAGCATACAACAATTTATATGAAAGAATACGGAAAGGGATTAAACGAATTCGCCCTTCTCCAATATGAGAAGAGCGAACTCCAGATTATTAATATCATAGGATATGTAAATCTCAACGATATTAAGGGATTGCAATAATTTTTGTCTTAACTGTCTTTCCCAATTTATTATCTTTTACGGTAAGTAATATGTCGCCCTTCTTACCGTTACTCTCTACAACGACAACCAACTTTCCGCTGAACAGTTTCATCTGAGGTTGAGTGAATGATTCAAGACTTGTTGCGTCTCCATTACATGCTGCCTTGAAACTTCCTGCGCCCTTAACATCAAATGTAAGTTCATCAGAAGCGTCAGGAATCAGATTACCCTTGTTATCCGTTAGGCTAATAGTAACAAAAGCCAAGTCGTTCCCATCGGCTTTTATCTCATTACGATCGGCTTTAGCCTCTAATTTTGCAGGTTTTCCAGCGGTACATATAATTTTTTCCTCAGCTTTCTCGCCATTGGCTTTGTATGCCACAACCTTTATCTCACCTGGTTCATACTTTACGTCATCCCACATAAGGCGATAACGGCTAAGCAAATCCATGTTTTCTAGCTGAGGCTTTTCAGTATTTGAGCTTGAAGGAGCAACTGCATAAGTCTGCTTAAACTTTCTTCCTTGGCTTTTCCCGTTTACAAACAGTTCGGCACTAGGGTAGTCGGTATATACAAACACTGGTGTAACTTGTCCTTCACGACCATGCCATGTCCAGTGAGGCAATACGTGAAGAGTGTGTTTTGCTTTGTTCCAAACACTGCGATAAAGATAGAAGCGGTCTTTTGGAAGACCTGCTAAATCGCATATTCCAAAATAGCTGCTACGACTTGGCCAATAAGTATCATAAGGAGTAGGTTCGCCTAGATAATCAAAACCAGTCCAGACAAATTGTCCAATGGTGTAACTTCTATCATCCTGCATCAGCAAATCAGCCTCTGGAAGATTACTCCAGCCACAATATTCAGTATCATAACTAGAACACTGTCCGTCAGGATAAACTCCGTTGTCGGTAATTTTCACAGGGAACTTATATATTCCACGACTGCTCACAGTAGAGGCTGTTTCAGAACCCAAAATGAAACCTTGCGGAATATTCTTGATGCTTGTATCGTATTTGTATACTCTATAGTTGAATCCCGGAACATCCATTACCTTTGCAAATCCGCTGGTGATAGCATTCTCAGCTTTATCCATGCCCTGAGTAACGGGACGTGAAGGATCAAGACGATGACAGATGTCTTGTAATTGACGTGAGATTTCACGTCCTTCTACACTCCATTGTTCTGGAATCTCGTTTCCGATGCTCCACATGATGATACTTGGATGATTACGATGGTTTAGCACTAGATTTGTAATATCACGATCAGCCCAGTTATCAAAGAATTTGGCATATCCGTTCTTGCACTTAGGATATTTCCACATGTCAAAACTCTCAGCCATAACCATCATACCCATAGAATCACAGACTTCCATTTGCATTGTAGAAGGCATGTTGTGTGACGTTCGAATAGCATCACATCCCATATCCTTCAATATGCGTATCTGGCGAATGATAGCAGCCTTATTAACTGCTGCTCCAAGAGGACCTAAGTCATGATGCAGACACACGCCCTGAATTTTACGGCTGATACCGTTTAGCATAAATCCTTTATCAGCTGATACGCTTATCGTGCGAATGCCAGTCTTATCAGTTGTTTCATCAATAAGTTTGTCTCCACAATATAGTTTTGTCACTACACGGTAAAGATATGGACTTTCAGGACTCCACAGGTTAGCATTTGCTATATTCATCTCAGAATGCATGTTCCCGATGTTGTCTATCTTAGCATTGCTTTGAGCTGTAATATTTCCAGTAATGTCAATGATAGATACTTCAGCGCGAAGTCCTTCCATATTCTCATATCCATGTACATGAGTGTCTATGGCAATATTGGCATTCCCATTGCTGATTTTGTTTGTTCTTATATATGTACCCCAACGGTCAATGTTTGTATCACCAGTCAATATCAATGTCACAGGACGGTATATTCCGCCACCAGGATACCAACGACTGCTCTCCTCAACATTATTCAGATGTACTTCAATCGTATTGTCCTTTCCGTCCTTATTGATATAAGGAGTCGCGTCAACACGAAATGCATTGTATCCATACGCCCAATATCCGGCTTTGTGACCATTAATATAAACAGTTGGTTCACTCATTGCACCATCAAACTTCAGCATTGCGCGATTATATTCAGATGGAACGGTGAAAGTCGTTTTATAAAATCCTTCACCAATCCAAGGCAAAGCACCAGAACGTCCGCTTTTCTCGGTCTTTTCCTTCTCGCCATTCTGTGTTATGGCAACAGTCTGCAAGTCCCATTTCTTGTCAAATGGTCCACTGATAGCCCAATCATGCGGAACAGTTACCTGTTGCCATTCTGTGTTATCGCGGCTGAACTGCCATTTGTTAATGTTAACTTCTCTGCGTACCTGTGCAAAACAGGTAGCAGAGATTAATAATGATGTCGCAATAAGTCTTATCTTCATTGTTTGAAAATATTTAGTGTTGATGTAGCCTTTCCTGAGTTATCAAAAACTCCTTTGCTGTATCCTTGCCAGCTGTTGTAACATTCTGGTTCCCAATAGAACACGCCAAGGCATCCGTCAATAGCTTTGCAGCCTGTTACAAGCTTCGTCATAAAAGCTCCTGCATTTTCTGAATCCCAAGGCATACCTACTTCAGAAAGAACTACTTTGCATCCATATCTGTCTTCAAGTGTCTTGATGTTGCTTAAGCAGTCGTTGGTTTCTGTTTCCCAATCGCTGTCTTCTGGGTAAAGAGACATACCGATAACATCCCATTTAGCACCGTTAGCTTTCAGTCCGTCGAAGAGCCATGTGAAATGTCCTAGCACATTACCTTTGTCTACGTGTATGATGACCTGTGCGTTCGGATAAACACTCTTTACTGCATCATAGCCAGAATTGATAAGTTGTGCGAAACTACTCTGGTCAGTGTCAGAATAAGCTCCTTCCTTCCACAACATTCCTGTTGGAGTTTCATTACCTACTTGAACCCATTCTACATCAACGCCTTTGTCTTTCAAAGTCTGCAATACATCTGTTGTATGTTTTGCTACGTCAACCTTAAGTTGGTCTAGGTTGTCATTTGCCCATGCAGCTGGTTTTGTCTGATGTGCAGGATCAGCCCATGAGTCGCTATAATGAAAGTCAATCATGACTCTAAATCCTAGATTCTTTGCACGAAGAGCTTTAGCAAGAACATCCTGTTTGCCGTTCCAACCATCAGTTGGGTCAACCCATACACGTAGTCTTATAGAGTTAACGCCCATTGATTTCAAAAGTTTCAGACATTCAGTTTCTCTACCGTTTGCATCATAAAATTTTGTTCCAGCAGCTTCCATTTCTGTAACCCAACTTACATCGGCACCTTTTGCGAAACCGCTCATGTCATAAGTTGGAACAGTCTCTGCAACTGTTGTATCGGTATCACTGCATGAAGATAATGCAATGATACTGACAAAAGCTAGAAATATATACTTTAATTTCATAAATTTTTCTTTTAAGAATTTAACTATTTAGTATAGCTCCATTTCATCGTGTTTAAATCCACTGTCACATTCAGACTCGTTCCGTTTGTGAAGTCTGCATTAAACCATATAGCATACTTTCCATCTGCGCTGTCAAGAGTATATTGGTTTGTAGGATCAGAACCATACCACACCTTATTCTCTTCATCAACTATTTGGAAGTTTTCCCATTGCTGTGCAGCATAAGTACCGGCATATATACCTGTTCCGGTTTTAGCTAGAGTTGCCAGTTTGGTCGCACCATCTTTAGAATACATTGCGAGTTCAGATGGGAACTTGACAGTAGGATTATCAGGTGTAACAGTTCCGCTAACAATTTCATAACTGTATTGTGCATGACTGTTGATATACATATTAACAGTGTAAACACCAGCCTTTGCTATTGTTGTGTCTGGAAGATTGAATGTTTTTGCAACAGATGACGAAGTGCGTGTCGTTGAATTGTATTCATTAGCAGTTGCTGTTCCTCCAATATTTGTGTTGTCAGCTGTTGTCGTAATCTGAGCAGTCCATACCCCCTTCTTTGTATCATACGTAAAATCACTACCGTTTATTGTAACCTTTGTGATATTTGCAGCACTCCATACTTCATTCTTTGTATCCACAGTAACAAACCAATGTCCGCTACCATCAGCAAACCAGCAGTTCCATGCGTCGCTAGCCTTAGATAGTTCAAACTCATGGCCACTAACGTTATAGTTGCCCCATGTAGTTCCGTCATTCTCTACAAACCAACAGTTATACCAGCCTGCTGCTTTCATGTAGCCAGTGTAAACTCCGTTTTCAGAGTCACTGTAAAGGCGAGCTATAGTATCAGTCTTATCCTTGCTTAGTACGCTGACAAAGTTCATGTGGATAGTAAATGGAGTAACGTTAACCTTTTCAACATTACTGTATGCAGGGTCCATATTGTTACCTTCTACGCTTTTTATGCGAAAATATAAAGGAGCCGAAACATCGGCACTTAGTCCTAAGCCTTTAGCTATAGAATTGAGGTCATCACCTATATAAGCTTTAGAAGGAGAAATTACAGTGCTCTCGTTAACCTTTCCGCTGAAATCCTCATTAGCTGATATTTGCAGATAAGTTTTTAGCACTCCGTCTGGAGCAGTCTTCGATGAATCAGAAGAAAGCAGAGTAGCATTGTTCCATTCAAGAGACAATACAAGTTTCTTGCTATTGGCTATTGACAGTACCACGTCATTTGTTGTAGCTGTAAGTTCAGAACCTCCGAACCCGTTAAGGTATATAAGGTCACCGTCCTTATTACAACTGCTAAGCATTGTAACAGTTGTAAGTAGCAACATTATGTTGTATAATATCTTTTTCATTTAATTGCTGTATTAATAGTTCTCGTTGTATAGATTTGGATTAGCGGTGAGCTCGGTATTTGGTATAGGGTAGATGTTATACTTGTTGTCTACTGCCATACCGTCTTTAGTGCCACCTTTCCACTGCCAAAGATATTTTGAAGTGGTAAACTCGCCGAAGCGTATAAGGTCTGTACGACGTTCACTCTCAAGATATAGCTCACGTGCGCGTTCGTTGATGATGTAATCAAGAGATAACTGGCTTTGTTTTAAATCACCGTCAGTGTTACCATAAGCACGTTCGCGCAAAGCATTTACATACTTTAAAGCCAGATCATAGCTTCCGCCATTGCCACCTCTTAATACCGCCTCTGCATACATTAGATATACATCTGCGAGACGGAACATTGGATAATCTGTATCTACACCACCATCGGCAGTATTAGAAGCAGTTTGTCCAGCATCGGTAAGGTTAGTCCATTTTGTCATGAAGTAGCCTTGCGATTGGTTCGTAATATCATCTAGATACTGAGTTTGGTTTTTCGTGAAGAATTTAGCACGATTGTCTCCAGTTTCAAATTTAGCAGGCAGTTCGCCTCTTGAACGGAACATTCCCCATGCAGACTTTACTCCATAATCGGCAACGTTAAGATCGCTTGATGTATTTCCCATCTCACCGCAGATTATATATGTCGTAGAACCCCAAGACACAGTTTTCTGTGCGTCAACAGGCAATGCGAATATTATTTCGTTAGTACGTTTGTCGTTGTCGGCATTAAATAGTTTTGAGTAATCACTTTCCAAAGTGTATCCTTGTGCGATAGCGTTATTACATGCATCAATACACTCTGTGTATTTAGCCTGACCTGTATAAACCTCATCGTTTAGATACAGTTTCGCAAGCAGTGTATAAGCTGCGCCTTGTGAAGCACGTCCATAAGGACATTCTGAAGCAGGATACATATCTGTTACTGCAGATTTAAGTTCACTTTCAATGAAAGCGGCTGTCTGTGCAGCAGTATAGCGTGGAGGAGTGAAACTTCCTACAGGGTCGTTTTCGTCAACGAATGGTATATTGCGGAACAGGTCAAGTGCGTGATAATAGAACAACGCACGCATGAAGCGAGCTTCTGCACGATAGTGTCGAAGCAATTGCTGATCGGTATCGCTGAATGTACTGATTTTAGTATCAGTGCAGTTGCGCAGGAATTCATTGCACAATGTGATATTATAGTATATACGATAATACATATCCGAAACCCAAGGGTCGTTGGCATCCCACTGCAGATAAGTAATACCCGAAGTTTTATCACCCGACAACCATGTAGAAGCGACTTCATCAGTACCACATTCCTGTAAATTGAAGTAGCATCTCATGTAATCGTATCCCATGTTAGAACTTAGGTCGGAATTTAGACCTCCCTTACCTTGTCCGGTAGTCACCATTGACGTATAAATCTTTCCAAGAACAGATTCGTAATTTTCTGCAGAGGTGTACACCTGTTGTGATGTAGTCTCTGTATGTGGGTACTGGTCTAGATCGGATGTACAAGATGCCATAGGCATTGTCAACGCAGCAAGAGCCAGCATATTGATTGCTATTTTTTTAGATTTCATGAATTTCGATTTTTAGAATTGAAGACCAATGCTAAGTGAATAAGTGCGTGGACGAGGATAGAAAGAATTATCCATTCCGTTTGGTACCTCTGGGTCTACGCCTGTATATTTCGTGATAGTGAATACATTCTGAACCAAAGCTGATAATGTAAGTCCAGATATATACTTTCCTACATTTCCGAAATTATAGCTGAGGCTTAAATTATCCAATTTCAGGAATGATGCGTTCTCTACATAATAGTCTGAAAGATACTGACGAGATTGGAAACCAGTCTTTACATAACTGTTATTCAGATTATTCAATTGGAATGAGTTATAACTTACGGTTTCCCATGCGCCTGTGCTCATTGCCATTCCGTTATATACATAGTTGCCTATGTTTGCACGGAAACTTGCACTGAAAGTAAATTTCTTATAACGTAAAGATGAACTTAATCCCATAATATAATCAGGTGCTGGAGACTTGTAACGATACAAATCAGCAGAGTTTATCTGTCCGTCGTGATTTAAGTCGGCGTATGCACCCTCAATAGGTTTACCAGTCTTCTGGTCATAAAGCTGATGGTAAACATAGAACATGTAAGGTTCATAACCCTCTGATAATACTTGGAACTGATAAGAGTCAATACTTGGACCTACAAGAATGTTGGTTGCAGTGCTTCCCTTTACTAAAGAGAGGTTCTTAACTTTCATTTTCTGCCATGTAAGGTTGTAGCTCAAGTTCCAATCCCAATCCTTTGTCTTAATAGGATTGGCGTTAAGAGAAAATTCTATACCGTGGCTGTCTACGTTACCCACATTTGTAAGAATATTCTTAGCGAAGTTTGTTCCTGCCGCTGAAGGAACAGTTGCCAAAAGGTCTTTTGTCTTTCTTGTATAGAAGTCGAAACTACCAGAAAGGCGATTGTCGAGGAATCCGAAATCAAGTCCGAAATCCCATGATGATGTTGTTTCCCATTTAAGATTTGAAACGTATGCCTCTGGACGATATGTATATATATATTGTCCATTCATTAGTGCTTGTGCGCCGTCAACGCTCTGTGTGTATATTGGCAGATAGTTATAGTTTCCTATACCATCCTGCTGACCTGTCACACCATAGCTTGCGCGCAGTTTAAGATTACTGAGCACTTTGTTATCCTTTAACCAATTTTCCTGAGTAAGTGTCCATCCCAAAGCAATAGATGGGAATGTTCCCCAACGTGTGTCTGGAGAGAAGCGTGATGTGCCATCACGGCGCATAGTTGCTGTAAGAAGATATTTTCCGTCATAAGTATAGTTTAGACGACCATAGTAAGAAAGCAATACATGGCGATAGTCACTAGCCTTTATCTGTGAGAGAATATCGCCCTTTGCATCCAATGTTGCATAAGCTGGGGTTGTACTCTTCCAGTATTGGTAATCATAACCTACTGTAGCCTCTACGTTGCTCTTAATGTCTTCAAAGTACTTACTATAGTTTGCATAAAGTGTGAGAAGACGGTTTGTGTTTTTCTGTGGACCATAACCATAGTCAAGTCCGTAAGTTGAATAATTTGAAGCAGCCTCTAATGGTACATATACTGTTCCCTTACCTTCAGAGATATCAGTACCCATTGTCGCGTGCAATTTCATGTCTGGGAAGAAATGGAGCTTATAATCGAGGTCAACACTTCCGATAAAGCGCTTAACCGTACTTTTTGATGTGTTTTGATCTACAAGACCTAAAGGATTTCTTACGCCACCGTTTACTGGTAGTCCTGATGCATCAAGAGATTCATAATATCCGCCATAAGTCTGATTGCTCATGTAGATAGGTTGTGTTGGGTTGAATGTCGCTGCTGCCCATATAGCGTTGCTATTATAGAATTGGTTGTTGTTGTATGTGCCCTTAGCGTTGACAGTTACTTTCAAATGATCTTGAAAGAAACTAGGACTCAGTACGACATTTCCAGTCCAACGACCAACATTGTCGTTCTTAACTAATCCGTTCTGGTTCATATATCCAGTTGAAACACGGAATGGCAGAAAACCAATCTTCCCACTTAAACTCAAGTTGTTGTCTGTTCCGAAAGCAGTGTGATAAACTTGATCGTTCCAGTCGGTATCAGCATTGCCGAGAAGAGCCTGCTGGGCTGTTGTTCCCTGTGACTTTATGGTGTTTACAAAATCGTTGCGACTCATCATGTCAATAAGTTTTGTGCGAGTCTGCATGCTGTTTGTTGTGTTAAAGGCAATTTTTAGCTTACCTTCAGCACCTTTCTTTGTTGTGATGATGATAACGCCGTTTGACGCACGTGAACCATATATAGCAGTAGAAGAGGCATCCTTTAATACTGTTATGCTCTCAATGTCGTTAGGATTGATCATACTTAGGAAATTACTTGAATTTCCAGATATACCACCTTGCTCCAATGGCACTCCGTCAAGAACGATAAGTGGGTCGTTACTTGCATTCAATGATGCACCACCACGAATACGGATAGTGCTTCCTGCTGTTGCAGAACCGCTGTTTGACATTATCTGTACACCCGAAACCTTACCGTTGATAAGTTGTTCAGGACTGCTTACCATACCCTTATTAAAGTCTTTCGACTGAACTGTTGATACACTACCAGTAAGGTCGCTTCTGCGTGCAGTACCATAACCGATTACCACAACCTCGTTAAGAGATTTCTGGTCGTTCTGCATCTTAATGGCAATATTACTGCCAGTGATAGTTACGTGCTGTGAAATATATCCCACATAACTTACAGTAAGAGTCTTTGTACTTTGTGGTACGATAATCTTGAAGTTTCCGTCAAGATCTGTTACAGCCCCGCCACTTGTGTTGCCCGGAAGCATAATGGTTGCACCGATAAGCGGTTCGCCATCGCTTGCGTCAGTAACGATACCTGTAATAGTTCTGTTTTGTGCTGCTGCTGATAAAGACATGCAAAGCAACACCCCCAAAATAAAGAAGATATTCCTTATCCGGGATAGATTTAGAAGGTTACTCATTGTTTTTTAATTAATAGGCTTAAATGATTTTGTTTAAATTCTACGGCGGCAAAGTTAGTTCCAATAAAATAGGGCAAAGACTACAAAATAGACAAATAAAACTACATATTAGACAAATATTCTTAATCGGACAACAAAAAAGACATCTGTTGGTCTAAAATATGTATCTTTGCCATATTATACACAGTCAACGCAACCATAACATTATGAAAATCATATATCAGACATTGTTTATAAGCATTGTGCTGCTAATGTGCAGCATTAAGGGACATGCCGTGCCATATAGATTTGATAATATGCATATTGACGGTACTTCTACCGTTTGCAGTTTCACACAGGATGAAAGTGGAATGATGTGGCTTGGAACCGAAAACGGACTGTATAGTTATGACGGTTATAATTTCTATCCACATTTTCAGAGAAGGGATATCGCTAATTCACGTGTACATTCTTTGTGTATGCGCGACGGAATGATATATTTGGGGACCGAAAATGGACTCATGATTTATGATATTCATGCTGGGAGATATGTAGAAAAAGCTAAGAATGGACCGCATGATATACGTGCAATGCTGATGATGCACGACAGAATGTTGCTGGGAACATCACGTGGATTGTTTATAAAGAAAGGAAATAGCATAAGATATGCTGCGGAATATGGAATCAGCCAGACTGTCTACTCGCTCCTCAATACTCATTGGGGACAACTTGTTGGTACAATCAACGGACTATACGTCATCAATGGCAACCACGCACGTAGAATAATGATAGGTACGGGAAGACAACCACTTGTAAATGCGATAATTTCAGATAAGCATAATAATATATGGGTGGGAACAGAAGGTGCGCTATACAGTTGGAATGGACGCTCTTTTATCCCGGTTCTCCCTCTGATGGGAAATTCTGTTAAGACTCTTGTCACTGATGCTAAGGATAATTTGCTTGCTGGAACAGACAATGGCTTATATATTATCTCTTCAAATGGTAATGTAACGCGTGTAATACATGATGCGCGCTCACAGGAATCACTTGCCAATAACATCGTGTGGTCACTTTATCGTGATCGTTTTAATAATATATGGATAGGCACAGATAATGGAATGTCTATGTTCTCAGGCTTGTCTTTCTATAGTTATACTTCTCTTGCTGATATTACGCAAAGTGGAGACGGTAACTGCCTGCACTATATTTATCGTGACAGTAGGGGCACCATGTGGATGGGTGGCACAGATGGATTGTTGAGATACGACAATTATAATGGTATATATGATCATGTTTCGTGGTTCAGGCAGAATTCTCCGCTTACACCGCTATCTCATAATCGTGTGCGTCGTGTCTATGAGGATGTTGATGGTGATATCTGGGTAGCAACAGATCATGGAATTAATTGGTATGACCGAAAAAGTGGACAATTTCACAACTTCATTATATTAGACAAGACCGGACGTTATTCCACAGCATGGGCGTATGATATAGTGCTTGATAGTCGCAAGCGTTTATGGATTGCCGCATATATGGGAGGTGTGTTTGTGATTGATAAGCGCAGACTTCTTTATTCTCATGGTACTGTTATTGCCGATCATCATATTTCTGACGGAAAGGGTAAACTATTAAATATACATATTGGTCAACTTAATATTGATGCAAAGGGAAATATCTGGGCTCTTGTTTATGGTAGTGGCATGGCATGCATAAACCCTGTTAATTTCAAGGTGCGAACAGTAATGCCGCAGCGCAGTATCAGTTACATGATGGCAGATAGCCGTGGACGTATCTGGGCTGGATATGACGGTGGTGTAACAATGATAAATCCATATACAGGAAAGACAACAGACCATAAATTTACAGATGGTTTCACTTCCGACCGTGTAGTATCTATGGTTGATGCAGGAGGACAGATTTGGGCTCTTGGAGAGCAGACTTGTCGCATCATCAATATGAATGGAAGCGACCGACATTTCCGAATACCTGGAATTACGGCTCTCACTGCTAGTTACTCTCCACGCGACCGTATGGTCTACATTGGTGGCAATGACGGCTTCGTTAGCGTAGCACCTTCTGTGTTCTCTGGAAAGGTGAAGACTCATAAACTAATGCTTACTTCATTGCTCGTTAACGGACGTGAATATGTAAACGACGAATGTGATATACGCTTTGCTGACGAAGTAAAATTGAAATGCAATGAGAATAATATTTCATTTCACCTTTCAGACATGCCTTATAATAATAGTCCACAAGCTATTTATGTCTACAAACTTGAAGGCAGTGATAACGATTGGAGAAATCTTGATAGCAGAAATGGTGAAATACAATATAATGCACTGGAATATGGTAACTACAGACTGCTGGTGAAGAATATTGACAATGCTGCTGATGATGCCTTTGTGTATAGTCTTGATGTTATAATCTCTCCACCTTGGTATCTTTCCATTTGGGCTAAGATATTCTATGTAATTCTTATTATCGCACTTTTGCGCTGGATAATGAACTTCTATGCTGTTAAGAAGAATCTGAAACTTGAACGCATTGCACGTCAACGCATCATGGAGCAAGCTCAGGCTCGTACTCGTTTCTTTGCTCACTTGAGTAGTGAACTTAAAATTCCTTTGGCAAGGATTCTTTCGCCTGTATATAATCTACTTGCTTCTGATAATACAAAGAATTCTGAACTGGAGGATATACGTAACGGTGCATCTATTCTTAACAGACTTATCTACAAGTCTCTTGATGTAGATAGTGATGATCGTGAAACGATAAAACCACAGATTGTCACTATTGATGCCGTGAGCTATCTTAAATATGTGGCAGCTGATATCCGTAGAAGATGTCATGGCGGTATGCGTGTAGACAGTGATGTGACGATGCTTTATATTGATGTAGATGTTGTACGCTGGGATATCGTGTTCAATTCGCTTCTTGAGTTTGTTCAGCGGCATTCTGATAATGATTCCGAGAGCGTTGTAACATTGCGCAGCGACGTAGAGAAACAGTTGCTTTCCATTTCTGTTTCAAACCGCACTATGCACATCAACGAGGCAGAACGACAGTTTATATTCGAGAAATACAATCCTGGGAGTAACGATGCCGAAAACGTGTCTTCGGGGCTCTTCATGGTAAAGAAATATATTGAGTCTGGTAAAGGTTCTGTTTCTTTTGACCGTAATTCAGTAGGAACTTGGGTCTTCAGAACACATTTTCCACTTGATAGAAAGGCAGCTCATTCCATAAACAGTGGTGAACAGGAACCAGCTGATAAATTGTTTGCTAAGGCTGTAGCTGTTATTGAGGCGCATATCAGCGATTCAGAGTTCAACGTTACTAGTCTGCAAAATGAATTAGGAGTTGGAAACAAATTGCTTTATCGTCGCATCAAACAAATAACCGGTATGACTCCAGTTGAATACATTCGTGACATAAGAATGAAGAAAGCTGCACTGTTGCTTCGTGAAGGTAAATATTCTGTGTCAGAGGTTATGTTCATGGTAGGTTTCTCCAATACGGGATATTTCTCAAAGTGTTTCCAAAAAGCATTTGGAATGACACCTACTGAATTTGGAAAGGGAATGAAGTAATGATAAGAAAAAACTAGTTTTATTCTAATCAAAAATTATGAGAATTCTAAATCTTTCTTACTAGATATAAATATCTAAATGAAAGATAATAATCATTTCGTATGATGTTAAAAATAATATAGCATAATCCGTTTGTTATTTTAATAACAAACGGATTATATTTACTGATAAAAACTATCAAAACTAGTTGAAGCTAATAAAGATGTTATTATAGCAATTTTTGTGAATTCAAGCTAAATTATTCTTTTAACATAGAAATGGCAAAACCACCTCCTCTAGCTTCGCGTATCTTGAGCACATCGCCCTTTCTTAAGGTTCTGTGAGTGATCACATAAGCTTCTGAATTTTTCTCGTAATCAGCATCAGGCGCATCTTGGTAGATAGTACAGTTGTACTTTCGTCCTTTGTCTAGAAAATCTAGCTTCACAACTGCGGTATGGCCATCTCCGTCGCACTTACCGCCAATAAACCAATTGTCTGTCCCCTTAGTTTTACGGGCTACAGTAATATATTTTGCAGGCTCAGCCTCCAAATATTTTGAATAAGCCCAGTCTAAAGGTACATCACGAACAAATTGCAGTGGATCATCATACTTCGCATAATTTTCAGGTGTATCTGCTACCATTTGTAGTGGACTATACATTATCATATAAAGAGCTAGTTGACCGACAAGAGTTGTATGGACATAATTTTGATTTTTGCTCCATGTACTTAGCTTTGTTTCAAAAATTCCTGGAGTATAGTCCATAGGTCCACCTTGCAGACGAGTAAATGGAAGGATGACAGTATGGTAAGGAGTATTACCACCAAAAGCCTCGTACTCTGTTCCACGTGCACTCTCATTAGCCACCATATTCGGATATGTTCGACAAAGCCCAGTTGGGCGGACAGCCTCGTGAGCATCCACCATAATATGGTGTTTGGAAGCCTCTTTGACGCAATACAAATAATGGTTATTAATAAATTGGCTGTAATGATGCTCACCTCGTGGAATAATATCCCCGACATAACCACTCTTAACAGCATCATAATTATATTTGTTCATCAGGTTGTAGGCAGCATCCAGATTACGCTCATAATTCCTTACCGAGGCGCTTGTCTCATGATGCATCATCAGTTTCACACCCTTATCATTAGCATAATCATTTAATGCCTTGATATCAAAATCCGGATAAGGTGTTATAAAGTCGAATACGTCATCCTTACTATGTCCGAACCAATCTTCCCAGCCTTCATCCCAGCCTTCGACAAGCACCTCGTCCAAATGGTTTTTAGCAGCAAAATCGATATACTTACGAACCTCAGCATTGTTAGCCCCGTGTGAGTTATTTGGCTTACATTTAGAATAGTCCGTAACACCTAAACGGACGGACGGAAGATCATCCGTGTAATTCCAAGTTTTAGCACCCACAATCATTTCCCACCACACACCGCAGTATTTAATGGGATGAATCCATGAAGTATCTTTTAATTTGCATGGCTCATTCAAATTCAGTATTAGTTTACATGATAGCATATCCCTGGCATCATCGCTTACTAACACTGTACGCCAAGGTGTATTAAATGGTGTCTGTATATATCCTTTCAGACCTTGTGCATCTGGAGTAAGCCAAGACTCGAAGATAAAATTCTTATCATCAAGATTCAGGTTCATCGTCGGATAATTGACGCATGCAGCTTCATGAATATTAATATATAATCCATTATTGCTCTTCATTTGCAAAGCTGTCTGGACACCCGTCGGAGAATATGTAGTCTGCGAAGCATTACTTGTTACAGCAGTCTTCATCAGACCACGAATCTGAGAAAGTCTGGATATCTGTGTTTCATACTCCTGCGTATCATAATCACCAGGTATCCAGTAAGCCATATTATCACCTGTCATTGCAAACTGTGTATGCTCTTCCTTAATAATAAAATAATTAAGATCTTTCTGCTGTGGAAATTCATACCGAAGCCCCATCCCATAATCATAGACACGGAACCGAATCACGATATTTCGGTTACTTGATTTCTGATAGAGATTGACTGCCATTTCATTATAATGGTTGCGAATAGTTGACGTCTCTCCCCAGACAGGTTCCCAAGTTTCATCAAATGTAGAATCATGAGCTGACGTTTCCGTAAAGCCATCTATTAGACTCGTCTCATTCGTTCCTTTCGAAGCATTCTTATTTTTAGCTAGTTCCAACCCCAAATGACTAGGTTTTATAACAGTCTTACGCTTATAGAACATCTCATAGGTAGGGACTCCATTTTCCGTAAGTGAAAATTTCACCAATACATTCCCATTCGGTGATTTTACTGTCTGAGCACATAGGCAATCAGGCAGTAAAATCATAAGAATAAGAATAATCTTTATTATCTTTTTCATCCTTTTTCTTCTCTTATTATAATAATTTATTTATTTCTCGATGACAACCATTGTCCAGTATTTCAAGGAAGGAATAGTAAACGTAACATAATCTCCTTGCTGCTTAAATTTAAGTTCTTGAGGAGCTCCACCATAATTATCAGGAGAAGCAACCCATATCTTCTTGACCGAAGAAGCATGCACCCCCAAAGGTAAGGATGTTATTGTCTCTGGTTCTGGCATGGAACCGTCCAGGTCGCGCCAACTTAAACTATTGGCTTTGACAAAGTTGAGAAGATGAATAACTTCTTTACCTTTAACCTCTTTGGCATACGCCGTTACTGTATTTAGCTTTGGAGGCCAGTTATTAATAATTACATTACTGTTTCCACTATAAATCTCGTCATAATTTTGAAGACCTTTATCTCTAAGGAAATTTTCATAAGCTGTAAAGAAATCATAATAATGAATGATTGCCGTTTTTAAAACGTCACTCATCTTTAACTTGCTGTTTGGAAAATATTCATTCCACAACATGTGATCGCCTAATTCAAGATGGTCAGCTCCAATGGCAAACATAACAGCATCAGTCAACAGCACACCAGGAGTGTTAAATTCAGATTGACTGCTGTTATAATTCATATAAGCGGCATAAACTTGAGCTAGGCTGTCATTATATGACTGATTGCCTTTCATAATGGAAAGTAAATCACTGAATGTTGACTCTCCACTCCATAATTCAGAGTACAAGAAATCAACATCACCAGTTCCTGCTATCTGTTGAGAACCAAAATTGGCAACCGCATTCATCACTAGACTCTTATTTAACTGGCGAGTCTTCATTTTTTTTATAAAAGAAGCGAAACCATCAGTAAGATTTAATTTACTCCCATAATAATCATAGACATTGCCCCTGTCTCCTACCTGGTCAATATGATAACCGTCAAAATCCAGACTGGCATAAACATCATCATTACGGTCGGCTATATAATTCTGCCAGTTCTCATTAGCAGCATCCATCAAATAGATGTCACTCTTCCATCCCGTCGGCATTGATAGTTTATCCATCGTAGCATGTCCTGCATCATCATACAGATGCCACTTCTCACTGACACCATCCTGCTTTGCATCATCCAAGGCCCCATAGCATAGATTATAAAACATTGCCTTCATACCATAAGCATGCTGAGTAGATATATAATCTTTGATAACACTAGTATAAATAGTACGGTTTGCAATATCTGTATAACTGTCCATCAAGTTTCCTTTTGCTCCTCCTAAAGGCCATTGATGTTTGTAATGCCAATCATAAAACTGGATACCATTGATATGGCAGCGATTGAGAAAAGACATGTCATCCTGAATTACAGAATGGGTCTTACTGCCATCGTATGTAGCCACAAAACCATAACGGGGGTATTTAGCCCAATCGGTAGATACATCGATAGCAATAGTACCATAGACGGTTTCTGTATGATCGTCATTTTGGGTATAAACATCAGCTAGATAACCAGTATAGTTAGCGGATGGGGCTGTCCAAGTCCATGCATTACTTGCCAAGTCATCACTGGTAACAACATCGTTCCCATGACGATAACGGATCTTAGCTCCTACTGGAATCTTACCAGAAGCTGTAATAGTAACTGTCTCTCCAGGTTTGTAAAGTGCTTTGTCCGTATTCAAATTTAAATTTAATTCAGAACTGATATTGACTGCTGGTTGCAACGTCTCTATATGAGAACTGTCAAACGCGACATTGTCACTACTACAAGATTGACATATCAGCGGAATAATCATTAATATAGGATACATTTTCATATTTATTATTATTTTTATTTTATATTGTAAACTATTGCTTAACAATAGAAACCGTCTCTTCAAGCTGATTAAGTGTAATTGTATAAGTTCCGGAAGTTGTAATTTTCCATTTTCTATCAATACTGGAAATATCAATATTTTTGTATTCCGCTTTTAGATAGTCATTGCTCATATCAATAAATAGAGCTTTTTCAGTCTGTCCAGTAGGTTTTTCATCATTCCCGTTGGCACACATGAACCAGCCTCCAAGCCAGTCACTTTGTTTGTCGCAAGAAAACTTTAGTTCACCAGCGTTAAGTATTCCTGTCCATGTAAAGATATAAGGACTGTCTGTAGCTGTCATTGGTGTGGCGTTGCCAAGGTCCCAGCCGCAGGGAGCTGCATCACCTACCAGATACATCATGCTGTAAGGTGTAAACTCACTCATCATCATATGCTCCTTGCCTGTCCGAATATCAACACAAATCTTATATGCTTTACCTGTCTCACTATCCTTCAGTTCCCATTTGTTGTCGGGCGTGAATCCGCTTACCAGCTGCATCGAAGTTTCTTTATAGGGGGCATTTCCCTGAGTTGGTTTATACATATATTCCCAACTGCCTTCTGATGTGCCGAATTTAAAATTACCGCCTTGATCAAAATAATGTCCATATCGGAAAAGAAAATTATCCAAAGGATCATGGGGCATATTAACGAAATTCCAACTTGTCATATCTCCTACAAAATAAAGATGGTCAAAGGCTGGTTTATTTCCTTCTTCCTGAGTTAATGTGACTTGGCCAGTAAGGAGATTTGCTGTCACCTTGTAATAATGGTCCACTGTGATTTGCCATTTACCGTCAGGTTGATCGTCACGGGTACGTAATACTACCGAGTCATTTTCATTCTTATTATATGATGGGAGAATTTGTCCAAGAGTCGTGATAAATTTCAAGTTGCCGGATTTTAAATTACCTTCCCAAGTGAAAAGACCGTTTTCTGTACGTGTCATCGCTGTTGCATTATCTGCACTCCAGCCATTTGGAGTCGCATCACCGATAAGATAAAGAGTGGTAGTAACAGCCTTATAGGGAGTCATCTGAAAAGTTAGAGAGTCTGTTTGAGCCTGATCTACTCCATTTACGATAGCACTGATACGGGCATCTATACTTGTAGGCTGTCCTGTTGTTCCGCCAAACTTATCTAGGATAAGATTGTTGATATTTTCTTCGTTTATACTCCATGTATAGACTTGTGATCCATTTGCCAAAGCTGTATACGGTTCCGCAAAATTAGTTCCTGCTTTAGCAAGTTTGAGTTGATAATAAATTCTATTACCTGTATCTGCATTATTTCCTGTTGTCCAATTCAGCGTAATCGCATTACTAGCATGGTTGATTTCCTGTAAATTATCAACTTTCTCGGCGGCGGTTAGGGTGAGTTGATTCATCCCTTTATCCAATTGTTTGTAGTCCTGATCGGTACAAGCTGAAAGTAATAGCCCTCCTAGCAATATTCCGATAAAACCATAAATATATTTTTTCATCATATTTCTTAATTTATTAATAACCTGGATTTTGTGTCATCAGAGGATTTGCATCAATCTCTGTCTGTGGAATCGGGAATAACAAGCGGTTTTTTGTCACATTTGTCTTTCCGATAGATTTGAGAAATTTCAAAGCATAATTGCCATGGTCCAGACGGATCATATCAAACCATCTATGTCCTTCAAAAGCGAGTTCCATACGCCGCTCATGAATAATTTTATCACGCATTTCTGACTGAGTAAGACCGGAAACGGCATCTAATCCAGCACGTTTACGTACTGTGTTAAGAGGTATTGCTGCTTGGTCTGTTTTGCCAAGTTCATTAAGAGCTTCTGCCTTCATGAGTAATACATCTGCATAACGATATACGACGAAGTTGGCTGGCGAAGTATTATATTCAGGGGAAATACTCTTTGGGATCAAGAATTTTCTCACATTATACCCAGTGTATGAATAAGAACTTTTATAGATTTTCCCATCAAAGTCAGGGCAACCTTCATAAAGAACCGTAAGATCTTTCCTCTTGTCACCATCTTCCCATTGACCCATAAATTCCGATGTAGGTTGATTCCAGCCGTAACAGCCGGCTACAAAGTTGGAATTACGTGGTCCCATAAAGGTAGACAACCAATTTGATTGAGGATTGTTCCCCCAGAAATCATACTCAGTATCTCCACTATATTGTACTTCAAATATTGATTCTGTTCCATTATTAACCTTTGCGTCAAAATTTGCGTCAAAATTACATTTGCTCAAATCGTAGCCAAGAGCTGTAACTGAATCACAGAGATTGACTACATTCTGATAATAGTCCGGATGGTCAGGTGCAAGCGTTAAGTACATATCTGCCATCATGGTCATGGCTGCATCCTTAGTAGCCCGTCCTAAATCTACTTTATTATATTCACTCTTAGTTGGTAAGAGATCCATAGCCTTCTGACTATCAGAATGAATCTGTTTGTAAACATCATTAGCAGAAGAACGGGCAATAGCTGTAGGTGTACCAGGGGCATAAGGTTCAAGTCGTAGAGGGATGCCTCCATATAGACGAACGAGAATATAATAATAATGTGCACGAAGAAAATATGCCTCTCCAAGACAGCGTTTTTGGAAATCATCCAAATTTTTTCCTTCTAGATCCTTGATCAAAATATTACATTGGCCAATGCCTACCCATGGTGAACGCCACATGTAAAGGGCCATGCCATTATCACTTCCTTCTGTGAAGTTAGAGGCCTGAACAGTTTCTATGCCATCAGTACCTCCACCAGCACCAACATTGCTGTTTCCTGAAACAATATCCAGCGTCCACAAACGCTGATTATACATATTTGAAGATTGGAGCGTTCGATAACAACCACTCGCCATAGCTGAAGCGACAGAATCTGTGACACTCGTCTCTGGATCTACTGTGTTCTTGGGTGCTTTGTCTAGAAAATTATCACTGCAAGACGTAACTGTTTGGACAGCTAGGACTGTCAAAAATACTATATTGAAAACCGATAACTTTTTCATGATGATATTTTAGAAGTTAACATTAAAACCAATATTGAAAGTTCTGGAAACTGGATAACTGGACAAATCTATGCCGTTAATGCCTACTTCCGGATCAAACCCAGAATAACCCGTGATAGTAGCTACATTCTCACAAGAAAGTGTTAGTCGAGCACTTTCAACAGAGAAAATTTTCATCCACTGTAACGGAAAATTATAAGAAAGAGATATTGTTTTTAAACGAAGATAAGATCCATTTTCCACAAAACGGTCTGAAATACGGTTATTGCCATTTGGATCACTATAGACGGCACGGGGTATAACGTTACTTGTTCCCTCTCCATTCCAACGTGAAAGAACATCGGTCAACTGGTTATAAGCAGCAGACATTCCTGTAAGGTCAATTTTATTAGCATTAAAAATTTTATTGCCAGCAACTCCTTGAAGGTAAATGCTCAGTTCAAATCCTCTCCAAGTCATACTGTTGTTTATTGAGAATAAATGGCTTGGATTAGGATTACCGATAACCGTACGGTCTTCATCATTGATTACACCATCATGATTAAGATCTTTGAAACGAATATCCCCAGGTTCTGCACCTACCTGTGAAGCATGGTCATGAACTTCTTTCTCATTTTGAAAGATTCCGTCAGTTACATAGCCGTAGAATACGTTGATAGGATAGCCTTTTGCCAACATAGTGACATAAGAATTATTAACCTGATTAATATAATAAGGGGTAGAACTGTTTAAATCATTGATCTTATTTTTATTATACGTATAGGATAGAAGAGTTTCCCAACCAAGAACCCCTTTAAGATTCTGGGTATGCAAAGTGATTTCTATTCCTTTATTGGTAACTTTACCAGCATTGGTGTAAGTAGTACTGGTATCCTCAAAACCTGATGTAATAGGAATCGAAGCTTTTACAAGCATATCGCTGGTCTTCTTGATATATGCATCAAAAGATAAATTAATTCGTGAATGGAACATTGTAGCATCAAAGCCAATATTTTTTTGAGCAACCTGTTCCCAGTGAATATTTGGATTAGCCAAAGTGGTGGAAATAAGTGCTGTCTGCTCATTGCCATCTGTACCAAAAGGATAGACACTTGTATTATAGGTGGGCATATAGCTGTAATTGCTTACACTGGCTTGGCTACCTGTAATTCCATATCCCATGCGGATTTTCAAGTCATTGAGTAACTCGTTCTGCTTAAACCATGGTTCTTCTGTCAGTCGCCATGCCATAGAAACAGATGGGAAAGTTCCCCAGCGATGATTGCGCCCAAATCGGCTTGAACCATCTTTACGTATGGTTGCTGTTATTAAATAACGGTTACTGTAATCGTAATTAGCACGAGCCATATAGGAAAACAGAGCCCATTCTGTCTCATTGCCACCAATCGCATACATCTTCTGGCCATTGTCCATTTCATGAACATTTTCGAAAGCGAAGAGATTTTTCTGTGCATTCAGATAGTCAAAATCATTCCATTGTGCAGAAGTACCTGCCATTAGAGAAACATGATGTTTCTCGGCAAAAATATGGTCATAGAGAAAATAATTATCCCAAAGGTAAGTAAATGACTTATTATTACTTTTATATCTGGAGCTTTGCTCTACAGGAATAGGTTTCCATGCATAAGCAGGAGTATAGTTATCCATATACCAGAATTTCGCATCAATACCCAAAGTACTTTTAAATTTCAAATCCTTACTAAAACTGATTTCACCTGTAATACTACCAAGAAGATTATAACCATTTGTCTTGTTTTGGTTCATTTCAGTAGGACCCACAGGATTTTTTGTAGAACCATACCATAAAGAGTTACCATTAGGTCCTGACCATTCACCGTTTTCATCTTTTACAGGAAAAATAGGAAGTGCACGATAAGTACTTCCCAAGTCGTAACTTCCCTGCTTCTTAACATCGGCACTCAAAGCAAGGCTATTTGAAAATTTGAGCCATTTTAGAACTTGAGCATCACTGTTAGCCTCGAAGGTATATCGACGATAACTGACACTTCTAACGGTACCCGTCTGGTTAAGAAAACCTCCCGACACATAATAATGGGCTTTATCTGATCCACCAGAATAGCTTAACGTGTAATTTTCAAGATAACCTGTACGAAAAACCTTGTCATTCCAGTTGGTTCCATTTCCGAGTGAAGAAGGAGCCGCCCATAAAGGGTTCTGATTATAACCAGCATTAGCCATCATCTCATTATTCAATTCTGCATATTGAGAAGCATTGAGAAGAGAAGGCTTTTTCGTAGCATTCTGAAATGAAAAATTTACGTTCAGTGAGAGGTGTCCTATGCCATCTTTACCTTTCTTAGTCGTAATCATAATTACTCCATTGGCACCACGAGATCCGTAAATAGCAGTTGCAGAAGCATCCTTCAATACATCCACCCGTTCTACATCAGCCATATTCAGATTATTCAATCCCAAATCAGTTGGTATACCATCTATGACGACAAGCGGATCACAGTTGTTGATAGATCCCAATCCTCTGATTTTAATAGAGACATTGTCACCAGGTTTACCAGCATCTACAACTTGCAGACCAGCGACTTTTCCTTGTAAAGATTGTCCTATGTTTGCAACAGGTTGCTCATTCAATTTTTTAGCATCAATGGATCCTATTGAACCCGTCAGATCACTCTTCTTCATCGTGCCATAACCAATAACCACAACTTCATTAAGTTGCTTGCTATTCTGAGATAGTTCAATGTTTAAAACTTGTCTGCCTTGAACCGGCACATTTTTTGTGGTATATCCCAAATAAGATATGGAAAGAGTTGCTGTAGAAGGAACCATAAAGATAAAATTACCATCCAAATCCGTAACAGTGGCATTTGCAGTACCCTTTTGGATTACCGTAGCTCCAATAATAGGTTCCCCGCTTTCGTCTTTTATGACTCCGTGGACCTTAATGTTTTGGGCGAAAAGGCTTAATGATAGTAGAACGCCTACGCTACAAAACACAATTCTTTTTGTCAATTGTTTAAAGATGTTCATAATAAAGATAAGTTTACATTTTGTTTAGATTTCTGTGGCAAAAATAGCTTATTATTCTACAAGTTAATCATGTAAGTATAGAATAAGTAGAACATTGAATATTTATGAAACCTATAACTCATTGATTATTATGGTTTTTCATAGAATTTTAAAAAACATTTAAGTAGATGTTTGATAATATCTTATTTTTTGTTATATTTGCAGAAATAATTTAAAAACCATGTTAAAACGCCTTTTATATACTATTTTTTTCTGTATGCTTGCGGGATTGTCCTGTCAGGCATCAAACCAGAGACTCCTTTTACGATTGGATAGTATTCTTTCCAATCGTGAAGCATATCACAATTCCAAAGAAATGTATATTAGTATACTTAAAAACTATGCTAAAAAAAAGCAAAGCAAGGAAGAACTGTTAAAAATTTATGAAGATCTTTATCAGGAATACTATGTATACCAATTTGATTCTGCTAGGGTATATATAAACAAAGCTATTCTCCTCTCCCAGCAAATAAAAGGAACTGATCATGTTATTCAAAACTTGCTCTATAAAGTGCAACTTTTTGGTATTGGAGGACTTTATAGTGAAGCATCCAATTTGCTGAATGCGATTCAAGTAAAGAAAATATCACCAAAGTTGTATTTCCTATATTATATTACTCGCTTTACTCTCTATTCATACAGGAGTGATTACTGTAATGATGACTATTATTCTCCAAGATATAGGGCATTGGCAGCATATAGCCTCAAAATGGCCATGCCATATTTGACCAGAAACATGCCGGAATACGATTTTTATCACGGTGAATACTATATATATGTCACGCGAAATGATAAAAAGGCTCTTGACTACTATTTCAAGACCATTCATCATCAGAAAGAAACTTCGCGATACTATGCAATGGCCAGCTTTGCTATTGCTAACAATTATAATGCGCATGGTGATACTGCTAAATATGAAAAATATCTCATTCAAGCTTGTATCGGCGATGCACTATGTAATACACGGGAAAATCTCGCATTGCAGGATCTTGCTATCTTTCTGTTCAAAGGAGGACAAAAAAGGGTAAATAATGTAGAACGTGCCGATAAATATATCAAGATTGCTTTGGAGGATGCAAAATTATATAATAACAGGCTTAGAATACTCGAAATATCACAAAAATTGCCAATAATTGTTTCAACTTACGAGAGTATGATTAAATCAAATAATAGCAAACTAGAATTCACTCTTATTATAATTTCCATACTTATCATCATATCTCTTTTCGGTATTGTTTTAATATTCCGACAAAACAAACTTCTTACTTTACATCGAAAACAATTATATAAGAGCAATGACCAGCTTATTCTGTTCAACAACCGATTGAACATTCTTAACTCTGAACTTCTTGATACTAATCGAAAAAGAGAAGGACTAGCTAAACTATATATTGACTTATGTGCCAAGTATATTGATAGGTTAAGTAAATATCAGAATTTAGTACAGAGAAAAATAAAAGCTCACCAAGTTGACGAACTTCTTAGCACAATATCTTCCTCGCGCTTGTCCGAAGAAAATGCTACGACATTTACGAATCGATTTGATAAAGCTTTTCTTGACCTTTATCCTACTTTTATTGATGAATTTAACAATCTTCTGATTGATCCACAACCCAAAAAGACAGGCAAAACCATCAAAAGCTCTATGACTAATGAACAGCGAATTTATGCTTTGATCCGGTTAGGTGTACTAGAAAGTTCAGAAATAGCATCTCTGCTTTTCTATTCCCCACAAACCATCTACAATTACCGCTCAACAGTAAAAAATAGAGCAAAAAATAAGGATACTTTTGAATATGATGTACAGAATCTCTGTACTATTATTAAATAATCCGAGTTGAACGAATTACTATTCGGTGTCAGAAGTTATATTCATTGTAGATTTTTTCCAAAAAGCATTTGGAATGACACCTACCGAATTTGGAAAGGGAATAAAGTAATGATAAGAAACGAGGGAAATATTTTGATTTTACCCTATTTTGCATTAACTTTGCAATCACATTAGTAATATAAATATGTTATGGAACAGAATTTTTTAATCTATAATACTCTTACTCGACATAAAGAGTTGTTCAAACCGTTGCATGCTCCTAATGTTGGTATGTATGTGTGCGGACCTACTGTTTATGGTGACGCGCATCTTGGACATGCACGTCCTGCGATAACTTTCGACATATTGTTCCGCTATCTTAAACATCAGGGCTATAAGGTGAGATATGTTCGCAATATCACTGATGTAGGTCATCTTGAGCATGATGCTGATGAGGGCGATGACAAGATTGAGAAGAAAGCTCGTCTTGAACAGCTTGAACCAATGGAGATTGCGCAGTATTACACAAATCGCTATCATGATGCTATGGAGGCGCTCAACGTGCTTCCACCGTCTATTGAACCTCATGCTACTGGTCATATCATTGAACAGGAAGAGTTGGTGAAGGAAATCCTTGCCAACGGTTATGCTTATGAGAGTAATGGTAGTGTGTATTTCGATGTAGTGAAATACGATAAAGATCATAAATACGGTATTCTTTCAGGTCGTAACCTTACCGACATGATAAATAATTCTCGCGAACTCAATGGTGTCAGCGAGAAGCATAATCAAGTAGATTTCGCTTTGTGGAAGAAGGCTCAGCCTGAACATATTATGCGTTGGCCTAGTCCTTGGAGTGTAGGCTTCCCAGGTTGGCATTGTGAGTGTACTGCAATGGGACGTAAATATCTAGGTAGTCATTTCGATATTCATGGTGGAGGTATGGATCTTGTCTTCCCTCATCACGAATGTGAGATAGCACAGGCTGTTGCAAGTCAGGGTGATCAGATGGTCCACTACTGGATGCACAACAACATGATAACTATAAACGGACAGAAGATGGGAAAGAGTCTTGGTAACTTCATCACTCTGGAACAGTTCTTCACGGGTAATCATGAGAGTCTTACTCAGGCTTACAGTCCTATGACGATAAGATTCTTCATTCTCTCTGCTCATTATCGTGGCACAGTTGATTTCTCTAACGAGGCTTTGATTGCTGCCCAGAAAGGCTATGAGAGACTGATGAACGGTATCTCTGATATAGATCGTATTCAGGTATCAAAAGAATGCGATGCTGAGACTGATAAATTTGTGAAGGCTTTGCGCCAGCGTTGCTATGATGCAATGAACGATGATTTGCAGACTCCTCTTGTTATCAGCTACCTGTTTGAGGCATGTCACCTTATCAATAACTTACTTGACCACAAGGCTCAGATTTGTGCAGAGTGTCTGAAGGAACTTTCAGAGACAATGAATCTTTTTGCTTTCGACTTGTTAGGTTTGAAGAGCGAGAAGGGTGCAAACAACGATGCACGTGAAGAGGCTTACGGAAAGGTAGTAGATATGGTTCTTCAGCTTCGTACAAAGGCAAAGACTGATAAGGACTGGGCTACGAGCGACCAGATACGTGATGCCCTTGCAAATGCTGGCTTCGAAGTTAAAGACACGAAGGATGGTGTCACTTGGAAGTTAAACAAATAAGATATACGAACTAGTATTGTCTAAATGAAATAAGCGCACAAGTCAATGTGTGCCTTTTAAATCCCCTCCCGTAAAGAGAGGGGATTTTAAATTGTAAAAATGTTAGCAAGTTCTTATGACAAGTTTTGAAATACTATTATAAATTTAATCAATGTTTAATATATAAAAGAAGATGAATTTTAAACTAATCAAGCGTATTATCTTAGTAATACTTTTAGCGTGTTCAATGCCGGCTGCGGCACAATTTAATTTTAAGAAAGTAATTGGTGGTGCATCAAAAGCTGTACAAGCTGTTGTAATTTCTGATGCTGATATGGCTGCATATGTAAAAGAGTATATTGACTGGATGGATAGCCATAATAAGGTGTGTGATGAAAAAAGCAAATACACTATTCGTCTGAATAAACTGACACAGGGATTGAGTGACGTTGAAGGTGTAAAATTGAATTTCAAGGTATATTATGTTACAGATATTAATGCATTTGCGTGCGCAGATGGCAGTGTCAGGGTATTTTCTTCGTTAATGGATATTATGACCGATGACGAATTACTTGGAGTTATAGGTCATGAAATAGGTCATGTGGCACATAAAGATTCTAAGAAAGCTTTTCGCACAGCCTTACTTACTTCTGCATTGAAGGATGCAGCGGCTTCACAGGGTGGAACAGTGGCTAAACTTACAGATTCCCAATTAGGTGATTTAGGTGAAGCGCTAGTAAACTCTACCTATTCTCAAAGTCAAGAGCGTAACGCGGATGATTATGGTTATGACTTTTTAAAAAGATCTGGGAAAAACCCTTGGGCAATGGCTTTGTCTTTCAAAAAGTTGAAAGAGTTACAAGATAAAGCTGGTGGAGAAAAGAACAGCAAGATTAATCAATTATTTTCTTCACATCCTGACTTAGTTACACGTATTGCTCGTATGGAAGAACGTGCGACAAAAGAGGGTATCGCAAAACCTACGAAGTAAAAGAGAACATTCCTCTTTATAACGAATTTGTGCAAATAAATATGTAAAATGGAGAAGTAGACTTGTTGTTGAAAGCTCTATATACAATTTCTTAATATACGAACTGCCTCAAAGCGAATACTTTAAGGCAGTTTTTTTGTTGTATCAAAACGTTCTCTATTTTGTCCTTCTTATTCATATATATATATTCCTATTTGCCTTTTAGCTTATCAGTTAGTATTGTTTTCAATTTATAAAGATAAGTGTTTTTGAAGATATGATTATTATAACGAATTTGTGTTAAAATTCTTCCCGTAAATAATAACGTACAATATTTTTGTCTATATTTACAAAAGAAAGAGGGGCTTATTCCCCTAATTTAATAACCACTCTAATGATAAATGATGAATGAAAAATTTAAAACAACAAGCGATGTTGATTCCATATATTGCCATTATTAATACTTAAACTATTATGGTTAGGCGCAGCCTACTTTAGTTGTGATGAATTATGATAAGGAAAGTATGTTCGATGCTTTTGTACTCAGCTTCACTTAGGTGAGTAATTATTACAAAATGAAGTGTATATATAAATGCTATACACATTTAAATAGTCTATTATGAAACGTAATTTTTGGAAAAGGTTTTCCTTGTTCTCAATATGTATTTTTCTGTGTTTGAGTAGCTCATCACAAAGTAAAATACTTAAAAATACCACTGTTCCCAATGTGGAAAATGATATATTGATTTGTGATAGTACGTCGAAACCAAGATTAAAATTCTTCGTCAAAAGGGATTATGATATTTTTGAGGCAAAAAAGAATACTACTGTCAAAGAATTGGATCGTGTTATGGATTTCGGGCTCCTTGAAGGTGATACTAGGGATAGCCTAATGTCTTTATGCAGATGTGCTGTTACTCAGGTTGCTAGGCCTGCTGAGATACAAAAACTTTGTACATCCAGATATTCGATGGTTATTAAGCTCTATGTCGGTAAAGGTGGAGTTGTGATTTATGATGAATTGGAGTTTAAAAGAGATTACAGTTCAATACTTTCGGATGTCCAAAAGTCTCAAATCTTAAAATTATTGTTGAAGTCTACGGTAAATAATGAACGTACTAGTAGAATAAAAGATTATACCATTATAAATTACTCTATTAATGCATTGTTTAAGAACAAAAACAAGTAATGCTTATTGCGATTGAGCGTGTATCATTTTAGCATTAAAAACTCAAAGGAAAGTATTACTCTAGATTTTATAATATAAATGGATGGAACAATCTGAAAATATACTTACTGTTAAGCACTTGAAGAAGTCTTATAAAACCTCCTCTGGTGCTATTGATGTTCTCAAAGATGTAAATTTAGAGCTTGGTAATGGCGTGACAGCTATTCTAGGACCTAATGGGGTCGGGAAGACGACATTAATCAAGATATGTACTGATTTGCTCAATTTCGATGAAGGACAAGTCGCTTATTGTGGTAAAGATTTGAAAAGCATGACTAAAAAGGAGAAAAGCCAAACTTTTTCTCTGTTGTCTGAAGGAAGTCGCAATCTGTATTACAAACTTACGCCACTAGAAAACATCAAGTATTTCGCCACATTGAGAGGTCTTTCTTTTGAAACCATCAAGGAGTATAGTCTCAATCTATTTCAGAAACTCAATCTGTATGAGAAAAAGGGAGAAATGGTAGAAAATCTATCAAGAGGTATGCAGCAGAAAGTTGCCGTTGTATGTGCATTGAGCATGAATACCCCCGTGACTTTCTTAGACGAGCCAACTCTTGGACTTGATATGGAGAGCAGTATCAACTTGAGTAAATTCCTTAGAGGTCCTGAATTCACTTCAAATAGATCTATTATCATCACATCCCATGACTTTAGTTTCATTGAAAATACTGCCACTCAGATATACAAATTGCAGGATGGAATGATGGTAGAGAAGAAAGATATTGGAGAAAGCGACGATACATTTATCATACGAATTAATCATCCGGATATTGATAAAATAAATGATGATGGTTTAGAAGTTATTGACGCATGTGGCCAATATTGCACCATTAAGATATCGACTTCTTCTTTACTGTTAGGCGAAGAGATACATAAATTGAACGATGCTGGTCACGAGATCGTTTGTGTAGAGGCTGCGAATCAAAATATTACGAATTTCTATCTAAATAAAGAACCATGAAATACTATTTGAATTTATTTATCCAAGAATTTGAGAAGACATGTAAAATCGCAATGCGATACAAGTTTGACACAATATTCTATATATTTTTCTGGGCAGTTTTAAGCGTAATCGTATCCCATGTTCTTTGCGCTAAGCATCCGAGCAATGTACCGATATTTGTCAGTTCATTTATGATTTGGCTCATTACCAATAATAGTTTCATATCTATTGTAGAATCTATTATGAAAGAAAACACTCAAGGCACTTTGGAACAGTTATATCTTAATGCGCGTTCCTTCTATAGCCTACTAATCATAAAGGGAGTTGCCGTAAGTATATTATCCATCATAGAATCAATGCTTACTTTATCCTTATGTTTATTGTTTGTGCCAAATGTGAAATTTAGTATGATATTGCAATGGATCTACGTTTTACCATTGCTCCTTATTGCAATATTCTCACTCATTGGTATTGGTATGACGTGTGCCTCGTTTGCTTTGAAATACAAAAATATCTCAAATTTCTACAGCATGGTATCGTCCATACTTTTTGGTATTCTTACTTATGGAGCAATCTTCTTAAACAAGAAACCGATATTGACGATACTCTTTCCCTTTGCTAAGGCTAACGCAACTATCCAATTATTCTTGAGAGGAAAAACCCAAATCAGTGCAAATGCCTATATCATCATAATTATCAATGACCTGCTCATGATGGCATTAGGTTATGTTGTTTTGAAATATTATCTAAAAGAATCCAAGAAGTCTGGTTCCTTGTCTAAATTCTAAGGGAAGCTTCATGTTATGAAGACAAGTATTTAGCAATCAAGGATATTAATCTGCTGGGGAAAACGGATTTATACAATGCTACTATCGAATTTCGATAGTAGCATTATCTGTCAAGCTACGTGTGAGCTTCCAAGTTACGGAATCTCGCTTAGTATCCTCACGGAATTTGAGATGGACACCATGGATGTTTGATTGCTTGAAATCGGCAGGATTGGAGACAGAATCACTCGTTACTCCTACGTGAAAACTGCCAAGACAATTTACGGTGACTTCTTCACCATTAAGAAGGTGATCATGGATTACATCTATCAACTCTGTAAGTACCAACTTCACGTCGCTGCATGTGGCGGAACAGTTTCTTTGTATCTCATCGGAAATTTCGTTCATGTCAATTTTACCTGTCTTTCTAGTTCGTGCAAAATGTTTTTCCTCACTTCTGGACTTCTCTAGTGTGCATTGTATTGCCATATTTTTTTTAGTTTTAAAATCCAATATCCTACATGTTTTTGCGTAACTATTTGCAATTCAGTTTGTTAGATTATGTATGATTACCTAAAAACATACATGGAACGGAGTAATAAGGCCCATATCACTCAGAAGTCCTACATGCGTTGCAGAGTAATATGGGCCTTATTACTCAACGGCGCAACGAAAATGGTGATTTTGTTATTGTTGCGCTGGCTGATTATTCTGTTATAATGAGCAGGTATTCCATACTAACTGTTACTCTTCTTGATTAAAATCCACGGTTAGGCAAAAGTCGTTCTACCTTTGCCTGTGTTTTATGGTTGCAATCAATCAATTTATAGTGTTTCCTTATTCTATTTTTTTTATGTCGTAGAAATTGGGTAAAGACCATGTATGATTCATGTATGAAACATGTATGATATGGCTATATCATACATTAGCAAACGTATTGATAGTAAGCGATTTAACCCTAGCATGTATGTTATGTATGTTTTTTTTAACATTTTTAGAATTTTCGTTTTCCATGTGTCGATTAGCGATGCAAAGATAGAATTGCACTTGGGGAGGAAATACAAAAGAGAGCATACGAAACATACGTGTGTCATAAATAATAACAACGTTTTTGGGGTATGTTTAATTCGTTGTGCAAACGATTGTGCAATTTTTATATAAAACAATTGGGGGGATATGTTTGATATTTCGGAAATAATGCTATATTTGCACTTGATTTTTAAAAAACAAATAATTATGAATAAAGATAATCTACTTTTAACGAGTAATGGGGATGAATCAAAGGATGCATCTGCTGACATAGATTTCAATATGTGGCTTTTGGAGTTCCTTGATAGAAAAGTTTAAGTTTTAGGTACATTTTCTCGACATGAAATATTATAATCGCGAAAATAATATGGGCTGGCACATCACAATATGCCAGCCCATATTTTTTTCATGTCTCCATGAAATAAGAATATTATTTTGTTATGTGTGAACGTACAAGATCAGAAACGACCTTGCCGTCAGCAGAACTCCATTTTTCTTTTACTTCCTTTATCACCGCACCCATCTGCTTTTGTTCTATTCCGTCAGGATAAGAAGACTTGATGAAAGCATCTATTTCGTCATTTGAAGGAGCCTGAGGAAGTAGGGTTTCTAAAATGATGTATTCAGCCTTTTCGTTGTCGGCAAGGTCTTGGCGGTTGTTAGCAAGATATATTTTTTCGCTTTCCTGGCGTTCTTTCACCATTTTGCGTATAATCTGAATCTCTGCGGCATCGTCTAGAGGTTTTGCGTTTTTCGCGGTTGTGAACTTTAGAAACTCACTCTTAAGAAGGCGGTAAACTGCTGACTTCTCTTTGTCACCAGACTTCATAGAAGTCATAATCATTTTGTTGATTTCACTGTTATACATAAGCTTATATATTATATGTGTTTGCTTGTTAATGAGCAAAAATAGTGCCAAAGATACTATTTTTGCGTTTAACTGACTTTGCAACCAGGTTGTATTTCCTTTTCTATACCTTTGCCCTCGAAAACAATAATAAGATTAATTATGGAAGAAAAAAATATGCATAGTCATGAGCATGAAGAAGAGGGAATGGCACTTTGGCAGATAATCATGTCTGCGGTAATGCTCGTTGTAGGTATGATAGCCAGTGCAAAAGGTGTGAACATGTTTGAAAACAACACACTCAAACTTGTATGGTATGTCATTGCTTTCATGCCGGTAGGCTTGCCAGTAATGAAGGAAGCTTGGGAAGCTATTGTTGACGATACTGACTTCTTCAGTGAATTTATGCTAATGTCTGTTGCCACGATAGGAGCGTTTGCTCTGGGGGAGTACCCTGAGGCTGTGGCAGTGATGTTGCTTTACTCAATAGGAGAGGCTTTGCAGGATAAGGCTGTTGACAAGGCACGTGACAATATAAAGAGTCTTGTTGCCTTTCGCCCAGACATGGCAAGAATAGTGCATGGACAGGAATATAAAGAGGTTAAACCTGAAGAGGTGAATATTGATGATATCATTGAGGTGAGACCAGGAGAACGTGTACCTTTGGATGGCAAACTCGTTACTGCTGCTACATCAATGAATACAGCTGCACTAACAGGTGAATCTGTCCCACGACTGATTGAGACAGGAAAGGAAGTGATGGCTGGAATGATTGCTACAGACAGCGTGATACGTATTGCTGTGACACGTATCTCTGCCGAGAGTGCAATAAGCAGAATCTTGTCTATGGTTGAGGAGGCTGCAAATCGTAAATCCCCTACAGAGACATTTATCCATAAGTTTGCGCATGTATATACTCCAGTCGTGATATTGCTTGCAGTACTCGTTGTTGTTCTTCCATGGTTACTTTCTTTTGCCACAACTTATGATTACGTTTTTTCTGAGTGGTTCAAGCGTGCGCTTGTATTCCTTGTTATCAGTTGTCCGTGTGCACTAGTTATCAGCATACCTTTAGGTTATTTCGGCGGTATCGGTGCGGCTAGTAAAAGAGGAATACTCTTCAAGGGTAGCAATTATCTTGACGCTATTGCAAATCTTGACGCAGTGGTGTTTGATAAGACGGGAACTCTCACAACAGGCGAATTCAAAGTGCAGCAGGTTGTAGGTATTTCTGATGAAGATATGGCTTTAGTAGCCGCCGTAGAAGCGTTTAGTAGTCATCCAATAGCTTCTGCTATTACAAAATATGCTGGTAAAGACAACGTGACTGTAGATGACTCATTATTGAAAAATATTCCAGGGGCAGGAGTTGAATATGGAGATATGCTCATTGGAACGCTGAAATTGCTTCGTGATAATGGAGTTGAGTATGGTAAGTCATTAGAAAGTATTCCTGAGACAATTGTTGCTGTAGCAAAGAAAGGACAGTTAATCGGCTATATATTACTTGCAGATACTCCCAAGAAAGATACAGCGACTCTTCCACAACGACTCAGAAGACAGGGCGTTAAGATTATGCAGATATTGAGTGGTGACAAACAGGCGTTGATAGACAAACTTGTAGCGTCACTGAATAAAGACAGCGAGACTCATGTCACAGGATTTGGTGACCTGCTTCCGCAAGATAAGGTGTCACATATTTCTGCACTTAAAGAACAAGGCAAGAAGGTTGCTTTTGTTGGAGACGGCATTAATGATGCTCCTGTATTGGCGCTGAGTGATGTTGGTGTAGCAATGGGCGCAATGGGATCGGATATGGCAGTGGAGACCGCTGATGTGGTTATTCAGACAGACGAACCAGGAAAGGTTGCTGAAGCTATTGCAATAGGTAAGCGCACACGAAGAATTGTATATCAGAATATCGTGTTTGCGATAGGTGTAAAACTTCTTGTGATGGTACTAGGAGTCTTTGGTGTCGCCAATCTTTGGGAAGCTGTGTTTGCCGATAGTGGAGTAGCATTGCTTGCTGTTATGAACAGTACACGTATATTCTTAACGAAAAAAAGTGGGATTTAAGTCCCACTTTTTGTTTTTATTTAAACAATTTCTGTGCAAATGTTGCCAGATAAATTCTCCAGTTGCGCCATATATGCCCCCCATCGGTCTCCATGTATTCGTATGGATAATGGTTTTCGTCTAGGAACTTGCGCAAGTCTGCGTTGGCTTTATAAAGAAAATCGGATTTGCCGATAGCAATCCAGTAGAGTTTCGGGTTGCTTTTAAAGAGCTTCTTCATTTGCTCTTGGTAAACATTGTCGGCTTTCATTTGATAATAGATGGATGAATCTTTCAGATTGATGTCTTTATTTAAGTGTAAGCCCGCCGAGAAAAGACCGTAGTAACTGAAGTCCATTGGATAGAGACGGCTGATGCTAAAGGTTTGTCCACCACCCATAGAGAGACCGCAGACGGCACGTTCTTCACGACTTTTGATAGTCTTGTAGTGACTGTCTACATACTTTACGATGTCCATAAAACTTTCTTCCATACTAGCCGCAGCGGGAGCTGTTGGTCCTGTGTTGCCCATGAATGATGGTGTATACATACCAAATGACCATTCTCCTGGGGCTGCTTGGCAGTTAGGATTACCGTTAGGCATGACCACAATCATCGGTTTAGCTTTGCCTGTTGCAATTAAGTTGTCCATGATTTGTGCGGTACGCCCCAGTTCGCTCCATGCGTTTTCATCGCCACCAGCACCATGTAACAGATATAAAACAGGGTAAGCTTTGCCCTTGTCATAGCCAGCTGGTGTGTAGACTGTCATACGACGGTTCATCTTCAACGTAGGACTGGAATACCAAACTTTAGCCACATCTCCGTGAGGAACATCGTTGACGCTGTAAAGGTCACCCTTGTCACCCTTTTCTTTGGTGGTAATAAAAATGCTGCTGTAGGTGGTGATGTCGCGGTTCATGTAGATGTTATTAGGGTCGTTTATGTTCAAACCATCGACATTGAAAGTGTAGGAATAGAGTTCTGAAGGCAGAACGGTAGTGGTATAACTCCACTGTCCTTTCTCATTTTTCACGAGTTGAGCACTTCCTGGTGCGTCATATTCACCGCGACTAGTCTGCATCTTGATCGTAGGAAGGAAGTCTCCGCTCACGCTTACCTTCTGTGCTTGTGGAGCATAGAGGTTAAAAGTGACGGTCTCGTCTGCATTTTTGACCGGTGATTGAATGTTGGTACCATTGAAAAGTTTCTCTTGTGCCATGCAGCTTGTCCCAATAATGGAGACAAGTACAGCTGTGATTATTAGTTTTTTATTCATTGCTTATTGATTTTTGTAATAATAATAATTCTTTTATACTGCATAATTATGGATTAGCGATGCAGCAGATTGAGAGGTTCTTGAGGGGCAAGTACATTGTGAACTGGGCTTTCTTGTGCCTTGACATGGGTGGAGAGAGTAGCTCTGATATCACGTGACGAAGTACCGATGAGTAGCTGATATATTCCTGCATCTATTTTCCATGCTGATGATGCTTCACTAAAGGAAGCCAAATCAGCCGTTTTGACTGTGAGTGTAACAACTTCTGTTTCACCAGGTTTCAAGACCTTTGTCTTGGCAAAAGCCTTTAACTCTTTAGCTGGTTTATTAAGTTTTTTGCTGTTGGGAGCAGTTTCATAGAGCTCGACAATTTCTTTGCCTGTTGTCTTTCCGATATTCTTTACATTTACTGTAACGGTAATTATATCACCATTATTGTTGACTTTAGCATTAGAATAGGAAAACTTTGTGTAACTGAGTCCATAGCCGAAAGGATAAGAAACCAGCTTGTTGAAACTGTCAAAATAACGATATCCTACGTAAATATCTTCCTCATAGTTCGTGTAGTCAACGTTCTTCTCGTTGTTTCCAGTCTTGCCTTGGTTGGTCATATTCAGGTCGGGCATTTTGTCTATCGGGAAATTTTTAGAGGAATAAGCATCAGTAAAATTGATAGGCCAAGTCATCGTAAGCTTTCCAGAAGGTGATGTCTTACCGCTAATCACATCAGCTACAGAGTTCCCGCCTTCTTGGCCAGCTTGCCAAGCACAAAGAATTGCATCGGGCATAGCCTTCCAAGATGCAGTTTCAATGGGGCCACCGATATTTAACAGTACGATGACTTTCTTGCCAACTTTATGATATGCTTTACACACCTTGCTGATGAGTTGATATTCTTTCTTTGTAAGATTGAAATCCGCCAGCTTACGGTCCAGAAATTCACCACTGATGCGCCCCAAGGTGATGACGGCAACCTGAGCAGTCTTGGCTTGCTGATTCAGCTGCTTAGTTGTGATGTTCATCTCCGTAGGGCGGGGCGAAGGAAGGAACATTGTCAGCATGGCTGTCTGCTTGTCTTTCTTTTTCGTCTCTTCCAAGTGTGCTTTCTCGGCTGCTTTACAGTCTGAGATATATTGAGTGTATGCCTTTTGAAGCTGATTATCAACACAATACCCTGCATTTTTTAAACCGTCTAAGAGTGACACGACATAGGCATGGTTCACGTTTCCTGAGCCTGTTCCGCCGGCTATAAAATCGTAGCTAGTGCAACCATAGAGTGTAATCTGGGTGTTAGAAGCCTTGGTTTGAATTGGTAACACTCCATTGTTTTTTAGCAAAACCATACCTTCAGTAGCACTTTGTCGGGTTATAGCAGCATGTGCTTTAAGGTCGGGTCTATTGCTATAATGATAGCCCTGATAGCGCGGCGTCTTTTCAATGAGATTCAGAATGCGTGTAATATTGCGGTCAAGATCTGTGATTTTCAATTTTCCGTTCTTTACGTTTTCAACAATTGAAGAGAATTGTTCTGACTTTCCAGGTTGTAGCATATCGTTGCCAGCCCACACTTGGGTAGCCCCGTCCTTACCTCCAAACCAGTCGGTCATCACAGTACCTTGGTAGCCCCATTCGTCGCGAAGAATTGTCGTGAGTAAGTCTTTACTCTCTGAAGTATAAGTGCCATTGATCTTATTATAAGATGACATCACAGTCCAAGGATTTGCCTCTTTTATAGCAATTTCAAAGGGCTTGAGGTAAATTTCACGGATAGCACGTTGTGAAATACGAGCATCGGTATTCATTCGGTTGGTCTCTTGGTTGTTGAATGCAAAGTGTTTGATGCTTGTTCCGACACCATTGCTTTGAATTCCTCGTATATATGCCGCTGCCGTCTTGCCTGCTACAAGTGGATCTTCACTATAGTATTCGAAGTTACGCCCGTTTAATGGATTGCGATGAATATTAACGGCTGGTCCTAAAAGAATGTCGACACCATACTCCTTGACCTCGTTTCCCATGATTCTTCCTACTTCTTCCACCAACTGTTGATCCCATGTTGATGCCAATAATGTCCCAATAGGGAAGTGAGTGCAATAATAGGTAGCGGTATCATCGGTGCGATGTGCGTCAATACGGAGCCCCGCTGGACCGTCTGCCAGCACGATGGATGGGATGCCAAGTGAGTCAAGTGGGTAAGTGGTCCCAGCTGCTCCTGATACCAACGATTTGGTGGATCCTATGACAGCATTGTTTCCAGTCATGCCAGTCATGCCAGTTCCAATGACAAAGTGGGCTTTGTCTGTCAATGAAAGTCGCTGAAGTAGGGCTTTCTTATCAATAGTCTTGGCTTCCATAACACAGGCTATTGCCAGTGAGGTAGCCAGTGCAATAAAAAATAAGTTTCTTGTTTTCATAGATTCTTTTTGTTGATAGATTAGCGATGTAGAAGTTGAAGTTTCACTAAAGGCTTCATCACATTGTTTACTTTGCGGACAGAAGACTTGACTGTTGCCAGACAACGGGCCTCCACATCTTGGGCAGAAGAGCAGATGAGAAATTGATAAGTGCCAGCATCAGTCTTCCAGGCTGATGCTTTCTCATTGAAAGAAGCAAGATCATCAGTATTTATATTCATATTCATGGTCTCGCTTTCACCTGGTTGAAGTAAACGTGTTTTGGCATAATCACGCAGTTCTTTGATAGGCTTGTTGAGGCTTTTACTTTTGGGGGCAGCTACAAATAACTCTACAACATTGCGTCCTGCATATTTACCAGTATTTTTTACTTCAATGCTGATATTATAGACATTACCCCGCTGAATGACTTTTGCTTTGTTGTAAGCAAAGGTGGTGTAGGAGAGACCAAAGCCAAATGGAAAGCTTACTTCCTTATTGAAACTGTCGAAATAGCGATAGCCCACGTATATATCCTCATCATAATTGGTATAATCGATATTGGCTTTAGGTTCGCGTTTGTTGTTTTGATTGGCTTCCCCCCACATATACATGGTTGCCAAATCTTTCATATCCTTTACGTCGGATGGAAAGTTTTTGTCGGATGCAGCATCACCATAGGCATTTTGGAACGTGATAGGAAGTTTTCCTGAGGGATTAACTGCCCCGGAAACTACATCGGCAATACTGTTGCCAATTTGTTCTCCACTTTGCCAAGTACAGAGAATACCGTCAACAAGTGATTTCCATGAGCTCGTTTCGATAGGACTGCAAATATTAAGCAGTACGATAACTTTCTTACCTTCCTTGTGATAAGTCTCGCTTACTTGTCTGATCATCTTCAGCTCTTTATTGTAAAGATTAAACTCATCTTGGGTTCGGTCTGCGGCTTCGCCACTCTTTCTGCCTATCGTGATGACAGCAACATCTGTGTTTATTGCGTTTTCTTGCAGCTGCTGGTCAGTCATTTCAATTTCCTCGGCACGATTGAGTGGACGTAAAGCAAAGGGAGGAAGTCCATTAGGATAAAGTCGCTTCTGTTCCGATGCTATGTGCATTTTATATTGGTCTAGAAGTGGTTTGTAAATAGTGAAACCTGCTTTGCGGAGCCCTTCGACGAGCGATACTGTATAACGGCCCTGCATTGTGCCGCCAAAGCCAGTCCCACCTGATATGATGTCATAGCTTGTACAGCCATATAGAGCAACTTTTTTTCCTGTCAGTAACGGCAAAACGTCTTTATTTTTCAACAAGACCATACCTTCGGCACCAATTTTTCGGTCATCGGCGCTATGCTGTTTCAAGTCGGGTTCATTGGAATATGGATAATTGGCAAAGCTGTGACTCTTAACGATGAGTTGCAAAATGCGTTTCACATTGCGGTTAAGTATGGTCATAGGCAACTTTCCGTTTTTTGCATTGGTCAGTAGTTCCTGATACTGACGATCCTGCCCGGGTTGTAACATATCGTTGCCTGCCAGCATAGAAGCTGTAGCACTCTTGCCGGCGTTCCAGTCGGATACTACCAATCCCTTAAATCCCCACTCGCTGCGGAGGATGGTTTCAGTGAGTGAAGGATCTTCACATGTAGGCTTTCCATTAATGCTGTTATAAGCTGTCATGACAGTCCAAGGGTTACCAATCTTTGTAGCTAATTCGAAACCACGCAAGTAAAGTTCGCGTAAGGCACGTTGACTAACACGGCTGTCGTTGGCATTCCTATTGGTTTCCTGATTATTGGCTGCAAAATGCTTGATGCAGGCTGCCGTGCCCTCGCTTTGTATACCTGAGATATAATAAGCAGCAATTGTGCCCGAAAGATAGGGATCTTCCGAATAATATTCATGATTACGACCACAAAGAGCATTGCGCATGAGGTTCATGCTCGGTGCAAGAATCCAGTCGAGTCCATATTCGCGTGTCTCGTTTCCGATACCTTTTCCTACTAGATAGGCTGCTTGCTTGTCCCAAGTCGAGGCTAGCGTGATGCTCGTCATGTAGTCGGTACAAAAGTAATCATGGCTGTCATAGTCGCGATGTGCACTTAGGCGGAGCCCTTGATTGCTGTCGGCACAGTAGATTGATGGTATGCCCAAATGGGGAATAGCATAGGTACTTCCAGCTGTACCAGGAAATTTAACTTCGGTTCCGTAGCCCATTCCGCAGCCTAACACAATGTGACATTTTTCTTCGACGGTCATAACCTTTAGTATCTCGTCAATGTTTTCTGGCTGTAAACATGGCTGTGCAGAAATGCTAGAGCTATGGCAGCAACAAGCCGCCATAGCTATTATTAAAATAAGTTTCCTTTTCATTATTTGAACAATTTAGGAACAAACTCACTCAAATATATTCGCCAGTTGCGCCATATGTGTCCGCCTTCGGTTTCAAGGTATTCATATTTGAAGTTTTTAGAATCAAGATAATGGCGTAAGTCAGCATTGTTCTTATAGAGAAAATCACTTTTGCCTATACCTATCCAGAATAGTTTCGGGTGTTTAGCAAACAAATTGTCAATCTTTTGATCGCGTTTGGCATAAATTTCGTCAAGTCCACCTTTCTGTTGTTGGTCTACGGCTGCAGAGAAGAGTCCCACGTAGTCAAATGTGTCAGGATTGTTGATGGAGATAAAAAGAGAGTGAAAACCACCCATTGAAAGACCCGCGATAGCACGGTGCGCTTTATCTCTCTCCACGCGATAAGTGCCTTCTACAAATTTGATTACATCGGGAAAAGCTTGCTCAAAGTAACCATCCATGGTTTTTGGAAGAGCCATAGTGGGTTCTATGAAGCCTTGGGATGTCTCGCCTGGACATGCCTCTTGTGATATGTTTCCATTGGTCATTACGACAATCATAGGTTTTGCTTTGCCTTGAGCGATGAGATTATCAAGAATTTGGGCAGCGCGACCAAGTTCTGTCCAAGCTTGTTCATCACCGCCAATGCCATGAAGCAGATAGAGCACTGGATATTTCTGCTTGCTGGTTTCATAACCTGCTGGGGTGTAAACTGTACAGCGGCGGGTTAGACCAGCCGTTGGACTGTTGTACCAAATTTTTGAAACGGTTCCGTGAGGCACATTGTTTACTTTATAAAGATCAGCGCGGCCACCGCTGATGAGAAAGATACTTGTGGTGTTGGCAATGTCGCGAATAGCATAGACATTGGAAGGATCGGTCACTTTTACGCCATCAATAATCATATTATATAGATAAAGTTCAGGTTTGATTTCTTCTTTTGTTGTGAATGTCCACAGTCCTTTCTCGTCCTTGGTAAGATTGGCTACGCCCGGGGCATCGTATTCACCATAGGATGTATTCACTTTTTGTGTGGGTAGAAAGTCACCTGTTATTTGTACCTTCTGTGCTTCTGGAGCCATGAGTCGAAAGGTTACTGTGTTATCAACATTCACTTCTGGAGATTTCGGAACCTGTCCACCAAAGAGGTTTTGCTGAGCAAAACTGCATACAGTCAGTGTTGTCAGGCATAGGGTCATCAATTGTCTTTTCATCTTGTTTCAGAATTTTTATAATTGTTATATAATGTTTTTCCCGTTTTTTGTAAATCGTAAATAATCAGCATTTTATCTAATGCTATTCAGTGGAACGAGATGTGAAAGAAGTTTTTCTTGTTCCAGACATGTTCACTGATAGTTTGCTTTGATTTACTTCCAACCTTCATTCTGTGAAATATTCGGGTTAAGCTCTGTTTCCTTCAAAGGTATTGGTAAAAGCTTGTTGCGCTCTTGATACCCGTAAGTATCGTTTTTATAGTTCCATTGTATGCCATTTGCTGTGAGTGAAGGAATCTGTGCTCCCTGTTTGCCTAGTGTCTCCTTGGCATCTCCCCAGCGGACCAGGTCTTGATAGCGAACGCTCTCCATACACAGCTCAAGTCTTTTTTCGTTCTTGATAGCTAGAAGTGTAACGTTAGAAAGAGGGGCCAGTTTTGCACGTTTGCGGATCTGGTTGACATAATCAAGGGCTTTTTCCTGATTCCCAGCTTGAAGATTGGCCTCTGCAGCCATTAGTAGTACCTCGGCATAACGCATGACACGCATGTCAGAATATTGGAGAGCCTGAAAATAAGGTGCATCCATGATACAGTCGGCCTTTAACGGGCGTGTCTTCCACATGAAGTAGCCTTCATTTCCATAGAGGTAGGCACCTGGCATAATGCTGATGCCATAAGCTTTCATCTGGTCGTAGGTGCGTAGAGTACTGTTAAGACGGTATCCATCTTTGCCCTCTTCAACCACGAATGCGTCGTAAAGGCTCTTGCGTGGGTTCATGAAACCGTATGTTCCTGTGGCAATTTCGCCTGAGGCTTGTCCGCTGTAAAGCAATTTGTCGGTGCGCCAACCTTGCATCAGATAGAGCATAGTCATCTGATTCCATGCCTGTTCAGAGTCGTTGCGTAATTGTGCTTCAAGCATATTTTCGCAACAGTTGTTGTTGATTGCATGGAGTAGTAGGTCATATTCGCCAGTATAGAGTGCATATTTGCCAGATTGAATCACTTTTTCGAACATCTGTGCAGCTTCGGCATATTTACCTTCAAACAGATAGGTTTTGCCTAAATAGGCTTCGGCAGTCTCTTCGGTGATGCGGATTCCTGTTTCTCGGTCGTTTACATCTTTTTTAGATGGCAAAACCCCTGAATTGATTGCTGCCTTTAAGTCGTTTTCAACGTTTGTCCAGAGGGTCTGTTGAGTCGAGTTGCCAGGGCGATATTCATTAGGTTGTAAAAGATGGTCTACTACGGGCGCTGTACCCCAAAGTGTGACCAACTCAAAGTTGGCCCATGCACGGAAAAAGTATGCTTCAGCAATGTCGCGCTTCATATTGTTGGTATTAGGGGATACCTGATCAATAATTAAGTTGGCTTTATAAATAATACCATATAGATTTGTGTATTCTGCCTGCACCATACTGTGATCGGTGCCAAAGGTATATTCATTGAGTTTCTCCATTTCGGCATTGTCTCCGCGTGATCCTCCTCCGCACCAAACGTCGTCTGACAGTAGGTTTTTAAGGAAAAACCAGTTGTAGTAATTACTTCGGAAACTGACATAGAGCGATGTGAGGGCTTGATCAGCTTGCTCATCAGTCTTATAGAATGTTTCTTGACCACCCATATTGCCGTGCTTAGCAATGTCGAGTCTATCTTCACAGCTTGTCATACCAAGTCCTAAGCTGGCTATGATCAAAAGGGAAATATATGATTTTTTCATAAGTATTCTTTATTTGTTAGGGTTAGTTAAAAGTCTATATTGAAGCCTAAGACGAATTTCTTTGACATGGGATAGACACCCTTATCAATGCCCATGCCTGATGTTGCGTTAGCAGAAGCCTCAGGATCGAATCCTTTATACTTAGTAAAGGTAAAGAAGTCATCAAGAGATAGATAAACACGTGCATTGCTGACAGCAATTTTGCTTATCCATTTCTTTGGTAATGTGTAGCCTAACTGTATTTGTTTAATCTTGAAATAAGATCCATCAAATACCATTGCGCTTGAGCAAGCATACTTGTCCATATTAGCTGCACCAGCACGTGGCTGGGTTGCGGTGGTATGATTAACTGTCCATCTGTCGGTATAGAAAAGTTCTTTCTGTTTATTACTAGCTGCATAGTCTGGGCGGTTAATGCAGTTGAATATATCGTTACCCTGTGAACCTGTACCGAATATTGTGAGGTCAAAGCCTTTGTAAGCTGCCGTAAGCGTTAAACCATAAGTAAATTCTGGGATAGCATCACCGATATAAGTAAGGTCTCCATCGCTGATATTGCCGCTCTTGTCCAAATCCTCAAAGGTTGGATTACCCGTTTTGGGATCGATTCCTGCAAATTTATAGCCACGGAAATAGTAAACAGGATAGTTCTGTTCAAAATAGGTCACAGTGTATGTGTGGAATGTAGAACCTGCAAGACGAGTGATAGAAGGGTCAATATAAGTCACTTTGTTACTAATAGTAGCAAGGTTTGCACGAATTCCATAGCTGAAGTCTTTGATATGATCACGCCATCCTAGTTCAAATTCAAAACCTTTGTTAGATACATTTCCAGCATTGATTGGTGATGTGTTACCGCCAATCTCAAGAGATGGGGTGGTATTCCAAATCAAAAGATCTTTAGTCTTTTTGTTAAAATAGTCCATACTGAAGTTTAGTCTACTGTTGAAAGCATAGACATCAAGACCAATGTCGGTTTGTTCAGAAGTCTCCCATTTAAGGTTATCATTGCCCATTGTAGATGGACTGACACCACGTAGATAATTTATTCCACTGGTAAAAGGATAAAGTCCAGACTGTGTCATGTCGGTACTATATGAATATCCGCTTAAAGCTGAAAGACTACCATTCTGTCCCCAGCTGGCGCGCAGCTTTAAACTGTTTACGGTGTTGCGTAAAGGCGCAAAGAACTTTTCCTCAGATACAGTCCAACCTAATGAGGCAGCAGGAAAATATCCCCAACGAGTGTTCTTGGGCAATAGGGCAAGGTCGGCAGCATCGGCGCGCAGAGAGAATTGTGCATAGTATTTGCCTGCATAATCATAGCTCAAACGTCCAAAGTAAGAGAGCTTTGCAGTGCGGGTCTTTTCGCCAGCAACACTCTTAACAGCTGAGGCTGATGCAAAATTCAGATAATAGAAAAGAGGGTCGTTTTTGAGTAGTGCATCTTCTCCGTTAGCGTTGAGTCCTCCCTGAACATAGTCATAGGTTGATTCCTGATATGACATGCCGACCATCGTGTTGATATTGTGTTTGCCTAGACTCATTATGTAGTTGGCAAAGTTTTCCCATTGATAATAGATTGATGTTGAACTTTGATTGCTTTGGCTAACGTAATCTCTACTTTGTACACCATTACCGTAGAACGGCAGATTAGTAGTGCTACTGCGGGTTCCTGCTAGTCGATAACCAAAGCGAGATGTAAAGGTAAAGCCCTTAATAGGGGTGAAGTCTGCATATATAGACCCATTGATGTTGAAGCCACTGTTCCTAGCCAAATTATTATCACGCATAATCATTGGGTGATATTGCTCGCCTGAATAAAAGTTGGAAATTCCATAATAATTTCCATTGGCATCAGTAAGGAGATGTTTTTTGTTGTTCAAAGCGTTCTGTACGTGGAAGGGAAGTACGCCGTTGGCATAGGTGTCAGGTGTCAATGGGTCAAGCATCATTACAGAAGTAAGCAGAGAACCATATTCACTATTACTAGAGACCTGGCGTACATTGTATTTTTCAGTCTGGTTAGTTGTACCAACCTTAAGCCAGCTCTTAATTTTGTATTCAGAGTTGATGGTAGCAGTGAGTCGTTGATAGGTATCAGCATCGCCTTTTACAATACCGTCGTTGTTAAGATAAGAGAGTGAGAGATAATAATTACCACGGTCACTTCCGCCGATGAAGGCAAGGTTGTGTTTCATCATTTTGCTATCTTCAAAAGCCACATCTGTCCATCTTGTGTCTGTCTTTCCGTCCCAATTGGCTGACAGATAGTCTTTAGTAAAGGTGTTACCTTCCGTCATATACTGGATATACTCTTCTGCATTCAGCATCTTGGGAACACGTGCGAGCGACTGCCCTGTGTATTGGAAACTGTAACTGATACGACCTTCGCCTGCTTTTCCTTTTTTGGTAGTAATCAAAACGACACCATTTCCTGCTTCTGCACCGTAGATAGCAGCACTGGCTGCGTCTTTGAGAATTTCCATTGATGCTATATCATTCGGGTCAATGCCACTGATGTCGCTCATCCGAACACCGTCTACAACATAAAGAGGTTCTGAGCTTACATTTGAAGAGAAGCCACGAATGCGTACGGTAGGGCTTGAACCTGGGGCTGCAGAAGACGAAACAATCTGCACTCCGGCTGTCTTTCCCTGCAAAGCCTGCTTTGCATCGGTGATGGTTCGGTTTTCTATATCTTCGGCTTTCACTTGAGAAATAGCGCCTGTTACCGAACTTTTCTTCTGAATACCATAACCGACAACGACTACATCATCGAGGATTTTAGAGTCTTCCTTAATGACTATCTTTAGATTTTGTCCGGCCTTGACCTCTTGCGTGGCATAACCGATGTAAGAGATAACAAGCGTTGCCCCCTTGTGTGCTCTTAGTTTGAAAACTCCGTCAAGATCGGTTACGGAACCGTTTGTCGTTCCTTTTTCGACAACGCTTACGCCAATCATTGGTTCTTGTGTGTCATCCACGACACGACCGGAAACATTCATGAGTTCCTGTGCCCATGTAGGCAGGCACATAATTGTCAAAAGAAATAAGGTTAGTAACCTGATAGATTTAACTTTTTCCATGTTAGTAGTATTAAATTGTTACGGTTGCAAAGATATAACACAATTTTGATAGTGGCTTTTTCTATTATTCTTTTGTTTTTCACTTTTGTTCAAATGCGGTTTCCCTCATGTTCAAATGTTTACATATTTGTTCAAAAATATCAGTGAATCCTTTGTATGTGAAGGCTTTATTCGTATATTTGTGCCGGCTAAAAACAGTTAACATGAAGACACTTAAATCTAAGACCATTCAATCTTTTGTAGGAATCGGCATTGCATTGCTTCTTTTTTCGTGTGGAAAAAACAAGGAGAAAACAGCACTGGTTGATGAAGACCATGCTATGGTTGTTGCAGATGAGATCTCTAATCACAATATCAAAGCGTTTGCAGAAGATGCTTATGGGCATATATGGATAGCTACTTTTCGTGGTTTGAATAAGTTTGACGGCAACAAATATTATCAATATTTCTGCACTGATGACTCGCTTGGACTGCCTGACAATAATGTTTCGGGCGTGGCAAAAGACAAAAATAACCGCCTTTGGGTATCAACAGTGAATGGTATTTGCCGTTATACCGACCGCAATACCTTTGAGCGTATTCCCATTGACGACGATAATCGGAACATCGTGCAATTGCTCGTGACGCCGCAAAATCGTATCTTTATCTATAACATCGGTAGCCTCTTGGAATATGACGGACAAAAGAATCGCTTTGTTAAGCGACTTTCTCATCTAGACCCTCATAAAAATTTCATGGGTAGTATCCATGTGGACAGATATGAAAATATATGGGTAGCTAATTTGAATAGCCTTCGCTGCTTCGATCACCATACGCTCAAAATAACCGATTCAATAGCTTTCCCTAAAGGATTTAACCCTTTATATACCTATCTTCAGGATGGTAAATATTTCTGGTTGTGTGCAGGTAATGGTATAATGCTCTATAACACTGAAACAAAAACCTTTGAACATATTTCCTCAGCCATTGCTTCTAATCCTGTATTCAGTCACGATCAAGTTTACTGCATTCATCCCTATAACAAAGGTGGTCTATTAATCAGTACGGCGCAGAATGGCCTTTTCTATTATGATAGCAAAGTTAGACTGTTGACAGCTCAGGGACATCCTGGTTTCCCTTTTGATGAACCGAGCTTTAAGGTGACGCGTCTCTTCAAAGATTCTCGCAACAATCTCTGGATGGGCTCCTCTGATCAGGGCTACAGTGTGAACTATCAGTACAACAAATGTTTCAATGCCAACCACTTCTTGGTTCAGGCTGTGGGACATCAGTCGGTACTGGCTCTGGCGGCAGATCGTGGTGGAAATTTATTTATTTCAACGAAAATGCGTGGCTTGATGGTATATAACATGCAGAATAGAGTGCTGAAGCCCTTGACCTTAGCCAGACTTGATACACACGATCGACGTAGTGAAATAGGGAGCTTGCTTGTTGATAGCTGCGGAAAACTGTGGATAGGAAATGGCTTGGAGGTTATTCGGATGCGCTATGACGGCAGTAGGTTGGTGATAGAGAAACGCTATCAAGTTCCTTTTGTTATGTCGCTGATGCAGGGAAGTCATGGTATTGTCTGGGCAACCACTGCATCTAATAAAATTTATGCCTTTATGCCCGATGGTGTGCTGAAGCCTTGCACACTCTATCCAGCTACGTTTATCTTCATGCCTTGTGCCCTTCAGCTTCGAAACGACCGTGTCCTGACTGCGGCTTTCGGGCAAGAACTCGTGGAAGTGAATCCCTTGTCAATGGAAGCTCGTAAATGGAATGTGAATCTACAGGATTGGAAACGCTGCCTACCTCGTTCCTCTTTTATACCCACCGATCTTTATGAAGACCCAAAAGGCGATGTTTATGTGGGTACCGTCACTAACGGATTGATGCGCATTAGCCCCGACCATCAATATGCCAAGCGCGTTGATGGACTTTCATGTAAGGATATTTCGGCCATCGAAGCCGACCGGAAAGGTAATATTTGGGTAAGCACTATGAATGGACTCAATAAGATAGATGCCCTCACGGGTGCCATTACGTCCTATTATGCTACCGATGGCATCGGTGGAAATCAGTTCAACGACCGTGCTGCATGCCTCTTGCCCAATGGGCGAATGGTATTTGGTGGTACGCATGGACTCACGATTTTCAGTCCCGAAAAGGTGTATGCACGTCAGAGTGTACCTTTGGTCTTCGAGATACTGAAGGTACACAACGAGGTTATCTCGCCCGAAACCGACGACTGCATCGCCCGAAATCTGGAAGACAAGCCTGAGATTCATTTGCAGTATGACCAAAATAGTTTTAGTATTTCGTTTGCTGCTTTGGCTTATGGAGATTACGAACGCGCCAGTTATTCCTATCGTTTGGAAGGTTTCGATGACTACTGGGTCGAGTCAGGCAACAGTCATGAAGCCTTTTATGCCAACCTTCCTGCTGGGCATTATACACTGAAAGTGAGGGGAAAGAGTAAGGGAAATGATGAATTCACGGCTGAAAATGAGATTGAAGTAATCGTGGCTTCAGCTCCTTGGAACACGTGGTGGGCATGGTTGCTCTATGTGTTGGCGGCATCGCTAGTGGCTTATCAGCTTTACAGACTGCGCCAACGCATCTTCCAAGAGCATGAAGCTGTGCGGAAAGCAGAATTGGAAAAAGAACAGGAATGTCGTGTCAACAAAATGAACATGAGTTTCTTTGCCAATATCTCTCATGAGTTTCGAACACCATTGACTATGATATCTGGACCAGTAGGTATGCTTTGTGATGACCGTCATATATCGAATGACAACAAAAAGCTACTGCTGATTGTTCAGCGAAGTGTGGTGAGAATGTTGAAACTGGTCAATCAATTAATGGATTTCAACAAACTGGAGAATGACACACTGAAACTCAAAGTGAGACGTACCGACGTTGTCAACCAGTTGCTTCGCATCTGTGATATCTTTAAGGTTAATGCCGATGAAAAGGGTATTCTGCTGCGACTCTATGGTCTTGAAGACTCATATTTGATGTGGCTTGATACCGATAAACTGGAGAAGATCATGAATAATCTGCTTTCTAACGCTATGAAATTTACGCCCAAAGGCGGCAAGATAGCTGTCAGTCTTGATGTTGCTGACGGCAATATGACCGTAACGGTGGCTGATAGTGGTAGGGGTATTCCAAAAGATCAGATTGAAAATATCTTCAGACGCTATTATCAACTGAACAACCAGACCAAGGGAAAACTCAATTGGGGCACTGGAATCGGGCTCTATTATGCTAGAAAGCTCGCTGAACTGCACCATGGAACTCTCGTGGCAGGTAATAAACAAGGTGAGACCGGGGCTGTGTTTACATTGACTTTGCCAGTAGGAGAAGGAATTTACAGCGACGCAGAACGCGCATTGCCCGAGGATAAACAGACGGAGCTCTTTCCGATTCTTCCGCAAGAAGAACAGCTTATAGACACGGCTTCACTGACTGATGGCAAGCCAACAATATTGGTTGTTGATGACGATACAGAGGTAGTGAACTATTTGCAGACGTTGCTTGTGCCTTATTATAATGTGGTTTATCGCTTTGATGCCGAGAGTGCATATAAAACTATCAGTGAAGATGAACCCAACCTGATACTGAGCGACGTCATCATGCCAGATAAAACGGGTTACGAACTTTGTCGGGAAATAAAAGAAAACCTACAGCTTTGCCACATTCCGCTAATCTTGGTTACGGCAAAAGCCACGGTCGAAAATCAAGTAGAAGGACTTAATACTGGGGCTGATGCCTATATAACCAAACCGTTTGACCCCAAACTTCTATTGGCCATGATTCATTCGTTACTGGCGAACAGAGAGAAGGTGAGACAGTTGCTTATCAACTCTACACAAACCGATGACATAGATGAAAAAGCTCTTTCTCCTCAGGATAAGAACTTCATGGACCAATTGTATCAGATCATGGAAAACGAACTGTCGAATCCTGAGCTTGACGTTGGGCACTTGACGGATATGCTCCATATCTCGCGCACCAAACTTTATTACAAGATGAAGGGGCTTACGGGAGCCAATCCGAGCGTGTTCTTCAAAACATACAAGTTGAACCGCGCTGTAGAACTCATTCGTGAGGGTTGCTATACCATGAGTGAGATTGCTGATCGCACTGGCTTTAACACGCCCAGTCACTTCTCTACGAGTTTCAAAAAGCAGTTTGGAGTGTCGCCAAGTGATTATAAATAATGGTTCGTTTGATATTGGAATGGGGGTGGCTTGGATATTCTCGAAATACTGGGCCTATTTGGAACTTCGGATAGATGATTTTCTAATACGCGAGTTATGCAAGAATAAGTGTAAAAAAATCCTTTCCTCTATATTATGAGGAAAGGATAATATTGCTTTTGTCATGAGTGGCTAAAGAGAAGATTATTCCTTTAATAACTTTCTGCAATCTTCGAGTATAGCCATCAGTTCGTCCACCTTAGTGGCTCTCAGCATCGCTATACGTGTTTGTCTAAAATCTGGAATTCCCTTGAAGATTGGACTTGAAGCAAGATGCCTTCTTGTGTGGATGATTCCACGGTATTCATCAATGCGTTCAACGTTTATCTTCAGTTGCTCTTCTAGAATATCAATTTTGTCATCAATGGATAGTGGAGTAGCGTCATCAGTCTTGTTGTCGAGATATTCTCTCATTTCCTTGAATACCCAAGGACTGCCGAATGTGGCTCTTCCTACCATTACGCCGTCTACACCATATTCGTCGAAGGCACGTTTCGCCTCTTCTGGACTTGTAATATCTCCGTTACCAATGATCGGTATATTTATTCTTGGATTGTTTTTTACCTTACCAATCAGTGTCCAGTCTGCTTCACCAGTATACATCTGACTACGTGTGCGGCCGTGTATAGTAAGTGCTTGAATACCGCAATCCTGTAGCTGTTCGGCAAGTTCGGTGATGATAAGATTATCGTTGTCCCATCCCAGTCTTGTTTTTACTGTGACAGGAGTATTTACCGCTTTCACTACGTTCCGGGTGATATCAAGTAGCAAAGGGATGTTTTTGAGCATACCTGCACCAGCACCCTTACTAGCTACCTTCTTAACAGGACATCCGAAGTTTATGTCGATAACATCAGGATGCACTTGTTCTACAATCTTAGCAGCCTCTACCATAGACTCTACGTCACGACCATATATCTGAATACCGACAGGTCGTTCGTCGTCGTTGATAGTCATCTTGCTTAGAGTAGCCTTAATGCTTCGTACTATGGCTTCTGCAGCAACAAATTCTGTGTACACCATAGCGGCACCATATCGCTTGCAAAGCATGCGAAATCCTACATCTGTTACATCCTCCATAGGAGCAAGAAACAAAGGTCGGTTGCCATAATCAATATTTCCTATCTTCATACAGCGTGCAAAGTTACAACAATTTTTCTATCCTAGCAACGAATAATAAATATTAGGATTACTCATGATTCCTTTATACCAACCATAGTCTGTTTGATTTCTTGCCATAAGCATTTATAATATTGAAGAGGTGTAGCTAATCAAAAAGGAATTCGATTATGTATGTTATTGCAAATAAGATTGCAGCAATACCTGGTATATAACCTTTTAAATGATCCACATAGTCTAAGGAAAATCTGCGACCTTTATATTTTTTTACATCTAGATGATTTAACCAAATATTGCTTTAATCTTTTCTTTTTCCGCTATACTTGTCCCATTCGGGAAACAGCGAACACAGAATAGATTTATCATTAGTTAATGTTCGAACTTTTCTTTTTGCTAATTTGTTTAATTACAAACTGTTTGACTTTTATATAGAGCAAACACAATATAATAGTTAGACAAATGCCATATACAATATTGAATGGAGAATCGAACCACCATACGATCGTATAATTATCATTTCCGGAAATGACTTCATGATGCCACAATAGGCTAGGAGAAACTAAATATCTTATTATATCATCGATGTATGTAATGATATTCACAAAACAAATACTTTCTATAATGATTTCTATTTTTGTGAATCTGTATTTACACAAAGCAATAATAACTGGCAAATTATATATAGGGAAAATAATACCACAAAATATCGATACAAATATTGGTGATGAAAATGGGGTTTTATTGTCATCTGAACTGGCACAATAATATGTAATAACACTCGTGATCAATGTTCCAATTGTAATAGCAATCACCGTCCAGCAGTAACTCCTTAATATATAGGAAAGAAATTTTTTCATATTATTCATGCATTAAGAATCTATATGATTACTCAAATTTTTATTTATTTTTCTTGGCGTATTATGTCTTTTTGATAGTCTTAACTTAGTTGCTTTTGTATACCAATTTTTCTATCCAAGCAAATGATATACTCCGCCAGGCAGTGTTTTCACGATGCCTTTCATCTCCATTGAAAAGAGTAAGGCTGTGAGGTGTCCTATTGCCATACAACTTGTGACACATAGCATGTTGATTTGTTGATCGTTTTCCTTTTGCAGTGCTTTCACCACTTGCTGTTCTTCGTCTGTGAGCTGTGGAAACAGTTGTCGCTCAATTCCCTTACTGCGAGCTTCGGATAGTTGTTTTCCGTTTTCCCATCCCATAGCCTTTACCATGTCATAGGCACATGTAATTAGGTTTGCGCCGTTGTCACGTATCAGGTTGTTACAGCCTTCGCTATACATGGCACCGACAGCTCCAGGAAAAGCAAAAACATCTCTATTGTAGTCGCGTGAAAGTCGGGCTGTGATGAGTCCTCCACCATGAGCTGCACTCTCAATAAGTATACAGGCATCGCTCATTCCTGCAACGATTCTGTTTCTGCGCACGAAATTCATCTTATCGGCATTTGTGCATGTTATGAATTCAGAGAGCAGTCCTCCCTGATTAATCATCTTAGCTGCATCTTCCTTATGAGCTTGGGGATATAAATAGTCAAGTCCATGAGCAAGAACTCCAACGGTTTCAAAACCGTTTTGCAATGCGTTGCGGTGTGCGTGTATGTCAACGCCATAGGCTAAACCGCTTACGATTAGAGCATCAGGACAATACTGTTTTAAATCCATGATAAACCTTCTTATCATGTCCTGTCCATAGACAGTGCAACGTCGTGTACCAACAATGTTAATGATTTTCTGATTGTTGAGGCTTGCGTTACCACGATAAAACAATACAAGCGGTGCGTCGTCACATTCTGCAAGTCTTCTAGGGTATTCTTCATCGTTGAGACATAGAATCTTAACCTTGTTCAGGTCGTCCCATTTCATTTCCTCTTCGACCCTGCGTTGCAGTTCGCTGATATCTTTGAACGCATCAACAAGTTTTGGTGAAGCTTCGGGCACAATCTCTCGGATGTCATTACGATGCTCCAGAACAGAAGTGGCACTTCCCACCCGTCTATACATCTCAAGCATTCCTGCAAGATTATAGAATCCTATACGTGAAAGAACAATGGTATTAAATTTTTCTTGTTGGTCAATCATTCTCCTATTCCATAAATGGCTTAAAAGCGTTGTCGTAGTCTTCGCTGTTGCCAAGTCTACCATTAATAAGACATACAAGTTCTACAGTAGCGTGGAAACTGAGTCGTTCGTCGCTTGCACGGAATAAATCGTGAGTGAAGATATATCTCACGCCTTCCTTCTTCAAACCCATACGAGAGATGATTTCATCATCGCATTTAAGTGGTGTCTTGAATGACAAATTCATTCTTGCAACAACGGCATCAACACCCTGTTCGTGCATCTTCGCAAAACTTAGACCTGTAGATTTAAGAAAGCGATGTCGTGTATGTTCTGTATAGTGCAAATAATTAGCGTTGTTTACGATGCCTTCTATATCACATTCATAGTCACGCACTTCCATGCGTGTTTCATATATATATTTCATAATTTATTTTTATATCGTTACCCATTGATGAAATTGAATTCCATCTATATTGGTTATGTAATGACTACCTAACTTCAGAAGTGATGAATGTTTTCATTCATCACTTCTGAAATAGTATCATTATCATAATAACGATATTTATTGCTAAATATTGCTTCGTATAGAGATTTCTATTCTGGAGCCTTAGCCGACATTGACGATACCGCATAAGCAGTGAAAAATCCTCTTGCCCCATTAGATATGTTGGTAGAGATATTGGCAGGAGGCCCTCCAAACATAGGGTTTGAACCATTCTTCTGGCTTGCACATTCATTTATAAAGTTATAGTATGCCTTGCTAATATTACTAAACTCCACAATCATACTGTCGCCCGATGACATGAATATCATATCCTTTGCATCATCATCGCTGAATTTACTCTTATCAGCGACATCGTTAAAGTTCCATACCGAGAGGTTCTTTACATACTCACCGTTAAGGCTCACGTCGTTAAACGCAATATACTTACTGATCTTGTTATACCACACGCCATTGATGCTATATTTGCCCATATAATAGTTCTCTACATCTCCATCATCCTGAGCACTTATATTTAAAGAGTATAATGTATATTCGCCGACCTTCTTCTTAGAAATATTAAACGAGTCTACCTTCAGAGCTTTTGGCATATTACACTCTGCTGTATACTCCTCGTCGCTGCCATCATTGTTAAAGTCCATCACAACCGATAGCTTATAATTCCATCCCGGTTTACCCATCATTGGGTCCTTAGTAGCATATATACCGCTTCCCACAGAGTCCTGTGTAAGCATATATAATTTAGAAACCATCCCACTGTCCTCTTTTAAGGTAACGATAGCTTTAGAGATACGCTTATTTATCTCCTTGTCGAAGAAACCGCTTGAACTGCTCACCTGTATCTGTTGCCTTATGTTCTGATTTGTTATGGTTCCATATATGACAGGCACATAAGCCGAAGTCTTCGTATTTATAGTCGTATCCTCAGTGCATGAAGATATAGTCGCAATAAACAATAAAGCGATTACAGACGCTGATATAGATTTTATTTTATTCATTGCCTTATTAGAATTTAAAATTATAAGTTACTGATGGTATCGCTCCGAATAGATAAGTCATTTTAGCTTGAGGATATCCGTCGGCGGTGTTCTGATCAAATGATGTCATCCACGGATTCTTGTGCCAATACACATTATAGACAGAGAATACCCACTCTCCCTGGTACCATCTCTTAGGGTGTTTGTGTGGATGATACGTGGCAGATATATCCATGCGATGATATGGTTCTTTGCGCTCCTGGCTCTTGCCCGTATAGATAGGGTAATACTCTCCGTTTATCTCCATTCTGCCAGTAGGATAGGTGACAGGCGTACCAGTAGAGAATATCCACTCGGCAGACACATCCCACTTTTTAGATAATTCATAGCTTCCAAGGATGTTAATGCTATGCGTTTTGTCGTTTGGTGCCAAATATGTCTTTCCATTATTGATACCTGCTATCGTACGGTCGGTATGTGCCAACGTATAATTTACAAATCCAGTCAGTCGTCCTGTATTCTTTTTCACCATTATCTCCATACCGTAAGATTTTCCCTTACCGGTTCTGATATCGCCATCCAGTTTTTCATTAAGCAGAATCTGTGCATTGTCTTTAAAGTCTATCACATTATTCATACCCTTGTAATAGAACTCTACAGAAGTCTCAATGGCATTATCCTTAAAGTTTCTGAAGTAACCCACCGAATATTGGTTAGCCTCCTGCGGCTTGATGTTTGGACTAGCTGGGAACCATAAGTCAAGAGGAGATCCCGAATCAGAATTATTGGCTATCTGGATAAACTGCGTGTTATGAGTAAAGTTCGCCTTCACTGACGACCATTCATTCAGTTTGTAAACCAGTCCAGCTCTAAACTCCGGTCTTATATAAGTATGATATATCTTGCCGTTGCCATATTCTGTAGCTCCCGATACATCATAATTATTATCATAGTGATACTGAAGTGTCTTTCCCATGTTTCTAAACGCCGTCAGTCTGGCTCCATAGTTCACTGATATCGCCTTACTTAAGTTCTGTTCAGCCCCAAAGTAGATGGTATGTTCAAGTGCATACGATTTGTTCATCCTGAAGTCTGGATATCCTGCACGTGTTATCATAGCAGGGTTAAACATGTGATATGTAGTAGTAGCACCATATTGCAGATTCAGTTTGTCAGATATAGTGTGGCTGAAGTCAAGTCTTGCCTCTAAATTCTGAATGTCAGATTGCCATTCAGCCCTAGAGTCTGTAACCTTCCACGCTAAATCATAACTATACTTGGTGTAATTCAGACTCAACTTAGAAAACAATTTATCAGAAAAGATATGGTTCCAGAAAGCCGAAGCCACAAAGTTGCCATAACCTATATCGCCAAAAGATGATATAAACCTGTCTCTGCCATTATATAAATTCAGTCCCACTTTGTCAGTCATTGACAGACGATGAGAAACTTTAGCATTGAAATCATAAAAATATAGATACTCTTTTCTCTTCTCTGGGTCAGAAGACATGCGCAGAAACAAATCTGCATAACTGCGTCTGCCACTTACTAGCCATGATGTTCTCTCACCAAGGGGTCCTTCCAGAGTCAATCTGCTAGATATCAGTCCAATGCCACCAGCGCCCTTCACCTTCTCAGGAGCATCGTCCTTCATCTCCACATCCAAAAGAGAAGATAATCGTCCGCCATACTTTATTGGCATATTACCTTTATACAGTTCAGCACTCTTCACTGCGTCATTATTAAATACAGAGAAGAAACCGAACATGTGTGATGCGTTGTATATATTTGTATTGTCAAGCAATATCAAGTTTTGGTCAGCGCCACCACCTCTCACATTAAATCCGCTACTTCCTTCAGACGTACTTTGCACTCCTGGTAGTAATTGAATAGCCTTAACTACATCTATCTCACCCAGTAGCGCAGGCACCTTCTGTATTTCGGATCCAGTCAACTTCTGCACACCCATTCTGGTATCAGTGATGTTTGCTTCCTTTCTCTGCGATGTTACTACTACCTCATGGATATTCCGTTCGTATGATATTCTGTTAGAATCATTACCTGTGCTATCCCTATTGATCACATTCACCTTTTTTCTCGGTTTAGTCTTCTGAGCATACAAATCTGTATAAGAAGAACAAATCACGAAAAAGCCTAATACCAATATTGGTAAAGAGCTTGAACTAGTCCTTAAAACCAAACCTAATGTTTTACTTAATGTCATTTTGTTTATTGCTTACCTATTGACGGAATTTAATTTGTGCAAATTAAACTCTGCCAATGGGTTTATTATTTTTCTTGTTAATATATTTGCGTAATTGTGAATTCACTAATACTCTATACAATCCGAGTAAACAATCTTTTTGCCTCTTTCGCTTAATTTGTTATTTAGTATAAACGCATTTTAATTGCAAAAAATTATGTTACTTGTAGAACTTTATGTATGTACTTAAGTTCATTACGGTCCATGCGGCAAAAAATAAAATACTTAATCTTCTCATAATTATTAATGTTTATAGTAAAATTTATCTGTTCTACTTATATAACATGTATTTTATCTTTTACCCCTATCCTGAAAACATTTTTTTCTTCTAAATATCTAAAGTTTTTATAATAAGGTCTTTTTCCTCTTTATATTTCGTCCATCAATTAAATATGTCTTCTTTATATTATCCAGATATAGCATCTGTTAATTTATTATCAATGTCTGTTTGTTTATATAACAGCCATAGGGCAATTCCTCTACTAAAGAAAGACCAAATCACATCTGTATGAAATCATCATATACGAATAAGCATCACTATAGTTTGTGAGTATTTCTAAATATTTTTATAATGAAATGAATACCTTCCATCATTATAAAAGGTCTATTTTACTGTCAGCTTCCGTAATCTTTCTTTTCGGTTTGCATGGACTGCCAAATGCGACATAACCTGCAGGAATATCCTTTGTTACCACACTACCTGCGCCGATTACTGCACCGTCACCGATAGTGACACCTCCTAGAATAACAACATTTGATGCAATCCAGACATTATTACCAATATGAATTTCATCGGCATATTCAGAAACAGATACGTGACCATCATTATATTTCATTGCCGTACGCTCTTCGGCTATCAGTGGATGATTAGTAGCCATGAGAGATACATTAGGACCAAACATAACATTATCGCCAATATAAATACGAGCATCATCCATCACCATGAGATTAAAGTTAGCAAAGAAGTTATCCCCAATGAAAGTATGAGTTCCGTAATTAAATTGTATAGGACCTTGGAAATAGTACTTCTCTCCGATACTTCCTATAAACTCTTTAATAATTGGCAATCTGGCTTTGTCATATTCATCCATAAGATTAAATTTCCGGCATAGTTCATGAGTTTTATGTTTGATATCACGCAGTTCTTTTGTACGAGCATCAAATAGTTTTCCGGCAAATATTCGTTCTTCTTCTGTCATATTTTTCTTATTTAAAAATTATTATTAGCGATGGTAATATAACCATATTAATAATTTAAAGTTGTATACATCATTGATTCTTTTCGCCCTTAAGATATTCATATCCTATTCTGCATCTCAGACAGTTCTTTTTGTCACAATATTCGTTTTTTAGTTGGATGAGTGCTTGCGAGTCTCCTGCATTCTCAACATTCAGTCCGCATTCTTTCCACATCCTTACGATATGATTGTTTTCGGCTTTCAGCTGTTCTAGAAAGTCGAATGCTCGGTCGCAATATTTCTCTTTGCTCTGATGTCGCCCGTAAGCGAACAAAACAGGGATTACGGTGTTTATCATCAGCAAGTTTAGCGAGAACGGAGAGATATGCTTCTCGTTCTTTTCACTTTCAGAACCGAATGTATAATGCGTTTCCCAATATTGAGTCACACCAATATGCATCGTGTTCATAGCTTCCTTTACGGTATCACATTCCACAATCTGACTGATGCTGCATTTGGCAGTATAATACATATTGGCAAGTTGCGATATACGAATATGAGGAAAGTTTTGCGGTCTCAATCTTAAGAACCTCCACATGTTGCTATCAATCTGTTGGAGTCCGAATTTATGTTTCAGATACAAATATTCGTCTTTCAACTTATTAAAGTATCCGTCAGCAATCGCAGTATCATGATATTTAGTAGGAACGGTATCTAAATCCAACAACCCAGCCTGCCCCATGAATATTGCTTCAATTTGGAAGAGGTTGTCGCGATGATGTGCCACGTCGTTAAGCGGAATACTTAATGCCCAATGTTCAAATGCGTCACCATTGATACCGAAACCGAAGTTGCGTGCCAAAGTAACAAAAAAGCCAGCTTCCCACGAACCGTTACACTGTTCAACTCTGCTTATTATCGCATCGGTCTTCTGTTCAAGGCGTTCCGTTTGCAGAGCACTCATCCATGAGTGAACCATTAAGTTACTTAATTCGGGTATAATCTTGTAGCATGGGGGATATTTATCTGTCGAAAGTAATTCGACATAATGTTGTGTGACATGTTCAGGTACGTCAAGTTGTAGTTGTGGAATACAATCACCATTTTGATTTTTCACTTCCATATCAATGTCACCGCAAACATGCAAAATGACATTATTATATCTTTCGTCTTTGTCGTGTTTATGTAGATACCAGTCACTCGCTTTATCGTGTATCTCCACGTTTCCCACCCAAAGAGTGTCATCGATTTTTATTTTAGCATTAAAGAAGTCTGGACCGGAATTCATATTGTGTAATCCGGAGTCAATTACTTCAACGTGGAGTCCTTTAGTGGTCTTCATTTCTTGCAATGGCAGCATTTTATGCTTCCAGACATAGTGTAGTAATTGTTCCATTATGTGTAGTGGTAAGTAAGGTCTTTAATTTATGCAAAGATATCGCCAACGAGTACAGAATCATCAAGTTTACTTGAATGTTATGTCGAGTGCAGCTTTATCTTATGCAAAGATATTGCCAGCGAGTACAGAATCATCAAGTTTACTTGAATGTTATGCTGAGTGCCGCTTTATCTTATGCAAAGGTACGCTTTTATCTTTTAACGTGAAAATAAACGCTACCATTATTTATTGTGAGAAGTAAAGGAAATATTAGAATAGATAGCAGTATAGTGAATAGCTAGGTATAATTGATTGTATTGAATATATTGAACAAATTAAATTATTAATCATTGATCCAATATCTTTATAAATTACCTTAATTAGTTCTCTAGTTTAGAATTATTTCTAATCAGAGTTGTTGTTTTAAGAATTGCATTAATAATCTTTTGTATGTCAAGCAATAATAATAGCAACAAAAATCGGACTTTCTTTAACGGAAAGTCCGATTGATAAGAGGATATTATAGCGGCTGTATGTTCTTTAGTTGGTAAGTGCAGCTTATTACTTCATTTGTTGACTGACTTATCAAAATTCGATCTATATTCAATATGTTTTTTATAAAATCGTTAGTGTCTAGTCTATGTATTTTAGTCTAAATCGTTTTTATAGTGAAAAGCTTTAATTATCGGAGTCAAAAATGGCAAATAAAGATCTTTATAGTCACCTTTTTTCAAAGTGCTTAGAATATAATCCTGATCATCAATTTTTGAAGAATCAAAAAAATAACTTATAACAGAAGTGTCTTCTTTAATTCTATAGAATGCTAAATTTGTAATAGGATTCATTTTATTTATTCTTTCTTGATACGTTAGTCTATTAAACTCATCCAAATTATCCTTATAATAATAGTTCTCACACACAATATATACGGCATTTACTTTTTCCTTTATTATTTCCTCCGCAATGTTGTTTACGATACGATACATTGTGGTCTTAATAGAGAAACCATAAGATTTTGTTTTTAAAGTATTGTCTTTATATACAACAATAAAAGTAGGCATCATTTCATGTTTTTGAAGCTTATAAATTTCAATGTGTAAAATCATAAAGATTTCCATAAAATTTGATCCTTTAAAGTTCTTCATATACTTTGCAAGCGAAACTTTATTATCTTTAACAACTAAATTCTGAATGTACCCTCTTTCAAAATGATTCTCTTTTACATTGTATACATAGTCCTGAATGAAAAGCATATCTTTGGGAATTCTGTCAAATTTATATGTAAGAACTTTTTGCAGTAAATCCTCAGTCACTTTATCTTTCGGTTTTATATCATCATATATTGCCTTAAAGAAATCTTTAATTGACGTAACCCCATCCTTGATAAAAGGATAAATCTCATACTTCTCATTATTATCAATAAACTGGAAGGTACAACTGAAGTAGACCTCCCATTTTTTGAATGAGAGGAATACTACCTTAAGTTCTTCCAATATAGATTTATATGGCTGATCATTCTCAATATCAAATTCTTTCTTATAAATTTCTTCAGCAGAGGTTTGAGTATAAACGTTGATGGTAAGACGCTTGCCCAAATCAAATGGGTGTTCGTGGACTACGATATTTCTATTATCTAATAACCATTTACAAGATTCACTCTTAAGATACAAATCACGATATTTAAGGTAAATAGGATCATTGTTAGATTTTAATGATTTTTGTATAGCATAAGTTATGCTTCTATATTCTATTAAAAAATTATCCAAATTGGAAATATTGTCATAAAATGAATTTCCTACGGTTAACTTTTCCAAACACTTAAATGTATTGTAGCATTTTAATAGTGCAGGACGTAGACAATCTTCTTCGTATTTATTTTCTACCATTTTATTTATTTTCATCCTCTAAGATGCTTGTATTTACAATATTTAATGCAGCTAATCTTTCTTCATATTCAGCTTCTATATCTTCAGTTGAAAATGCACTCTTATGACTAAACGTAGCAAGTTCATTTGAATGATGTTTTCTAAAAGCTGAATTTGTCGAATTATCAAAAAGATTGTCCAACATATTAATGTAGTACCTTTTTTCCAAAGAATGTTTGATTCTTCTTGTTGACTTGCTATAAGAACCAGACATCATGAGTGATGGTGCTAGGTCTTTTGATCCTCTTTCTGGAGTTTCTGAAGAAAGACATTTAGGTTTCAGCTCATTCACAGTACCTATAAAGTTAATCATTAACTCTGGAAAAGGTATCAAATTCTTTACCTCGCAAAACGAAATGACATTATCATTAGTAAAGTATGACAACCCTTTTTTGGTTTCATAATAGTCAAAGTTTTCGCAAGGAGCATCATTTTTTGCAATAACAATATCAGGCGTCGTAAATACTCGAACATCATGAGCTGACTGTATAGTCGCATTATGATACAAATATAACTTCATATCATCCTCTTTTACCTTTTTTGTCGCTTCAAAGTATGAAAAATTTTGTAATCTTCCGGATGGACTACACTTATATCTGAAGAAGCCTTTCTGCAGATTTTTTACATTCACTATATAACCTCTGCTTTCATAATACAAGATGATTTTATGATAGCATGACATTTCAAAATAGTTGCTTATCTTTTTTGAATGTTCTGCCAATGTTATTCGATGCTTATTTGCAAAATCCTTGAGTTCTCTCTCGAATTCAGTTATATCCTTAAATGGAGTCGTCAGTTTCATATTCTGGTGTTTTATAAAGATTTAAGCAGTTTTTTAGGAAATCAATTGTTTCTTTGAACTTAAAGAAATTCGAACTCAATTGATATTTTTTCATTATTTTACTAAATGTAATTACGGACGCGAGCATATGATTTTGCTGACTCTTATCTAAAATTTCGCTGCCAATTTTAATTGAACATTCACCGTTACTACCATTAAGCTTATTTACGCTTTTATAGAAACTCGTGGCACCGTCAATGTGTCCCATTACATACCTATAGAAAAGGCTCATTGCAAGTAATGCATCAATAGTTGACTCGTATTGTTCCAATACCATGTATTTTTGGTATTGTTTTGACCAGATTTGCTTTATCTGAGCTTTTCTGGCATCAAATTCGTTACACATGGGATGGCATATCCCCCCAGGTAAGCCATAACATAAGATATTGATTAATGAACTTTTTTCAGGCATAAATAATATTCGTTAACTTCTTAATATGTTTTTATATAGTGACACTCATCTCCCTAGTCTTGATAACTGTAAGATTTTTACAGTTACTCATACGGATTCACTGATCATACCTTTTTATTTATTCTTATTAGCATACACTTGTGAATAAATAATTATTTTGTATTGATGCCTAACGCCTCAATACCACTTTGCGAATTAACACATTTCATCCTGCTTCAGGAAGAATTCTGGAGGGGAATGAGAAGGATATTAATTCCGCATATGGACTACTACGAGTTTGTGATTTGCTCATATTCTCCATGGTGAAGGACCGTTGTCCGCAGGTTGCCATTCAACTCTTTTTTCATTATTCGTTACAAATGTACTACGAATATTTTTAATTGTCGTTGTTTTGTACGATAAAAATTTGTTTCAGATGTGCTTTTTATGAATGATAGAACCATTTAGTTACACTTTTTCAAAGCAAACACGCCCATTATTTCTTGTGAGAATTAAATCTATCTTTAGATAAATGCTGATAAAGATAACTTCATTGTTCATATCACCTTGTACGATCACTATAAATCTAAATTCATGACAGCCCTGCTAAAAAACGCCAAAAATGCAGAGAAGACCCCCTAAATGTACAAAATTCAAATCGTCACTGAGAAATCTAGGCTTTAAACATGTATTTGAACATGCTGGACAAAACACGAATAACTTTTAGTGGACTCTGGTTTTAATATGATAAGACACACCATTTCTGTCCTCATTTTATATTCAAGGGCACACGAATAATATTAAGTTGTGAACAAAGATGCAATATCATTAGGCGTTATTTTCTAATATCCTCATCTCCATATATTTATATGGAGATGAGGAATATTTATAACTAAAAAACAGAGAAGCTCTCATTTAATGATATTTGTATAGTTCCATTTTCAAACCCTTTAGTGCTCTATTTCGGCGACTTTTTCATGGATTTGTCAAGTGTCTCATATTTTTCTTCTGCCAGTTTCATGATTTTTAGCTTATCTGGTGTATAGGCCTGTGCAAATGGTTCAAGTGGAGGTACAATGCCGAGATAATCCTTGTTGTCTATGTAAAACTTCGTCATTTTAATTATAGCTACCAAATAAATAGTCTTGTCAAATTTAATATTGTAGCGCAAACCATTGCTTATTATGCCCGCCTCATAGGCAAGAAAGCAGAGTGCTCCTGACGTGCTTTGGCATATATTATTCTCAAATTCGCCAAAAGGGACCGTCACATCTTTCGACTGTATATTCCAATTGTGAAAAAATAGACTAGCCTCAGACATTTTAGGGGCCGTAATTGGATGATCGAGGTAATAATTAGAACAGTATAAAGCTTCTGCATTATATTTTGAAGCTTCCTTGGCAGAAGTAAACTCCTTTACTTTGGGTACCCGCAAGTCGGCGGCTCCCTCCTCTAGTAACATAGAAATCTTATCTGCAGCTGCTTCATTACCCGACTCTTTGAGATATTTCTGAAGAGATACCAGCTCGTCAAAATATGGAGAAGTATCATCTCCATAATATTTCTGTATAATTTTCAGTCCCTTCAGCTCTTCTGTAATAGCGTCTTTGAAACGTTTTAATTTAACCAACTCTTCAGCAAAGTTAGTGTATGCCGTTCCCAAATTTATCCACTGTACCATATGTTTATTCGGCATTTTTTCCAGAAGACTAATAGATCTTTGTGAACTCTCTATAGCAGCATTCATTTGATTGGTGTTCATCTGGCAAACGCTGAGATATTTTAGTAGTCCAGCATAGCAGAAACTTGTAGAATCTTGGAATTCAGCCCAAAGCTCAACTGCCTTTTTTACTTCCGTTAATGCTTCATCAAATTTATTTAAGCGCTCCATGCACATTCCGCGACTTGCAATGAGCAGGATGAGATTTGAATCGCTTTTGTCCACTTGTTTGGAAAGTATGTCTATTTGCTTGGTCCTTAGCAGATAGCCTCCGGCATAATTTCCGTTGTTTATTGCTATATCTGCAAGACTGTCTAGGCTTTTTATATCATCTTGAGCTTTGACAGTTATAGGAACTAGCAACATAAAAAAGAAGATCATACTAAATAGACTAAATTTCTTCAGTCCACGCTTTTCGTAAACATTTAAGTTGTTCATATTTCTTGTGCGGTTAATTATGTTTTTATTTATTTTCATACGTTTCATGGCTCTATAATAGTGCAAATATAATCATTTTAGATAATTAAAGCAATGATTTGACTTGAAAATTTATGGAGAATCAGCCAAAAGAGATAAGATAACCTTGCCGGTTAATTTATACAACCTTACGAAACATCATTCAATGAAATAGAATGTCTATCCCGAAACGAGAAACACGTTCTCTTTATAAAGTAGAAAATAAACTTATCTGTTTTTCCAATTCTTTCCAATGTTTAAAGTATTGGAAAGAATTAAAAAGATTTTGTACTCAGAACTTATTGAGTCTTCATGCATCATTGATGCTTTTTAATATGATGAGGCGCTGATCGCAACAAAAGATAACCGATAGTACCGCCGATAATTGACGCCGAAAAAATGCCAACCTTGGCTTGAATGATATTGGTGGTATCGGTAAAGGCTAGCGCCGTGACAAACATTGACATCGTAAAGCCGATTGACGCTAAAAATCCTATTCCTATGAACTGTCGCCATGTCATCGTCTTGGATTTGTTTCCTAATTTAAGTTTGGTTAGTACCCATGTGGAAAGTAAAATGCCAATAGGTTTGCCTAAAAGAAGTCCCAACGAGACTCCGATAATGACGTTTGACGAGAAAAGACTTGAGAAGTCCATATCAATAAAGTTCACACCAGCATTAGACAAGGCAAAAATGGGCATGATGCAGAATGCAACAAATGGATGTAGTCCATGTTCCAAACGCTGCAATGGAGGCACTGCTTCTTTTGAGGTCTTTTTTACTTTTGTGATAATCTCAACTTGCTCTTTCTCTAATGTGATAACATCGTTGGATTGTGCTTCCTCAAAGTGGTGAAGTTGCTTCTTCAGCCGTGAGATAAAAGCTGCTTCTGGTATCTTTGAGTCTGCTGGAATCATGAATGCAGACAATACTGCCGAGATTGTGGCATGGACACCTGACATTAGAAATGCCGTCCACACACCACCAATACCAAGAATAGCATAGAACCATACATTTTTTACTCCCAATTTGTTTGCAATAAACATTATCAATAGAAAAGCCATACCTACAGCAATGCTTGCTAAAGATATGTTTGAGGTGTAGAACAATGCAATAACAAGGACTGATCCTAAGTCGTCTACAATGGCAAGGGTGGTAAGGAAAACCTTGGCTGCTAGCGGAACACGATCACCAAGCAGATAGATTACCGCTAAAGCAAAAGCAATATCTGTAGCCATGGGAATTCCCCATCCGTGGGCAGCAGACGTTCCATGATTGAATAACAAGAAAATCAAAGAGGGAACAATCATTCCCATGAGGGCAGCGCCTGAAGGTAGAATGACTTGTCGGATATGTTGAAGTTCGCCACCGATAAATTCACGTTTCAATTCAAGTCCAACAACAAAGAAGAACATGGACATAAGACCATCGTTGATCCAATGCTCTAAACTGAAATTCAGATATGATTTGCCATCTACAATAAATCCGAGATGATGATGAAAGAATTGTTGGTATTCATTGCGTAGGGGAGAGTTGCCCAAAAATAGTGCTACGATCACAGCTAAAGCAAGTATGATGCCACCTGATTTCTCGTTCTGCATGAACTGTTGAAGTGGCATTATAATCTGATGATTGATTTTACGTTGATACTTATTATCCATATACAAATTAATCTAAAAGAATTGTGTGATTTTTAAATTTAAAAGTCTTTCTCAGATATTTATCAGGTATGAGCCATGTGGTCGGCAAGACAATATCTAATTACAAAGATAAGAAATAATACTAATAAATTAGAATGGAAAGTGTAGATTTATGGTTAATTATGGCTTGATAACTCAATGGAATTTATTCGCACGTAGAGTCGTTGTGATACAAAGGTAACATAGTTTTTTATATTTAAACGTGAAAGCAGCATCTATGCCATCGAATGTTTATGAAGAAAAGAGGAGCAAGTTGTTCTTATTAATTAGAAGATGATTAGATGTATTTTTTATCTAATTCTTTCCAATGCTTAAAGAATTGGAAAGAATTAAATAAAATTAAAACAATCATAAGATTCTTTCCAATACTTTGAGAATTGGAAAGAATTGACTAGATTTGCATGTGTAACTATAACATGAATGTATTATGATAGAAAGACCTCCTCGCATAACAAATCAACAATTAGCAAAAGCCTTGTGGGACAAAAATAAACGGTTAAATGAGGAACTGCAAACCTTGTTGGATAAGATTAATGATGGCTATGAGTATTGGGACACTGTGAAATACAAGAAACTTCCATCTGGAATTACTGATATTGATCTTTGGACCTATGTAAAAGCTTCGAGAGTGAATCTGACTATTGGAGTTTGGCATAACCCACTTTTGATGCTTGGGTTAACAAATAGAATGCAACGCTTATGTCATGAATTTGACATGAATTTTGGAGGCTCATGGGGGGATAACTCTGTAATTCCGGAAGAAAGTCGTCAGCAATATTTGGTAAGCTCTTTAATGGAGGAAGCTATCTATTCTAGTCAGATGGAAGGTGCAGCTACAACTCGCAAGGTAGCCAAAGATATGTTGCGCAAGAAGATAACCCCACGTGACAAGTCTCAGCAGATGATTGCTAATAACTATCAAACAATTAATTATATTGCTGAACATAAGAAAGATTCATTGACACCAGAACTATTACTACAAGTTCATCAACTAATGACAAGCAACACACTTGATAGCCCAGATGATTCTGGAAGGTTTAGACAGAATGATGATATAGTGGTTGAGAATGGTATAACACATGAGACGGTGCATATACCACCAACTTATACAGAAATTCCTTCTTTTGTGCAAACCTTGTGTGATTTTTTCAATGAAACGCATTCAAAAGTTTTTATTCATCCAATTATAAGAGGTATCATCATTCACTTTATGATTGCTTACGTGCACCCGTTTGTTGATGGAAATGGTCGTACAGCTCGTGCCATGTTTTATTGGTATATGCTTAGACAAGGATATTGGCTTACAGAATACATGTCTATATCCAGAGTAATCGCAAAGTCGAAAAAAGCCTATGAGAAATCATTTTTATATACGGAAGCAGATATGTTAGACATTGGTTATTTCGTCAATTATAATCTTAGTGTCCTTGAAAAGTCATTTAAACAACTTCAAGAATACATTAAGCGTAAACAATTGGATAAGAATTCTGCAAATACATTCTTTAAATTGGGAAATATCAATGAACGACAAGCACAGATTCTCAAAATGTATTATGAAGATCCAGCACTTGTCCTTACTGTAAAAGATTTGCAAGGGAAGTTCTTGGTTGCTCCAACCACAGCGAAAAATGATTTGGTATTACTTCTTGAGCGTGGATTAATTAAAGAAATAGCTTTCAATAAGGTGAAAAAGGGATATATAAAGGGAGAACTCTTCGACAGTCAGGTTATTGATATGATAGATAAACAATAGTAATATTCTTTATTTGGTCTTTAATAGTTCTATGTATCTTTTCCAATTCTTTCCAATGTTTAAAGAATTGGAAAGAATTGGATTATGATATATTTTAAATAAACAACTTAAAAATTTGTATTTAAGATACCTGACGAGTTAAAGCCGGCAATGATAATTGCCAAATTGTTTATCTAATAATGAACCATGTAACCTTATGAGATTAAACCATATAGTGATGCCTCTCAGTCTCCATATTATTTGTCTCTTTCCGTCATTCAGGATGAGCTTGGAACAGCGGTTGTCGTTAGAAAATATTGGCTCTTCAAAAGCAGAAGAAATTCAATAATTCAGTTGATAAGTTGTTTTATTGGTTTTGAATAAGAATCATATAAAAGATGGTGCCCCCAGCAATAGTGAGGAGCATATTCTTGCGCCACAAATGTAGCACAACGCAAACAAAAATTCCTAAAAACTGCAGAAGACTATGGCGAGTTGTCAGCACACTCATATCCTTGAGACAATAGATGACAAGCATACCAAACACAGCTGAGGCTAGATATTTACCGAGGAATCGCACAAAATTCGGTGTGTGTTCCTTGCTTGGAAATACGATGAAAGGCAGAAAGCGTGTTGTCATGACTGCTATAACCATTGTCCCTATAGTAATAATTTCCTCTGTTGTTGTCATGAAGTAGCTTTTCTGTAATTGATGAATAATACAGCAAGAATGCAAAACATAGCTGGAATGATAAACTGCTGAGGACCGAACAAATACAAACATATAGAAGCTGCAACAATGCCCAACCACGAATAAATGCGGGTGTCTTTGTGACGTACATAATCGTCCATAAAGATAGCCACAAACATGGCTGTTACCACAAAGTCAAGTCCCTCGAGATGCCTTTGTAGTGTTTCGCCCAAGGTACGACCGAGCAGATAACCTATGATGCTACCTGTGACCCAATAGATGCAATCAAGTGCTGACACCCATAGATATCCCGTAAAGACATTGCCACTTTGCCGGAGTTTCTCCTCGTTGGTGAAGTTGACGGCGAAAGTCTCGTCGCTCATCCAAAAGATGAGAAGTGGCTTCTTCCACCCAGCCCCACGATATCTGTCAAGCATTGTTATGCCATAAAACAGATGTCGGGCTCCCACCATAAATGCCATGACAAATGCTGCCAAGGGATGGAAAGTGCTTAACAGTAATGTGAGGGCGATGAACTCAACCGAACCGCTATAGATAAGCAATGCCATGGATATTGGCACGCAAATGCTATAGCCCATGTTAGCTGCAAGCAAACCATAGGTTATGCCCAGGAACCAATAAGCTCCAAGCACTGGTAATGATAGGCGGAAAGCGGTACGGAAAGAACTCATATTATAATTATGATTGTTTCAACGCCATCTTTAACATCGTTTGCATGCGCTACATGAACTTCCAAAGATGAATCGCAGTTCAGGTCAATGCCTGCTTAATATCATTATAAATATCGTCAATATCCTCTAAGCCAACACTTAGACGTACAGTCGTGTTGAGTACGTCCATTTTAGCCTTCTCCTCAGCCGAGAAAGCGACAAAGATTGTGCTATAAGGATGAATGGCCAGCGTACGGTTGTCGAAGAGATTCGTAGCACGATGAATCAGCTTCAGACTGTCGATAAACTGGAAACATGACTTTTCGCTATCCAGATCAATACATACCATGGCACCAGCAGTCTTGCCAAATTGATGTTGCGCCAACTTATGATAAGGATTGTCAGACAGTCCTACATAGTTTACATGTTTAATCTGAGACAACTCCTGTAGGCGAGTGGCTAATTCTAGAGCATTGCTTGACTGCACACGATAGCGCGCATCAAGTGTTTCTAGTCCTATAGTTTGCAAATAAGCCACCTGAGGTGTCATGTAAGCACCGAAATTGAAGAGTTGTTCTCCTCTGATTTTCTGTTCAAAGCCCTCGACAGTGCCATAGTCTATAACCAATCCACCCAAAGAGGTAGCACCGCCACTGATATATTTTGTGGATGATACTACTTCGATATCAACGCCCATGTTGTGGCTTGAGAACTGTGTGAAAGGTATGGTCGTGGTGTCGGCCATCAAAATAGAACCCTTCTGGTGAACGGCATTTGCTAACTGTTGAATGTCAGCCACTTCCATCTGTGGATTGGTGATAATCTCGAAATATACGCAGGCGGTATTCTCATCTATCAATGCTGATGTAGCTTCTGCGTCAGTAAGATCAGCCAAACGAGTTTCTACACCAAAACGGGCAAGCGACTCAGTGAGTAATGAATAGGTGTTGCCAAAAAGATGCTTTGAGGTCACCACGTTCTTTCCATGAGCAGTCAGTGCCAGCAACGCATTGCTGATAGCAGCCATGCCACTGTTGAAAGCTGTTACATCTTTGGCGCCTGTGAGTATACGTACTCGATCTTCTAAATTCGTAACCGTAGGATTGCCCGTGCGAGAATAGTCGGGGGCTCCCGAACGACCAGAGAACGCCTCTGTCATGGCTGCTGCATTATCAAACTCAAATGCCACAGCGTTGTAAACAGGCATGCTCAGTGCATCGTAGGCATCACGACGCGCATAAGGAACATGAATTGCTTTTGTTGCCTCTCCCAGAGGCTTACTACACGAGCCCTTACAGTCGGGATTCGCGATGTTTTCTGATTTCTTCATTTATTATTATTTATATCTTTGTCTGTCATAGCAGCTACACAACTGTCACTCCAAACGTTTTCTGCAGTTTCTATCATGTCAATAATGGTATAAATAGGTAGAATAATACCCATTATGCCTATAGGGGCTCCCCTGTCCGCTCATCAGTACTTGTTTGCTTTGGCTTAACATATCTAACAGTCTATGCTTTTTATTAATTATGATTGCAAAGTTCGAAATAATAGGAATATTTTACAAGAGTTGATTAATATTTAGAAAAAATGTCTAAATTTGTGGCTAATTACAGAACGTTTGTTCTGTTAATATATGTATATTAACCCTTTCAAAGAACAATGATGGTTACATTAGACAAAGTTGATTTGGAAATCTTGCGTACTTTGCAGGATGATGGGCGACTCACTATGCGTGAACTTGCCTCAAGAGTAAGCCTTTCTTCTACACCTGTTTTCGAACGACTCAAGCGTCTGGAAGCAAATGGCTACATAATGAAATACATGGCAGTTCTTGATGCAAATAAACTTCATCGTGGTTTCACTGTGTTTTGTAATGTGAAGCTTCGTAGGTTAAATACACAAATAGCCATGGACTTTATAGAGAAAATTATGCATATCCCAGAGGTAACTGAGTGTTATAACACTTCTGGAAATTTCGACTATATGCTCAAGATTAATGCCTCTGATATGAAAACCTATCAGGAATTTCTCATCAATACGCTGGGTACTATCGACAGTTTAGGAAGCGTTGAGAGTACTTTTGTAATGGATACCGTCAAGCATGTTTATGGCATCAATTTGTGATGAAGATGCTTAGTTCTAGTGTACCTCTTTACGTTAGGCTTATTTCTGTTTTAGTGTAGGCTGATTGTTATGAAAATACAATCTTTGTGGGAGTAGTTTGAACAAGATCGTTGCTATATTTCTAGAAGTTGTTTTTCTATAGTATTATAAAATAGAAAAGGAGTTACAGAAATGTAACTCCTTGAAGTATAGTGGACTAGCCTGAGCTAGAACCCTAGACTTTCTGATGAGGCTCAGACCTTGAATTTATGTCAATGTTTACTTATCTCCGAAGATGTTGAGTTCTTCAATCTTTTGCTGATTCTTTGCCTTCATTAACTCTTCATATTTCTGCTCAAACAAGTTTCTGAGACAAGGATTAGTAATCACTTTGCGATGAGCAGTCATAAAATCATTGAATATCTGTGAATTCTTTTTGTCATTAGGATTTGTACGATAAATAGAAATGGCTTTACTAAGTTGTGCAGTATCAAACATCCATAATTGTAAAAATAGCGATGGCTTTTGTGTATGGAAAATCTGCTTGTCAGCTTCCATTGCTAAATTAGTAATATCACTCCATTTTAGATTCAGTTCTCCTTTATTATTACCATGAAGTCCAATCATGATGTCGTCATATCCACTAAAGAATAGTCTTCGACCTCTAATTCCACCCATGATAAGATATGCAGGGTCGTCAGCTCTAAGTTCACCTAGTAAATTATAATCACTAAGTTTCTTATTAACAAAGTTTCCTTTGATATAAGTATTTTCCGTCACGCTGTCGTCGAGATAAATTATATCAATCAGTTTACCAAAATCAATGAAATATCTCTGCAATACATGAATTTCATTTTTTGTAAGATAGAATCGTGCTGCAAGATATCCTAATGCTTCATCGCCAGTTTTCGCGGACTCGGGTGCAGAAAGACGCGTCACTGTTAGCATGTAAGAGAGATTAGCCATTGGTGAAGTTTTGGAAAAAGATGCTCTTCCGTTTTTATCGAAATTTATCTCAGTGGTTTTACCTTGTTCCAAGTAATAAGTGGCATCGTTTAGAAGTTCCGTGAAATAATTTGAAAAATGAGGATAGTTCACAGGAAAATGATAGATATATGTCTTAACATTGTTGCTATCGCTTCTAAGCGAGTCCATGGACATATTATAGATATTTCCCAGCATGCTGCCTATTTCTGCATTTGCCCATATGACGTTATGAATACACTGGTGCTTATTCTCCGTTGACTCTTTCGTAATAAGAGTTGCTATTCCTGGTTTAAAATAATCGTCGATATTAGTAATGATTTCTGAACTGGTATCATATGCAGAGAGCTTTGGAAAGTTCATTTCGTAGCTGGCATCATGAACACCGAAATAATTTTTGCTATCTTCATTGTTCATAAAATCAAAATACTTGGTTGTTGCAGGCATAGGATCAAAGAATAAACGATAAGTTAATCCAGCCCGCTCGAATCCATGAATATTATAATACTGTTTGCTTTCAGATACTAAAGCTATACGATTGCTAAAAATTAATTTCTCTGAATTGTCAGTCTTTACAGTCACAACAGTCGCAGAATCTGTGAATTCAACTTTAACAAACTCCAATGT
>NZ_KB890637.1 GCF_000373185.1 Segatella paludivivens DSM 17968 = JCM 13650
GGACTTGAAGAGGAGTTCTGCATCAAGCGGCTCATGCGCCATGCTCCGTATTGCAACTTTGAGTATATCGTGCGCAACTGTTTCCGCAATGTTTATGACACGAGTGCGCCGAAATCGGAATGTGCCGTACCGAAGATGACGATAGATATTGAAAGACTGCGCACGTTTCTTAACGTGAGATATGCCTTCAGAAAGAATGAAATCACTAACGACTGCGAATATAGAGAGCGAGACAGTTTTCTCTTCTCGTGGAAATCGGTCACGAAAGAGGTGCTCAACACTATTACGATCAATGCAAAGGCTGAAGGAATAGATGCGTGGGACAAGGATGTGAAGCGATTTATTGAATCATCGTTCACAGAGGAATACGACCCGATTGCCGACTGGATATCGTATCTGCCCAAATGGGACGGAGAGGACCGTATTGATAAGTTTGCCGAGAGGGTGAAAACGGACAATCAGGACTGGGTGAAGAACTTCCACTTGTGGTTTATCGGTATGGTAAGTCAGTGGATGCGCACAAACTCCATGCACGGTAATTCACTTGTTCCGCTGCTTGTAGGTGAGCAGGGCGATGGAAAGTCAACGTTTTGCAGAATGATCATTCCCGAAGAGCAGCAGATTTATTTCACTGACAGGGTGGATTTCACGAAGAAAGAGGACGCAATGAAGGCTTTGAGTCGTTTCATACTGATAAACATAGATGAATATGACAGTATTTCAAAACGTCAGACAGCGTTTTTGAAGTACATGTTGCAGGCGGTGGACGTGAAATATCGCAATCTCTATGAGAGCATCACGCAGCAGCACAAGCGATATGCAGCCTTCATCGCTACGACCAATAATCCCCAACCATTGATAGACTACACCGGTTCACGACGATACATGTGCATCAGAGTCAAGGAGCGCATAGACACAAGCACGGCGGTGAACTACGAACAGATGTATGCTCAGGCAGTAGCGGAAGTGAAATCGGGAGCGAGGACCTATTTCGACAACGAGACGGAACATAAGATTCAGATTGACAATGCCGACTTCCTACAGATTGACTGCATGGACGACATCTTCTTCGAGATGTTCCATCGTCCGTCCAAGGATGAAAAGGCTTTGCGACTTACGGCAACGGAGATTGTGCAGCGGATGAAGATGAAGTATCATAACATCAGCATCAACAACAGTAACATCATGCGTGTGGGGCATATTGTGACACGCAACAAGTTCAAGTTGACAAGGGGAAAGTCCCGCCGATATGATGTTGCGACAAATGACACAGTGGTGACACTTGAATAATGCAGATAGGGGATGCAACATACTGATAATCAGAACATAGACACTACGACACTGGCATTTTTGAAAAACTCTATGTGCGTGCGCGCGAGGATGGGTGTTAAAGATGGGTTGAATGGGCTAGGGGGGAGTTGATTAATCAGCGGGAGATGTTGTTCTTGTGGTTTGTCTGCGTAAATCTGCGAGATCTGCGGGAGGCACATTGGGGTTTCTTTGTGCCGATAGTTTGAGTACTCTTGCGTGAATATTCTCCCGCAGATTACGCAGATCACGCAGAGAGGAATGCAGCAAGCTGCATTATTACGCAGAGAAAGACAGTTTGGTAGTTAATGTGGTTTTTGTGTTTTGTCTGCGATTATCAGCGTGATCTGCGAGAGACATTGGGGTTTCAGTTGCGCAATAACTTGAGTACTCTTGCGTGTTATTCTCCCGCAGATAGCGCAGACGAATGCAGCAAAGCTGCATTATATCGCAGAGAAAGACAGTTTGGTGAGGTTGTGAGGTTAATGTTGTTTTGGGTTTCGTCTGCGTAAATCTGCGAGATCTGCGGGAGAATAGGTCGTTCATGTGAAATAGGACTGATGAAACTTTGGCTAACACGGCATACATGATTTCATTGCACGCATGAAAAAATACGAGTACTTTTGCATAAAATTCAGCGGCGCTCGGCAAAACATTCAAGCTAGCTTGATGATTTTGCTCTCGTTTGCAGAATTTTTGCCCCTGTCATTTGAAAATCAGGTGACTGGGCTTAATGAAAGGAGGAACATTATAGGTGTGATGCTTTCAGCAAGTCTCAAACAGTAAAAAAACAATTTAAAACGAAAGGAAAAAGAAACATGCTGAATTACAAAATTTACATGAACAAAAACAAAAAGAATCTGAAAACCTATAACAAGTTTTACGCTCGTGCCGTCTATCTCGGAATAGCTCAACTTGATGACATGGCAGGAAAGATTCAGGCAAACTGCTCAGTTAAAAAGAGTGATGTGCTAGCGGTACTCACAGAACTTGCCGAGGTGATGACTGCCGAACTTCAGGAATCAAAGGTCGTAAAGATCGCAGGGCTAGGTTCATTCAAACTCACACTAANGTGTGTTGGCGCAGATAGCGTTAAGGAGTTCTCACCAGCCAAGAANATCAAAAAGGTNAACATCCGCTTCTGTCCAGAGGCACATGTAGACGCAGGTTCAAAGACACGCACAAAGGCATTGGTAACTGGTACGAAGATGAAGGAGTACGCAGAGTACAACAAAATCAANACTGCATCAGCTGCAGGTGATCCAAACGGCGGAGTAGTAAAGCCTTAAACATCGTTCCCCCTCTGCTGCGCATCAGAGGGGGATTTGTTTTAACACACAAACAACGAATTAAAAACAGAACAAAATGGAAAAGAACAAAGTAAACATTTCATGGATAATCAAGATAGTAATCGCTATCGCTTCAAGTCTTCTAGGGTTGCTCGGAACGCAACAGAATGAAACACAGGAATAGCCAAGTGAGCTATCACGATTTCAACGACTTAATTAAAATTATAACCAACTTGATATGGTTAATTGCAGCGCTCACAGCGCTACTTAGCTGCACGGTATGGATTGCAGGATAACAAGAGAGGGATGCGCTAAAGCGCATCCCTCTTAATCGTTTATGGGGTCTCGTAGATAATGTGTTGTTTGTTTTCTCGCAGATAGATTGAGTACTCTTACGTGAATATTCTCCCGCAGATTACGCAGATTACGCAGACGAATGCAGCGGGGCTGCATTATTTCGCAGAGAAAGACAGTTAGGTGAGGTTAATGTTGTTTTGTTGTTTTGGGGTTTGTCTGCGATTATCTGCGTAATCTGCGAGAGATACTGGGGCTTCTTCTGTGTATATAGATTGAGTAAGTTTGGATGTGTATTCTCCCGCAGATAGCGCAGATGACGAAGAGGAATGCAGCTTTGCTGCATTTATTCGCAAATGTTTGTATTTTAAAGTTATTGTATATTATCAGCGTGAATCAGTGTGTAAATAATTAGTGATAAAATTTGGTAGTAGATTAAAATTATGTAACTTTGCGTTTAGAAGTTATTCTCAGATGAGATAAATATCTGAAATTAAAATGACCATGAAACAGTTCTACTTACACACCAGACAAATAAAGATTCATGTTAGAATTATAAATCATGAAAAAATGCATATAACATTTTTGGCAATGGTGTTGTATTTCTTCGTTTTACCAATTTATGGCGTTCATCATGATATAATGATTGGGAGCACTAAAGACTCAACCATATGTGAACAGCCTGATACACTTCCTTATTTTTCCAAGGAAGGGATTGCATATCCTGAATATCTACAAAAACAATTTATGAAAAAGGCTAATAAAGATTTTTATCCTTTTCATATAATAATGAGTTTTGTAGTCGAAAAAGACGGACGTGTTTCAAATATTATAATAAAAACACCAAAGCAATCGAGATATTCCAGTCAGTTAAGAAAAATCATAAATAATATGGGAAAATGGAAACCTGGTTCAAAAGATGGTAAAACAGTTAGATGCAGACTTTACTTTAACGCCTATATCCATTAAAGATTAATGTAGAAATGAACATAAATATAACGGTTTTAATGCTCTCTATTAAGAATAACACGTATATTTCTACAAGTAGTGAACAGCTTAAAAATACAAACAAAATAGCTTATGATAAAAACAAAATCTTTATTATTGAATGTTGCCATATCTTTGGTTGTATTGGCATGTGGAATACTTATCGGCAAGTTTCTTCCCTCAACTAAGCCCAAAACGCCCAAGATTACAAAATATGTATATTATGGAGAGATTAATACGGGATGTAAAACCCCTATGCCACCACTAGTTCATCGTATTAGTCGTTCTGACATTTTTAATAAACTTGGTGGGGTGCCAAATGTTGCTACTGCTTATGAAATAAGTAATGCAATATTTATTCGTACATTTGGTAAAGATAAGATAAATTATTCCACGCCTTTTAGGATAGAATTACAAGATGGTTATATATGGAGTATAGAGGCGCAATCACTAAAAACACCACTTTTGCTTTTTTACAATATTAGAATTGATAAACGTAATGGTAGCATTGATAGTTTGTTCGTAGAAAAATAAAAAATAGCTTATGATGAAAACTAAATCTTTATTTGTGAAAGTTCCTATATTTTTGGCTATATTGGTATGTGGAATAGTTATAGGGAGGTATCTTCTCTCAGCTAAGCCTGAAGCACCCAAAATAAAAAAATATGACTATGTGGGAAAGATAAAAACAGGATTTCCTCCTGAAAAACTACAATATCATCATTTTACTAGCATCAAAGAGGTTAATAAATTTGGTGTGGTACCAGATGCCGCTACTGCTTATATTATAGCTAAAGCTATATTGCGTGCTACATATGGTAGAGAAGATAATATAGATTATTCCATACCTTGTACTATACAATTACAAGATGGTAATGTCTGGAGTGTTGATGCAGCATATAGTAGGGATATGTTTACGACATGTTATAATATTGCAATTGATAAACGTGATGGTCATATCGTAAACTTGAGCGCAGAAATATAATATGGTTTCCCGCAATTGTATTTCTCTGCGTAAATTTGCGTAATCAGCGAGAGACATAGGGGTTCCTTTGTGCATATAGATTGAGTACTCTTGCGTGTTATTCTCTCGCAGATAGCGCAGAGAATGCAGCAAGCTGCATTATATCGCAGAGAAAGCCAGTTTGTAGTTAGTGTTGTTTTGGGGTTTGCCTGCGTAAATCAGCGAGATCAGCGGGAGACTTATTGGGATAAAAGTAATCTACGCTACTGTGTATACTATATTACTACTCTGAGAATGTCACATTTATTGTTATCATATATTTGAATTCTGACATAATAATAGTATCTTTGCACTATGACATAAAGGAAACTGATAATCAATAATCATGAATGGCTGAATGTCGTTATTCTTGATATGTTAACTTGATATGATAGTGGCAGATTGCACTATATATAGCAGTGTAATCAGTAGGAAAATAGGGCATAGATATATAATTTATAGTCTAATTTTGTGTTGTACAAAAAAAGCTTACTAAGAATTATAATCAATTAATAAATCAGTTCATAAAGAACCACTGAATATATAAAAGACTTTAATGATGGAATTAAAAACAATCACGAAAATGTACTTCATGGACAGTAAAATAAAATGTATATATGTGTCCCTTTTACTGCTTTTGCTAAGCTCTTGTGGGAAAAATAAAGATGTCTCAGAATTTGTAGTAGATCATCCCTACGAAACTAAAGTGGAGTATATGAAAGACACAATCAAATTAACAGATATAAGTCTTAATGATCCCAGTGAGAATCGTTCTTATATATGGGTGAAAAAGAAGGGACAGTACTATTCTAATGGAGAGTTAATGATGTCAACAGAAGAACATACAGAATATTTTTCCACACTAATGTATAGTGAATCACCAATTAAAGGAGTGTCCATGATTCGTAAAGAAGGTAAAAATTTATATTCGTATAAAACATATTTAGAAGTGGCACCACATCATTGGGAACTGCATAATGCTATTTATTATGATAAATCTTATCGAATAATTAAGTTTCAAGATAAGTTTGCATGTGATTTTATGCTTAAAAAGTAGATTATGAAGAATATAAAGATTAAAATATTTTTAATATTGTGTATTGTCGTTTTGTTGAGTTCCTGCAAAAGAAACAATAGTATTTATAAGCTACATCCGCCATATAAATATCAAGTTGAATATTGTGGTAATAAAATCATTTTAAGTAAAATTAGCAATACAGGGGAGACTACTTCTACAATATGGAAGAAAAGAAACGGGGAATACTTTGATGAAAATAATCGTCTACAAATGTCATTAAAAGACACTAGTTATCGTTATTATCAGAAAGTACATAATGTTAGACATGTAAAAACATCTACATGGATCCGTCCAGAAAATGATAGTCTTTATTCAGCTACAACTAAATATATATGGAATAATTGCTATGATGAATTAAAGTTTGTTGTTTATTATGATAAATCTTATCGAATAAAAAAAATACAGGTTGGAGGATTATATGAGTATCGTAATAAATAGAGAATTATAGATGCTGTTGTAATGTTATGGGATTAATGCCGTAAACAAATGAATTAATCTTGTGTTGTGTTCGACTTGCACAACCTATAAATAAGAACTTCGAGATCAGCGGGAGACTTATTGGGGTTCCTTTGTGCATATAGATTGAGTACGCTTGCGTGTTATTCTCCCGCAGATAGCGCAGATTACGCAGACGAATGCAGCGGGGCTGCATTATTTCGCAGAGAACTGCATTTTGAAGTTATTGGGGGGTGTCTGTTTGGATCTGCGTGAGAATAATCCCAATCATGTTTATATTCCTTTGGCTTTATTAGCTATATATACGCCTGCTAGAATGAGGGCACTACCAATATATGCCATGGTTGTCATTGGCTCATTAAGGAATAGGGCACTTACTATAACGGTCGTTATAGGATTAAGATAAACATAATTTGATGTTTTCATTGCGCCAATCTGTCCGATTGCCCAACTCCATAGCATGAAACAAACGAAGGATGCGACGAAACCTAAAAATAAAAGATTCATCCATATCTCTGGTCTGGCAAGACCTGATAGTGGAAAGTTCCATGGCTTGAAGATGAATACTGGTAGGATCGTTACTAGACCATAGAAAAACACTTTTCTTGTGATAAAAATAGAACCATATCTTGATGATGCCCTTTTCATAAGAATACTGTATATAGCCCAACAGAAGGCTGCTGTGAGAGCAAGAATGTCGCCAAGAGGATTAAGATGTAGTACGAAATGACCATTGAAAATAACTACGCCAACACCCATTAAGGCGGTTAGTGAACCGATGATTAGTCGTGGAGAAGCCTTCACACTCTTAACCATTGCAATGGCGATACATGTCGTGATAAGCGGAGCCGTACAAACAATGAACGCAACGTTGTTGACATAGGTGATGCCTACAGCCATATTCTCTGAAAGAAAATACATCGAACCTCCAGATATTCCAAGCAGAATCATTAAAGCTTCGTCTTTCCAGTTGTCGCACATCAGTTTATGTGGTGATATAAACCAGATACTTATATAAGCAAGAAAAAAGCGTATTACAAATATTTCCTGTGGTTGCAGTCCGCCAAGCAGTAAAACTTTCGTGTTTATAAATGTGCCACCCCAACATAATACTGTTGCTATGGCTATAATATGACCTAATCGTGGCGATTTACTTTCCATCAATACAATTTGTTAATGTTGCCGCAAAGGTACAGTTTTTATTTCTATCTTTTTATATGATATTGAGTTTATCTCATACTTTTACCACAATGCCGCATAATGAATGTATTAATGTAAAGTCTCCTTCATCACTTAATGGCATTGAGAGATTTCAGAAATGCATCGTAATTTGACATATCAAGTTTGCCTGCTGATTTACCAGAGCGAGCCTCTTCAATAGCTTGACGTGTTTCCTCATTTGGCGTATTATATACAGCATCAAGCAGAATGCTCTCTACGTAGTTGTTGAGACTTCTGTTTGCATGTCTTGCCTTAATTTTCAATGCTTCAATCAAGCCTTCATTAAGTCTGAATGCGGTCTGTCTTTTGTTAGTTGAAATTTCTGCTTCCATATTTAATGTTATCTATATGTTATACATGTGTTATACATCTGTATGCAAATATATAACGCTTTTTCGTAATAACAAAGTAATTATGAATAAAAATATGAATTTTAATATTAATTTTATTTGTTATATCTGTACTTCTTAACCAAGAGTGTTTATGTTCTCAAACTTTATAATATAAACAAAATAGGCTAAGAACTAGTTTCTTAATCAACTTTGCCTTTAAAATATTATTTTGTATTCAAAAAAAATGCTACCTTTGCGTTATCTATGATAGACAGACTAACAGTTGAGAAGATTAAGGATGCATCCAATATTGTGGATGTTGTCTCGGAATTTGTTACACTGCGCAAGAGCGGCAGTAACTATAAGGGGTTGTGCCCTTTTCATAACGAGAAGACTCCTTCTTTCTACGTTTCGCCTGCAAGAGGTACTTGCCATTGTTTCGGATGTGGTAAGGGTGGAAACCCTATCAGTTTCATTATGGAGCATGAGCAGATGACTTACCCAGAGGCATTGAGATGGTTGGCTAATAAGTATAACATAGAAATACACGAACGCGAACTATCCGACCAGGAGAAGGAAGAACAGAGCGCACGCGAGAGTATGTTTATCATGAATGAATGGGCTAACGAATACTTTCAAAACTTGCTGCACAATAATGTTGACGGTGTGGCTGTGGGTATGCAGTATTTCAGAAGTCGTGGATTTCGTGATGACATCATCAAGAAGTTTCAATTAGGTTTTGACCTTACAGATAGGTTGGCACTTGCAAGAGCTGCCCTTGCTAAGGGATATAAAGAGGAGTATTTGCTGAAAACAGCGATTTGCTATAAAAGCGATCGTGGAGAAATTGTAGATAGATATTCTGGAAGAGTAATTTTTCCTTGGATCAGTTCTAGCGGAAGAGTGGTTGGATTTACAGCCCGTGTACTTGATAGCAGAACGAAGGGAGTGAACCAGAAATACGTTAATTCGCCTGATTCAGAAATATATCACAAGAGTAATGAACTTTATGGTATATACCAAGCTAAGAAGGCGATAGCCAAAGAAGACAGAGTATATCTTGTAGAAGGACAGGCTGACGTTATTTCAATGCATCAATCTGGCATTGAAAATGTGGTAGCAAACTCTGGTACGGCTTTAAGCATTCAGCAGATTCATACGCTTCATCGTTTCACTAGCAACATTACATTGCTCTATGACGGAGATGCTGCTGGTATTCATGCAGCATTGAGAGGTACTGATATGTTGTTGCTTGAAGGAATGAACCTGAAAGTATTGTTGTTGCCAGATAATGATGATCCAGATAGTTTCGCAAGAAAGCATACAGCAGATGAATTAAAGAAATATATTGAAGACAACTCTACCGACTTTATAAGATTCAAGACTTCATTGCTGCTTGATGGACAAAACGATCCATTGAAACGCTCGGAGGCTATAAACTCAATCGTGGCAAGTATTTCAATGGTGCAAAACCCGATATTGAGAGATACATATCTGCACGACTGTTCGCAGCAAATAGGTATAAACGAGGCTACACTGATTAATCAGATGAATAACATGATCCGTGAACGAAAGGAGAGCGGAGTAATGAGAAACTCTAATATGCCACAACAGGAAACAAATACTGCACAGCCTGGATATGCTGCAAATGCACAGAATGTGGCAGGAACGTCACAGTTGGCAGTCGCTTCAACACAGGTGGAACAACTCATGATACAACTTGTGATAAAGTATGGAGACAGAGTGGTGTTTAATGATGTAGAGGATGAAAACGGAAATGTTTTCGATTTGTCTGTGGCTGAATACATTAACTTGAGTCTTTCTGCAGATGAACTTTCTTTCAATGACCCAACGTATAACGATATACTAAACGAGGCGGTGGAACACTGCGAGGATAGAACGTTTAAGACAGAACCATACTTCGTGCATCATCACGACATCAAGATAAGTCAGATCGCCATAAACATGACAGAGGAACGATTCAAATTATCTGAAAGTCAACAGACAAAGGATGATGACGAAAGTCTGCGTACCAGGATTGAACACTTGCTGCTTGATTTCCGTATGGACTATGTGGAGCAGCATTTAAGGGACCTGAAAAAGCAAATATCAAAGTCTTCGTCTGACTCGGAAACCCTTTTCAAGCTTATGGCTGAATATAAGGACATGACAGAAATGAGAAATGCTCTGGCACGTCAACTGGGAAATAATATAATAGTATAACAACAAGTAAATAAAATCAATTTTATGTATTACATACAGAAAAGTTTTGAAATATCAGCCTCACATCATCTTACTCTTTCTTATGAGAGTAAGTGTACCAATGTGCATGGACACAACTGGCACGTGACGGTATATTGCAAGTCGAAGACCCTTAACTGTGATGGAATGGTTGCTGACTTCAGTGAGATAAAGCATCTTATTCATGGCAGACTGGATCATGCAGACTTGAACAAAGTGCTGCCGTTTAATCCCACTGCCGAGAATATAGCACGATGGATTACCGAACAGATACCTACATGCTACAAAGCCTCTGTTCAGGAAAGTGACGGAAACATAGCTATTTATGAAGAGGATGTATAGAGTTAACGATATATTTTATTCGCTTCAGGGTGAGGGTAGAAACTCTGGAATGGCAGCCGTATTCATAAGATTCAGTGGCTGCAATCTGAAATGTTCATTCTGCGATACCGACTTCTCGGAGTATAAAGAAATGACTTTAGACGATATTCTGGATAGCGTGAAGCAATTAACGGATGAATGTAACGGTAGTGAACGCCCACTCATCGTATTGACAGGAGGCGAACCAACATTGCAGGTTGACGAGGAATTTATTTCAGCTTTCCATGAACTAGGCTATAAAGTGGCAATGGAATCAAACGGGACAAAGGAACCACCAGTAAATCTTGACTGGTTTACTGTTTCGCCAAAGACAAATGTCAAGGTTAAGAAATGCAATGAGTTGAAATGTATTTTTGATGAGCGAATGCTTACAGACACATTTGACATAGAAGCTGATTATTACTATCTGCAACCTTGTGATACGGGTGATCTTATGCGTAATTCTGAAATCACTACTATCTGTATAGAATACATAAAGCGACATCCGAAATGGAGATTGAGTCTTCAGACTCATAAGCTGATTGGATTTAAGTAATACGAAATTTAACTGATTTAATAATATTACCTGAAGAATAGAATAAGTAATGATATATTTCCATTGGATAGTAATAACGGTGTATCTTATTGTTGTCATTCTCACGATGATAGCGGTATTGATGGACAATCGCCAGCCTGCAAAGACCGTTGCGTGGGTGATGGTGTTGTCGTTTATTCCAGCGGTTGGAATCATTATCTACTTCTTTTTCGGACAGAATTTCAGAAAAGAAAGAATTATAAGTCAGCGAAGTCTTGACGAATTGACTAAGCGAAGTATGCTTGAATTTGCCGAACAGCGCAATCTGCATCTTCCTGAAAAATCAAGATCATTGCTAAAGCTGTTTGCAAACCAGAGTATGGCTTTTCCATTTAAGGATAATTCAGTAGACATATATACAGACGGATATGATTTATTCCTTGCTCTGCTAAGGGATATAGGGCGAGCGCAGGACCATATTCATATAGATACTTATATCATAGACAACGACCCATTAGGAAGGCTTATATGCGATGCACTTATTGACAAGGCAAGACAGGGCGTAGAGGTACGCTTTATATATGATGATGTGGGCTGCTGGAGAGTTAAAGATAAATTCTTTGACAGAATGAGGAAGGAAGGAGTGAAAGTGCAGCCGTTTATGCCTGTAAAATTCCCTGCACTCACAGGAAAAGTGAACTATCGCAATCACCGCAAAATATGTATTATTGACGGTGAAGTAGGTTTCATCGGTGGTATGAATATCGCCATGAGATATATAAAAGGTGATGGCGACCGTCCTTGGCGTGATACTCATCTGCGCATTGTGGGTGGAGCTGTTTATGCATTGCAGCGTGCTTTCCTTATCGATTGGTATTTCGTAGACCGAACATTGATAACCGACCATAGATATTATCCGGATAACACCCATCTTGCGGAAAACAATTGTTTAGCCCAATTGGTGACAAGCAGTCCTATTCAGCCTTGGCCAGACATTATGCAAGGATATGTGAAGATATTGCTTGAGGCAAAGAAGTATGTTTATATGGAGACACCTTACTTTCTGCCAACAGAACCAATATTATTTGCTATGCGCACGGCAGCTTTGTCAGGTGTAGATGTGAGGTTAATGGTGCCGATGCATGGTGATTCCAAAATTTTGGAATGGGCATGCAAGTCATATCTTGGAGAGGTTGTAGAGGCTGGCGTGAAAGTCTACCTATACAAACCTGGATTCAATCATTCCAAGATTATGGTGAGCGATGATTATATCTCTACCTGCGGAAGCACGAATATCGACTTCAGAAGTTTTGAGAATAATTTTGAATCAAACATGTTCTTCTATGACACTGAAATGGCTTTAAGAATAAAGAATATATATCTTGAAGACGAAGAACATTGCATTGACATAGAAGAAGTTCGCGATTTCACTCATCGCTCATTTATTCAGAGACTTTGGGAATCGCTTGTAAGACTTTTGAGTCCGCTCTTGTGAAATATACTGAAGTTCACGCTTCCGTAACTTCTATGTTCAACGAAGTAAGGATTCTCTGAGAAATCATATTGCTTTCCGTGTTCAAAGACAAGTAATCCGTCTTCTTTCAGCAGATTGCCTTTCAATATCAAGTCTGGTATTGTTGGTAATTCCTTGAGTGCGTAGGGTGGATCGGCGAATATAAAGTCGAACTGCTGGTGGCAACATCTCAGAAATCTAAACACATCCCCACGAACAAGAATATCATTATCCTCATTAAGTTTAGCGAAGCATTGACGTATAAAACTTGAATGTTCACGGTCGGCTTCAACGCTGATAACCTGTTTGCATCCTCTGCTTGCAAGTTCGAGAGAAATACTTCCCGTACCAGCAAAAAGATCTAGTGCGCTTGCATCTTCAAAGTCAATATATCCCTGTAGCACATTGAATATGTTTTCTTTTGCGAAGTCAGTTGTAGGGCGAGCCTTGAACGTGCGTGGAATGTCGAAACGGCGTCCTTTATATTTACCTGTAATTATTCTCATCTTCCTTTTAAAAATAAAGTCATTAAATCAAATTGCAGTCCCTTTATCTGTGTAATAGGGGCGCGATTGAATTCTGCCGTAGGGTTTACGGCATATATTTTTTGTACGTATTGTTTTAGTTCAGTGGTAAGTTCCTCTTTGTCTGGAATGTTTCCACTAAGATATAATTCGTCTTCACGATTGTCTAGTCCCAACTGTTTCCATACGTAAAGTATGAAATAGGATGCGTCTTTGTGGCTCATGATGTCATAGCTGTTGCAGAAAGTGAATCTGTTTTGTGCAAAGCTGAACAGATCGAGTTGCTTACCTCTGAAATAAGCATAAAGTTTCTTTCTCACTCCGGTAAAGCTGCGCTTGTGCATATAGTTCCAGACAGGTTGCATAAGTGGCAGAATCTTTATATCGCTGAAATGATCAGTAAGCACTAGTTTGATATCTTTGTTTATAGGATATACAGCTACAGCATTCTGCATAGGCAAGACGGTGTTAAGAATTTCGTCTGATTCATGACCAGTGAAAGTGTGGCGAAACAGCAATTCGGAATCTTCATCATCAAATTCCTCAAGTGGAATGAGCATCACGGGAGTGTCTATAAGTACTTGCGCACGTTGAAATCCCTGACTTAGAATAGGACTATTGGTGAAAGCCTCTCTGAGATTGGCTGCCATAGACATTCCACTTCTTACAACATACGGATCATAAGCCAGTCCATTGATGGCTGTGCTGTCTACGATTGCAAACGACATAGAATTGCGCGCTATTCGTAGCGTAACTCTTGGTAGAGTTAGAGGTTTATTGCATGTTTCGTCTGTCATAATTTATATCTGTTTTATTTGTTCAATGTCAAATCTCATTCGTGCTGCTTCTTTAAAAAATCACTGTAGTGTTAATACAGAGGAAACATATCACAACGAGGGAAAGCATACATAAGGATAGAATTAAATTATTAGTGATTTTTAATTTCATTCCGATTATTATATCTATCTTTGTGCTGCAAAGTTACAAAAAAGTTTTTACTACATAGCATTGAGCACAAAGGAATTTATAAATCAAATAGTTATAGAGTTCGGATTCAAGCCTACAGAGGATCAGATGAATGCTCTTGATACGTTTGCCCGCTTTCTTTCAGATCGCAGTCAGCATTGCGTTATGATTATGCGCGGTTCGGCTGGAACAGGTAAGACTTCGCTTGCAGGTGCAATGGTTCGCACTTTTACTAGATTGGGACAGAAACTGCTACTTATGGCTCCAACGGGTAGGGCAGCAAAGGTATTCTCATTGAACAGCGGTATGCCAGCCTTTACGATTCATAGGAAGATTTATCGCGAGAAAAGTTATTCAGGTATTGACGGTAAGTTTAATCTGAATGACAATATGCACAAGAATACTTTGTTCATGATTGATGAGGCATCAATGATAGGTAGCGGAAACGGTTCTCTTAATGGTGATTTCGGTTCGGGAGACTTGTTGTCTGATCTTATACAATATGTATATCAGGGTGACAACTGCCGTATGATGCTTGTAGGAGATAAGGCTCAGTTGCCACCTGTTGGCGAGGATGAAGCACCAGCTCTTAATCGACTTCTGCTTGAAGGCTATGGGATAACGGTATATGAATGTGACTTAAATGAGGTGCTGAGACAGAGTAAGGATAGCGGTATATTATATAATGCCACCATGATAAGGCAGATGATAACGCATGACGAGGCTACTGAATTACCAAAAATTACTTTTACGGGTTTTGCTGATATTGTGATGATGCCAGGAAATGAACTTGTTGAAAGCATAAGTTCAAGCTACTCTGATGTTGGTATTGATGAGACAATGGTTGTTACGCGAAGTAACAAACGTGCAAATATATATAATCAGGGCATAAGAAACACTATTCTGGACAGAGAAGAAATGCTTTGCTCCGGAGATATGCTTATGGTGGTGAAGAATAAGTATCTGGAAACAAACGAACGTCAATTATCGTTCATAGCAAATGGCGATAGAGTGAAAGTGATAAGAGTGAGGAATATACGCGAACTGTATGGTTTCAGCTTTGCTAACGTGATGCTGTCTTTTCCAGATTATGACAATTACGAAATGGAACAGATCGTAATTCTAGACACGTTGATGTCTGAAGCTCCGGCACTGACTCATGAACAGAGCGAAAAACTTTATGAGCAAGTGATGGAAGACTATGCAGATATTCCGCTGAAGCGTGACAGAATGATGAAGCTGAAACAAGATGATTATTTCAATGCATTGCAGATTAAATATGCTTATGCAATAACATGCCATAAGGCACAAGGTGGACAATGGGCACATGTATATCTAGACCAAGGATATATGACTGATGAAATGTTGACACCAGACTATATCCATTGGTTATATACTGCCTTTACACGAGCTACAGATAAATTGTTTCTAGTGAATTGGCCAAAGACGCAAACAGCGTCTATTCCTCAACAATAGGGTATATTTCGATAAACTCTCCCTGATGACGCTTTCCATCGTAGATAATGTCTACAATCTTTTCGCCTACAAGGTCTGGCTCATGAAATCCAGGTAAACGCATTTTTCCGTTAAGATCTGTTGTTGTAGGTCCAGGATGAACACAATAGATTTCTACAGGAACTTTATTTTTATCAAAGTCGAATGCAAACGTCTCTGTCATCACGTTTTGTGCAGCTTTACTAGCCTTATAAGCCAAAGGATTCCAATATGGATTCACGCTTACTGGAACTGTTACATTCACAATTCTTCCTTTATTGTCTGCGATTGTAGGAACAAGTCCTTTCGTAAGATAATATGTTCCTATATAATTCACCTGAACGGTTTCAATAATATCTTTTATGTCTGAGTCATAGCTAGCGCAAGCCATGTCTCCAGGTATGCCAGCATTGTTTATTAGCATAGACAAGTCAGGATGATTACGCTTTATCTCTGCTATAGAATCGTCAAGAGACTTCAAGTCAGACAGATTTATATTCACCCATTCTGCATCTTTTGCTCCAAGATCCTTTAATTCCTGAATGGCTTTCTCTGCTCTCTCCTTGTTTCTGGCACCCACAAGTATATGCCATCCTTTCAAAGCTAAATGTTTACTAATTCCGAATCCAATGCCTTTGTTGGCACCTGTAATAAGAACTTTATTCATATTGATGATATTTATATTATATGTTAGTTTCTTTTTCCGTCAAGATACTCAGCGAAAATGATTGCAGCACTTTCAACTTTTCTCACACATGGACGCTTTTTGTAGTACTCTGCTGTGCGTTCAGATGCCTCGTAATTGGAATGAGCTGCATCTTCCTTGTTGAGTTTCAGCAGGTCTGCACATATAACTGAACCGTTACGTTCTTTGAATTTAGCCAACAGTTCTTGAACAACTTTGTAGCAAGCCGACTTTCCTTCTCTGTCTGAGCCTTCAGTTTGTCCGCAATCAAGTCCGGCAAGAATAACCATTCCCGATACTGCACCGCACATCATTCTCAATCTTCCTACACCTCCTCCAAATCCAGCAGAGATCTTCTTTGCTGTGATATCGTCAAGACCATATATATCTGCAAAGGCAACTACAACACTTTGGCAGCATCCGTAACCTTGCATAAAGTTATCTATCGCCTTTTGTACTCTATCTTCAAGTTCTTTTTCCATCTTTCTATTTTTGCTTTTATTGTGTTCGTTGAAATCACGATCAAAATATCTTATTTGGACTACTGATGGCAAAGTTACAATATTTTGCTTTAAATACAATTTCTTTGTTGCAATTTCTCTGTATACCATTTATATGGTAGATAGGTATGACGTATTTGTGTTATTAATATACCACACGGAAGGTATTGTTTACAAAGGAAAAACGTCCTAACTTTGCAACTGTGAAAATTAATAAATTTATTGTAATTGAAAATTAAAATTATGAATACAAATAACATGATTCGAATGTGCAACCGATGTTGCACGATTTCTATTAAATAAGAGACTGACACAAAAAAGATTTTGTCCGTCTACACGTTTGAAAGTTTTTAAATATTGTATACTATATATATAAGGGACAAAATGAGAATAATAAGTAATGTAGTAAAAAGAGGTTTTCAGATTATTAGCTATTGTATCACCCATAACAGATCAGATTGTAAGAATCTATGTTGATGGATCACCATTTACTTATTGAATTAACAAAATTCCAAATATAGTTGGGAACGATTTACTAGTCATTATGTTGGCTCCCGATGTAATTTTAATTGTATAGAAATTATGAAGATAAATATAAATTTGTGTGTATCACGAAGATACGCTCTAACCCTACTTGTACTCTTTGTGTTAGCTGGTCATGCTTTGGCTCAAACACTACATGGCACAGTAACAGATAAGAATACAGGTGAACCGATTATTGGCGCATCTATTAGTCTTAGAACAACGTCTGACGGCAAAGCTGTCGCCGTAAGCGATGAAGATGGTAAGTTCTCTATCAATGTAAATAACTTCCCTTCAACGCTTGTTATAAGTTATATTGGCTATAAAAAAGAAGAGATTAATGTTTCCAAGGTTAGCAATAGTAATCTAGACATTCATCTAACAGAAGACTTTCGTGGACTTGATGAGGTTGTTGTGACAGCTCTTGGTATATCAAAAGCCAAGAAAGCTATTGGTTACAGTGCACAGAATATTTCTGCAGCCGACCTTACTAGAGCACAGGACAATAATTTTCTTAACAATCTCAGTGGAAAGGTAGCTGGTCTTCGTATCACAGGCTCTCAGGGTGACCTTGGATCTAGCCGTATTGTTATACGTGGTGAGACATCAATAGCAGGAGAGAATCAACCTTTATTTGTTGTTGATGGAATCCCTGTAGATAATTCTCAACTCAATTCTCAGAATGTAGGTCGTGACTTTAAAAATGCTATAGCCGATCTTAATCCTGAGGATATTGATAATATAACAGTGCTTAAAGGTCCTAATGCATCGGCTCTTTATGGTTCTCGTGCAGCTCATGGTGCTATTATCATTACTACAAAAACGGGGAAATCACAGAAGGGATTGGGTGTCACTTTTACTAGTTCTAACAAATTGTCTTTTGCTGCAACGCTCCCTACTTATCAGAATGTATTTGGACAGGGTGCTGACGGACAGTTCAGTTACGTTGATGGTAAAGGAGGCGGTGTGAATGATGGTGTTGACGAGAGTTGGGGACCGAAGATGAACACAGGTCTTCTCATTCCACAGTTTGACAGTCCTCTTGATGCATCAGGCAATCGTATTGCTACTCCATGGGTGTCGCATCCTAACAATGTTAGAGATTTCTTTAGAACAGGTTTTAGTACAAACAATGGCATCTCTATACAAAAATCAGATGACAACTATCAGTTTCGTGTGGGCTACGACTTTGAAAAAGAACAGAGTATTGTGCCCGGTTCAGAGACTCATAAGTCTAATATAACCCTCAACACAGATTATAATCTAACTAAGTCTATAACGGTAGGAGCCACAGCTAATTATATTGTATATACAGCTCCTAGTATTCCAGGACAGTCTGGTCGTAACAACATGACGATGCTTCAGTTTCTTTGGAGTGGAAGACAGGTAGACATGAACTCTTTGAAAGCAGATTATTCGCGCAACTGGAATTCCAGCTATTATAGCAATCCTTATTGGACAACCACTTATAACACTCAGCAGCAAGAGCGTCATCGTCTTATTGGCGATCTCCACGTAGCATTCCATATTGCTAATGGACTTGACCTCCGCCTTAAGACGAGTACAGACTGGTATCAGGATCGCAGAAAGTCTCAGATACGTTGGGGAACAAGTGGAACTCCTTTTGGCAGTTACTCAGAGGATGCCTATACAGTGAAGGAACAAAACAGTGAGGCTATTGCAACCTATACAAAGAAACTTAATGATGATTTTTCACTTGATTTCTTAGCTGGATTCAATGTGCGTAACAAGCAATATGAAAACAATTATCAGCAGGCTCCTCGTTTGGCTGTTGCCGACCTATATACGCTAAGTAATTCACGTGACCCACTTGTCAGCTCAAATTACTTCTACAAACTGCGTCAGTATAGTGTTTACGGTTCTGCATCTGCCAACTATCGTAGTTGGGCTTTCTTGACAGTTACAGGACGTAATGATTGGTCATCAACACTTCCTACAGCCAATAACTCATATTTCTATCCATCAGTTACAGCGAGCGTTGTTCTTGATCAGGCCCTAGGCTTTAATAGTAACAATGTAAACTATCTTAAACTGCGTGGTGGTTGGTCTCAGGTTGGTAGTGATGCTGATCCTTATCAGTTAGCAACAGTCTATACTTCTGAGGCAGCATTTAGTGGAAATCCTTTGCAAACATCAAGTAAACAAGGATTAAACCCTAATCTGAAGCCAGAGCGTACCAGTTCTTATGAAGTAGGTCTTGAAGGAGCTTTTTTCAGCAATAGACTACATTTCGATGCTGCGTTATATCAGACAGATTCTCGTGACCAGATACTCCGCCTTGCTACAACAGCAGCTAGTGGTTATACATCTCAGGTTAGAAATGCTGGACACATTCGCAACAGAGGTTTTGAACTTTTCGTTGGTGGAACTCCAGTCATCGCTGGAAAATTCCGTTGGGATGTTGATGTTAACTATGGAACAAACAAAAGTAAGGTTATCAAATTAGATCCAGAAGGTCTCATCTCAAGCTATCAGATTGGTAATCCTGGTATTCAGGTTATCGCACCTGTTGGTGGCGACTATGGTACACTATTCGGAACTACCTATGTTCGTGATGCTGCTGGAAAGATTGTTGTAGATGACAATGGATTACCAAAGGTTTCATCTACATCAGCCAATCTCGGTAAGTTTCAGCCCGACTGGGAGGGTGGTATCAATAATACTTTCACTTATAAAAATTGGAGTTTGAGTGTCCTCATTGATGCAAGTATTGGTGGACAGATTTATTCTAACACAAATAGTACAGGACGTTACACAGGAGTACTAGCTAGTACGCTTCCTGGTCGTGATGCAGAGCATGGAGGACATTGGTATTACAAGGATGCTTCTGGTAACAATGTTCAAATTTCTGCACCCGACTATACCACGAGTTCTACAGGTCAATACTATGCCAATGTCAGTGGAAGCAAAACTCGTGTTTATCAGGATGGAATACTCTTTGACGGCGTAAAGGCTAATGGAGAAAAAAATAGCACACTTGCATCAGCAGAACAGTATTATCATCGTATCTATAGTATTGATGAGGCTAATGTTTGGAATGCAGATTATGTAAAGCTCCGTGAAGTAGTAGTCTCTTACTCTTTCCCGAAAGCTTTCGTACGTCGTCTTAAACTTCAGGATTTAGCTCTCTCGTTAACAGCACGCAACCTATGGATTATATATAAGGATGTTCCTAATGTAGATCCAGAACTTGCTCGTGGAACAGGTAATGCACAAGGATATGAGAGTCTATCACTACCTACAACGCGTCAGATAGGATTAAACCTTAAGATTAAATTCTAGAACATTTTATAATTATTTTAAAAGATAAGAAAATGAAAATCAAGACCATATATAGATATTTATTGCTTCCGGTGATAGTTTTTGCTTTCACTTCTTGCGATGACAAACTTGCAGAAATCAACAAGAATCCTAATGCGACTGAAAATCCTCAGCCTGCTTATCTGCTTTCTGCTGCGCAGTATCATGCTGCTCAATGGTTTATGGGTAATGATCTTAACTACAATGCTGCTTTGCTTTGGGATCAGCATTGGGCAAAGATTCAATATACCGAACCAGACTGCTATAATGTCACCACTAGTTCTTTTTCTAGTGTGTGGGATGACGGATATGCAACTATTATTGCAGACCTTAATGCTGTAGAGAATAGTAATTTAGGAAATGCGAACTATCGTGCTGTGGCAAAGATATGGCGATCATGGACTTTTTTACAGTTGACTAATCTGTTTGGTGATATCCCTTATACGCAATATGCTAAAAGTGTTACTCCTGCTTACGATAATCAGGAAGATGTGTTAAAGGGATTGCTCGGTGAACTTGAAACGGCTACTGATAGTCTGAAAGCGACAAACGGAAGCGTTAGTGGTGATCTTATCTACAAAGGTGACATCACTTCGTGGAAACGTTTTGCACAGTCACTTCGCCTGCGAATAGCGCTTGAGATAGCCGATCGTGACCAGGAATTATCGTCTGGCATTATCTCGCAACTTTATGCAAATCGTTCAGAATTAATATCATCAAATAGTGATAATGCAGACTTTGTGTTCACCTCTTCTCCTCAGTGGAATCCTTGGGCAAGTGCATTCAGTACACGTGATGATCAGCGCGTATCAAAGACGCTTATTGACAAGCTTAAAGATTATAATGATCCTCGTCTGCCAATATATGCTCAACTTCCTTCTGATACGACTGTGACTACTTATCAAGGAGCTGCAAACGGACTTTCTGCTGATCAGGCTAATAGTCAGGGTTTCAATAAACTCTCTCGCCCTGGTACTTATTTTCTTAAAGATAATGCCCCAGCAGTGTTCTTTACCTATTCAGAGATCAACTTTATCTTTGCTGAGGCTGCTGCAAGAGGTATCATTAATGCCGATGCGCAAGACTTCTATAATAAAGGTATCACGGCGTCTCTTCAGCAGTTTGGTGTAGGAGCCAATGCCGATAAATATCTTGCTCAGCCTTCTGTAGCCTATGATGCTAGTCATTGGGCTGAACTGATAGGATGGCAGAAATGGATAGGTTATTATGGACAAGCTTCTGATGCATTCACAGATTGGCGTCGTTTGGGGTATCCTAAACTAAAGGCAGGTCCTTCTTCTGTTCTCGACAAAGGACAGCTTCCCCGTCGTTTCTTTTACCCTGTTACAGAGCAAAGTCTCAATGGTAGCAACTATAAGGCTGCTGTAGCTCATCAGGGTCCCGATGAACTGACAACCCGTTTGTGGTTTGATGTGGAAAATAAAAACAGATAAAATACAGAATAGCGTATGAATAGATTGATAATTTTTGTTTGGGCAATAGCATTTTCTTTTGCCGTAAATGCTCAAACTAAGCAGTTCACCGATAGCATCGTTGTCGGTGACATAGCTCCCGAAGTGATTTCTAAGGATACATTGGGGGTTGAATATAAACTTTCTGATTATCGTGGTCACTGGGTCTTGCTAGACTTTTGGGCTTCTTGGTGTGGTGATTGCCGCAGAGAGATACCAACTGTAAAGGCTATTGCTAAAGAGTATCCAGAACTCGTTATCTATGGATATTCACTAGACCGTACAGCAGAGGCATGGAGAAATGCTTTGCGCAAGTATTCGCTCTCCTGGGTTAATGTGAGTGACGTAAAAGGATGGAGTCATAGTGCACCTCCTTTTGGTATTAGATGGATACCGACTACATTCTTAATAGATCCTAGTGGTGTTGTTAGGGCTGTAGCGCTGAATGAGACAGATCTTAAAACACAAGTTGACAGCATCTTGAAGAATAAGTAAATCTTCAAAATGTTAAGTGATATATTATAAATATTTTAATTGGAGTGCAGGCTTTTGCTGTTTTGTTTTCTTTATTTACAAAACGAGCAGTTGCTTGTACTTCAATTCTGTTTTATGTAAAGTAATTCCGGATGGTAGTCCTTATATCTTTTTTTTCAGCAAAGGTCGTTTATCCATAACCTTATATAAAGTTGCCTTTTGTACTTCTGTTTTCGATTCCTTTCTTTATCTTTCTATCAATGATTTTATGTATTCATCGAAATCAGATGATTCAGTTCTGTCCCAGATATCACCTAGTAGAGCGGCTCCTCCAAATCCTAAGTCTTTCACAGTATCTATATTTGCAGCTGATACACCTCCTAATGCAATGACCTTATTATCTATTGTTCCTTGTTTCATGGCGTTGTGCAATTCTTCCTTGCTGAAAGCTGAATTGTAACCACTTTTTGAAATGCTGTTGAATATCGGACTTAGGAATACATAGTCTGCCATATCTTTCTTTATGTCAACTTCTTCCAGACTATGGCAAGACATAGATACGCTTCCTTTGAAGTTGTCGGGAATAACATGGTTTCGCCTATTCAGATGAATGCCTCGTAAATGATATTCATTTGCTAGTGCAAGACAATCGTGTACAACTAATCTGTCGTAGCACCATTTAGGTAAACTATCCAATAGTAGCGCAAGTTGTTCACGCGTTGCACTAGGCTTGCGAATGTGTACTAAGTCTACACCCAATTGCAGTAGATGAGGAATAACAGATTCTTCACCTTTTATGAAATTAGGAGTCGTGATTACTATAATTTTCATTATTAAGATATCATATTGCTTATAATCTCACTACTTTATCAACAAAGGTATACTTTTATTTTTAATAAAGTCTAAAGGTGTTGCACTTTTTTAATATACTAACGAATTTATTAGTATCTTTGTAGAACTATTATTACAGAGGCTATAATAATTTATTTATATATGAAAATGACATTTAAAAAATTAAGCATTGCTGTCCTTTTGGTGCTATGCGCAACATCTGTCAAAGCACAATTTGGCATGCCTGATGCTGACACTAAGTATGCAACAGCATTGTTGAAGCCAGGAACAAAAGCTCCCGACTTTAAGTTGAAAACAGCTGAAGGAAAGACTTTCAAATTAAGCAGTTTGAAAGGTAAGTATGTAGTTGTTGATTTTTGGGCTAGTTGGTGTCCTGATTGCAGAAAGGATCTGCCTAACGTAATCAGAATGAATGATGAGTTCAAAAACAAGGGCGTGGAGTTTGTTGGTGTTTCTTTTGATACCGACAAGGCTGCATGGACAAAGCTCATGACAAAATATGGTATGACATATACCAATGTAAGTGAACTGAAGAAATGGCACGATACAGAGGTCTCAAAGGCTTATGGAGTTAACTGGATTCCTTCAATGTATATCATTGGTAAGGATGGAAACGTGATTCTTGGTTCTGTATTATCAGACAAGGTTGAGAAGACTCTTACAGAGCTAACTGCTGTGAAGAAGGTTATTCCTGGAACAACAGAGAAATTGACTATAAACGGATCAATGGGAAAGCTTGCTGCAATTATTCAGAAGCCAGTACTTGTTGCTGGTCAGCGTTGCCCTATGGTAATGATTCTTCATGGATTCATGGGTAATAAGGGTGGACAGCTTAATGAACTTATTGCTGACTCATTGCAGAAACATGGCATTGCTTCTATCAGATTTGACTTTAACGGACATGGAGAGAGTGAAGGCGATTTCCAAAAGATGACCGTTCTAAATGAAATTGAAGACGCAAAGAAAGTTTATGACTATGTAGCTGCTTTGCCTTATGTTAATAGCGTTGCCGTTTCAGGACATTCACAGGGTGGAGTAGTAGCAAGTATGCTTGCAGGAGAATTGGGAAGCGACAAGCTTAAGGCTGTCGTCTTGATGGCTCCAGCAGCTGTATTGCGTGAAGATGCAATAAAGGGAAATGTTTTCGGAAAGTCTTTTGATCCACTTGATCCTCCAGAAGCTGTAGATATGTTTGGTGGAAAGAAGTTGGGCGGTGACTATATCCGTACTGCTTTCTCTTTACCTATATATGAGACTGCTGCAAAGTATGACGGACCTGCTTTGATAGTACATGGAACAGGTGATAGAGTTGTGCCTTATACTTACGGAGAGCGTTATCATCAGATATGGAAGAATAGTGAATTGCAGATTCTTGATGGTTTTGATCATGGTTTCTCACAGAACATCTATCGTGCGGATGCCATTGTTTCTAATTATCTTATTAAAGAGTTATGCAAGTAAGCATAGAATGGATAGAGAAGTGGTTTGCCGTTTTCAATAAAGATTATTTTGGCGGCAAACTACCTCTTCCCGATTTAGCATTATCAAAATCAAAAACTCGTCTTGGTAGCATGTCTTGTAAACATGTTACAAGATTTGGGCGTACTAAAGTATATGATTTCGCCATACGTATAAGTAATTATTATGATATGACGGAACGCCAGTTTCAGAATGTGCTTTTACATGAAATGATTCATTATAGCATTACTTATACAGGATTGAAAGATACTGCGCCACATGGAGTAGTGTTCAGAGGTATGGCAGATGCAATGAATAAAAAGTATGGTTGGGATATCAATGTAATGATTTCCATACGTAATGTAAAGATTGCCGATGAAAAGATAGTAAAGCCTTTTCTAGTGATGGCTTTGGAGTTGCAGACAGGCGAACGTTTGCTTACCGTTGTTAATCCCAAATACGCAAAGAAGGTGGATAGTATGGCAAGAAATGTGAAACGTATTTCAAGGTTTGCTTGGTATACTAGCACTGATAAGTATTTTATTCATTATCCGCTTGTGCGTGCGTTAAGAGGACGTCGTGTTACATTGGATGTATATGAAGAAAAGACTTCTGAAATGCAAGAGGTTTTAGTTTAATATCGTGTATCTTGTATTTCGAAAATCTTTTGAATCAATATAAATGCGATTGCTCAATAGCCCCTATATGTATTAGGTTTATACTCATTAATGTTTAAAACTATACATAGGTTTTGTAAATTAACAAGCGTCTAGATGTCTATCATTTGATATTCAGCAAGTTAGATTGTCTTTTTGTTAAAAGATAGTGTCGGGCAAACGTCAAATAGTATTTCCATTTCTATATAGAAACGCAAACTTTATATCGTAGAAACGGAAACTTTATGTCGTAGGAATGCAAACTTTATATCGTAGAAACAGAAACTTTATGTCGTAGAAACGATTTTTTGATATATAAAACAATATAGATATATTAGAAATCAATGAATCTTATGATTGATATCTTCAACTTTAGTTGTAGATATGTTACGATAATAGATAAATAAAAGCCCCACATCTCACGACGTGGGGCTTTGTTGATTTTGTGAGATTTATATAAATCTGATCTACAGATTTGCTAATTCAATAACCTTGTCTACGGCAGCATTAATGCCGTCAAGGTTCTTTCCGCCAGCCTGAGCATAGTGAGGCTGACCACCACCACCACCTTGAATCAGCTTTGCTGCTTCGCGGATAATCTTACCGGCGTTAAGTGCGTGGTCGTTAACCATATCATCACTAAACATTACGGTAAGCAATGGCTTATTATTTGATGTGCTACCGATAACGGCAACAAGATTCTCAGGAATTGCTTCACGAAGTTTGAAGACAAGGTCTTTGGCTGCTGCAGGCTCTAGTGGCAATACTGCATTAATAACCTTCACACCATTAACTTCTCTTGCTTTGTTGATAAGTTCAACCTTTATGCGCTCAACTGCCTGAGCTTGGAACTTCTCTATTTCCTTTCTCATGTCATCATGCTCGTCAATAAACTTCTTCAGTGTTGCTGTGAGGTCTTTGGCATTGTTGAACATTGATTTGAGAGATGTCATAGTATCTTGGATAGCATATATTGAATCTTCGCAGGCTTTGCCTGTAAGTGCCTCAATACGGCGTATGCCTGATGCTACACTGCTTTCGCTGATAATCTTGAAGAAACCAATACGACCTGTACTCTGTGCGTGGATACCACCACAGAATTCGCAGCTAGGACCGAAACGTACTACACGTACTTTGTCTCCGTATTTCTCGCCGAACAATGCAATTGCACCAAGTTCTTTAGCTTCCTCTATTGGAGTTTCACGATGCTCGTCAAGCTGTAAGTCCTGACGTATCATGCTGTTTACTAGCATTTCTACCTTACGCAGTTCCTCGTCAGTGACTTTCTGGAAATGAGAGAAGTCAAAGCGCAATGTAGTTGCATCAACATAAGAACCCTTCTGTTCTACGTGGTCTCCAAGAACCTGCTTTAAAGCATAGTCAAGCAAGTGGGTTGCTGTGTGGTTAGCAGCGCTTCCGTCACGCTTGTCAATATCTACACAAGCCATGAAGTCAGCGTTGATATCCTTAGGCAGTTCTTTTACGATATGAATGCTTTGGTTGTTCTCGCGTTTAGTATCAATGATTTCAATTGTTTCGTTTTCGCTAACCAAAGAACCCTGATCACCAACTTGACCACCCATTTCACCATAGAAAGGAGTATTGTCAAGTACAAGCTCATAGAATGTATTTTTCTTTTGAGTTACTTTGCGGTAGCGCAATATTTTACATTCATATTCTGTATAGTCATATCCAACGAAATTCTGTTCACCATCCTTGATGATTTGCCAGTCTCCGCTTTCTACGACAGCAGCATTGCGTGCGCGTGCTTTCTGCTTTGCCATTTCCTCGTTGAAGCCCTTCTCGTCAACTGTATATCCGTTTTCACGGCAGATAAGTTCAGTTAGGTCAAGAGGGAAACCGTAAGTATCGAATAGGCGGAAAGCACTTGTACCATCAAGTTCTTTCTGTCCATGTGCTTTAAGTTCGTCCATATCACCATTAAGAAGGTTGATACCCTTCTCAAGAGTTCTAAGGAATGAATCTTCTTCTTCCTTAATAACGCGTGTGATAAGTTCCTGTTGAGCAGCTATCTCTGGGAAAGCATGTCCCATTTCCTGTACCAATACAGCAAGGAGTTTATAAAGGAATGCACTCTTCTGGTCTAGGAATGTATATGAGTAGCGTACTGCACGGCGCAATATTCTGCGTATCACGTAACCAGCTTTGGCGTTGCTAGGCAACTGACCATCAGCAATTGAGAAAGCAACAGCACGAAGGTGGTCAGCAACGACACGCATTGCAATATCAATCTTCTCTTGCTCGTCTTTTCCTTCTCCATTCTCACCAGTAGGTGTGGTAAATCCGTATTTCTTTCCGCTAAGGTTTTGTATTTCTTTGATGATTGGCTGGAATATATCAGTATCATAGTTACTGTGCTTACCCTGAAGCATACGTACAAGGCGTTCAAATCCCATACCTGTATCGATAACATGCATTGGCAATGGTTCAAGACTTCCGTCAGCCTTCCTGTTATACTGCATGAAAACGATATTCCATATTTCAATAACTTGTGGGTCGTCTTGGTTTACAAGGTCACGACCTGCAATCTTTGCTCTTTCTTCTGGAGTACGTGAATCCACGTGAATCTCAGAGCAAGGACCACAAGGACCTGTATCGCCCATTTCCCAGAAGTTATCATGTTTGTTTCCGTTGATGATGTGATCAGCAGGAACATGCTTAGCCCAATAGCTTGCAGCTTCGTCATCACGACTTAGTCCTTCTTCTTTTGAACCTTCAAAAACAGTTACATAAAGGTCTTCTGGATTAAGATGTAGAACGTCAACGAGATATTCCCATGCATAGTCAATGGCGCCTTCTTTGAAATAATCTCCGAAACTCCAGTTGCCAAGCATCTCAAACATTGTGTGATGGTATGTATCATGGCCAACTTCTTCTAGGTCATTATGTTTTCCGCTTACACGCAGGCATTTCTGAGAATCAACACGACGCACATCCATTCCTGGATCTTTTGTTCCGAGAATAATGTCTTTCCACTGGTTCATGCCGGCATTGGTGAACATCAGTGTTGGGTCATCCTTAATGACCATAGGGGCTGATGCTACGATTTTATGTCCCTTAGCCTCAAAGAATTTCTTATATGACTCACGGACTTCGTTTGCTGTCATCATCTTAAATATGTTATTTTAATTAATTCTTTATAAAAAATCATCCGCAAAGGTACAAAAAAGTTTAGAGATGTTGAGAGGAGTTGGCATAAATTTGCTAACTTTGCAAATAAATTAATCATTGTTTAATAAAAAAGTATGCAAATATGGCTTTGAATCCAAATAAAAACATTAAGTTGTATTACTCAATCAAAGAGGTCGCAGCAATGTTTGATATCAATGAGAGTACTTTGAGATATTGGGAAAGTGAGTTTCCGCAGTTACGTCCTAAGACTCAGAACGGTACAAAGATTCGTCAATATACCGAGAAGGATATTGAACAGCTTAGGGTTATCTATAATCTTGTGAAGGTGCGTGGCTTTAAACTTGCTGCTGCACGCAAGATGTTGAGTGCCAACAGAGATGGAGTAGACAAGACTGCTGATGTGCTTGATACGCTATTGTCTGTAAGAACTCAGTTGAAGGAATTAAAACAGCAACTTGACGGTTTGCAATAATAATGAAATTTATTGATACTCATCAACCCAAAAAAGTTGTTTTTTATGGTTGAGAGTAATCATAGATATATTTACTTTTTTTCTATTTATACCCTGGAAGACGATTCTATATTATGTTTTAGCGGAATTAGAATCATCGCATATTTGTGCTTCAGAAATTCTATTTCAGCAAAATAGAAATAAATCATAGTCAATCACATCTTACTTTAAATGAAAAGTAATGGCAAATCAAAGCCTTCACTCTTTATGAAAGTTCTGTTCCATGCTATTCTGTAGGAGCTAACGTTTCAGAGAGAGTGAAGGCTGATTTCTGAAACCATCTTCAAGAGATGGTTGATTTAATATCTAATGACTTGTAAATTAGAACTTATTCAATAGATCTTTTAACTTATCGGCATTAAAATAAGCATCAAATGTATACTGAATTATTTTCCCATCCCTACCAATAAGAGCAGCGCGTGGTATGACTGTGAAGTTGAACATTGCTTGTAGCAGTGCCCATTCTGATGGTGTAACATATATGTGTTCACCATTGAGCTTAGACTCAGACATCCATTTCTCTGCTTTGTCGCGTGGAGTATCACCCTCATTGCAGATAAAAAGGAACTTAAATTTTTCATTTTTCAGCTCTTCTACATATTTACGATAATTCAACATAACCTGACGGCATCCTCCACAAGACATTCCCCAGAAGTCTATTAGCATTAAATTTCCATGATATTGAGATGTTAGTTTATCCCATAAAGCTTTTTGTGCTGGTGTCCATGTTTCTGTTATGTCTTTTGTGTTGTTTCCTTCAGTAGTTTTAACCATATTTCTATAACCATCCATCACAGAATAGGCAACTTTAGGATAGTGCATCTCTATTAAACCATTAGTAGTATTCATTTCTTCAGTTGATACGCGTGCACTATTTATTTCTTCAGCTAACAAGAGTGTACTATTGCATTTCTCCAATTCATAATTATTGATCCAATATTCATATCTATTTGCTGCTGTCTGAGATATAAAGAGGTCATTCATAAAAGTACCTTTCATATTAAACTCCTCAGAAGGTTTCTTTATATCCTTTGAAAGATTATATTGCTCAGGGTGAAATCTTATACCTATTTCAATGAAGAGAGGTCCACACAATGTTCTGTTTAGAAATGTCCATTGCTGACTCTCGCTGATTACCAATGGGTTATCATAGAGTAACGACTTATATTTTAAGAGTGGACGATAAATAGATTCATAGTCGAGTGGAATAAATGTGCTATCCTGTTTCCCCTCCGTTGAACCGTCTGCTTTTGTCTTCACGATGTATCTATTTCCATCATAGTTCATCATCATATTTTCCATCGTTGTGAGATATTGGCACAAGGTGGATGTCATAAGAAGGTCCTTGCCATATATGGAAAGTGGTGTGTCACGTATTATTTGGTGCATCTTATCACTTTCAATCAGTTCAATAGTCTTATCAGATAAATCTTTAAGTGCTTTTTCCACACCTCCTTTTCCTTGTTTGACAGCGCCTTCGATAAAATGATAATCATATTCCTTATTAATCAATTTTTTCATCAATACAGGAATCAATGTATTAATCATTGCCGACTCACTATTGCTGCAGAAAGATTTATAGCGCACCTGTTGATTCGAGCTACGTTCTGCTGTAGTGTATAAGTCAAGTGTATCTCCCCCTTGCACATATACATATTCCATAATAGGCATAATTAATACAAACTGAGGAGCATTAAGAGGTATCTGAAATTCTACACTATTATCTTTATTAAGTTCTCCTGGTATTACATTTTCTTTTGTATTGAATTCATTCTGGAATTTTGCACTCATAACACCGAAGTCTTTTCTCAGTACGTTTGGCAAATGGGCGATGTGTATTCTCAATGTTGCAGACTGCGATTTACAGAAATCTAAATCCTTGTAGCGTGATGGATCAAATGTCCAATCAGAGTTCTTTGATGGCAATTTAAGATAATCATCTGCAGTTTTAGCTTGATTGCCAATTAATGTCTTATTTGACTGCTTCTTAGTTGTTGATTTCAGCTGAATGCCATAAGTCTGCTCATATGGCGGTGTGCCAGGTTCTATCATATTGAATAGTTTAACACTCTTGCTTAACGGTTCAAAATATAGAACACAAGATTTGCTACCAGACTGAGGCATCAATATCAGTTCATTCGTCTTTACACTATCAATGCGTAATAGTTTGAAACTTTTATTTGATTGTGCATCTTGCAATACGGTTTTGGCGTTAATGCGAACTCCATAATTAGGCAAATTGTGTAAGGTGCAATGCAGTATTGTTGCATCTTTTGTTTGTTCAATAGCTTGAATTTCAATCCATGCAGGAGTATATTCTACTTCAGGATTCTTAATCTTTTGTTTTGCAACTGTTGAAAGTGAAAACACGACAAATAGGAATAATAAAATTCTTTTCATGTGATTAATTATTTGGTTTAGTACTAATTATATTTACAAAGATATATAAAATCGCTAATATATAGCTTATAAACGCGAATTATTTGTCGAAAAACCTCAAAAAAGTTTCTTTTGGGGAAACATTTGCTAAATAGTGCTTTTGTATTCGCCTTTAAATCAAACGATCATGAAGATATTGTGCATTTCTGCAAAAATATAATATAGGCTGATTTATATTATTGAGCTAGTTAAAAAATAATGGCTAATCATAGCCTCTACTCTTTATGAAAGTTCAGTTTCTATGAATCTAAAGTTTCAAAGAGAGTAAAGGCTGATTTCTGCAAGTATCTTCAAGCTATGATTGATTTTGCATCTAATGACTTGTAAATTAAAACTTATTCAATATTTCTTTCAAATTACCGATATTTAAATAATCATCAAATGTATACTGTATTATTTTCCCATCCCTACCAATAAGAGCAGTGCGTGGTATGGCTGTGAAGTTAAACATAGCTTGTAGCAGTGTCCATTCTGATTGTGTTACATATATGTGTTCACCATTGATCTTAGACTCAGACATCCATTTCTCTGCTTTGTCGCGTGGAGAATATGTTTGGTCGCATACATATAGGAACTTGATTTTTTCATTTTTCAGCTCCTCTACATATTTACGCATATTCAACATACCCTGACGGCATGGTCCGCATAACATTCCCCAGAAGTCTATTAGCATTAAATTTCCATGATATTGAGATGTTAGTTTATCCCATAAAGCTTTTTGTGCAGGTGTCCATGTTTCTGTTATGTCTTTTGTGTTGTTTCCTTCAGTAGTTTTAACTACATTTCTATAACCATCCATCACAGAATAGGCAACTTTAGGATAGTGAATCTTCATTAAATCATTAGTGGTATTCATTTCTTCAGATAATAAGCGTGTACTATCGCATCTACCCAATTTATAATCATTGAGCAAATAGTGATATCTACTTGCTGCTTTCTGAGATATATAGACGTCATTCATAAAAGTACCTTCCATATTAAACTCCTCAGAAGGTTTCTTTGTATCCTTTGAAAGATAATATTGCTCAGGGTGGAATCTCATCCCTATTTCAACGAAGAGAGGCCCATGCAATGTTCTGTTTAGAAATACCCATTGTTGGCTCTCACTGACTATTAATGGATTGTCATAGAGTAACGACTTATATTTTAAGAGTGGACGATAAATAGATTCATAGTCGAGTGGAATAAATGTGCTATCCAGTTTCTGCTCTATTGAACCGTCTGCTTTTGTCTTCACGATGTATCTATGATCATCATAGTACATCATCAAATCTTCCATCGTAGTGAGATATTGGCACAAGGTGCATGTCATAAGAAGGTCCTTGCCATATATAGAAAGTGGTGTGTTACGTATTATTTGCTGCATCTTATCACTTTCAATCAATTCAATAGTCTTATCAGCTAAATCTTTAAGCGCCTTTTTCACGCTTTCATTCCCTTGTTTGATAGTACCATCGATGAATTGATAATCATATTCCTTATCCATCAATTGTTTCATCAATACAGGAATCAAAGTATTAATCATGGCCGATTCACTATTGCCACTGATAGATTTATAGCGTACCTCTCCATATGAGCTGCGTTCTGCTGTAATATATAAGTCAAGTGTATCTCCTCCTTGCACATATACATTTTCCATAATAGGCATAACGAATACAAACTGAGGGGCATTAAGAGGTATCTGAATTCGCACACAATTATCTTTATTAAGTTCGCCTAGTATTATATCTTCTTTTCTATTGAATGGATTCTGGAATTTTGCACTCATAACACTGAAGTCTTTTCTCAGTACGTTTGGTAAATGGGCGATGTGTATTCTCAATGTTGCAGACTGCGATTTACAGAAATCTAAATCCTTATAGCGTGATGGATCAAATGTCCAATCAGAGTTCTTTGATGGCAATTTAAGATAATCATCTGCCGTCTTAGCTCTATTACCAATCAACGTGCTCTTTGTTTGCTTATTATTTGTTGATTTCAGCTGAATGCCATAGGTTTGCTGATTTGGCGGTGTACCAGGTTCTATCATATTGAATAGTTTAACACTCTTGCTTAACGGTTCAAAATATAGAACACAAGCCTTGCTACCAGACTGAGGCATCCATATCTGTTCATTCGTCTTTACACTATCAGTGCGTAATAGTTTGAAACTTTTGCTTGATTGTACATCTTGTAATATCGTCTTGTCACTAATGCTAACCCAATTATTAGGCAAATTGTGTAAGGTGCAATGCAGTATTGTTGCATCTTTTGTTTGTTCAATAGCTTGAATTTCAATCCATGCAGGAGTATATTCTACTTCAGGATTCTTAATCTTTTGTTTTGCAACTGTTGAAAGTGAAAACACGACAAATAGGAATAATAAAATTCTTTTCATGTGATTAATTATTTCGGTTAGTACTAATTATATTTACAAAGATATATAAAATTGCTAATATATAGCTTATAAACGCGAATTATTTGTCGAAAAACCGGCAAATGGATCTTTCTGGAGATAATTTGATAAATAGTGCTTCTGTATTTGCTTTTAAATCAAACGATCATGAAGATATTGTGCATTTCTGCTAAAATATAATATAGGCTGATTTATATTATTGAGCTAGTCAAAAAATAATGGCTAATCATAGCCTCTACTCTTTATGAAAGTTCAGTTTCTATGAATCTAAAGTTTCAAAGAGAGTAAAGGTTGATTTCTGCAAGTATCTTCAAGCTATGATTGATTTTGCATCTAATGACTTGTAAATTAGAACTTATTCAATAGATTTTTTAACTTATCGGCATTAAAATAAGCATCAAATGTATACTGAATTATTTTCCCATCCCTACCAATAAGAGCAGCGCGTGGTATGCCTGTGAAGTTGAACATTGCTCGTAGCAGTTCCCATTCTGATGGTGTAACATATATGTGTTCACCATTGATCTTAGACTCTGACATCCATTTCTCTCCTTTGTCGCGTGGAGTATCACCCTCATTGCAGATATAAAGGAACTTAAACTTTTCATTTTTCAGCTCCTCTACATATTTACGCATATTCAACATACCCTGACGACATGGTCCACAAAATATTCCCCAGAAGTCTATTAGCATTAAATTTCCATGATATTGAGATGTTAGTTTATCCCATAAAGCTTTTTGTGCTGGTGTCCATGTTTCTGTTATGTCTTTTGTGTTGTTTCCTTCAGTAATTTTAACCATATTTCTATAACCATCCATCACAGAATAGGCAACTTTAGGATAGTGCATCTTTATTAAATCATTAGTGGTTTTCATTTCTTCAGTTGATAAGCGTGCACTATTCATTTCTTCAGCTAACAAGCGTGTACTATCGCATTTCTCCAATTGATAATTATTGATCAAATCTTTATATCTACTTGCTGCAGTCTGAGATAAAAAGAGGTCATTCATAAAAGTACCTTCCATATTAAACTCCTCAGAAGGTTTCTTTATATCCTTTGAAAGATCATATTGCTCAGGGTGTAATCTCATACGTATATCACGGAAGAGAGGTCCATACAATGTTCTGTTTAGAAATATCCATTGTTGGCTCTCGCTTATTACCAATGGGTTATCATAGAGCAATGACTTATATTTTAGGAGTGGACGATAAATAGATTCATTGTCAAGTGGAATAAATGTGCTATCCTGTTTCCACTCCATTGAACCGTCTGCTTTTGTCATTTTGATGTATCTATTTTCATTATAGTACATCATCATATCTTCCATCGTTGTGAGATATTGGCACAAGGTGCATGTCATAAGAAGGTCCTTGCCATATATGGAAAGTGGTGTGTTACGTATTATTTGGTGCATCTTATCACTTTCAATCAGTTCAATAATCTTATCAGATAAATCTTTAAGCGCATTTTTTACACCTTCATTGCCTTGTTTGACAGCGCCTTCGATAAAATGATAATCATATTCCTTATTCATCAATTTTTTCATCAATACAGGAATCAATGTATTGATCATTGCCGACTCACTATTGCTGCAGAAATATTTATAGCGCACTCGTCTATACGAGTTACATTCTGCTGTAGTGTATAAGTCAAGTGTATCTCCCCCTTGCACATATACATATTCCATAATAGGCATAATGGATACAAACTGAGGGGCATTAAGAGGTATCTGAAATTCTACACTATTATCTTTATTAAGTTCGCCTGGTATTACATTTTCTTTTCTATTGAACTGATTCTCGAATTTTGCACTCATAACACCGAAGTCTTTTTTCAGTACGTTTGGCAAATGGGCGACGTGTACTCTCAATGTTGCAGACTGCGATTTACAGAAATCTAAATCCTTGTAGCGTGATGGATCAAATGTCCAATCAGAGTTCTTTGATGGCAATTTTAGATAATCATCTGCAGTCTTAGCTTGATTGCCAATTAATGTCTTATTTGACTGCTTCTTAGTTGTTGATTTCAGCTGAATGCCATAAGTCTGCTCATATGGCGGTGTACCAGGTTCTATCATATTGAATAGTTTAACATTCTTGCTTAACGGTTCAAAATATAGAACACAAGATTTGCTACCAGACTGAGGCATCAATATCAGTTCATTCGTCTTTACACTATCAGTGCGTAATAATTTGAAACTTTTGCTTGATTGTGCATCTTGTAATACCGTTTTGTCGTCAATGCGAACCCCATAATTAGGCAAATTGTGTAAGGTGCAATGCAGTATCGTTGCATCTTTTGTTTGTTCAATAGCTTGAATTTCAATCCATGNAGGAGTATATTCTACTTCAGGATTCTTAATCTTTTGTTTTGCAACTGTTGAAAGTGAAAACACGACAAATAGGAATAATAAAATTCTTTTCATGTGATTAATTATTTNGNTTAGTACTAATTATATTTACAAAGATATATAAAATCGCTAATATATAGCTTATAAACGCGAATTATTTGTCGAAAAACCTCAAAAAAGTTTCTTTTGGGGAAACATTTGCTAAATAGTGCTTTTGTATTCGTCTTTATACTAACCGGTCATAACAATATTGTGCGTTTGCACTGAAATTAAATATATCGTTGATTTCTTTTATTGAGTATCTTGAAAAATCATTGGTGCGCGCACGTGCGCGTACATTAATATAAGATGTTTGATTTCGGTATTACTTGCGTTTTTATCGTATTATACAAAAACTACTTATCCTTTGTTGGAATCCAGTTTGTGCATTGCTTGAATACATTTTCTAATGTAATATTAGCTGCTTCTTTCTTTGAAAGTTGGTGTGTCCATTTCACTCTGCCTGAATTGTTAGCTCCAGCACCATTGTTGTTATATTCTGAATAACGTGCAGTCTTTTCATTCTCTGGATTTTTCCAGTTCTCCCATCCTTCTGGTCGAATGTGTTTCCCTAAGTCGCAGTTCATAAATAGTGTACATGCGTATGGACGCCAAGGACGACCTAGATAAACCTTATTCACATCGTCTTGCGCTATCAGTTTACAATGATCGAATATGTAACCAAATGGTTGTTCAGCTGGTGTTGATGCTGCTGTTACATAACTATCAGCTTTACTCTTTATTGTGCAGTGTTCAAACCAAGCTGTGGCAGGACCAAAGATGAAGTCTGTTGTCCCCTCAATATAGCAGTCGGCAAAGTAAAGACGAGTGCCAGCTATGCCTGTAAATATCGTATCTTGGTGTCCTAAGAAGTTACAATTCACAAATGTCAGTCGATCACCTTCCGTGTGAAGTGATACCGCTTGTCCAAGTCTTGCTGAATTGTTTTCAATTGTAATATTCTTTAGTTTGATATCGTTTCCTTCAATCTTCAACGTATATGTGCGAAACGTACCCATTGGTTTGCCAGTCTCAGGAATCTTTATGTTTGCGTGATCATCATACGTGATAATGGTCTTGTCACGGTCTTCTCCACAAATCTCTATATTGTTGAGCCATGATGGAATGACTAACTTTTCTTTGTAGATGCCTTTCTTAACGAAGATAACCTTGTGGTAGTCCATAAATGCACGACAAACTTCAATGGCTTCTGATATGTTACGAAACTCAGCTGTCCCGTCACGTGCTACGAAAAGCGTATCGGGGTTGTCATACTTGTTTGCGGCATTGATGTTTGCAGCCATAAAGATAGCAGCAAACAGTAGCATTATTTTTTTCATAGTTTTGTTTGTTTAGTATTATATATCAGTTCTTATTATTTAAGGTACAAGGTCGTTGTTTGCGTTTTACATAATCTGCATTACTTCCTGCAAATCGTCTATACCTTTTAGGTTTTCCATAATGTCTCTTACTTCGTCTCTGTCATGTACTTTAACCTCTATACTACCGTCAAAGATGCCTTCGTCACTATTGATTGTAACCTTATGAATGTTAAGGTTCATGCGTGAAGATATTACTTCTGCTACATCCTGAAGCATACCTTTACGGTCAATACCTCTTATTTCGATTGTAGCATCAAAATACATCTGTTTATGCATATCCCATTTTGCATCAAGAATACGATTGCCGTAGCTAGATTTTAGTCGGCTTGCCACAGGACATACACGCTTGTGAATTTCGATATGGTTCTTGTTGTCAATATATCCAAGTATATCATCACCTGGTATAGGGTGGCAACAGGATGGGAATATAAACATATTAATTGTTTCTTCGCTAATGATTACAGGCTTCTTTTTCTTGAAGTCTTTGTTAACGATAAACAGATTGTTTATTTCATCTTCTTCATCTTTGCCCTTATCGTCTTTCTTGCCGTGTAGGAATGGTACATATTTGCGCCATCCGGAATTAGTTAATTCTTTCTTAACCTTACCAAGCAACTCGTCAAGATCTTTTTCTCCTAATATAATCTTCTTGTCGCCAAGAGCAAGGAATAAATCTTCTGGTTTCTGCACGTCATGGTAATCGCATAGCTTATCCAGTACAGAAGATGTGAGTTCTAGACTGTTATTTGTGAGCCATGCATTTAGTACGCTCTCTCCGTTCTTCTGAATTTCACGGTTGTCACGACGCAAAATAGCCTGTATCTTCGCTCTTGCCTTTGCTGTAGACACAAAGTTTATCCATGAAGGCTGCACATGCTGAGACTTACTTGTGAGTATTTCTACTTGATCGCCACTGTTTAATTTATGACTTAAAGGCACAAGTTTATGATTGACCTTAGCTCCGATACAATGACTTCCGAGGAATGTGTGTATCTGGAATGCAAAGTCAAGTGCCGTACATCCCGCTGGCATCGTTTTAATCTCGCCTTTAGGTGTAAATACAAATATCTCAGAAGCGTATAGGTTTAACTTTATACTGTCAAGGAAGTCCATTGCATCAGGCTGTGGATCATCAAGAATCTCCTTGATAGTTCCCAACCAATTGTTTAGTTCTCCTTCGTCCTCAGTGTATTCAGCACCGTCCTTATATTTCCAATGAGCAGCAAAGCCTTGTTCTGCAACTTCGTCCATGTGATCAGAACGGATTTGCACCTCAATCCATCTGCCCTGTTTACTCATAAGGGTAACATGGAGTGCTTGATATCCGTTAGCCTTTGGATGATTTAACCAGTCACGTAATCTGTCTGGATGACTCTTATAAATGCGGCTTATAGCAACGTAGATGTTGAAACATTCGTTGATTTCTTCCTTACGAACTTTAGGTTCAAAGATTATTCTTACAGCAAGAATATCATAGATTTCTTCAAATGTTACATGCTTATTCTGCATCTTATTCCAAATGGAATAAGGACTTTTTACACGAGCTTTGATTTGATATTGTAGTCCAATCTTGTCAAGAGCCTCACGTATAGGATCTGTGAACTGTGCAAAAAGCATGTCACGCTGTTCGCGTGTAGAAGCCAGTTTATCTTGTATTGTTTTGTATTCTTCAGGATGCTCGTATTTAAAACTCAGATCCTCAAGCTCTGTCTTTATCTTATTAAGTCCCAAACGATTAGCCAACGGTGCATATATATATAAGGTCTCACCTGCAATCTTATATTGCTTGTTGGCTGGTTGTGAAACAAGAGTTCTCATATTGTGGAGACGGTCACAAATTTTGATGAGAATCACGCGAATGTCATCACTCATTGTGAGCAGTAGTTTCTTGAAATTCTCTGCTTGTGCAGAAGCCTTATCACCGAAAATACCACCACTTATTTTAGTCAGACCGTCTACAATCTGCGCTATTTTGTTTCCGAATATGTTTTCTATGTCCTCAACAGTATAGTCTGTGTCTTCAACGACATCGTGCAGAAGTGCTGAACATATACTTGTTGAGCCGAGTCCCATTTCTTCGCATGCAATAAGAGCAACGGCAATAGGGTGCATGATATATGGCTCGCCAGATAATCTTCTCACACCTTTGTGAGCTTGTCTGGCGAAATTAAAGGCTTTCGTGATTATGTCAACCTTCTTCCTGTGTCGAGATGCAAGATAGGTATCAAGCAAATGCTGGAAAGCATCTGTTATCATTTTGTCTTCGGCAGCTTCACGTGCAGCCTCTTTCATATCATGCTCATCCATATTCGTATAGTTTATTTACTTAACTTTAATTTTCTTTCCAGCACGTATATTGCTTCCATCAATACCATTTAGTTTCTTCAACTTAGAAACTGTTGTATTATGTTTTTCTGCGATTTCAGAAAGCGTATCACCGTCACCAATGGTAACGCTTTTGCTTGTATGTTTGCGCTTGTTTTTCTTCTTTCTGGTATATTTGCTTGAACTGGAATAGCTTTTGTGTCGACTGTATGAACGGCTCTTTGTAACTACTGGCTCTTCATTGTTAACCTCTACCTCTGTACGCTTGCTAGCCATTTCTGCAGGCTTGTATGCGCAAATAGAATCTTCATTGTCAATGAATTTTGTAATCATCAATGTTGGTAATCTCAATGAAGATGGACGCCAGCTTCCGTTAACCAAGTCATGACGATATTGTGGGTTCAAAGTCCTAATCTGCTCTATATCTATACCTAGAACATGTGAAATCTGTTCAAAGTTTATATCCTTATTTACTAATATCGTATCAGTCTTCTCTGGAAGTTCTGAAGTCATTGGACATATATTATGATCACAATAGTAGTTCATAATATAGTTTGCTGCGATGAAAGCAGGAACATATCCCTTAGTCTCGTCAGGAAGATAAGGATAAATCTGCCAATAGTCAGTCTGTTTTGAGCGATGCATAGCTTTGCTAATCTTATCTGTACCGCAATTATATGCTGCAATTACAAGATTCCAATCGCCATATAATTTATATAAGTCGCTGAGATAGTGTGCTGCTGCATAAGAAGATTTTATAGGGTCGCGACGCTCGTCAACAAGAGAGTTTACTGTTAGTCCGTATTTCTTTGCAGTCTTTATCATGAACTGCCACAGACCTGTTGCTCCAACTCTAGAAACAGCACATGGATTAAGTGCAGATTCTATTACAGGAAGATATTTAAGTTCGAGTGGAAGACCGTAGGTATCTAGTGCCTCTTCAAAGATTGGCATGTAGAAATTCTGAGCTCCCAACATATAACTTACTGAATTGCGCAGATGACCGCTGTATCTATCAATGAATGTTTGCACAACATCATTGTATGGCATTTCTATTACAGTAGGTAACATGCTAAGTCGTTTCATGTAAATGGCTTTATCATATACAGGATTAACATCCGGCATGTTACAGTTTGTATCAGGTTTGAGATAATTTTTTGTGTTGTATAGATGCATCAAACTGTCAAGTTCTTGTGTCATGGCCTCTGGAAGGTCTATGGTTACTTGCTTTCCTTGTGCATCTTTAACGGTAATCTCCGTTTCTTTTTTATTATCATCCTTTTCAACTTGCGCCTGTATTGCACAGTTTCCGGCAAAGAGTAGGGTGATGGTGAATAAATAGATTTTCTTCATTACTTAATTTTTGTCATATATAATGTTTTCTCTTCTCAACTTACTCTAGAAGTTTAGGCTGCAGTGCACGCCTATACCACCTGAAGTGAGAGGATTTCGGTTGTTGTCTGTATTTATGATAGCAGGCTCAACGCTGAGACTGAGATCGTTTGATATATCAAATTCTGATAATGATGCGTCAACATAAGCGTCAATTACAGAAAGCGCATAGACGCCTACTAGTACAAAGAAGCTCATGTCTCTCCAACGACGGAAGCGGTCTTTTCGATTTTTGAAAAGATTTTGATATGTAGCGAGGTTTTCGTTTGTTATTTTTGCGCCGAGATGCATAAACTGATTATAGCTGGCAGTATTGGGGTCATTATCCATTATGTCCATATATGCCTGGGAATAGTCATGATACATCTGATTGTTCCATTTCATAGCGTAAACGCATCCTACTATTCCTCCATAAATGATAGGTAGTTTCCAAAATTTGCGGTTGTAAATCTGTCCAGCTCCAGGCAATACAAGAGCTAACCATAATGCCCTCTTTGGTTCAGGACGCCATGTAGCCCAGTCACGCTTTGGCTTTTTGACCTTTTTTGTGTCGTTAGCCACTAGCGTAAGACTATCTTTGTGAGTAAGTGCATCTGTAGCTTTGATATTCGTAGTATCGGAAATAACGATACGATTTTTCACATTCTGTGCTTTAGCAGAGAACGGCATGGCGAATATCGCAGCAGATATGATTATAAATGAAGTTATCTTCACAGACATATTAATCTTTCAGTTTGTCGAAAACGTTCATGATCCGTTCTAGTTCTTCTTCATTAGCGAAAGGAATGCTAATTTTTCCTTTTCCTTTTGGCGAACAAGTCATTTGAACTTTTGTATTGAGAAACGATGCAAGGCGTGTTTTCAGTTCATTGAACTCTTCTGGCAATTGACTGCGTGCAATGATTTTCTTCTTGCTGCTTTCAATATCTTCTCCACTCTTTAAAGCCTGAACAAGTTCTTCAACTTTTCTTACCGAGTATCCGTTTTTCTGTATTTCCTTGAAAAGTTTTATTTGTAATGACGGACTATCGATAGCAAGCAATGCTCGTGCATGTCCCATATCAATTTCCTTCTTCTGCAAAGCCATCTGTACTTCTGCAGGAAGTTTTAATAATCTAAGATAGTTGGTTATTGCTGTACGGCTTTTTCCTACACGTTCAGAAACTTTTTCCTGTGTCATTCCGCTACCTTCCATTAGATGCTCGTATGCAAGTGCAATTTCTACAGCGTTCAGGTCTTCACGTTGGATATTCTCAACGAGTGCCATTTCCATAACATTCTCGTCTTTTATCGTACGAATGTATGCTGGAATAGCTTTAAGTCCTGCAAGTTGAGAAGCTCTCCATCTTCTTTCACCAGCAATAATCTGAAATTTGTTCTCAGTTATTTGTCTTAGAGTGATAGGTTGAATAATACCTATTTCTCTAATACTTACTGCCAATTCATGTAATGCTTCGTTTTCAAATTCACGACGAGGCTGATTAGGATTAGCTTCTATTTGGTCTATAGCAATCTCATTGATGGTAGAAGAACCCTGAGTGCGCACAGCATCTGTTGATATCAGTGCGTCAAGTCCTCTTCCGAGTGCGTTGAATTTCTTATGTACAGCCATTTCTTCTTATGATGTATTATTAATTGATGACGATATTCATTCAATCATCATTAAAGAATTTATGAGTTCTTGTTTATTATTTCTTTTGCAAGTGCCAGATGATTCTTAGCTCCTGTAGATTCTGCATCGTATAGAATTACAGGAAGTCCGTGACTAGGGCTTTCACTGAGTTTCACGTTACGCTGAATAACAGTTTTAAATACTAATTCCTGGAAGTGGCGTTTCACCTCATCATATATCTGGTTTGCAAGGCGTAGACGACTGTCATACATAGTGAGCACAAATCCTTCAATCTCTAAGTCCTGATTCAGTTTGCTCTTAATAATCTTTATCGTATTAAGAAGTTTGCTGATACCTTCAAGTGCAAAATATTCACACTGAACAGGAATAACAACAGAATTAGCTGCAGTGAGTGCGTTTACAGTAATCAGACCTAATGAAGGGCTACAGTCAATAAGGATGTAGTCATATTCATTACTAATCGGGTCAAGTAGGTTTTTCAAAACCTTTTCTCGGTTTTCTAAATTCAGCATCTCAATTTCAGCACCTACCAAATCTATATGGCTTGGTATTATATCCAAACCATTGATGTCTGTGGTATAGATGGCGTCGCGCACATCTGCGTGGTCGATGATACATTCATATAGGGAGCAGTCAACTTCTTTAATGTCCACTCCTAAGCCACTGGATGCATTTGCCTGTGGGTCTGCGTCTACTACGAGAACTGTTTTCTCTAATGTAGCAAGTGATGCTGCAAGGTTTATGGTCGTAGTGGTCTTGCCCACGCCGCCCTTTTGGTTAGCTAAAGCGATTATTTTTCCCATTTCGAAAAAAGTTGATTTGACCGCAAAGTTACATATTTTATGCGAGAAATACTAGAATTAAACCTTTTTTTAGTACTTTTGTGCCAAACTTAAAAGTTAAATATGAATAATTGCCGTCCATTAATACTTATATCAAATGATGATGGATATCATGCAAATGGTATCAAAACTCTAGTTTCTTTTCTCAAAGATAAAGCTGATTTGATAGTTTGTGCACCTGAATCAGCACGCTCTGGATTTTCTTGTGCCTTCTCTGCAACAACACCATTGAGGCTCAAACGTCGCCATAATATGGGAGATGTAGAGATATGGTCTTGCAACGGAACTCCTGTAGACTGTGTAAAAATTGCTATCTCTGAATTGTGTGGTGGCAGAATTCCTGATCTTGTTATAGGTGGTATCAATCACGGTGATAATTCTACAGTTAATAATCATTATTCAGGAACGATGGGAGTGGCTCTTGAGGGATGTATGAAATATATTCCGTCTATAGCTTTCTCTTCATGTAACTATGATACAGAAGCTGAATTGGGATATTTGAAAGATGATGTTTGCAAGATTGTTGACAAAGTACTTGCTGAGGGATTGCCAAAGGGAATATGTCTTAACGTTAACTTCCCGAAAATGCCTCCTTTCAAAGGTACAAAGATATGCCGAATGACAATGGGGCAATGGGTGAACGAAATCGTAAAGGAACGTCATCCACGTGGATATGATTATTATTGGGTAGTAGGAGAGTATCGTAACGATGAGCCTGACGCAGAGGATGGAGATCAGTGGGCTGTCAACAATGGATATGTTGCTATAACTCCTACAAAAATTGATGTAACTGATTACGAGATTATTGATAAACTTAATAGCTGGGGGCTTTAAATAAAAGTTTTGTTATGAAGTATTACATTATTGTTGGTGAAGCTAGTGGAGACCTTCATGCATCACATCTGATGATGTCGCTGAAAAAACAGGACAGCAATGCTGAGTTTAGATTTTTTGGTGGAGATTTGATGTCTGCTGTTGGAGGTTTCCGCGTCAAGCATTATAAGGAACTTGCTTATATGGGATTTATTCCTGTACTTTTGCATCTGCGCACAATATTCCGCAATATGGCTTTGTGCAAGAAGGATATTGTAGCTTGGAATCCTGATGTTGTAATACTTGTAGACTATGCCGGTTTCAATCTTGATATAGCTAAATATATTAAAGCAAATACTAAAATACCTGCTTATTATTATATCTCTCCTAAGATATGGGCTTGGAAGGAATGGCGAATAAAATCTATAAGAAGAGATATTACAGAACTATTCTCAATATTGCCTTTTGAAATACCGTTTTTTGAACAAAAACATAATTACAAAATACATTATGTAGGTAATCCTACTGCTGACGAAGTAAATAGGTTTAAAAATGAGTATAAAGAGAGTAGGGAAGAGTTCTGTAACAGGAATTCTTTAGTTGCAGATAAACCTATTATTGCATTGCTTGCAGGTAGTAGAAAACAGGAAATAAAGGATAATCTTCCAGCTATGATTAAGTCGGCAGTAAAGTATGCTGATAAATATCAGTTGGTGCTTGCTGGTGCTCCTTCAATTGATAGGGAATATTATGACATGGTGCTTGACAAGATTAAAGATTGTGGAGATTTTAAAATCAATATAGTTAATAATGAGACCTATCCATTATTGAAACATTCTGTTGCAGCTCTCGTTACAAGTGGTACTGCGACTCTAGAAACAGCTATGTTTGGTGTTCCGCAAGTTGTATGTTATGAAACTCCTGTTCCGCATTTGATACGTTTCGGATTCAATCATGTAATAAAGTGCAAATATATTTCTCTTGTAAACCTTATCGCTGATAAGGAAATTGTGAAGGAACTCTTTGCTGATCGTTTCTCTGTATCAAATATATCAGAAGAACTTGGTCGTATACTTCCTTGTGGTGATGGGCGACAGAAGATGCTTGATGATTATGAGGATGTGTATAAAAAACTAGGCGACACTATCGCTCCGGATAATGCCGCCCGTATTATGGTAGATTTGCTTAATCATAAAGATTAAGCAAGTCTTTATTTGTTATATTCACGTAGATAATCTCTAACCTTTTTACCGTAAGGCTTTATAACATCATTAGTCCAATTCCCTTCTGATTTAGCCCTTGGTAGCAACATAGAGCAGGTTTCGTTCTTATCGGAAACAGACCAGTTTATCCAACTGACTTTTAGTTTCTCCATAAGATCAATCCATTTTTGCCATTCTTCAGTATTCAGAGGTCCGTCTCCAGAAGCTTCCATACCAGCACATTCGCTGACGAAAACAGGTAATCCATTGTCAACGGCTGCTTTCATTTTGTTACGCAGATAGTCTTTGTGAGTAGCTGCATAGAAATGTACTGTGTACATAACGTTGCTAACTCCCTCAATAGGGCTTGCTGCAGCAAGGTCTATGTCCTGATCCCAATGTGGACATCCCATCAGGATGATATTGTCGGGATCATATTGTCTGATTGCTGTAATTACGGTTTTGCCATACACCTTTAAGCTATCCCAATTGTCTCCAATGGGTTCGTTATATAGTTCGTAGATAACGTTAGGATACTTTCCGTATTTCTTTGCCATATTGGTGAAAAACGTTGTAGCCTCTTTTGTGTGCATCGTGTGTGCATGCCAGTCGATGATTACATATACACCGTTTTTAATTGCTGCTTCAATAACAGGAGACATGCATTTCATAGCAAATTCAGGATTGTCCAGATAGTTATCTTCTATCTGTATTCCCATAGCAGCTCGGATAATATTGGCATGCCAGTCGTTTTTCAACCATTTAATGGCTTCTGCGTTATAGAAGCGCGGCCATAGATTGTGCCAACCAAGACTTACACCTCGTAATACTACAGGGGTGCCATTATTATCACATAACTGTGCTCCCTTTACTTGTAATTGTCCCCATTCTTTTACAGGATTAGTGGCAAAGGATGGGGAAAGGCAGAATACCGCTAATAAGGTTAAAAGGTATTTTTTCATAGTATGGTATTTGATTTTGCTTAGAAAATCTGTATAGTATAAAGGTATATTACAGCTGCTGGGATCGCCATCAATGATGAATCAAAGCGGTCTAGCATTCCTCCGTGTCCAGGAAGGATATTTCCACTGTCCTTTATTTCCAAAGTTCTTTTGAATAGGCTCTCAACAAGATCACCTAATGTTCCGAAAACAACTACCGTTAGTCCTAGTCCAATCCATCCTATTATAGATAAATGTGATGTTGATGCACCATTTTCGTTAGTCATATAGCCGATTACTCCTGCAACAATCATAACAAGTATGCCGCCTCCAATGCTGCCTTCCCAGCTTTTTGCTGGACTTATTCTTGGAAAGAGTTTATGCTTTCCGAAGAGTGATCCGCTACAATATGCACCAGTATCGTTGAGCCAGAGGAAAATGAATACACACAATGGAATTAGCATGTTGTAGCTAATACTGTTTTCGTTAGATGAAACCTCAAAACCAAGTATGTTTATCATAGAGAAAGGTAATGCAATATACATTTGTCCTAGCATGGTGTACGCCCAATCGTTTATGGGGTCTTTCTGTTTAAGATATAGTTCGCTGATAAACAGATATACAATTGTCAGAAGATATGGCACGAAGATTACGAAATTTGTCGCAATGCCAATTCTGAATGCTGCAACTGCAATGAAAAAATAAACACCTGCTATTGTAGATATGAATCTGTTTACCTTAATGTTCTCTTTCTGATTTACAAGTCCTGTGTATTCCCATACAGCCATACCTGTTATGAAAGCAAAAAGAGCCACCATAGCTCTGGGACTAAAGAATCCCACAACCATGATGGTGACAAACAGCGCACCTGTAACAGTGCGTGTTATTAGATTTTGTACTTTGTTAGTCATATTTTTATATCCGACTTTTATTCTTTTATTCTTTTATTCTTTTTCTTTTGCTGCCTGATGCTCTGCTTCAGCCTGCTTTACAACGTCAGGCATTTCTTCTAGTTTAGGAGCATTGGCTTCGTTCTCTTCTATAATTTCCTGAGAACGGCTTACCCAAGGGCGTTTGCCGAATATCTCTTCTACATCCTCTGCATAGATTACTTCTCTTGTAATAAGGAGTTCTGCAAGCTTGTTGTGTCCTTCCTTATGTTCCTCAAGAATTTCCTTTGCATGGGCGTATTCTGAATTTACCATCTTTAGAACTTCATCGTCTATAATCTTTGCTGTTGTTTCAGAGTATGGACGCTGGAATTGGTATTCCTGATTGTTATAATAGCAGATGTTAGGCAATCTGTCGCTCATACCTGCGTATGCAATCATTCCAAATGCACTCTTTGTCGCACGTTCAAGATCGTTCATTGCTCCAGTAGATATGTGACCTGTAAAGAGTTCCTCGGCAGCACGTCCACCAAGTAATGCGCAGATCTCGTCAAGCATCTGTTCCTTAGTTGTGATTTGGCGTTCTTCAGGAAGATACCATGCAGCACCCAAAGCCTGTCCACGTGGTACAATACTTACCTTTACAAGAGGATTAGCATGTTCGCAGAACCAACTTATAGTAGCATGACCTGCCTCATGAAGTGCGATAGATCGCTTCTCGTTTGCAGTCATCACCTTTGTCTTCTTTTCCAAACCGCCAATTATACGGTCTACGGCATCTATGAAATCTTGTTTTGTAACGCTCTTGCTGTTATGTCTTGCGGCGATAAGTGCAGCCTCGTTACATACATTTGCAATATCAGCGCCAGAGAATCCTGGTGTCTGTCGTGAAAGGAAGTCTATATCTAGAGAATCGTCAATTTTCAATGGTCTAAGATGAACCTGGAATATAGCTTTACGCTCTGTCAAATCAGGTAGGTCTACATTTATCTGTCTGTCAAAACGTCCAGCACGTAACAGTGCCTTATCAAGCATATCTGCACGGTTTGTAGCAGCAAGTACTATAACACCGCTATTTGTTCCGAAACCATCCATTTCTGTAAGCAGTGCGTTCAGTGTGTTTTCACGCTCGTCGTTACCGCCCATTGAAGGATTCTTGCTTCTTGCTCTACCAACGGCATCAATCTCATCAATGAAAATGATACATGGGGATTTTTCCTTTGCTTGGTGAAATACGTCACGTACGCGACTTGCACCTACACCGACAAACATTTCAACGAAGTCTGAACCACTCATTGAGAAGAATGGAACTCCTGCTTCACCGGCAACAGCTTTTGCAAGCAAAGTCTTACCTGTTCCCGGAGGACCAACTAGCAAAGCTCCCTTTGGAATTTTTCCTCCAAGTTCTGTATATTTCTTTGGATTCTTAAGGAATTCTACTATTTCCTGAACTTCCTGTTTAGCTCCTTCTTGTCCAGCTACATCTTTGAAAGTTATTCCAAGGTCGTCAGCCTTCTCGTAAAGTTTAGCTTTACTTTTTCCGACGCTGAATATACCGCTACCTCCACCGGCACCATTTCCTCCACTCATGCGTCTCATTATCCAGAACCAGAATACAAGCAAAAGTATAAATGGTCCATAACTGAATAATATGTTGCTAAGGAAACCGTTGCTGTCATTATTCTCGTAGCTAAAATCAGCAATCTTTCTTGACTGTTGCTCTTTAGTGAGATATTTCTCCAGTTCGTCAATAGATCCGAAATTCACGTTTAAGTATGGATTAGAACCAACTTGTTTTGAATTTCTATGGAATATATCCTGAATATGTTTGGGGTTAACAAACATTTTAAGAGTACTCTTCTCCTTGTTAATTACAACGTTGGTAGCATATCCTTTCTCTACATATTGTTTAAACTTTGTATATGTAGCTTCCTGACTTGCTCCGTCACCAGCTAACATATTACCTCCGCCAGAGAAAATAATAACTCCCAATGTGAGGGCTACGAGAAGATAGAGCCAGTTCATATTGAAACGTGGCATCTTTGGATCGTTTTTGTCTCTGTTATTTAAAGGGTTGTTTTTATTGTCCATTTATTCTAATTTTAGTTTTCGGATATTATACAAATAACGTGCCAAACGAACTAATCCAGATTTGGTATTTTAGTGATGGCAGCGTCTTCCCATAATGTTTCCAAATTATAGTATTCGCGTGTCTCAGGCAAAAATATATGTACCAATACATCTGAATAGTCAATAGCTACCCATTCTTTATTTCCAAGACCAGCTACGTTTGTAGGCTTTTCTTTTATTTCAGTGCGTACAGTGTCGCTTATAGAACTGGCTATTGCTTCTACCTGAGTTGTAGAATTACCTTGACATATAACGAAATATTTTGCAATTGCCCCGTCTATATTGGCCAGGTTGACAATCGTTATGTATTCGCCTTTTTTCTCTTGTATGCCTTTTGTTATAGTTTCAACTAATCTACTTGTTGCTTCCATTAATAGAATTTCTTTTGTTGTGTATTATATAATGTGTGATATCAGTCACAAAGGTACATAAATTATAGATATAACATTAACAAAAGAGAGTCTATTTTGTTTTTTTTCTTATTTTTATGAAAAAAAATTGGTGAAAGTTTTGGAAGTTTACAAAAAAGCACTACCTTTGCACACGCAATTCAGAACAACACTGATAAATGCAATTAATATTGGGATATGGTGTAATGGTAACACTGCAGATTCTGGTCCTGCCATTCTTGGTTCGAGTCCGAGTATCCCAACTACAAAGCAACTCTTTTGAGTTGCTTTTTTTGTTTTATTATTATTCTGTGGCTTTGAGATAGGGTAGTTAATAGATTTGTTGACTTATCAATTCCTATGTATAAAGTCTGTCAATGATGAAGAAAAAGAATCTGAAAATATATGGCAAAAGTAATAATGATAGATAAGGTTGAAATTAGCTAAATGGTTTATTTGATATAGAAGAACTGTGCTAAAACATTTAAGGTTGCACTCTCTTGATAAAATTTATGAATGCATGATTTCCTGTGATGTTTATTATAGCTGTTCTTGGAAATATGTAATCCGTGATAATAAATAGCTGTGACTATATAAAAGTTGTATGATGGTATCAACTTATGGAATTATCTTCTTGCATATACGCAATGATTCTGATAGGCCATATAACGAGTGTCTAGAAGAAGATGTTGTTTGTAGCTTGTCGGCAAAAAAAAATTGATTGTCTCACGACAACCAATCTCTTAACCTTAATAATCTAATACCATGAAAAACATGCTGCAAAGATATAGGCTTTTTGCGAAACCTCCAAATTATTAGTCATGAAATCATAGTATTTTATATTTTGTTAACCATATGGTTACTACTCACTTTTCTTTGTTTTTGTTCTTACTTGTTGAAATTCTCAGCATCAATAGCCTTGATTTTCTGCTTAATAAGTTCCACATCATCCTTAAGTTTCTGAACCTTGTGATTCATTTCGTCAATAAGGCTATTACCTTTCTTACTACTTACACTAAGGAAACCGAGATTATTCTCGTATGTGATTATTTCTTGTTTCAGACTTTCATAGCGTCTCATAAGTCTTCCACGCTCGTTGTCTATTGCGTCTTCACCGTTTTTAGCTACATTCCTCAGGTTGTTTCTGAAGTTGTCTATGCGTCTTTTGGCAATAGATATATGAAGATCTTTGTACAACTTATCCAGAATATCGTGATATTCTTTGTAAAGTGTATCTTTTTCTTTATATGGTACATGTCCAATATTGTTGTATTCTTCAACAAGTTTTTGAACTTTATCCTGTACGTTGTCTGAAACTTCTTCTGCAAGAGTTTTAAGTTCTGAAATAATATCTTTCTTTTTGCTCAAGTTGCTATGCTCCTCATTGCGAGTACCTGCATTAGCAGCATTGCGTGCTTCAAAGAACTTGTTGCATGCAGAAAGGAATTTGGTCCACAATTCATCACCTAACTTCTTTGGGACAGGACCTATCGTCTTCCAATCTTTCTGCAGTGCAATAAACTTGTCTGTAGTAGCTTTCCAGTCAGTGCTGTCCTTTAGAGATTCAGCTTGTTCTATCAAGTTTTGTTTCTTTTCGGTATTCTCATTGAAATGCAGTTTCACTTCCTTGAAGTGTTCAGCCTTGTTACCGAAGAATTCATCACAAGATGCGCGGAATCTTTCAAAAATCTTCACGTTCATCTTCTGTGGTGCAAATCCTATCTTCTTCCATTCTGCCTGAAGACCTATGATTTCTTTTGTATGTTTGTCCCAATCGCCTTCACCATTGTTTTCGGCTTTCACGATTTCTTCAAGTTGTTCACATAGTTTGGTTTTCTTTTCAAGGTTGTCTTCTTCTTTTGTGCGTAAATCTTCGAAGTGCTGTTGGTGCTTCTTGTTTATCACGGTTGATGCAGCCTTGAATCTATTCCATGTTTCTTCGCGCAGTTCCTTAGAAACAGGACCTGTCTCGCGGTATTGTTGATGAAGTTCTTGTAATTGGTGGAACGCACTTATAACATCTGGTTCTTCAGCAAGCTTTTCAGCAGCATCGCATAAGTGGCGTTTTATTTCAAGATTCTTCTTAAAGTCATATTCACGTGCTTCACGATTTAAGTTCAGCAAGTCGTAATATTGCTCTACATAAAGTTGATAGTTTCTCCATAATTCATTGGCTTTGTCTGCAGGAACAGTTCTGATTTCTTTCCATTTCATTTGCAACTCCTTAAATTCCTGATAGCTTTTGTTAGCCTCGTCAGGAGAAGTTATCATTGCCTTTATGCGCTCGATAATATCTATCTTTTTCTGTAGATTATCTTGCTTTTCAGCTTCTTGCTCAAGGAATAATTTTGCACGACGTTCTTTTATCACACTCATTTGAGCTTTGAATATTTCTTCATCCTCATCTGGTACCATAACATATTTTTCTGGGTCGCCACCGGCTTCCAGATATGCTTTTTGCTTAGTGTCACGCTCTGTAATATGAATTTTGTAGAAAGTGGTTTTTAGATTATCGAGTTCCTCTTTTGTTGGGTTCTCTTCATTTCCGACAATTTCTTTGAGACGTTCTAGAATCTCAGCCTTGCTCTTATATGTTTTAGGCTCGGCAGGAGTTTCATTTGTATTCTCTACTTCAGCAGAACTTGTAGTCTTCTGCATTTCATCATCTAACATTACCTCTTTAGGGGTATTCTCTTGAGAGTTCATCATTTCACCGGTTTAGTTTATGATACTGATTTTCATTGCGTTGTGCAATCATTATTAGCTTGCAAACTTAAATAAAAAAAATGTAAAATCCTAATTTAAATTGGTTTTTTTTACTTTTCAGTTGTTATAGTAGGCGTTTGTAACGCAAAATCCACCATGACATACCTGATACTAAGACAGAGATAACTATTGCTATGATAAATCCAAACTTATTTGTTTCCATTCCGTTAAGCAAATTCATACCAAATATACTTGCTATAAGGGTAGGGAACATCATGATAATACTCACAGAAGTGAGCGTACGCATCACCGTATTCATGTTATTATTAATGATACTTGAATACGTCTCCATCGTTGATTCCAAAATATCAGAATATATGTTTGTCGTTTCACGTGCCTGTGTCATCTCAATACTTACGTCCTCAATAAGGTCGGCGTCAAGTTCATCCACCTGAAGTTTGAACTTTAGTTTTTGCAGAAGGTTCTCGTTGCCACGTATTGATGTTATGAAATATGTAAGTGAGTCTTGTAGACGGCTTAGTCCTATTAGACTTTCGTTGTTTACTCCCTGATCAAGATTATGCTTTGCTTTCTCAATTAAAGAGTTTATCTGTTTGAGTCGTTTCAGATACCAAACAGCACTAGAAAGGAATAGGCGGAATATCAGGTCCACGTAGTCAGTGAATCCTTCTCGTCTTTTCTGCTGATAGCTCACGAAGTCTATCATCATATTCGTTTCGTAATAGCACACTGTTATTGTGACATCCTGCTTATGTATTATACCAAGCGGTACAGTAGTGTAGGGCGTGCGCGAACGAACTTCTTTTACGTATGGTATACGAAGGATGATAAGCATCCATCCGTCATCATATTCATAACGTGCACGCTCGTCGGTATCGCTAATGTCTGATAGGAAGTAATCTGGTATTTTGAAAGTATCTTCAAGATATTCCTGATCTTCGTCTGTTGGGCATGTAACCTGTATCCAACAATTTGGCTGCCACTCTTTAAGGGCGCTCAAATTCTCGCTAATGTTCCAGTATGTTCTCATTGCAGCTAATCTCCGTAAAATAGAATCCTAGGTGTGGGGATTAGCTTCAACTAAATCCTCACGCCTATAAATTAAATGTTTCCGCGTGATAATCGTCCATATATTTGTTATTATGTTTGATTTAACACTGCAAAGGTAACAATTAAATATTAAATATTTTCATATCTAATAGGAAATTATTCATTTTTTTCATTCACATGTTTGATGTTCCTTAACATTGTCGTTAGATTTTATCCAACGCCTGTTTGATGTCATCAAGTATATCTTCGCTGTCTTCTATTCCAACAGAAAGTCGGATAAGGTCTGGAGCTATACCTGCTTCACGCAATTGCTCATCAGATAACTGGCGGTGTGTGTGACTTGCTGGATGAAGCACGCAACTGCGACAGTCGGCAACGTGTGTGACGATGTTAATCAATTCCAGTGAGTCCATCCATTTTATAGCTGTTTCTCTGTCACCTTTCAGTCCGAATGCAATTACACCGCATGAACCGTTTGGAAGATATTTCTTTGCAAGTTCATGATTTCGGTCGTTTTTAAGTCCGCAGTAGTGTACCCATGCAACTCTAGGGTCTTCAGACAGGAATTCAGCTATGCGCTGTGCATTTTTGCAATGCTGAGCCATACGCAGGTGCAGACTCTCTAGTCCTAAATTAATAAGGAATGCATTATGTGGTGACTGTACACTTCCAAGGTCGCGCATGATTTGTGCCACTAGTTTTGTGGTATATGCCATATTGCCGAAGCTCTTTGTGTATGTCAGTCCGTGATAAGAGTCATCTGGCGTGCATAGTCCTGGGAATCTCTCTGCGTTTGCGTCCCAGTCAAAGTTACCGCTGTCTACTACCACTCCGCCAATCGTTGCAGCGTGACCGTCCATATACTTTGTTGTTGAATGTGTAACAATGTCACATCCCCATTCAAAAGGTCGGCAGTTAATTGGTGTAGCAAAAGTATTGTCTACAATCAATGGTACACCATTTTTGTGGGCTATCTTTGCGAATTTTTCAATATCCAGAACGTTACATCCAGGGTTTGAAATCGTTTCTCCAAACATTGCTTTTGTGTTTGGTTGGAAAGCTTTCATAATGTTTTCCTCTGTGTCTTCAGGATTAACGAATGTGCATTCTATTCCCAGTTTTTTCAGAGTCACTCCAAACAAGTTGAAAGTTCCGCCATATATCTCATTTGAGGCAACTACGTGGTCACCAGCTTCGCATATATTAAATAGTGCATAGAAGTTAGCTGACTGACCGCTTGATGTAAGCACGGCTCCAACTCCGCCTTCCAATGCTGCAATCTTCTTTGCTACAGCGTCATTTGTTGGATTTTGCAGTCTACTATAGAAATAGCCGTCTTTCTTTAAGTCAAAGAGCATAGCCATTTCTTCAGAGTTGTCATATTTAAATGTTGTACTTTGGTACACCGGAACCTCTATTGGTTCTCCGTTTTTAGGTTCCCATCCTGCCTTTACGCATAGGGTTGAAAGTTTCAGTTCTTTCTTCATCAGTAGTATATCTTTCCTTTGTTTAATTAGTTGATTGTCATTAAATCATTTGATGACGATGCAAATTTACTAAAAAAACGCGTAATAACTTTTGTTTATATATTATTTTGTTACATAAAGTTGCAGAATGATATTCTTATTCGCAATTCTTCATGAATTCATCAAATAGATTCTTCATGTTTCCAGGAACAATGATATGATGATTTCCTATTGGGTTAGTGAGGAAGTAGTTTGTCTTCTCTGCATTCTCCAGTTGTATCACCTGCTGTGTACGGCATAAGTTTGGCTTAGCCTGACTGCTTACCAGTTCACCATTTTCAGCGAAATGTCTGCTAAGATTACCCGAAACCTTGAATATTGTCACAGGACCGTTTTTCATATATCCTCTTATTCCTACGCCGATTCCTGATTCAAAGTGCGTATCAAATTCATAGCGCTCAATCATATTAAATGGTATTGTGCAGTGAGCAAAAAGCATTTCTCCGCTTGTTGGATTTATGTGTGCAGGGTTAGCCTGAAAACCAGATACCGAAGCCAGTGAATTAGTTATAGCCATAGACAGCATTGCCGGAACATCACCTTCGCATGTTGCGATAATACCTTCGCTGTTGAATTTAGCCAGAGCCAGACATCCCGTGTTCTTCACTGCTGTAAGCAAGTCAAAACAGCGTAGTGTAAAGCCGTTTAAATCATATTTCTTTATAATCACTTTCAGTGCCAGATATATCTGTTCTGCAATTGGCAACGCCTTCTTAATATTTTCGTTAGGAGCCTTTGCTACCAGTTCTTCTGGGTTAGGCATCGGAATCTCCTTTATCTCGTCTAGCAATTCCTGCATTGGGATATTAATGATTTCAATACCAGTTTTAGCCTTCACCGTTTCATAGTCAGCATTACTTGATATCAACCAGTCTGACGGTTCGCCCACAACGCCAAGTCTGCATCCGTCGAGTTGTTTTCTAGCCAGTCCCACCTTTTCAAGAATATTTATTCTCTCAGCCACATATTCAGTACTGCCGTGCAGTATTTCACCTTTTATATTATGAAGTCTTAGAAACGACAATATTTCCATTGATGCAGCAAGAGAGTTGCTCTTTCCTGATGTCAGCAGATAAATAGGTTGCTTTGAATTAGCTTGTATTTGTGGAAGCAGTTTTTTGAAGATACCTTCAGTTCCGCCAGTGCGCACATATATAAGGTTTAATGCGTGATCACCATAATTAGTAAAGTCACTACCAATGAAATCAAATTTGATGTTCAGACTGCCTAAAAATTCAGCAGTAGCCCCATCTACAGCCTTTTCGTCGTGAAGCTGTGATGTAAGAGTATAGATTGAAATATTCATAATGTTGTTTTCTGTTTGAGTGCCAAAGTTACATAAAAATATTATTTTGAGGAATAAATTCTGCATTTTTTCTATTTTATCGTCTTTTGTTTCGTTAGAAATAAGTAATTTTGCGTATTAAATATTTAAATAGAGTAGAAAAATGACTATACGTTTGGCAACAGTTGATGACGCTGAAGAATTGTTGGGCATATATGGCCCGTATGTAGAACATACCGCAATAACGTTTGAATATGATGTCCCAACCCTCGAAGAATTTCGTAATCGCATTATAAAAACTTTGAGTAGATATCCATATTTGGTAGCTGAAGAAAATGGAAAGTTGATAGGTTATGCTTATGCCGGACCATTCAAGGAACGAGCTGCTTATCAGTGGGCGGTTGAAACTTCGTTATATTTAGACAGGAGTTATCGTGGAAATGGTCTTGGTAGAATATTGCATGATGCTTTATGCGATGCTTTGCGTAAGCAGGGTATACTAAATATGAATGCATGTGTTACTTATACATCTAAAGAAGACGAATATCTTACACATGCTAGCTTGAAATTTCATAAGCGATTGGGTTATACTATTGCTGCGCATTTCCATAAGTGCGGCAAGAAGTTTGATCGTTGGTATGATATTATTTGGATGGAGAAGCATATTGGAGAACATAAATAAAATAATCAAATGAAAAAAATCAGTTTAATTTTACTTGTAATGATGTCTTTGTTGAATCTACAGGCACAGAAAAGGGCTTTTCAGATTTCAGACCTCTATCGTGTACAGAGTGTGTATGGTGTGACCGTGTCTCCTGAAGGCAACACCCTTGCTTATGTACATAGCCGCTCTGATTTGAAAAACCACAAATCATATCGTAATATCGCGTTGATGAATTTAAAGAATTTCTCAACACGTGAACTTACCACAGACGGTAAGAGTGGTGATGCTATGTGGAGCAAAGACGGAAAAAGTGTTTATTTTATCTCGTCTATAAGCGGCACTCCACAGCTTTATTGCAGTGACGGAACGGGTAAAGCTGAAAAACTTACTGATTATGAACTTGGAATAAATGCCCCTGTTCTTTCTCCTGATAATCGTTATGTTGCTTTTACAGCAGACGTGTTCCCTGAGGCTGGAGCTGACGGCAAGAAGAATGTTGAACTTCAGAAGAAACTTAATGACGGACCTGTTCAGGCTCATATCGCTGATAAGTTGCTTTACAGACACTGGACTGAATATGCAGATGGAAAATATCAGCATATCATTGTTTATGACTTGAAGGATAAAACCTATACTGATGTCACTCCAGGTGAGTGGGTATCTCCTGTCTTTATGCCAGGTGGAGGTGTAGGCTTCAACTTCTCTCCTGATAGCAAGGAAATTTGCTTTGTAAGCAATCGCACTCAGCATCAGGAAGCAAATACCAATTGCAATCTTTGGACCGTTCCTGTAAAGGGTGGTGAGGTTAAATGCCTTACTGCAGAGAATGAAGCATGGGATGGAACTCCTATTTATTCTCCAGACGGCAAGTATATCGCTTATCGCATGCAGCGTGTTCCTGGATATGAATCAGACAGATTCCTGCTTGCTTTAATCAATCGTCAGACTGGTGAGAAAACTGTCCTCACAGAGAGTTTCGATAACTGGGTTGATGACTTCAAATGGAGCAGCGACAGTAAGAATATATTTTTCTTGGGTGAGGATACTGGATACCAACCTTTGTTCAAGGTTAACGTAAAGAGCCATAAGATTAATAAGGTAATCAGCAATCGTGCTATTAACGAATTTGATTTCGATGCTAAGGGCAATTTCTATTATACTTATTCAAGAACTGGTAAGCCTAATTCTTTGTACACTTCTTCTGCTAATGGAACTAAGGAACGTCAGATTACATTCCTTAATAAAGAGCTAGAGCAGGAAGTTGACATCCGCCCATCAGAGACAATGTGGGTTAAGGGTGCTAAAGGTGATGATGTAGAAGTGTTTATCGTTAAGCCTCATGGTTTTGAAGCTGGAAAGAAATATCCTTTGATCGTTAATGTACATGGTGGTCCACAGACACAGTGGATGGATAACTTCCGTGGTGACTGGCAGGTATATCCTGGTGCAGGTTATGTTGTAGCCTATCCTAACCCTCATGGTTCTACAGGACGTGGACAAGCTTTCTGCCGTGCCATCAGTGGCGACTTTGGTGGTGCTCCTTATGAGGATGTTATGAAGGTCACAGACGCTCTTTCTAAATTGGAATATGTAGACTCTACACGTATGGGAGCTATGGGATGGTCTTATGGTGGTTACTTCATGAACTGGTTACAGGCCAACAAGCATCCTTTCAAGTGTCTTGCTTCTATGATGGGACTCTATGACTTGCGCTCTATGTGGGGTGCTACAGAAGAACTTTGGTTCCCTAACTTCGATTTGAAGGGACAGCCTTGGAATTCTGATCAATATAAAAAGTTCTCTCCATCAGAGTATGTTTCTAATTTCAAGACACCTACATTGATCATCACTGGCGAGAAAGACTATCGTGTACCATATACACAGAGTCTTCAATATTTCAATACCCTTCAGACGTTAGGTATTCCTTCTCGCTTGATCGTATTTAAAAATGACGGACATTGGCCAAGTAATCTTAATTCAATGCCTGTATATTACAATGCTCATCTTGAATGGTTCAACAAATATCTAGGTGGTGCACCTGCTCCTTGGGATACCCAGAAGATGGTGTATAACCAGATAGAGTATTAAAATTATAATGATATGAAAGAAATCAAGAATTTGCCTTCTGAATGTACTACTATCATTGTAGGAAACAGAATGACAGCCGATGGATCACGCATATTGGCGCGTTCCAGTGATTTTGATGCTATGATGGCAATCAATTTCGAAGTCCATGAGGACACTCATTCCGGACCTTCTGAATTTATTGCTAAGGATAGCAAGTTCCGCTGTCCGTTGCCTTCTCAGGCTTTGGGCTATACAGCTTTACCTGATTTCCAGTTTCCTGGAGAATGGGGTAGTGCTGGCTACAACACTGCCGGTGTAGGAATGAGCAGCACAGAGACTATCTTCAGCAGCGACCGTGCATTGTCTTTCGATCCTTATGTTGAAAATGGACTCGCTGAAAACTGCACCTACAATATTGTTTTGCCTTATATCCATACTGCTCGTGAAGGCGTAGAACGTCTTTCTAAACTGATCGAGGAATATGGTTCAGCAGAAGGTTTCGCAATCGGCTTCATTGATGACAAAGAAACTTGGTATCTTGAAAATGCTTGCGGCCATCGTTGGCTTGCTTGCCGCATACCGGCAAACCGTTATTTCGTTACCGGCAATCAAAGCCGTTATCGTGATTACGATCCTAAAGATAAAGAGAACTTTATGGCATCAGCCGATTTAATTGAGTTTGCCGAGAAAAATGGATTGTACGATCCTGCTAAAGGCAAGTTTGATTTCCATGAGGCTTATTCACGTGATGAGAAGTTAGACACCACCTATAATTACCCTCGTGTATGGGGATTGCAGAAGATGTTCTCACCTTCAATAAAGAATGATGTGACACGTAATGATTTCCCTGTTTATGCTAAGGCAGATAAGCCTATCAGTATATCAGATTTGCGCACTGCGTTCAGATTCCATTACAACGATACCGAGCACGATCCATATCTGCATAATAATGGTAAGGAACCTTATCGCCCTGTAGCTATATTCCGTACCACTCAGACGCATATATTGCAGGTGCGCAACGATCTTCCTCAGTCTATCGGCTGTCTTTCTTATGTTGCATTGGGAATGGCAGACTTGGGAGTCTTCCTTCCATTGTATCAGGGTGTAAAGTCATATCCACGCCAGTATAGCATTGGTAACAACAATTCTGATAGTCATTCAGCCTATTGGAAGTTCCGCAAAGTAATGACTTTAGGAATGGTAAACTATAATGCTTATGCTCCTGTCATCCACGAGGTATATTTAAAGCTAGAGACAGAGAATGACCAACGTCAGAAGGAGATGGAAGCAGAGTATTTAAAGTTGTACAAAACAGAACCAATGAAGGCTAACGACATGTTGCAGCAGTTCTCAGACAGCATCTTGTTGCATGCGCTCGACGTCGCTGATGCATTAACTGAAAAACTCTTCACGTTATTGGCTCAGGATATTCAGAAAGAATATCTATTCCACGGAGCATAATAACTTTTAAGAATATCTATAAACAATCACAGGCACTTGCTACTATCGCAAGTGCCTGTGTTGTTTATATGCTACATATTCTCCCGCAAAATCTTAAAGTTGTTGTAGCTTGTCTGCGTGAATCTGCGTGAGAAATAAATATCAGATTTTAGGGGAAGTATAATTACGTATTAATTCCTTAAGATTATCTGCTGACATTTTCACGCCACCTTTATTTCTAATCTCTTTATTTACCTTGCCATTCTTTTTAAAAACCTTACGATGAGGCTTTCCTGCAATATCTGCATAAAGAGTGTAATCATGCTTTTCATTCTCTTTCAGAAAACAATGCTTGATCTTCTTTCCTGCTATTTCGTAATCTTCAATTATTGTCGGTCTGAATCCTTGCATGGAATCAACATACGCAGGAAGCACTAGATGGCAAAGGTGTTTTTCTATTCTATCTATCCAAAATTCAGTAACCATGTTCTTGTTCGCCAAATCTCGGAACTTGCTCACAGCGTAAGATACTTTTTCAATGATAGTCATAGGATTCTTTATATTATTGATGTCGGCAAACCTTATCATATCATCAACCGTAATGCCCGTAGTCTTTCCAAACATACTCATCTCATGGCGGTTGCCTAATGCCATACCGTCAAGATCTGTCGTGAATGTTAAGTCGTAAGCTGGAGTAATATGCCATCCATCAGTAGTAGAAAGCATAAACGAGAAGTTTTTCGAATGGTCGTCTATGTTTCCAGTCATCATGTTGAATACCATTCTCCGAAATAGTTCTACCTGTTCATTCATAGGGATGCTAAGTCTCCTTGCTGTATAAAGCAAGTCCTCGTAGCTTCGTGCTTCAGGATTCACTGCTGCAAGAGTCTGTGTGAAAATCTTTGTTTCGCCAACACGATCAAATCGCTTTGTAATAAAGTGGTTTTTCCTCTCAATGCTGATTATCCGAGAATACATAATATTAATGCCAGCCTCCAGTGCTATATCATAATATGTCTGCTCTATTTCTGCATTTGGGTAGTCATTTCCATCAGCAAATTTCAGTATATAATATTCGTAGCCGTCACCTTGCATGATTTGCCCCGAACGAATTTCCTTGGTGTCTTTATTTATGGCAATGATAGCTTTAGGGTGCTGTCCGCCTGCCGATGTACCCACATTATATAAGCTTTGCATTGTCAAGCTTTCTTCTGGGGCAATATAAGCTTGTTTGCGCTCTTCAAATATCTTTTTTGCAAGTACATACAAGCCTTCTAACTTTAAGTCTTCTTTCTTGTTTTCTTTAATATCTGTGGCTGGCATAAATTCCAATGCACCCATGCCTCGTTGACCAATGAATTTCAGTTTATCAACAGATGTGATTTCATTTTTTCCTATATTGTTTTCATCAGCCCAACGCTCAAAGACTAAAGTTCCCCAGCGGTCTGGTATTGAATCTGCAATAAACTCAGGCAGTCCTTCGTATACCTTTTCTTTATTGCCGAAGAACGGACGATTAGCCCCATCCTTTATAGAGTGGGTTAACGGAGCAATATCCAGTCCTCTCTCAATGAATGTGGGATTATAACTGAACACGGCACATCCATGAGTATCACTCCAATAGAGTCTGCCCACTTCTTTGTCCCATAGTCTTACACTGACGATATTATTTTCCATGACGCACTCTCTTTGGTTTATTCTTTTCTATCTTTTCCAAATCATATGGTGAAATAGGTATCTCAGGAAGAATATTCTTCAAGGAATCAATTTCATTAACCTCACGTAGCATAGCAATGAAATTATTCATTGTGATGTTCATAGCTTGTCCATTTTCAAATTTTCTAATCGTGGGAAGGCTTATTCCGCACTTCTCCGACATCTCTTTTTGTGTGAGACGCATTGCAATGCGGTAATCCTTGAATCGTTTGCCGAGAGTCATAATAATCTCAGCATTCGACATTCCATATATATTATTCATACCGTTCATGTTGCAAAGATAAATATATTTTCCTTTAAGTGTTATTTTTAGCGATAAAAGCAAATATATTTATCCTTAATTAACAAACAATGGTATCATAACAGACATTGAAACGACTATTCAAAATTATTGTATATCCTAGATGTTGACGGATAATTCCAGCAAAGAACTACATGGTCTCTCGCAGATAACGCAGAGTTACGCAGAGAAATGCATAGAGAAAGTATCTGCGGTAATCAGCGTAATCAACGGGAGATATATTGGGGGTGTATTGGCATAAAAAAGAGGATGCTTACAATAAGTAATTTCAAGGTACAAAGAACAAAAGAAAGAATATCTCCTAGTTTTTTACTATTCTAAACTAGGGGAGATGTATTGGTGCATTTACGGCAATAAATTAAACTTATTGCCGGATATGCACCATTTTAGTAAATGTCAAGTTAATAGCTTTGATTGGATTAGCTGAAGATATTCCCGCAGAGTCCCGCAGATGATTGTATCTTGAAGTTATTGTAGTTTGTCTGCGTAAATCTGCGAGATCTGCGGGATACATTGGGGTTTCTTATAGATAGATTGAGTAAGCTTACGTGAATATTCTCCCGCAGATAGCGCAGATGACGCAGAGAGGAATGCAGCAGGCTGCATTATTACGCAGAGAAAGACAGGTTGGGTAATTGTAGCAGTTTTGTTGTTTTGGGTTCTGTCTGCGTAAATCTGCGAGATCAACGGGATACATTGGGGTTTCATTTGAGCAATATGGATTAAGTACTCTCATGTGTTATTCTCCCGCAGATAGCGCAGATGACGCAGAGGAATGCAGCATGCTGCATTATGTCGCAGAGAAAATGCAGTTGGGAATATATTGACATTAGCAGCTAGTATGGATTGCGACTATGTTTCCTTTTGTACTATGACGTTGATCATTAGCTCACTGTCCTTTCTTCACTTCACTGCTTACTTCATTTTCCTCATTATATCTGTATGGAACAACCATATTGAGAATATCTATTAATTCGTCGGCCTTATCACTCTTCTCTATTTTATTGCCAACAGAAAGATTAAATATATTTTTGATAAGAGTTTCTGTTATCATAGAGTCTTCCTTATTGCAAATAATATTATTTGCTAATAAAATCCTGTAGTAAATGATTCTTATTTTCCTAGGTGTAAGCTGTTCTTTGTAATTATTAATAAGATTTTTTAGATGTTTGTATATATTATCATTATTTAATTCTATCCATCCATCCATTTTATTAGGTGATGAGGTAGACCTAGGTGCCATAACTGGTCGTCCGTCACTTGCCATTATATTTACCCCGTTTTTATCTTGTACTTGTTGATAATGAATACTAGGATCATTAACATCTGCCAATTTTGAAGCATATTCAAATAATTGTTCATTGTTTAATGGTGCTAAAGCTATACCTGTTAAAAATATCTTATCCATTTGTTCAATCGCAATAGTATGTATTTTTTTATCGTCATTTTCATATAAAGTTTTATATTTATATTCAATGCCCTTTATTATTTTATCAGGATCAATACTGCATACTATAATAAGGCGTTTCCTTATTTCTGCATTTTCAAGCACAGTTCTCAGTGAATCTATGATACTCGTCATTTTTGTTTCTGAGCATCTATCAATATCATCAATATACAAAATAACTTTCTTTTTAACAGTATTCTTCTCGCTAATCCAAAAATTCAACAACGATGTTATTTCTTTTTCAATTTCGGCTTGTATTCCCAATTCATTTGCAAATGTAACCCCCTTACTATATCTTTTGATTAATGATATAGCTGAGTTGTAATGCTTTGATATAAAATCAAGAATTAATCCAATAGCTGATAAAATGCTTACTATTATTGTTAATGATTTTTTCCAATTATCGAATATTGTATCTATTATATTTTTATTATAAAATAGTATAATTAATATGATTGGTATCAAGAATGGTAAACCATATGAAATAGATTCCCAAATTCGTTTTATAGTATAGCGGAACTTAAACCACCAATCTTTGCTATTATATAATGTTTCAAATAAGTAAGCCCAAATGGCAGGAGTTTCTTGGTACTTCCAAGCATTGAATTCAACAATATCATACTGTATAGCTTTTGAATCTGTTCTCTCATTTATGCACTCTTTTACTTTTCTGAAAAAATAAGTTTTCCCTCTTCCCCAAGGGGCAAATATACCAAACATACATACATTATTTTGTTCGTTTTCACAGGCTCTATCTATCAGTTTTACATAGCAATCTGCTAATTTTTCAACATTAAAACAAGCCTCGACACTATTATCAACAATTTTTGTACTGTTTTCTTTTGTTGTATATAATTGTGATGTGATTTCTTGTGTTATATTAGTAAAATGGAGATCTTCAAGAGAATTATCATCTATTTCAATCTTATTTTCTTTAACTAGTTTAGTTGTTTCCACAAGACTTTGTGCTATTAGACTTTCTGCATAGTCAATACCCTCAGATGTAATACTGAAATACCCGTCACCATTTATATAGAATTGGGCATTAATATATCCATTATCTTTTAGATAATGAAAGACTCGTTCCTGTTGTTCATCAGAAGAAAATTTGATATTTTTAGTTTTACAAAACTCTTTTATACCTACATTTGATTCATCTCTATAATCAAGCATCTTTACGATGATATCGTCTCTTAATTCCTTTTCTGTCATGTTTGATGTGTGTTTAATATATTAATGGTATTTATTGTTTTACAAAAGTAGTATTTATTTTCCAAATTGGCTTGTTCTTAATAATCGAAATGTTTTTATTTGTCTCTTTTTATGTAATTTCGCAAATAAAGTTATATATTTGCCTTGAATTTAAAGTCAGAGAAAGGACTGACGTTAAGCAATTAATATCGTGATAACTAAAAATGAATTAGAAAAGTATCGTGGAAGTAAAGTTGGTGAAGCCTTAGTTAAACTATCTGTTGCTGAAGGGTTTAAATGTGAGAATAATTACATACTAGTATCGATTTCAGATAAGACCTTTACCCAAGTCTCTGATATAATTAAGTTACTTGACTTCATTAAATCTAATCTTAAATTACAAAAAGAAGAACCATGTCTAGAAATAGGAAATAACATGGCAAATGCAACAGGACCTTCTGGACCAAACTCATCGATTAACCATATTGACTTCAAGCATTGGGACACGCTAATTAGCATTATACAGTAGTGCCATTAATAATTTGCTGAAGAAGTTTATGACGTCAGTCCATAAGATATTAATACTAGAACACCCTATATATTTCATGCTCAAAAAAGAACTCATTTTTTGAGCATGTTTTTGTAACAATGGTAATAAATTTCTATTTATATTTTCTGTTTAAACATAAATACTTAAGACCGATAGAAATGTAATCGATAGCAATAAATTAACCCAATACAACTTTTGGTAGCCTTTATCCTCACGACTTTTAAGAACTCACTTTATTTTCTTTTAGAGTTTTATCTAATTTTTCTTTTTCAAATGAGATTAAATTGACTATTGTTAGTTTTAATTTATCTTTTAAATCATTACCTGGATCTGTATCCTTTAATCTACTTATCAATATAGCCGGAGCATATTTTTCAAGATTTTCAATATCTTTAATTTCTCTTATAATTGAACGGATTGATTTTGGTATTTCGTATTTCAAACTTTTATACAAAGAACATATCTTGTTATCTACAACAACATCATCGCTAGTCTCTCTATTAATGTATTCTTTTCTTTTTGTATCCCCTTTAGGTATGTCTTTTATAAAATCATTGAAAAACAATAAATCAACAATAGCAGTACAATAATTGTCGTAAAGCACATTATTTTTTATTTTATATTCATTAAGAATTTCAGATTCTTCAAGATCTTTTATTATGCTAGTTGCAAGTAAATTTTTTCCATCTACATCTCTAATAAGATTTTTAAGAGATTGACAATCTTGCTCGTTGTAATTCCCTTTAATCATGTGGTCAAATATCCTATCTATTTCTAAAAAATTATAAGACACCTGATAGTTTATTAAAGCTTTTCTTAAATCTTGTAATAATGCCATTTTTTGTCCATATTGAAATACTGATATTTGAAGTTGTCTATTGGATTCATTCTCCTTGTAATTTTGTCGTAGCTGCCTATTTAGAATAAATATAGCAATTAATGAAGTTAATAGTCCCCCAATATAACTTCCCCAAAAAGCAAGCCAACTAGCTTTGTTAATCGAAGGCAAGAAGCAATTAAGTAATAGTGGTATAAGAATAATTAATATTACTCCACATGCAATTGTTATTATGTTTGTCATCTTATTGAAAATTTATTGATTTTATATTTAAAATATAAGTAGTTAATTGTTTACTGTAAGTTTTAATATATTTATCAAATATATCTTGTACAATTGGTGCTACCCAATACTGTGAGTCTGCCTCTGGAGAAATTCCCATGTCTAAAGCATCTCCGTAGTCGGATGAAGAATAATATTCAGGGTGTAACCTATATATGTATGAAAAATGGCAGCATATAACCATTGATATGTTCTCAAACATTTCATTAAGAGCATTTATCTTATTTGTGCTATCAAATGATTCATTGACATTTAGCACAAAGTTGTCCCAAGAGTTATAATGCATATTATCATTACAAATATCTTTGCTCTGTTTCTTTTTAATATCCGAAGTTATTTTAAATAAGTCATTATCTAGCTCTTTTAAGGCTCTATTTTTATCCTCATAAGTTCTAGGCGGTTTATTCTTTTTAGATGGCTTATCATATAGATGTTCTTGTGCATATGTCCATGCACTTATAACACTATTTTTTGATGCCCCATAGTCTAAAAAGTCTTTCTCTTCTTCTTTTGTAAGAATTGATTGGTAAATATCAGTATCTACAGCATCGTAATATTTACGAACTAAAGCAAATGCATCATTTAATCTTCCAATATAAACAAGAATCTTGATTGATTCTATTGAACCTTGCATCGATGCATATATTTTATTTTGATAAGAAATCTTTTGTGTTAAAAATAGTCCATCAACATTTCCAAAGGAGCTATCAGATAAGAAACCATAAAAGGACTCTAAATCTGACAACATAGCAAAGATTTTATGATTATAATAATCATATCCTAAACCTCTTGCATTAATAATCATTTTGTCTTTCATCATACTGCTTAAACGTATTTATAGCATTAAGCTCAATATATTGCCTTGTTACTTTAGACAACTGCATATTGACTTGATACCTAGTTTTGTGTTATTACTTCTTTATCAGTATATTTTCTGTATAAGCGAGTAGTGCTTACGCATATGACAATAATATAGCTGTCAATGTCAATCAAAATTAATCAATAAATCTATTGCCTCTGTTAAAGTTTTATAGGTGAAGCTAGGGTTGCGCCCCACTGGGTAACTTTCTATAGTTTCATTTATTGCTTTTTTATCTGTTTTGCCGAAAGTAACGTTTTCTATTTTGGACTTAATATCTTCTATTGAATAAATTCCAAATTGAGGGAAATTCACACATATAGCTTCTGCTAAGACATATGATGACGTGTCAAAACTAGGAGATCCCTTAGGCATAAATGGTTCTAAGGCATTTACAAATTTTTGAGGTTCTTCGTATTTTTTCTGTTCAAATGAAATATAAGTTTCACTATGGCAAACTTTTATAAATACAAAGAATAGAAAAAGTAGTGAATCACATTCAAGTTTCTTGTTACAACTTATAGCTAAGCTTACGTGAGAATAGATTTTTTCCATCTGCCTCAAACTTAACTTGTTGTGTTGGAATAGCTTTATGGAAAAAGATTTGTAGTTATTTCCGTATTCAAGATTATTGATATGCGTTCCAATCTCAAACTTATCATACAAGTAATTACAGAAGTCTTCATATGATGGTTCTGGTAGATTATATTCTATATCAATGAATCGTTTAAGATAGTTCTCTGCATCTAGAGACTCACTACCGTAATATCCTTTTATAGCATTGCATAGCTGTTTTTTGTCTACTGATAAAACGAAGACAATATTTGGAATAGAAAAAAGGTGTTTAATCCTTTCTAATACTTTTACTGCATATGAAGGACTGCATCTGTCCAATTCATCAACAAAAAATGTTAGAGGTTTGTCGGTATCACATTTATCAACAAAGTTTTGAAGAGCTTTACGAAATTCTTTGATAGAATTCTTTTGTTTTTCATAATTTTCAAATTCCTTACTTAGTACATCAGTAACTCCTTTAGTACATCCTTTAATAGTTTCAACAGCATCATTACCAAACTTTTGTTTTGCTAAGGCTTCAATTAATGTAGGAAATGTTGATAGAAAAAGTTTACTTGCAGCATTAGTAACTTTGTTTATCTCTGCATCCAAATTGTATTCTTTGCTCAACTCTTTAAATTCGCCAATGAATCCAATTAATGGATCACTAATAAAGTCATTTTCCCAGACATTAAAATACAGAGTGTTAAACTCGTTGTTGGCAAGATATTGCTGCCACATTTTTATAAATGTAGTTTTACCAGTACCCCATTCACTGTTTATAGCTAAGACACAGCTATCATATTGTGATACTATCTGCGTTAATATTTTAGCATACTTTTCCCTACCCAATTTGCATCCCGCAAATGGGTGTTCTGGGTCTATATCTACATCTCCTAATTTACTTATCATCATTTGGTTTGTTTTTTTAAAGTTATATTTAGTGTTTACATTTATTGTTTTACATTGCTCTAAAAATACCTAATCTTGATCTAGCGATTCATGTATTTTTCAATACTTTTTGCAATACTATCTAAACTTTTTTGAATAGTATCGTATGAGTCGTTTTGCGTAATCACTCCTTCTTTAAAATATTTGAATGCGGTAGTTAGTTCGTCTTCAACAACAATGTGCTGTTTATCTATAAACTGATTCATATCAATATTTTCTTGTATTTTATAATTATCGGAATATGTACCAGTTAAAGATAAAGGAATATCTTTTCCCTTCCAACGTGTTATAACATCTTCACAGGGACCAATAAAAAAATATTTTGGAATATCTGTTGGAACATAAAATGTTTGTTTTATTACTTCAAAAAAGACTCGATCATTATCTTCAAGGTTTTGAATAAAGTCCTCATTTACACTGATAGAGACTTTGAATGCATTCTCTTTACCTATATTTCTAATTCTTAAGAAATATGCTTTTTGGGAAATAATAATATCAAACACTAGTCTTGCTCGCTGTGATTCTTTTCTTTCTCTTTTAATCTCATCAAGTTGTTCTTTATTTTGCTTTAGAGTGTACCAAGTAATTATGACCATAGCTAAAGACATTAAGGCACTAAAGTATATTACCCAAAACGACAACCAATCTTTTGGTTCTCCTGCGACTTTATAATTATAAATATTATCACGTGTCACTACCCAGTTTAGGAATAGCGGAAGCAATAGTATAATAACAATAATACACCACCAATATTTTTTTAATAAATTCTTCATCTCAATAATATAGTTAAATTACACAACTACTCACCTTTTGAGTGCGTATATTATTTAGTACTATTACTATGTTTTCTATAATTTTTATTTATTTGAACAGTTGTTTCCAAATTGTAGGATTAGTTATTATATTTGCTAGAATATTCGACAGGGTGGCTTCTCCGAATCCTTTCAATTTAGATAATAGATTTTGTTTCTTTGCTTCTTCTGTTTCTCCCTCTATGTCTTTCAAATCCTCAATGCCATTGCGTCCAAGTTCATCCTTGATGGCTTGCAATACAATATCAATATTTATATTTTGTGATTGACTCACGTTGATATTTTGGACGTTAGTTAGTACGTTCTTTTTTGTTTCACAAATACTTGGAATCTCTTTTAATGCAATTAGAACGCCAACCAAATCATATATTTTCCCCTGAGTAATTTCGTCAATAGTTATATCATTAAAACTATCAATAGAGCAATCTTTTGGATAATTCTGAATAAGAAACCTTTTGCTTTTTTGAATCCATGCCGAAAATTTATCTGGATTGTTCAAATAACTACAGGCTGGTACCTTTTTAAGCTGAAAATATCCAGCAGGCTCTAAATGCGCCTCTACATTTATCATTTCGAAGGTATTTCCTTCTTCTATTAATTCTTCTAATGTCATTGTATTCTCCTTTTAAAGTTAAATAATTCAATAGCCTAGTTTTATGAGTATATTTTCGCCTTTTGTGATGGTACTGAAACTCTTACAAAGTATTTTTCATAACCATAGCTGTGGTTTTCCTCTGTCGGCTAAGACTTAATTGTGTATTTTTACTCTTCAAAAGTAGTAAATTTTATGCTAAATAAGAAATAGAGACCTTTGTATATTCCTATTTTAACACTCAATTTAACATTAAACAAAATAAATGATGCTATTTTGAATCGAACAAGTGAAAGAATCAGCCTAATCAGAAAGAGAAGACTACATGCTACTATCTGCGAAATAAATGCAGTCTTACTGCAATTCCTCTGCGTGCTCTGCGCTATCTGCGAGAGAATAAAACACGCTAGCGTACTCAATCAATCTGCACAGATAAACCCCAATATGTCTCTCGTAGATCTCGCTGATAATCGCAGACGAAACCCATAACAACAAACCTTAAATAACCACAAAAGAACAATTACCTCACCTAACTGTCTTTCTCTGCGAAATAATGCAGCTTGCTGCATTCGTCTGCGTGATCTGCGCCATCTGCGGGAGAATACTCACGTAAGAGTACTCAATCTATCCGCACAAATGAAACCCCAATGTCTCCCGCAGATCTCGCAGATTTACGCAGACAAAACCCAAAACAACAAAACTGCAATAATCTCACCATTATTTCAACCTGTCTTTCTCTGCGAAATGATGCAGCCTGCTGCATTCCTCTGCGTGATCTGCGTTATCTGCGGGAGAATATTCACGTAAGCATACTCAATCTATCTGCACAGAAGAACCCCAATGTCTCCCGCAGATCTCGCAGATTTACGCAGACAAAACCCAAAACAACAAAACCGCAATAATCTCACCACCATTTCAAACTGTCTTTCTCTGCGAAATAATGCAGCTTGGCTGCATTCGTCTGCGTGATCTGCGTTATCTGCGGGAGAATACTCACGTAAGAGTACTCAATCAATCCGCATAAATGAAACCACATATATCTCCCGCAGATCTCGCTGATTATCGCAGACGAACCACAAAACCACAAAACTGCAATAATCTCACCATTATTTCAACCTGTCTTTCTCTGCGTTATAATGCAGCTTGCTGCATTCCTCTGCGTGATCTGCGCTATCTGCGGGAGAATACTCACGTAAGAGTACTCAATCAATCCGCGCAACGAAACCCCAATGTTTCCCGCAGATCTCGCAGATTTACGCAGACGAACCACAAAACAACAAAACCGCAATAATTTCACCATCATTTCAAACTGTCTTTCTCTGCGAAATAATGCAGTTTGGCTGCATTCGTCTGCGTAATTTGCGTGATCTGCGAGAGAAGAATCATATAAGCGTACTCAATCAATAAACCAGGTAAGCTTACTCAATCTGACAAAGTGAGAATAGCTACACAAGCATACTCCAATCTATCAGCGGGAGAATACACACAAGTATACTCATCTATAAAATCCATCAAATAGCCTTTCCGCAGATTGCGCAGAGCAATATACAATTGATCTGCGGGGAACCCTCTAGGAAACGGCTTTGTCTATTATTTTGAATAGACATTTATAATCTGTACTTAAATACCAAAGATTCGTCTGTTATTTAATTGTAAATGGGTTTGTACTTTCTTTTTATTGGTTTTTGATTTGTATTTTTGTAATTCACTTTTTAAATTATTATTATTATGAAAGTAACATTCTCTTGTTTTACACAGACATGTATCAACAAACTAAGAAGTTGCGGTAGCTTTTCTACTGCCCATCTTTATGGTTGTGCCGCTCACTCTTTCAGTGAGTTTCTTGGACGNGACACTATCCGNTTCGGCGACATCACTGCCCAAGCCCTGAAACTCTATGAGAAATACCTNATNCGTACTTCCCATTCCTACAACACCATTTCTACTTANATGCGGATGCTCCGTGCCATCTACAACAAGGCGGTGATGGCAGGTTTTGCTAAGTTCGTGTTCAATCTGTTTCATGGTGTGTTCACAGGTATCAATCGAAACCACAAGAAGGCACTCGACGAACCTAAGTTGAAGGAGATCCTTACCGGTGAGGTGAAAAGTCCTGTTCTGAAGCGTGTGCAGTTAATGGCAGCCGCCATGTACCGACTTTGCGGCATGCC
>NZ_KB890638.1 GCF_000373185.1 Segatella paludivivens DSM 17968 = JCM 13650
TATTATCACTGGTACGGACAGTTGCAGACTTATTAGATGGATGAAGAAATACTGGAAAACAAAGATAAGGACGCTCAAGACATTTTTAACAGGCGTAAAACTCGATTATAGAGCTATATTAAATACCATTAGGGAAAATGTCACAAATGGAATCACAGAGGGATTTGTAAATAAGCTAAAAGCTGTAAAGAGAACTATGTATGGTAGAGCAGGCATTAAATTACTAAGAAGAAAGATGGTTCTGGAGCATATATTCTTCAACTAAATTAGAGAAGAACCGAATAAGTTGTCTGACCTTACCGGATTAGTTGTCATATATTTAGCCGCAATAGGTTATAGAAGATATTTCCAAAATTGATAAAGAACCAAACAAATAGGCAGAAGTCTCTAAATACAAGGGACTTCTGCCTAAAGTTTTATATATCAACAAATTACTTATCGTCCTCAATAGCAGCCTGTGCCGCAGCAAGACGTGCGATTGGCACTCTGAAAGGTGAACAGCTGACATAGTTTAGACCTACTCTATGACAGAACTTAACAGAACTTGGTTCACCACCATGCTCACCACATATACCACACTTCAAATCGGGACGAGTGGCACGGCCTTTCTTTACTGCCATTTCAACAAGTTGACCAACACCAGTCTGATCTAAAACTTGGAAAGGATCAACCTTTAATATCTTCTTATCAAGATATACTGGCAAGAAACTTGAAATATCGTCACGACTATAACCAAACGTCATTTGAGTAAGATCATTAGTTCCAAAACTGAAATATTCTGCTTTCTGTGCAATAATATCAGCAGTAAGAGCTGCACGAGGAATCTCTATCATCGTACCCACCTTAAATGGAATTTCAACACCTTCCTTTTCAAATATCTCTTTTGCTGTAGAATGAATAACTTCCTCCTGAATGTCAAACTCATTTACGATACCAATCAACGGAACCATTATTTCTGGTTGAGGATTATAACCTTCTTTCTTCAAATCAATCGCAGCACCAATGATAGCACGTGTTTGCATCGCTGTAATTTCAGGATAAGTATTACCAAGTCTACAACCACGATGGCCCAACATTGGATTGTGCTCACTCAATGAATTTACTCTATGCTGAATCTCCTCTACGGGAATACCCATTTCCTTAGCCATAATCTTCTGACCTTCAATATCATGAGGTACAAATTCATGCAATGGAGGATCAAGTAATCTAATATTAACAGGGCAACCATCCATTGCCTTGAGAATGCCATAGAAATCCTGTTTCTGATAAGGTAATAGTTTCTCTAAAGCCTGTACTCTACCTTCTTTCGTATCAGAAAGAATCATTTCACGCATTGCCTTAATCTTTTCATTCTCGAAGAACATATGTTCTGTACGGCAAAGACCTATACCTACCGCACCAAAACTACGAGCGACTTCTGCGTCATGTGGAGTATCAGCGTTAGTACGAACAACAAGTTTTGTATACTTCTTACAAAGATCCATCAATTTGGCAAAATCTCCTGTAACTTCAGCAGGCTTAGTCTTAACCTCACCAAGATAAACCTCACCGGTAGATCCATTAAGCGAGATAAAATCCCCTTCACGAATAATAACTCCATCAATATCTACAGTTCTATTCTTATAGTTAACATTTATAGCCCCAGCACCACTGACACAGCACTTTCCCATGCCACGTGCAACAACGGCAGCATGACTTGTCATACCACCACGAGCAGTAAGTATACCTTCGGCTGCATTCATGCCAGCAAGATCTTCAGGACTTGTCTCAATACGAACCATGATGACTTGATGACCATCGTCATGCCATTTTGCAGCATCATCAGCAAAGAAAACCACCTGTCCACATGCTGCACCTGGACTTGCAGGAAGACCACGAGTAAGAACCTTTGCACTAACCAAAGCTTCCTTGTCGAAAACAGGATGAAGAAGCTCATCAAGTTTATTAGGTTCGCAACGTTCAAGAGCAGTCTTCTCATCAATCTCGCCCTCAATAAGCAAATCCATAGCTATTTTAACCATGGCAGTACCAGTACGCTTACCATTACGAGTCTGGAGGAACCAAAGATGACCTTCCTGAACTGTAAATTCCATATCCTGCATATCATGATAATGTTTTTCCAACTTATCCTGAATATCATTCAACTGTACGAAAATCTCAGGCATAGCCTCTTCCATTGAAGGATATTTAGATGCACGAATTTTTTCATCAACAGATTGTTGTTTAGCCCAACGCAAAGAACCTTCTTTTGTAACCTGCTGAGGTGTACGAATACCAGCAACGACATCCTCTCCCTGAGCATTTACAAGATATTCACCATTGAAACGGTTTTCACCAGTAGCAGCATCACGGCTGAAGCAAACACCAGTAGCACTAGTTTTACCCATGTTACCGAATACCATAGCCATCACACTAACAGCTGTGCCCCACTCTGCAGGAATACCTTCCATCTTGCGATAAAGTATAGCACGTTCATTCATCCAAGAATCAAATACAGCACAGATTGCACCCCAAAGTTGATCCATAGGATTTACAGGGAAATCAAATCCTGTCTGTTCCTTGATTGCAGCCTTGAATTCAGCAACAAGCTGTTTCAATTCGTCAACATTCATTTCATTGTCTAGAGATATTCCACGCTGCTTCTTTACCTTAATTATAATGGCTTCAAAAGGATCAATATCCTCTTTATTTACAGGTTTCATGCCCATAACAACATCACCATACATCTGAACAAAACGACGATAGCTATCATAAGCAAAACATTCATTGCCTGTTTTACGAGCTAAGCCTTCAACAACTTCATCGTTCAATCCAAGATTAAGAATAGTATCCATCATACCAGGCATACTTGCGCGTGCACCAGAGCGTACACTCATCAAAAGGGGATTCTCTATATCACCAAACTTTGAATTCATCAAAGTTTCTATATGTTTTACAGATTTTATAACATCGTCTTTAAGAAGATCGACAACCTGTTGTTTGCCTTTTTCAAAGTATTCATTACAAACATCGGTAGTTATTGTAAAGCCAGGAGGAACTGGTACTCCTATAAGATTCATTTCAGCCAAATTAGCTCCTTTTCCGCCAAGCAGATTTTTCATATCAGCCTTACCTTCCGCCTTACCATTTCCAAAGGTATAAATTCTTTTTTCACTCATAGTTGATTAGGTATTCTAAATGTTTTTATACGTTAAAATTTTAAATCTATAATGCAAATATAATGTAAATTTATTAATAGCCAAAACTTTTATATGCTTTTTTGCAAACTAGACCTTACATTTTAGGATGTTAGCGGACACAGAATAATTTAATTACACGGTGAACAATGTAGTTTGGGATTATTTTAGTAATTTTGCACGGAAATAATAAAAAATATATGACAAGAAAACATAAGCCATACCCTATATTGGAGAATGTCGAGATTGAAGCTATTGCAGCTGAAGGCAAATGCCTCTTTCATCATGAGGATAAAGTAGTATTTGTACCTTTCTGTGTTCCTGGTGACATCGTTGACATACAGATAACAAGAAAGAAACACAGCTTCATGGAAGGGCGTGTTGTTAAATTCATTCAATATAGTAAGGTGCGCACTACCCCAATGTGTTCTCACTTCGGAATTTGCGGTGGATGCAAATGGCAGAACCTACCATATGAAGAACAATTAAAAGCAAAACAGCAACAGGTATTTGATCAACTTACTCGCATTGGTAAGATAGAACTACCCGAAATAAATCCTATCCTTGGAAGTGTTAAGACAAGTGAGTATCGCAATAAACTTGAATTCGGTTGCGCTAATAAGCGTTGGTATACGCAAGAGGAAATAAATGCGATGCCACCACGTGAAGAAGGAAAAGAAGGTAATCTGAATGAAAGTGCTATCGGCTTTCATATCACCGGAGCTTTCGACAAAATATACCCTATTGAGAAATGCTGGCTAATGGATGATTTCCACAACACTATTCGTAACGAAATACAAAAATATGCCAAAGAAACTGGCATGACTTTCTATGACATCAGAGCACAGCATGGATTACTGCGCGACATTATGATGAGAAACTCTAACACGGGTGAATTCATGGTGCTGATTCAGTTCCATTATGATGTTGAAGGAGATGAAGAAAGAGCTAAAGCATTACTTAAATACGTAGCTGATAAGTTCCCTGAAATAACAAGTTTAATATATGTAGACAACCAAAAGGGAAACGATACGTTTGGAGATTTAGAACTCACTACATTCAAGGGAACAGACTTTATATATGAAACAATGGAAGACCTTAAATTTAAAGTAGGTCCAAAGAGTTTCTACCAAACAAATACAGACCAAGCCTATCACCTATATAGCGTGGCAAGAGAATTTGCCAACCTATCAGGTAACGAACTTGTATATGACCTATATACAGGAACAGGAACTATTGCAAACTTTGTAGCTCATAAGGCGAAGAAAGTTATAGGTATTGAATACGTACCAGAAGCGATTGAAGATGCAAAAGTAAACAGCGAAATCAACAACATCACCAATACCCTATTCTATGCCGGTGACATGAAAGACATTCTTACAGATGATTTCATTGCAGAACACGGACATCCTGACATAATAATCACTGACCCACCACGTGCTGGCATGCATCAAGACGTGGTAAATGTAATACTAAACGCAGCACCAACGAGAATTGTTTATGTAAGTTGCAACCCTGCAACACAAGCTCGTGATTTAGCTTTGATGGATGCTAAATATAAAGTATCCAAGGTGCAACCTGTTGACATGTTCCCCCACACACCACATGTAGAGAATGTAGTGCTATTGGAGAAAAAATAGAGAATTATTTATTAAGAAGAGTAAAAATTTAAAATGAAAAAATTTCTATTAATCACGACTATGGCACTGGCTGCAATGTACGGCAATGCTCAAGAGTCTAAACCATTGTTTAACAATATCAAACTAAGTGGTTTTGGTATGGCCCAATATACTTACAATGGGCAGAAAAACGAAGAAAGCAATACATTCAATATCAGAATGTTGCGTTTAATTCTTGACGGAAAATTCCAAAACGACTTTTATTGGAAAGCTCAAATTCAGTTTAACGGCAATACCTCTACACTAGGTAACAGTCCTCGCATTGTAGACTTGTTTACTGAATGGCAGAAGTATGATTTCTTTAAAGTGAAAATTGGACAGTTTAAACGTCCATTTACATTTGAAAATCCTCTAGCACCTATTGAAGAGGGCTTTATGAGTTACAGCCAAGTTGTTACAAAGCTATCTGGTTTCAATGATCGTAATGGTGAACAGGCTAGCAATGGCCGCGATATCGGTTTGCAGATTCAAGGTGATTTCCTTAAAAACGGAGAGGGCAGAAACCTTCTTCATTATCAGATTGGTGTATTCAATGGACAAGGAATCAATACTAAGGATGTAGACCAACGCAAAGACATTATCGGAGGAATATGGGTAATGCCTGTAAATGGAATGAGAATTGGAGCATTCGGCTGGGAAGGATCTGTTGCTAGAAAAGGTACATGGCTAGATGAAAATGGTACATCACAAACAGGTGTTCGCTCATTACCAAAATACAGATATGCAATCAGCGGTGAATATATTACCAACGATTGGACATTCCGTTCTGAATATATTCATTCTACAGGTAAAGCATTCAAGACAGCTATAAATAATAGTGAAGACTATTCAAAATGCGATCTGAATACAACCATTGGCGACAAGGCAGATGGCTTCTACGGAATGGTCATTGCCCCAGTAGTAAGCAAAAAGCTATATGCTAAAGTTCGTTATGACATGTATCGTCCTAGTGCATCATGGGCTACTTCGAACACGCAATATGAAGCTGGTGTGAACTATATGATTAATAAAAATCTTCAGATAGATCTAGAATATGCAAGAGTTAACGACCGCGCAAAGTCTGATTACAACATATTAGATGCACAGGTTGATTTCAAATTCTAACATGAGTTAGCTATCTTGAAATAGCTAACAACAATAAAAAATTAAGGCATTCGATAATTTTCGGATGCCTTAATTCTTTACATTATAGTTCTTCACATTCCTTTAACCAAAGTGTACTTGCGGCATCACTTGGCATTCGCCAATCACCACGAGGACTAAGGCTTACACTACCAACCTTCGGTCCATCAGGCAGACAACTACGCTTAAACTGTTGGGCGAAGAATCTTCTGCAGAAAGTAGTAAGCCACTGCTTTATAACTTCATCATTATAAGTGCTGTAGAAAGCCTTTTGTGCTAACATAAAAATCTTACGTGGGCGGAAACCAAAGCGTAAAAAATAATACAAAAAGAAATCATGCAACTCGTAAGGTCCTACAAGGTCTTCTGTCTTCTGTTTGATATTTCCATTTTCATCTGCTGGAATAAGTTCTGGACTTATAGGAGTATCGATAATATCATTCAAAATAGCAGAAGTACCACCTTCCATTGTATCCGCAACATATCTAACAAGATATTTTATCAAAGTCTTTGGTATGCTTGAGTTTACACCATACATACTCATATGATCGCCATTGTATGTTGCCCAACCAAGAGCCAACTCAGAAAGATCACCAGTACCGATAACCATTCCATTGAGCTTATTACTTAAATCCATTAGAATCTGAGTGCGCTCACGTGCCTGTCCATTTTCGTAAGTAACATCATGAACATTGATATCATGGCCAATATCCTCAAAATGCTGTGTAACACTTTTTGCTATGCCAACTTCACGAATTGTAATACCAAGTCTTTTCATCAAACTTATGGCATTATTGTAAGTACGATCGGTAGTTCCAAATCCAGGCATAGTAACGCCAACGATACCACGTCTTTCAAGTTTCAGTTTGTCAAATGTTCTAACGCATACTAGTAAAGCCAACGTTGAATCAAGTCCGCCACTGATACCAATAACAACAGTCTTACAGTTGGTATGCACAATACGCTTAGCCAATCCCATAACCTGTATATTGAAAATCTCCTCACACGACTTTTTCATATCGTCTGTATGAGGAATAAACGGATGCGGCTCAACTTCACGTTCCAATTTAAAATCAGATTTCACGTCAATGCCATGACAATCAACAACGTGTTCATCAGTCATTACGTTACGTTGAGCTGTAACGAAAGTTGTATTATTTCTTCGTTCAGCACGCAATCTCTCTACATCAATCTGAGCAGTTACAATCTGAGCAGACAAAGAAAATCTCTCGCCCTCAGCAAGCAATTTTCCATTTTCATGTATAATAGCATTTCCACCATATACAACATCCTGCGTACTTTCACCAAATCCACAGCTGCTATAAACATATCCACACATTGTACGTGCACTCTGCTGAGACAACAGAGTTTTAAGATAGTCATGCTTTCCGATAAGTTCATCAGAAGCCGACATATTGAAAATTATATCAGCACCAGCCAAAGTAAGATTATTGCTTGGTGGTATCGGAGCCCATACATCCTCACAAATCTCAACACCAAACCTTACTCCCTGAGAAGTTGTAAAGACAGGAGATTTAGCTGGCATAATCATCTTATGTCCAGCAAAACGTATTTCCTCATGGCACAAATCAGCAGAAGACGCAAACCAACGTCTCTCATAAAACTCATTATAGTTTGGAAGATACGTTTTTGGAACAATACCCAAGATTTCTCCCTGCTGAATTACGACTGCACAATTCAACAACAAGTCACCAGCTATAACCGGAACGCCAACAATAGTTATGATATTAAGTTTTCTTGTAAAATCCAGCAATATCATAACCGCTGTCTCAGCAGACTCTAAAAGAATTTCCTGACGAAACAAATCCTGACAAGAATATCCTGTAACGGAAAGCTCTGGAAAAACTATAACTTCAACGCCCTGTCCTTCAGCTTGAGCAATAAGATTCTCAATCTGTGCAGTGTTGTATTTTACGTCACCGACTTTCACTGACGGTATGGCACTTGCGACTTTTATAAATCCGTAATTCATTATTACTACAAATTATATTCTACTTAATGTCTTATCGTATAGTAACTTGAGTGGCACCATATCCATATTCTTGGAAAGAAGCATCCTGATAAGCATATTTCTTATATCTATAATGTAATTCATTAATTATAGAGCCTCTCAGTACACCTTCACCCTTACCATGAATGAATACTATTTTCTGTCCTTTTTTATTTGCATATTCAGCTAAGGTATCACGAAATTTCTTCATCTGATAATTTAGAATATCAGCAGTAGTCATGCCTGCAGTTGTATCTAATAATTCATCAGCATGAAGATCAACGACAACTATGTCATCATCTCCACGATGCTTTATCTTAAAAACATTCCCATTTTTGCCGTCTTCATATCTGCGCATATAATTTCCGATATGCTCTGGTGATTCTTTCTTTTCATTATCAGCACCGGCAAACATTTCCTTTTTCAAAGCTTTAGGATCTATTACGAGAGGTCTTGCTGGTACATCATCAACAATGAGACTGTAAAGTAAAGCAGGAGATTCAAAGAACTGTGTATCTTGAAAAGTATGAAGCTTATAAAACTTCACTGGATCAATTCGGAACTGTGCATCTACACTAGGCTTCATAATAAAGCCCTTTTCTAGCTTATATGATATAAACTGTACCGCAATATGATTCATATCATTAAGAGCATCACGACCGAACTCTTCAATATACAGTTTGGTATTTGGTTCAACCTCTCCTTTAAATTTAAGGTTCCAACTATTACCTTCAGCTATCATATAACAGAACTGAATATAATAGTTGCTGTCATTAACAAAATATGTTTCAAAACGAGTTGAAGTCACATTATTTATATCCATTGGAACAAATGCTATATATGCACTGAGCATATTACCACCTTTGCGTTCCTCAACTGGCGCACGGAAAGTAACTTCCTTTTCGTCATCAACAGTGTCATATTTATCTTCTTCATTAAGAGAAGCATCAACATCATCCTGCCCGTCTTTCAATAATGTCTTTATACTGCGTCCATCAGGTTCTATTCCATTTTGTTTGGATTCAGCCGCCATTTTTGAACTTACAAGTTTTGATGTTGCATAGTTATCCTCGCCAATAAGAACAACCTCGTTTATAGGGAACGGTATTTGAAAACCGTCCTCGTCTTCAACGAGCACTATATTCTTTCCTTGGAAACCAGCGACCTTTCCGCCACCTGTCTCACTAAGAAATCTCACTTTATCTCCAATATTCATATTCAGATATTTTTATGGAATTAATAAAGAACTGTCACCATAACTAAGGAAGCGAAAATCGTGTCCCAAAGCATAATCATAAATGCTCTTCCAGTCACCTTTAACAAAAGCACTCACCAAAAGCAACAATGTACTCTGTGGTTGATGAAAATTAGTAACAAGCATTTTCACGATTTTATATTCATATCCTGGAGCGATGATAATCTGCGTACTGCTATGCAATGCCTCTACTCCACATCTATCTAACCAGTCAATGATATTCTGTATCGCTTGAACAGGAGAAATACCTTCTGCAATCTTGCCGTCTCTGCCATTATCATAAGGTTCCCACTGATTTACATGCAGGTCTTCCTCAGTAGCATCAGAATTCGTAGCCAATTTCACACCAATGTAATATAGACTCTCCAAAGTTCTCACACTCGTTGTGCCAACAGCGATAGCATTACATTCATGATTAACCAATTTCACAAGACTATGGCGATGAACTACTATATATTCAGTATGCATCTCATGTCCATCAATCTCCTCACTCTTAACTGGTTTAAAAGTTCCTGCACCAACATGTAAAGTTACCTCTTCACGGTCTATTCCATGTTCGTCAAGTGCATTAAGCACTCTATCTGTGAAATGCAGTCCAGCTGTTGGGGCAGCTACACTACCCTTTATCTTGCTATAAACAGTCTGATAAGTAGTTTTGTCACTTTCCTGTGTTTCCCTATTTAGGTATGGAGGAATAGGCAACTCACCAACCGTTTCCAAAATTTCAGCAAAGTTGATATTATCATTATCCCAATCAAAATCCACCCAATAGTTTGTTCCTGTAGCACTATGCTCACTTTCGCTCCTGTTTAACGTAGCTGTCAAAGTTAGTTTATGACCTTTAATTTCAAAGTCACGTTTCAGTGAACCATCCTTCCATTTTTTTAGATTACCAATCATACAAAGCCACGAGCAATGTCCTGTAGTCTGAAACATCAATTCGTAATCTACAGGTTCAGCCGGTTCCATAAGAAACACCTCAATCAGAGCACCAGTCTCTTTTCTAAAATGCATACGCGCCTGTATGACTTTTGTATTATTGAATACCATTAAGGCATTCTTTGGAAGATATTGTGGCAGATTATAAAAAATATCATCACTCAGACTACCATGATTGTATATCAAAAGTTTGCTATGGTCACGTTCCTCTAATGGGAATTTTGCAATTCTGCTATCAGGCAACTCGTAGTTAAAATCACTAATTTTAATATGTTTTGTATCCATTATCAATTAATTTCTCAATATTGTTGTTTCTAAAATACATTTACTGTTGCCAAAATCAAAGCATATAATACAGTAAGCGAAAGTGTTGTTATTACAATATCTACATCAATAAAACTATATCCTGTTGACGTATATTGAGAAGATATGTAATTAATGTGGGGATTGCGTTTGTAATATAAATAAGAATACATGAAATATGCTACGGCACCACACATCATTCCCCACAAGGTGCCGACGATTACATCAGACGGATAATGCATTCCCAAATATAATCTAGTATAGGCATTTATTGCTGCCCAAATAAATAATCCAAAATTAAGAATTCCACTTCTCACCAATAAAGCCATGAATGTTGCTATTGCAAATGTATTTGCTGCATGAGCAGAGAAAAAGCTAAACTGATCGCTGCTTACTCCATAAACGGTATCGATAATATATTTTGTAGCTAAATCATTTACTGGTCTGGGACGTGCAACAAGCGGTTTCACTATTAAGTCATCAACACCACCAGCAAGCATAACACTCAGTAGTACCCCACCAACAATAAAAAATATTTGAGCCATCGTCTCATTATTCTTCACGACGATATAAAACAACGCCAAATACAGAGGTATCCACGTAATCCCAGATGTAAGTGTTTTTATTACTCCATCAATAAAGAGATTGTCATTCTGATTAAAAAATGAAAGCAACTCTCTGTCCAATTCTATAATGCTAACAGCATCCAAAGCTTATTAATTATATATGTTAATATACTAAATTTCTTCTATCTTACCTTTAAGAATCCAACCTTCACGACCATCAGGGAGCCTGATTCCAGTCCAGCCTTTCATAGCACGATCAGTAATATAGACTTTTGTTCCTTCATGAATAATAAATTCATCAGCACTTCCAACCGACGGTGTCTTTTTCACATTTACAACAGGAGATGTAACAATAGCCCCACAACGGTTTTCAAAAAAACATTTCTGTTGATAAGCAAATAATATACTTAAAATAAAACATCCTATAAAAGTAAGCGATCCAAAGAAACCAACTTTTCTGAGACTTACTTTTTCGCAGAATAAATATACCAATAACAACAGCAATGCCATGATTACCGACACAACACTTATTTTAGCCCATCCGTCAACACTCTCAAAATTTACAACAGACTTATACCATGTAACGAAAAACATCTCGTCATCGTCAGCTACCTTATCTATTGTCTTGTTTCGTACAAATTGCAGATTGAATCTTATATCCTTGTTACCCGGATCAAGCATTGAAGCACGCTCATAATTAAGCAATGCACGTGTAATATTATCAACCTTATAATAAGCATTACCCAAATTATAATAGAGTTCTGAACTTACTCCATGTGTCAACAACTCTTCATAATCTTTTATAGCTTGCTGATAATTCGCCTTCTTATACTCTGCATCTGCCATATCTTTTGTCACAGCACCAACTGTCATGCTGAAAGCAAGAAAAGCAACTACGCAAAATATGATATGTAAAATATGTCTTTTCATTTTCAATTCACATTAATGTTTTCTTTTAGACTTGCCTTTAAAGACATTTTCAATCTCCATTATTGCAGACATTGCCGATTCAAAAGTACGGCTCATATTGCCAGCAACATCACCTGGAGCATACCTTTCAAATTCACATTCATCAATAGCATTGATAAATTTATCTATCGTATTGTCATCAACATCACTACCTTTAAGATTATCTGAGATATTCTCACGTGACAACTTCTCCACTGACATATTTAGTTTATCACCTACATATCCCCACAATGCGCGCAATACTTCATCATAGAATTCATTAGCCTTTGATGCCAGCATCAGTTTTTTAGCCTTACGAAGTCGCTTAGTAGCAACCTTGTTAGCCCTCTTTCCACGAGTCTTTACAACATCAGCCAAATCCATAGCACGCTTTCTAAATAGTATAAGCAATACTACGAAAACTATCAATGGCAAGAATAAAACTACGCAATATTGTGCAGAACCGAAAAAGAATTCATTAATATTATGAATCTTGGAACTTCCCTCCATTAATGGATGAATATCGTTATCCTTTTCAGCAAAGTCTGTAACACTGCCAGACTTACCATCACCCTTATCTACATTTATATTAAATGCCTGAGTTTTGATAGTCTTATAACTGTTACTACCAGTATCATAGTATGTGAATTCTGTCGCAGGAATAGTATAATGTCCTTGATTCTGAGGAACTGCAAGGAAGTCATAAACCATATTTCCTTCTACTCCATTAGCTGTAAGTTTAGTCTTATCAGTAACCTTAGCATCATACTTTTCAAAGTCCTTAGGGAAATTTACAACAGGCTGTTTGATTAGTTTCAAGTTGCCTATTCCTCCAACAACAAGACGAAGTTGAAGCGGTTCGCCTGCCTTAATACTCTTCTTGTTAAGTTGTGCTGAAATATTAAACTTACCAACACCTCCAGAAAAACCAACAGGGCGTTTAGGCAGAGGACTAACCATTATGCTAAGACTAGGGGCTTTGATGTCTCGTTTAACCTCAACATATCCAGATCCGCCATTAAAGAAAGCCTCAAATGGGTCAACATTTCTATTCTGCTGAACAACAATACCTTTGAATGTTATACTTGGAATTGTTAGTTTGCCTGTCATCTGTGGATACATCACATATTGACTCCATGTGACACATCTGTAGGCTCTGCCGTTTATACGTTCAACATGAAAACTCTTCTGTTGAGGCAACTGTACTTCCTGAGTATGGAACCCCGTTAAATCAGGCATTTTACCTTCCAACTGTGTCAGTTCAACTAATGTATATACCTTATATGTAAGCAATACAGGCTCCTGTTCATGTACATTGCGCTTATTGGCACTTACACGAATAAACAAGTCATTACCTGAAATACGAGAACCTGCAGCTTTCATAGCTGCACCACCATCGTTATCATAATTGTTAGCACTCTGCGAACCTCTTCCGCTAGCAGCATTGCCAACAATCGTAATAGTTACAGGACGTGAAGATATTCTTCTACCATTCACAACAACATGAGCGCCAGGAATTTTATACGTACCATGTTTTACTGCATATAATGTATATGTAAACGTAATCGAAGAAGAAGAACTGGTATGTCCATTTACCATCTGATAACTAGACTGTTGAGATGTATAAGGTCCAGCAATAACTTCTATTCCTGAAGGAATATTACCTGCACGGAAATCCTCTACGTCTTGAGTATTTACGGTATAAGAAAGTCTAAAATTATCACCTGCAGGCACTTTAGAAGGTGCCTGTACAGAAATGCTTTGTGCATACGAACATCCTATATCACAAAGAGTTATAGCCAATATCAATACAATATAACGAATATATCTATACATATAAGTCAATATAAAATAATCATTTTACCAATTTTTCTGCAATTTTCTGCTTCCTGTCTGCTGCATAGCCTTGCTGATACGTTGCTGAGTAGCCTTTTCTTCCTGCATCGCCGCGTTAAGCAACTGCTCTGCATTCTCTTTACTCATTCTGTCTTTAGGTTGCTGTTGCTTCTTGTCCTGCTTATTTTGGTCCTTGTTATTCTTATTTTGTTTGTCTTTATTCTTATCCTTCTTGTTTTTATCCTTATTTTTCTTGTCCTTCTGTTTATTATTCTGCTTATTCTTATCCTTTGGTTGATTTTTCAACAATCTTTTGCATAACGCAAGATTATATCTTGTCTGATTATCATTAGGATTGTTTCTCAAAGCCTCTTTATAAGCATTAATAGCGTCACCATACATCTGGTGTTTCTGACAAATTACACCAATGTTATGATAGCTCATAGCCTTTCTTATCTTACTCGTTTCAATTCGTCCTGATTTTTGAAACAAAGATGTTGCGGCAGAGTCTTTCTGCTGCATTAGCAAAGCATTTCCGAGATTATATATAGCTTGAGAATTATTCGGATTCTTTGAAATGGCCTTTCTATACTCCACTTCAGCCTTTGCATAATTTTGCTGGTGATATAGTTTATTGCCATTTCTGATATATTGTCTGTCTGATTGAGCAAATCCACTTGCACAAACAAAGATAGACAAAAGAATGAATATGTATTTAATACCTCTCATTATTTTTTCTTTTTAAACAATCTGACATTCTTAACCAATGGATTCTTAGATTCCAATACACAAATTTCAGCAATAAGCAAGAATATAAGTATCAGTCCAAATGCCTGGAACTGTTCATTGTACTCACTAAAAATAACACTATTGGTTTCGCCACTCTGCAACTTTGTCAATTCGTCATTAAGTTTTTCTTGAGCTTCATTAGTATTGTCTACGTGAATATACGTGCCACTACCCGCTTCAGCAACTTGTTGACACATCTGCTCATTCAAAGCCGACATAACAGTCTGTCCAGTGTTGTCTTTAAGATATCCACCATTTCCATCAGGAATAGGTGCCCCTTTTGGATCACCGACTCCTAGTATAAATACGTTAATACCCTTTTTACGAGCATCTTTAGCTGCTTCCAGAGCACCACCTTCATGGTCTTCACCATCAGTTATTACAATAATAGCCTTACCAACCTTATCCTGCTGAGTAAAACTGCTTTCTGACAATGTAATAGCCTTTGCTATATCAGTACCTTGAGTAGCGATAAGTGACGGTTCGATATTCTGCAAAAACATCTTTGCCGAAACATAATCGCTTGTAATAGGCAACTGAACAAAGGCATCACCCGCAAAGACAACAAGTCCCACCTTGTCATTATTAAAGTGGTCGACCATATTCTCAACTAGCAACTTGCTCTTTGCCAATCTTGATGGCATTACATCTTCTGCCATCATAGAATTACTTATATCAAGAGCTATAATAGCCTGTATTCCATTTCGTTTCTCGTGAGATACCTTGGTACCCATTTGTGGACGAGCTATCATACAAATAAGAATCGCTATTGCCGACATCAGCAACCAGAACTTCACTGTTGGACGATATTTAGAAACATCCGGCATGAGTTGTTTGAGCAGTTCAGGGTCACCAAACTTTCGTAGTTTGCTACGACGCTGTCGCCAAACTATAAATCTCACCATTGCCATTACAGGCAAGATGAGCAGCAACCACAGATATATTGAATCTTGAAATCTTAACATAGTTATATATATTTATGGGATACGACGCAATACTGTTGTACGCAATATTAATTCAAAAAGCAAGACTAGCAAAGCTGCTATTGCAAAAGGCTGATAAGCCTCATAACGCTTTGAGTATGTTTTAACATCCATCTTTGTCTTTTCCAATTTGTCTATATCCTTATATATTTGCTTTAATTCCCTATTATTTGTTGCTCTATAAAAATTACCTTCGGTCATAGCAGCAATATCACTCAATGTCTTTGTGTCTATTTCTACAGGAATATTCACATATTGGACACCACCTGCAACAGGCATTGGATAAGGAGCTACCTTGTTTGTACCCAAACCAATAGTGTAAACTCTTATGCCAAGGCTACGCGCAATCTGCGCACTTGTCATAGGAGATATATCACCCATATTATTACTACCGTCAGTAAGCAAAATTACAACTTTACTCCTTGACTTTGAATTTTTAAGTCTGCTTACAGCATTCGCCAATCCCATACCAACAGCTGTACCGTCAGAGATTAGTCCACGAGCAGCGATGTCTGTCCTCACACTTTGTAACAGATTAATAAGTGACGCATGGTCTGTTGTCATTGGACATTGAGTAAATGCTTCACCAGCAAATATTGTCAGACCGATATTGTCATTTGGACGGTCTGCAATAAATTCAGACGCTACATTTTTGGCAGCCTCAAGACGGTTTGGTTTTAAGTCCTCGGCAAGCATTGATGTTGAAACATCCATTGCCATCATAATATCTATTCCGTCAACTTGCTTATTATCCCATGAATTGTGTGTCTGTGGACGCGCCATAACAATGACAATAAGAGTGAAAGCTATACAGCGCAGCACCATAGGCAGATTTACAAGTCGCATGCGCCAACTTTTTGGTGCATAGCGATATGCAAAAGTGTCGCTCATCTGCATTGTGGGCTCACTTTTCTTTCGATATAGGAAATACCATAATATATACGGTATAAGCAATATCAATAATATGAAGTATTCTTTACTTGCAAATTCCATAATCTTATCCTAACAACTGATATACACTATATATAATATATACCAATAGTACAACAACAGCTACAGTAATAACAGAAATAAGCGACTTTATAGTCATTCTACTCTTTCGAGATTTTTCTTCGTCATCACTTAGTTGCGGTATAATTTTTTCTTCTGTTTCTTCGGTTGCCGTCTTCGTACCATCAATAAAGTTAATAGCGTTCACAAGATTAAGATCATTCTCATTAATCAACGCGCTATGCTTTGCGAATTTTACCAAGTCGGCAGTTTCAAACAACTCATGAAGTTCATCAATACTTTTTTGGTCACCACTTTCACGAAGTCTGTAAATGATTTCGTTACTTGTCATTTCCATTGCATTGAATCCAAATCTTTCCTGAATATACTGTCTAACAGTATCAGTAAGCTTTGTGTAATATTCTTTTTGATTTTCAGACACCTGCATGTGTTCGGACTTAATCTTATCGATTTCGTTCAAAGCCTTCTTGTGGGCAGGTATATGTTTTACAATACGTATTCTTGTTATAACAGGCTTATTACTTTTCAGTCTACTATACAGATAATATACAATGCAGCAAAGAATTACCAAGACCACGCTCAACCAAAAAGCCAAACTAAAATCAGCCCATTGGAAAGGATTATTCTGAACGTCTTTAGGTGGGAAAAATTGATTTGGATGAACTGTATCAACATCAACAGTCAGTACTTTCAGAGCTAATTGAGTTCCAACATAAGACTTACCGTTTACACTCACCTTTACAGGAGGAATAGCATATAATCTTTCGTCAAAACTAGTGAGAGTATAAATCTTGCTAACCTTTGTCATTCCGTCTACTTCAGATGTATCGCCATTCTCAGAATTTACGACTTCAACACCAGGAGTAATATACTGTGACGGTTTGAATTTCTGCCAATCAATCTTAGCACCATGCTGAGCCGTAACAGTTACAGTCATGTGAGCCTGCTGTCCGATAAGTATAGAAACAGAATCTATTTTCTGCTCCACCTGAACAGTTTGTGCGTGTCCGCTGAAACTTATTCCCAACAGACACATCAAACATATTATGATTTTCAGATATCTCATTTACGCTCTTTTCTTAAATAATAACATGAGGGCTTTAGCAAAGTCCTCATTTGTAGCAATAGAAGTCCAGTCAACGTTACTCATTGCAAAGAGCCTGCGCAAATCTTCCTCACGCTCCAACCAATAGGCAGTATGAGCATGACGAAATTTAGCTGAACTCGTGTCTATAATCATTTCGTGTCCTGTTTCTGCGTCGCGAACTTTCATTAGTCCGATATCAGGCAACATTTTGGCACGTTGGTCATACACCTGAATGGCTATCATATCATGCTTTGAATTAGCAATCTGCATCTCTTTGTAGAAATCATCACGTGTATAGAAGTCACTTAATAGGAATGCGGTGCAGCGTCTCTTCATCATCCTAGTGAGATACGAAACAGCCATGCCAACATCTGTGCGACGGCTTTGCGGTTTAAAATCCAACAATTCTCTGATAATATACAGGATGTGCTTTCTACCCTTTTTTGGTAAGATATATTTTTCGATCTTATCAGAAAAGAAAATCACACCAATTTTATCATTATTCTGAATGGCACTGAATGCAAGAGTTGCAGCAATCTCAGTAACCATGTCACGTTTTGTTTGGTGAATAGTACCGAAGTCAAGCGAACCGCTCACGTCAACAAGTAACATTACAGTAAGCTCTCTTTCTTCCTCAAACACCTTGACGTAAGGATGATGAAAACGGGCAGTTACATTCCAATCAATATCGCGTACATCATCGCCATACTGATACTCACGCACTTCGCTGAAAGCCATACCTCTACCCTTAAAGGCAGAATGATACTGACCCGCAAAAATGTTTTGACTTAGTCCGCGAGTTTTAATCTCTACCTTCCTTACTTTCTTTATGATTTCAGATGTTTCCATTAACTTAATCCTTTGTTCTTGTTTATTAGATTGCAAAGTGTAATTTATGGAACTTCAACCTTGTTGACAATCTTTGATACAATTTCCTCTGAAGAAACATTACTTGCCTCTGCTTCATAAGAAAGGCCAATACGATGACGCATAACGTCATGAACAACAGCACGTACATCTTCAGGAACAACATAACCGCGGTGCTTAATAAAAGCATAAGCCCTACTTGCCTTAGCCAAGTTGATACTTGCACGTGGAGAACCTCCATAAGTAATCATTCCCTTCAATTCAGAAAGTCCGTAACGTTCTGGATAACGGCTTGCAAAGACGATATCAGCAATATATTGCGCAATTTTATCATCAATATATACCTTATTGACAACATCACGAGCAGCCATTATTTCCTTTGCTGAAGTTACAGCTGTAACAGTAGGCAGACTTCCGTTGATATTCTCACGAATGATAAGTTTTTCCTCTTCTATTGTAGGATAATCAATCACTACCTTTAGCATAAAACGGTCAATCTGAGCCTCAGGCAACTGATATGTGCCTTCTTGTTCAATTGGGTTCTGAGTTGCCATTACCAAGAAAGGTTTTGGCAAAGCAAATGTATGATCACCAATAGTGACCTGATGCTCTTGCATTGCCTCAAGAAGAGCGCTCTGAACCTTAGCTGGAGCACGATTAATCTCATCAGCAAGAATGAAATTAGCAAATACAGGACCTTTTTTTACATGGAAAGTTTCATCTTTCTGTGAATATATTTGTGTACCAATGACATCAGCAGGAAGGAGGTCAGGAGTAAACTGAATTCTACTGAAATCGGCATCTATAAGCTGAGCTAGAGTCTTTATAGCAAGAGTCTTTGCCAAGCCAGGAACACCTTCCAACAAAATATGTCCATCACTAAGAAGTGAGATAAGAAGTGAGTCAACAAGATGTTTCTGACCCACGATAACCTTATCCATACCAGCAACAAGATTAGTTATAAAACCACTCTGCTGCTCAATCATAATATTTAGTTCACGAATATCAATCGTCTCAGCCATAATTATTTGTATTTAACCGATTATAAATTAGTGACCACAAAATTACAATAAATCGCTTAGAGTAACTAACATCAGCAACTAAATAATATTAAAAAAGTTTCCGAAAACGTATATTTTAAGAAACTTTCAATCGCGAGCACCCAAATATCTGATAAAATGAACAACATTTAATGTTATAACAGTTTGTGATGATCACTTCCTGAATTTCGTTACAACGTTAATATATTTACATAACTATGTTAATATCGCTTACATATTAACATCAATAAAAATTGATAAAATTCAAAAAAATAAGGATGACTTCAAAAGAAATCATCCTTATTATAGATTTTAATCTAAGAAGATTAAGCCTCAGCTGGAGCTTCAGCAGCTTCCTCTGCAGGAGCCTCTGTTGTTTCTTCTGTTGCAGCCTCTGCCTGAGCAGTAGCATTTGCAGCTTTCTTGTCAGCCACCTTCTTAGCGATAGCTTCATTAACCTTCTTTTCAGCCTCAAGAGCTGCTGCAAGAGCATCCTTTTTAGCCTTTGCATCCTTTTCACTGATAGCTTCAAAGCCCTTCAACTTGTTTTCTTTCCAAGCGTCAAACTTCTTCTGAGCAGCAGCCTCGTCAAATGCACCCTTCTTAACACCACCACGAAGATGCTTCATCATGTAAACGCCTTCGCTTTTAAGAATGTTACGAACTGTGTCTGTTGGCTGTGCGCCACTCTCTACCCAGTAAAGGGCGCGTTCGAAATTCAAATCTACAGTAGCAGGATTGGTGTTTGGATTGAATGTACCAATCTTCTCAGTAAATTTACCATCACGTGGTGCTCTAACATCAGCGATTACGATACCATAAAAAGCATAGCCTTTACGACCGCCACGCTGCAATCTGATTTTTGTTGCCATTTTAATTTAATATTTAATTAGGTTTGAATTAATGCTGCCATCTCGTGACAGCGCCTGCAAAGGTAACAAGAATTGTTGGAATAGACTGAACTGAAAAACTGATAACGCCAAACTTTAATCATATTTAACAAAACAAAAAAGTCCACGATATCTCATCGTGGACTTAAACAACACAAACACAAAATTTCTGTCCGACTTAGCGATAACAGAATTTATAATTTTTAAATTACATTATTCCATCTTCACGAAGTTTCAGCTGCCATTTCCATGCACTGGCCATGACATCTGCGAGTGAGGCTTCAGCTTTCCAACCTAAAACTTTGTTGGCTTTACTGCAATCACCCCATATTTTTTCAATATCTCCCTCACGACGCGGTCCAAACTTCCAATTAACCTTTACACCGGTTGCTTTCTCGAAAGTATCAACAAGTTCCTTTGTTGAATTTCCACGACCTGTACCGATATTGAAATATTCAATATTATCTGTTTCTTTATCAAGAACACGGCTCATTGCAGCTACGTGTGCCTTTGCTAAATCTACTACATAAATATAATCACGGATACATGTTCCATCCTCTGTATCATAGTCATTACCAAAGATTGTTAGTTCCTTACGAATTCCTATAGCGGTCTGTGTTACATAAGGAATAAGGTTAGCAGGAACACCGTTTGGCAATTCACCGATTAAAGCACTAGGATGAGCTCCGATTGGATTAAAATATCTCAGTACAATACTCTTTATATTTGCTCCACTATGTATGTAGTCATAAATAATCTGTTCGTTGATTTCCTTTGTGTTACCATAAGGAGATGTAGCCTTCTGATGAGGTGCATCCTCGGTTACAGGAAGGTTCTCTGGTTTTGGCTGACCATATACAGTACAACTTGAAGAGAAAATAATTCCCTTTACATTATACTCTGGCATAAGTTCCAAAAGATTAACAAGTGAAACTATGTTGTTACGATAATAAACAAGAGGTATCTTTACACTCTCTCCCACAGCCTTTGAAGCTGCAAAATGAATAATACCCTCTATATCAGGATATTTTTTAAATACGTTTTCTGCTGCTGCCTTATCACGAAGATCTACATTTTCAAATGCTGGACGCACACCAGTAATTTTTTCGATACCGTCAAGAACCTCTACCTTTGAATTACTCAGATTGTCTACAATAACTACTTTATAGCCAGCTTCAATCAATTCCACTGTGGTATGAGAGCCAATAAAGCCTGTGCCACCTGTAACAAGTATTGTCTGTTTCATAAGAATTTAAATGTTTATAAAGCACAAAGGTACACACAATTTATTTAAAACAGAATACCTTTGAATTTTTTTTTTCATTTATTGACTTTATCCCAATCCAAACAATGTGCGAAGTCCACTTTCTAATCCACTGAAACCCATAAAAGAAAGGGCCAATAATGAAGCTGTTATCAAAACTATACTCATTCCCTGCATTCCTTTTGGAATTTTCACCAGTTCCTGTTGTTCACGTATTCCTGCAAACAGAACCAAAGCTAATGCAAATCCCAAAGCAGTAGAGAAAGCATAAACGATGCTTTCCATAAGATTATAATCCTTCTGAATTACAAGGATAGCAACACCAAGCACACAACAGTTTGTGGTGATCAGAGGCAAGAATATTCCCAGAGCTTGATACAATGCGGGAGACACTTTTTTCAAGATGATCTCAACCATCTGCACAAGTGCAGCTATAATAAGGATAAATGACACTGTCTGAAGATAACCAATTCCGAGTGCATCAAGAACGTATTTTTGTACGAGCCATGTTATTATAGTGGCAAGAGTAAGAACGAAAGCCAACGCACCGCCCATACCAATAGCTGTATCAATCTTTTTTGATACTCCAAGAAAAGGACATATTCCCAAGAACTGGGACAACACGATATTATTAACAAATATCGCTGATATAAATATCAATAAGTATTCCATATATTATATTTTATATGTGTTTAATATTAACTGTTACATCCATTTACTCACTCTTCAACTTATTGAAGATAGCAACCAAATAACCTAGTGTAAGAAATGCTCCTGGAGGCAACACAAACAGGAGTATGTTTGTCGTCTCAGGCAATACTACCACTCCAAAAAGACTTCCCGCTCCAAGAAACTCTCTTACACAACCAAGCAATGTAAGACCACAAGTAAATCCCAAACCAATACCGATGCCATCAAAGATACTTGCTATAGGAGTATTCTTGCAGGCAAAACTCTCTGCACGACCAAGGATGATGCAGTTCACAACGATAAGCGGAATATAGATACCCAATGCCTTATTGATTGAATCAGGTGCATAGGCACTCATAAACATCTGAAGAATGGTCACGAAAGCAGCAATAACAACAATGAATACAGGTATTCTAACCATATCAGGAGTGATATTCTTTATACAAGATATAACGAAGTTTGTACATATCAGCACTGCCATTGTTGCTAATCCCATGGATAATCCATTTATAGCACTGGTTGTCGTTGCTAATGTAGGACACATACCAAGGAACAACATGAATGTAGGATTTTCCTTGATCAGTCCATTAAGTAATATTTTTAAATTGCTCATTATTCCAAATTTTTAAATACACATCATTTTTTCTTTGCATAAGCAGCATAAGCCTGATTTATGGCTTTCAAAAAAGCACGACTAGTTATTGTCGAAGCTGTAATAGCGTCAACATCTCCTCCATCCTTGCTTACAGCCAACGGTTTATCTTTAGGATTCATACTAATTATATTACCCTTACCGTTTTTCTGAAACCAGACTCCAGCCTTAGCTCCCAGTCCTGGTGTCTCAGAACTTTTTAGGATTGTATAGCCGAGAATCTTTCCATTATTGTCGAAACCTACAAGAACCTGAAGATCACCGCCAAATCCATTCGTAGTGCTTTCAACAGCCGAACCGATATTCTTTCCAGAATTATCAGAGCATGAATGTATTATAAAAGTGGCATTCTTGCCATCTATAGTCTGGTTTAAAGTTTCGGGATCAGCAACTCGTACGTTATTATTCTGCATAACGGTTTTTATTCCTGCGGCGAGAGTCTGTTGTTCCTTTTGCTTTATTGGTCCTTCCGTGATGTGATTGACATAAGCAAGCAAACCTCCTATTATAATAGAGAAGCCTACAAGAACACCAACCATATTTGGTAAAGATGATTTTAGTTTTTCCATCTTCTTATATTTTTTTCTTAATTACCTTTGTTTATTTACTTCTTCACTACTTCTCCAAAACGCTTTGGCTTTGTTGATAAATTGATTATCGGCGTGAAAGCGTTCATTATAAGTATGGCGAAACTCATTCCTTCAGGATAACTTCCCCAATTACGTATTACCACAGTAAAGAATCCAATTGCTATACCATAAATCAACTGACCTTTATGGGTCATCGGAGACGTCACATAATCCGTAGCCATAAAGATTGCACCGAGCATCAACCCGCCACTAAGGATTTCATTCAACGGATTGGAATAAACAGGATTTGCCAAATGTAAAAGACCACTAAATATAAATACAGTTGCAATTATGGATACCGGGATATGCCATGTAATTACCTTTTTCCACAATAGGTAAGCTAAGCCAAGCAACAGAGCCAAAGCACAAACTTCACCGATAGAACCTAGTCCCATTGTTGGATTTGAACCTAAAAGCAGTTGTGTGGCAGATGGCAACTTATCCAAAATAGACGCATCACCAGTCTTTATAGCTTGTTTCATTATTGCAAGCGGAGTTGCTCCTGTCTGTGCGTCAATATAACTTGTTAATTGACCAGCCATTGGCCATGACGTCATCTGAGCAGGAAAGCTGACGAGCAATATACAACGTGCTACCAGTGCAGGATTGAAAGGGTTGTTACCAAGTCCTCCAAAGGTCATTTTTGCAACACCAATTGCCATAAGCGCACCTATGATAACAATACACACTGGCAGGTTACTAGGAAGATTCATACCAAGAAGCAATCCTGTAACAATTGCCGAACCGTCTGTCAATGTAGGTTCACGCTTCAACATATATTTTGTTATAGCCCATTCAAAAAACATGCAGGCAGCAACACTGCTTAGCAATACGACAACAGAACCAAGTCCAAAATAAATAAAAGATACAAGTATTGCTGGAATAAGTGCTATGACAACTCCAAACATATTTTTCTCAACACTGTCATTTCCATGGGCATGCGGTGAAAGAGATACTATTAATTTTCCCATTTTTGATAATTCATTTTAAATACTACTTCTTGACATTTCTCGCCTTAATCATTCCCATAACAACACCTTTACCTTGAAGGATATTATCCAATATAGGGCGATGAGAAGGACATGTAAACTGACATGAGCCACATGACATACAAGATGTAACGCCTTCATTCTCAAGACGATCATACAAATTGTTTGCTGAGAGTATAGCCAAAAGATATGGTTCCAATCCCATAGGGCATGCATCAACGCATTTTCCACAACGGATACAGGGTTGAATAGCCTTGCGGCGAGCATCATTACCACTAAGAATTGTTATTGAATTTGTACCTTTTGTAACAGGCACATCCAAAGACATAACAGATTTTCCCATCATTGGACCACCAGCAAGTACCTTATTGTCACCTTCTGGCATTCCGCCGCATGCGCATATAAGTTCACCGAAAGTAGTTCCAATTCTCACTAAATAATTACCAGGATTCTTTACTTGCTTTCCTGTTACAGTAGTGTATCTCTCAAACAAAGGCTTATGTTTCATAACAGCTTGATATACAGCATAAGCAGTACATATATTCTGAATAATTGCTCCAACATTCACAGGTATTGCAGGCGGTGCAGGGACTTGTCTATTTATAACAGCATCCACAAGTTGTTTTTCACCACCTTGTGGATATTTTTGCGCCAATGGTACTATTTCAATGCGAGAGTCATCAGCAGTTAGCTGTGTAAACAACTTTATTGCTTCGGGTTTATTTTCCTCAATACCTATATATCCACGATCCACTTTAGCGGCTTTCATAAGTAAGTCCAATCCTACTAGGATTTCCTTTGCATGCTCCATCATCAAGCGATAGTCGGCGGTAATATATGGTTCGCACTCCACCCCATTGATTATGATACATTCAGCCTTTGCTGTTGGTGGAGGACATAACTTTATAAATGCAGGGAAACCAGCGCCTCCCATACCGGTAATGCCAGCACGCTTGATTATATCAATAATATTTTCAGGAGTAAGTTCAGAATGCTCATCAAGAGTTTCAAGTTTCTCACTTCTATCAATACTCTCTTCCCATTCGTCTCCCTCTACATTGATTATTATCACGGGTTTACGATAACCTGTAGCATCAATACTTGTATCAATCTTAGCAACTGTTCCTGAGACAGAACTGTAAATCGGAGCACTTACGAATCCACCAGATTCTGCTATCAATGTACCTACCTTAACAAAGTCTCCACGTTTAACAACTGGTTTTGCTGGTGCACCGATATGTTGCCCCAACGGGAATATCGCAACTTTAGGCAATGCTGCATTCTTTGTTTTAACATCTGCCGTTATTTTGTTTTCCTCTGGGTGCACACCACCTATTTTAAATGTATGTAATCTCATGCTTCAACCTCCACTTTTTTCTTTATAGGAAAGTTTATCTTTACTATCGCGCCAGTAGGACATTCATCAACACACTTTATACACATGTGGCACTTGTTGAAGTCGATATAACTGAGATTATTCTCTATTGTTATAGCGTCAAACTGACAAACCTTTTCACATTTTCCGCAACCTATACAAGCAACACTACATGCCTTTTTAGCAACGGCACCTTTGTCCTTATTTGCACATTGCACGTAAACACGATGACCTTTAGGTCCCTTTTTGCGAAGTTCTATAATATGGCGAGGACATACTTTTACACACGCACCACAACTGGTGCACTTATCTTCATCCACTTCTGGAAGACCCGTATCTGGATTCATGTGAATTGCATCAAACTGACATGCGCTAACACAGTCTCCACAACCGAGACATCCGTAACCGCATCCTGTTTCACCAGCACTTGTTGAATTTATCGCAGCACATGTATGCAAACCATCATATTCAGCAATTCGAGGGCGATTATCGCAAGTTCCATTACAACGTACAACAGCCACAAAAGGTTCTGATGACGCAGCAGCCATACCCAATGTATCGGCTATTTTTAGCATCACATCGTCCCCACCGACAGGACAGCGAAATCCTTCTATGGAACCTTTGTCGGCTCCTGCTACCAGAGCGCATGCCATACCGGAACATCCGGCAAAGCCACAGCCGCCGCAATTAGCACCAGGCAGCAACGCTGACACCTTGCCAATTCGCGGATCTTCTTTTACGGCAAACTTCTTGGAAATAAAATATAGCACAACCGAAGAGATTAGTGCTATTGCTCCAAGAGCTATTACCGAAGTTAAAATAAAATTCATAATTTGTTTGTATTTGTTTTAGCTATTTGTTTTTTCAATTTGTTTTCTCTATTTCAAAATACACTTGAGAACTTATTTTATTTCTCAATATATATACGCAGGCATAATAAGGTATCAATGAAAACAAAGCGGACATTGCTGCCCAACCATCACTTCCAGTAATCGCCTTGACAACTATTAGCACAGTCATCATAATCACTAGAGGCAATATATAAGCATATATAGTCGCCATCATCCCTACTCCATTTGTAGTTGAAACCTTGACACTTTCTCCAATGCTGTATTCGTTGGCTTTATCTGTAATAATATCTATTATTTTATCCTTTGATTCTGATGCGTTACAGTGCCCGGCAACTTTGCACTCCGCACATGCTGATGATTGTGAGATAGCTACATGGAGGCAATTCCCTTCTATCGTATTTATCACTCCTAAATGTTCAATCCTGTTGCTCATGTTGTTTTTATTATACCAGATTGCAAACTCCAGTTGACAATTGCAAAGATAATATGATTTTTTCAATATACAAATATTTCTATATCATTATTGCTCTAAACAGTCTTTTAGTTAACAACTCTTAAACGTAAACGTTTACATATCATGATTATAAAAGATTAGTTGTCAACAATTGAACATCTTAATTATTCATCACAGCCCCTTCTGTTATCATTCAAAATTGTTTCCCATAGCTATAATTTGTCAATATTTACAATATAGCGAATAGTAGTATTTACAAACGTTAGATTATCAGCATTAAGCACAAAGCTTATCTCATCCTTCTACTTTTAAAGGAACATAACATACTGAACTACAAGTAGATTCAGTACAAATTATAGAATTTAATTTATGTCATAGCCACCCTTATGTATGTAGCCTGCCTTTTAAGAAACAGTATCATCGGCATCTACGATTTTATACTCAGGATGTTGTTTTAACCATTTAACCGCATACGGACAAGTTGCAGCAATCTTATTACCATCAGCAATAATTTTATTTACCGCCAATTGTACAAGTTCTGCAGCTACCCCTTGGCGTCGAAGAGAATTATCAACAAATGTATGGTTAATTGTTGTTACACCATCATTTGTTTTAAATGTGATTTCAGCAATAACTTTACCGTCACTGCCATCCACATATATGCGATCATTTTCTGTAATATACTTCATAATGTTTTACGTTTTAAAATCATTAATTGCAACCGTAAAAATATGAAATAAAAACGATATTTACATTATTATGATTATTAAATTATGTAAATTAACTTTTGATACTTCAATATTATTCCCTAACTTTACCGACAAAATATTAAATGTAAAGAAATGAAGAAAGTAATGTTAGCTGTATTAGGAACTGTTCTATTCCTAGCCAGTTGCAATACAAATAAAATTGTAACTGTTGATGCAAATAAGTTTGAAGAACTAGTAAAATCTTCCAAAGTACAACTTGTTGATGCTCGTACAGCCGAGGAATATGCTAGTGGAAGAATATCTGGGGCAACAAACATTGATGTAAAAAAAGGTGACTTTAAACAATTTGCAGAAGAGAAACTAAGTAAAGATAAACCTGTTGCGATATATTGTCGTTCCGGCAAGCGCAGTTTGATTGGTGCTGGTATACTTCAAAAAGCTAAGTTTAAAGTGATAAACCTACGTGGAGGAATCATGGCATGGGAACAAGCCGGAAAAAGTATCTCTAAATAAATGCAGAGAGGAATACCTATAAAATTACATATATGTGATAAACAAAAAAGGAATACTGCTACAATGCAATATTCCTTTTTTATATTTATTTGAAGAAATCGTTATCTATTGGAACTTCCTCCTACAATATCAAGCAACTCATTAGTAATTGCCTGCTGACGACTCTTATTATACTGCAAATTCAATCCACGCAACAATTCATTAGCATTATCTGTGGCAGTCTGCATTGCGACCATACGAGCAGCGTGTTCACTGGCATTACTATCCAATAGCGCTGTGTATAGTTGAAGATTAAGCTGCTTAGGTATCAAAATGCTCAAAACAGTATTAAGATCAGGCTCTACAATGAAATTATCATTAAGAGGTTTTGCCTCAGCCTTCTCTCCTTCTTCCTCTAGCTTGCGTTTCTTTAGATATTCCTGCGCTTTAGCGGTAGTTGTGTTACCACTCAAATCACGATCGTTTTCATTGCCGATAGACTCTGTAGACAAGTCGATAGGCAAATAAGTCTTACGCGTAAGAATCTGCGAACCAGCACTCTTGAAATGATGATAGATAACTTCAACCTTATCTATTTCATGAGCAATAAACTTTTCACGCAGTTCCTTGGCGATTGCTGCACATCCTGCTGAATTTGGTTTATCTACAAGTTCAAGATAACTTCCAGCTTTAGTTAACCCCTGCTTAACGACATATTCTTCAACCTTTCTACCTATCGGGTAAACAATGATGTCATCAATGCCACGAGCTTTATAATCATCAATAGCCGAACTGAGCATCTTGATTATGTTATTGTTGAATCCACCACACAATGAACTATTGCTGGTATAAACAACAAACGCAACCTTTTTTACCTGACGCTCTGATTCAAGCTCATTCCACGCTTCAGGCACTGCCACCAAGAATGACTTGAGGATATGCTCAAGTAAGTTCTCATAAGGCAGCATACTCTGAATGGCAGTCTGGGCATGATGAAGTTTACTAGAAGCCACCATCTTCATAGCACTTGTAATTTTACGAGTGCTATTAACAGAGTCAATACGTGTTTTTATCTCTTTTAATGACGGCATTGCTAACTATTAATCTTAATTATTAAAACTATCAACCTTTATATTGTCCAACGACGTTAGCAATTGTGTCCTCGATAACCTTTATGGCCTCATCGCTCAACTGTCCGTCTGACAAGACATCAAGTATATCGTTATGAGAAGAACGCATTGCATCTAAGAACTGATTCTGACATTCACGAATATTCTCAACAGGAACATCATGCATCAAACCATGTACTCCGCAATAAAGGATAGCAACCTGCTCACCTACAGCCATTGGGCTATATTGTGGTTGGATAAGAAGTTGATTGTTCTTACGTCCACGATCCAAAGTCATTGCTGTTACGGCATCCATATCACTTGAGAATTTAGAGAAAGCCTCTAGTTCCCTGTATTGAGCTTGGTCAATCTTAAGTGTACCAGCAACCTTCTTCATACTCTTAATCTGTGCAGAACCACCTACACGAGATACAGATATACCAACATTAATGGCTGGACGGAAACCTTGGTTAAACAGATTTGTTTCCAAATATATCTGACCATCGGTAATAGAAATAACATTCGTAGGAATATAAGCAGAAACGTCACCAGCCTGTGTCTCAATGATAGGCAAAGCTGTCAAAGAACCACCACCACGAACATGTCCCTTCATACATTCAGGAAGGTCGTTCATTTGCTCAGCAATCTCTTGCTGATTATTGATACGTGCGGCACGTTCCAAAAGACGAGAGTGCAAATAGAACACGTCACCAGGATAAGCCTCACGTCCAGAAGGACGTCTCAATATCAAAGATACCTCACGATATGCAACAGCCTGTTTACTAAGGTCATCATATACCACAAGAGCACTATATCCACGATCACGGAAATACTCGCCGATAGCAGCACCAGCAAAAGGTGCATAATATTGCATAGCAGCAGGATCTGCAGCTGTGGCAGCGACTATAATAGTATATGGCATTGCACCATGTTCCTTAAGAATCTCAACCAAAGTAGCTACGGTAGAAGCCTTCTGACCGATCGCTACATATATACAATATACAGGTTTTCCTGCATCATAAAGACTTTTCTGATTGATGATTGTATCTACAGCAATTGCAGTCTTACCAGTCTGACGGTCACCAATGATAAGTTCACGCTGACCACGACCAATAGGAATCATTGAGTCGACAGCCTTCAAACCAGTCTGTAACGGTTCCTTAACAGGTTGACGATAGATAACTCCAGGAGCTTTTCTATCAAGAGGCATTTCAAAGGCATCAGCCAAATCTATATCGCCTTTGCCATCTATAGCTTCACCAAGAGGATTGATTACACGCCCAAGCATATTGTCATTAACGAGAATTGAAGCAATACGCTTTGTACGCTTAACAGTCATTCCCTCCTTAATGCCAGCGGTAGATCCAAGAAGCACGCATCCAACGTTGTCTTCCTCCAGATTCATCACAATTGCCATTGTTCCGTTCTCAAACTCTAACAATTCATTGGCCTCAGCATTGCGAAGTCCATAGATACGGGCAACACCATCACTCACCTGGAGCACAGTACCCACCTCATCAAACTTCTCACTGCCATTGATACCTTTGAGCTGTTCAAGAAGAACTTGAGACACTTCGCTTGGTTTTATTTTATCTGACATAATTTGTATTTTAAAAATTATTTCTTAAGCTGTGTCAGGATGCCGTTAAGCTTTGATTTCACGCTAGCGTCCATTCTGTAAGTATCATACTCTAGGATAAATCCCCCGATAAGATCAGGTTCTACCTCGGTCTCAAACTCCACAGTTCCATTAGTATTACTCTCCACCATCTGTCGCATTTTCTGCTCTGTGTCATCAGATACGGCAGCAGCGGTAATGAGTTTGCCACGGATGACATTCTTCTGTTTTCTATAAAGTGTGATATACGAATTCGCCATGAACTGCATTATTCCCTCACGACCCTCTTTCAAAACAAGAGAAATGAAATTCTTCGTAAGTTCGCATACATTGCTTCCTGCCGCAGTAACGAGAAGATTTTCCTTACTGTCTTTTGAAAGCATTGGATTGTCTATCGTAAATCTGAGTTCAGGTACATCGATGTAACTCTTTGCAAGAATTTGCATATCTTTATACACCGAATCCTCGATTTTAGCATCTGTACTGCTTTTTAGCAGTGCACGCGCATATCTTACCGATATTACTCCTATATCCATAACCAATTATTTATTTTCTGCCGAAGAAACGTCATCCAGCATACGGTCAATCAAATCCATCTGAGCTTTGTCATTACCAAGATTTTCACGAAGAATCTTCTCAGCTATTTCAACACTCAATGTCGCTACTTGCTTTCGGATATCACTTATGGCAGCCTGCTTTTCGTTGTCAATTTCTATTTTGGCATCGCTAATCAAGCGGGCACCTTCCTCACGTGCTTTATCCTGAGCTTTTTCAACAATTGCGTCACGTGTGTTAGCTGCCTCCTTCAATATTGAGGCTTGTTTCTCACGCGCTTCCTGCAAGATGGATTCACTCTCTTTCTGTATATTAGCTAGTTTTTCGTTTGCTTCATGAGCCTTACGTAGACTATCATCAATAAAAGCCTTTCTCTCTGATACCATTTTTACGATAACAGGAAAGCCAAACTTCCATAAGATAAATAGTACGACAAGGAACGTCAGAGACATCCAAAATAGCAAGCCAGTACTAGGAACCAATAAATCCATACACTGTTTTAATTATATGTAGAGGAATGTATTTATACATCTGGAAACAATCCAATTGCGACATTCCTCCAAAAAAGTTTTATATTAAATACACAAGAATGCTATTACGGCAGCGAAAAGTGCAACACCCTCAACAAGTGCGGCTGCGACGATCATATTCGTGAATAACTTATTCATAACTTCTGGCTGACGTGCCATAGCATCCATTGCATGACCACCAATTTTACCAATACCAAGACCTGCACCTATAGATGCGAGACCTGCACCTACTGCGGCGCCTAATTTTGCAACACCTTCTGCTGCTAATAATAATGAAATCATAATCTTGAATGTTTAAATTGTTATTTTATTTTTTATATTAATTATTCGTGTTCTGGTTCAGCTCTTGCCAACCCAATAAATGCAGCACTAAGCATAGTGAATACTATTGCCTGAATAAAGCATACCAAACATTCCAAACACATCATAAATATACTCATCAGAATGCTCAATGCAGACATACTAAGAAATACTGCTGCTGTTCTACTTGCAACAAGGAATATTATACATGTTATAGCTAGTCCGATAGCGTGTCCAGCCATCATGTTGGCGAAAAGTCGAATCATAAGAGCAAACGGTTTAGTAAAGATGCCTACAAATTCGATTACAGGTATAACTGGTACAGGTGCTTTCAACCATGTAGGAACTTTGGGCCAGAATATATCTTTCCAATAATGTTTGTTTCCACTAAACTGTACAATTATAAATGTACACAATGCCAAAAAGAATGTAACGGCAATATTACCCGTCACGTTTCCACCACCAGGAGGAAATGGCATTAAGCCCATTATATTACACGTAAATATAAAGAAGAAACATGTAAGCAGATATGGAGTATATTTCTCATAACCTTTTCCTACACCAGGTTTGATGATTTCGTCAATGACGTACATCACCAACATTTCAATAAATCCTACAAATCCCTTAGGAGCAGGATCACCAGCTTTACGTTTCTTGTACCATCTGGCAGGTATCAAAATGCAACAAAGCAACAGGATGACATCTATAAACATCACCGCTACGGTCTTCGTAATAGAGATATCAAAAGGGCGCAGTTCTGCTCCAGACTTGTCAATCTCAACTATTTTACCGGCATTGTCACCCTTGCTTGCTATTGCCAAATTAAACGGTCCATGACGGTATCCTTTAGCATCTGCAACTTCTGAAAATTGCGAACTGCAAAATACATGAAAACCAGTTGAACTGTTTACTATTATCGGCAAATGTATTACCAAAGGCTTATCTCCAATATTAGTAATGTGCCAGTCATAAGAATCCTTGATATGTTCAAGCACCACATCCTTAATATTTGGATCTCCACCTTTGCCATTTGCGAAAGTCGGCAACACGGCAAGCATTACCATTAAAATACCTAACAGTCGTTTGATGTGATTCATTTCTACTTAATGTTTTAAAATCAGCGTTACTACCATTGTTACGACATACATTCCTAGAAACATTGCCACAAAATGGATAGAATCTTCCCTATCTTTAGACGACAACACATAAACCGCGACTATCGTAGCCACAAGCAATATGCGTATTGTTGCCATAATAAGATAGAAATTTACTAAATTACCCGGAGCATGACTTTTTACGAAATCATATCCTTTAACGTAAACTGTACCTAAGAGGACATAAAAGAATACAGATAGAAAAATTACCAATATACTCATTGTGCCTTTTCTACACAGATATTGACATCATTCTTCTGGACCTCTACAAAACCTCCAGTTATAGCCAACTCTTTTCGGCCTTCTTTGGTAACAAATTCAACTACACCTTCTTGAAGTGCCGATACTATCGGAGCATGGTTACTGAGAACTTCAAATATTCCCATCAATCCTGGAACCTTTACAATTTCGGCTTCACCGTTGAACTCCACCTTTTCTGGCGATACGATTTTTAGTTTCAAACTCATATCCGTCATCAGTTTAATTACCCTTTGCTGACTCTAGCAGCATCTTACCCTTCTCTTTGGCATCTTCGATTGTACCAACGTTAAGGAATGCCTGTTCTGGAAGGTCATCGACCTCACCATTCAATATAGCATTAAAACCTTTAATAGTGTCTTCGATTGGCACCATTACACCCTTTAGTCCGGTAAACTGTTCTGCAACAGTAAATGGCTGACTAAGGAAACGCTGTACACGACGTGCGCGGTTTACTGTAAGTTTATCTTCATCTGAAAGTTCATCCATACCAAGAATAGCAATAATATCTTGCAATTCCTTGTAATGCTGAAGAATTTCCTTCACTTTCTGTGCACACTCATAATGTTCTTTACCAACAATCAGTGGATCAAGAATACGAGAAGTGCTACCAAGTGGATCAACAGCAGGATAAATACCAAGTTCGGTAATCTTACGTGAAAGTTCAGTTGTAGCATCCAAATGGGTAAATGTTGTTGCAGGAGCAGGGTCAGTCAAATCATCAGCAGGCACATAAACAGCCTGAACAGATGTGATTGAACCATTCTTTGTTGATGTAATTCTCTCTTGCATAGTACCCATTTCACTTGCCAATGTTGGTTGATAACCTACGGCAGAAGGCATACGTCCAAGAAGTGCAGACACCTCTGAACCAGCCTGAGTAAAACGGAAAATATTATCAATAAAGAACATTATATCAGCAGCTTCACCATTAGGACCTCCATGATCACGGAATTCCTCAGCAACGGTAAGACCAGAAAGAGCTACAGAAGCACGTGCGCCAGGTGGCTCATTCATCTGTCCATAAACAAGTGTAGCTTGACTCTTTGCAAGTTCCTCCTTATCTATAAGCGAAAGGTCCCATTTGCCTTCATCCATTGATTTACGGAATTTTTCACCGTACTTAATAACTCCACTCTCAAGCATATCACGCAACAGGTCATTACCCTCACGTGTACGCTCTCCTACACCAGCGAATACAGAATATCCATTGTGTCCTTTGGCGATATTATTGATAAGCTCCATGATAAGGACAGTCTTACCAACACCAGCACCACCAAACAAACCGATTTTTCCACCTTTCATGTATGGCTCCAAAAGGTCAATGACCTTAATACCTGTCGCCAACATTTCTTTATGGGTAGACAATTGATCAAATTTAGGAGCATCTCTGTGAATAGGATAAGAACCTTGCATATCAAGGTTTTCCATTCCATCAATAGGCTTACCTATTACATTCATCATACGACCCTTTATCTGTTTGCCGGCTGGCATTGTTATTGGACTTCCTGTAGGAACTACATCAAGTCCTCTTTGAAGACCATCGGTATTGTCCATAGCAACACATCGCACTGTGTCTTCACCGATATGCTGTTGAACCTCAATCACAAGGTCACTGCCATCCGTGCGCTTAACTTTAAGAGCTTCGAAAATCTTTGGCAACACCTTTTCAGCATCCTGTCCTTTTGTATCGAAATAAACATCGATAACAGGACCGATAATCTGAGAAATGCGCCCGATAATTTGTGACATAAGCTACTATTTTTTATTAATGTTCTATTTATTTTCGATATAGCAAAAGTACGAATATTTATGGAAACTACAAAACAAATCCGAGTTTTGTACCATTATTAACCACATATTAACCACTTTTTAATACCTTTTAATATTAGATACTAAGTTCATCTAGTACTTGTATTAACTTACGGTCAAAAGGTTTATCACTTCGTATTGCTTCGCTCATCGGAACATATACAACTTCATTATTTCTCATTCCGACCATAATATTACGCTGTCCCTGCATGATAGCCTCAACGGCGCCTAAGCCAGTACAACTTGCAAGGATACGATCACGTGCTGATGGACGTCCACCGCGCTGAAGATGTCCCAAGATAGAAACACGTACGTCATATTCAGGGAACTCTTTCTTTACACGGTCAGCATAATAAAGAGCACCACATTTAGGACTTTCGCTTACAATCACTATACAACTCTTTTTACTTTTACGTATTCCTCGTTCCATAAACTGAGCCAACTGGTCTACATCAGTACGGTCTTCAGGAATAATAGCAGCTTCAGCACCACTCGCAATAGCAGAGTTCTGTGCCAGGAAACCTGCGTCACGTCCCATAACTTCAACAAAGAATATTCGTTCATGACTTTGGGCTGTATCACGAATACGGTCAACACACTCCACGATAGTATTCATTGTGGTGTCATAACCTATGGTATTATCTGTACCATATAGGTCATTGTCAATTGTTCCTGGAAGTCCGATGCAACAAACATCATATTCCTGAGCAAATAACATGGCTCCTGTAAGAGAACCATTTCCACCGATTACAACAAGTGCGTCGATACCTTCTTTTACAATATTATCGTAAGCCTTCTTCTTACCCTCGTCTGTCATAAAATCTGACGAACGAGCAGTCTTAAGAATCGTTCCGCCTTGATTGATAATACCACTTACATTCTCTGTCGTGAAATCAACAATCTCATCATTAATAAGGCCATCATATCCACGATATACAGCCTTAATATTGAAACCGTTATAAATTCCGGCACGCGTCACCGCACGAATAGCAGCATTCATTCCTGGAGCATCACCACCAGAAGTAAGAATACCTATTGTTTTAATTTTTGCCATAATCAAATTATTACCTTAATTTTTAATTATTCTTGATAAGTTTTATATTCTCGTATTTATAAATTCACCAACATCAGTACCATGAAGCCTACAGCGGTTCCAAGCACGCATTTCCATCCTACATTCCTGAAATACCAACCAATATGCATACGTTCCATTTTTAATAAAGCGATACCACTCATGCTACCTATTGCTAATACATTTCCTCCTGACATTACACAAAAAGCTATCACCTTATAATATATATCATTCATTTCTACATTCTGCTTTATCTGAATAAAACTCATTGCCGTTGCAAATGTATCCAAAACAGAACTAATAACACCTGCTATAACACCATATATCCAAACACTATTTATATTTTCCTGAAGAAAATCCCACAATAATTTAGTTGCACCAGTCTCTTTAACAACACCAAGAGCAAGCATGACTCCCATTACATAAAGCATCATCTGGATCACTCCATACTGCAATACGCGTGGGGTGCGACGTTGTATCATTTGGTCGGCATTCATCAATTTATGATTGAATATCTCATTAACAATCCATAAGATTGAAAGAACACATAAAGCGCCAAGGAATGGGCTCAGCTTTGTTATATTATGGAAAGTAGGAATAAACCAAAGTCCACCTATTCCAACGAATAGCATCAATAATCTCTGCCAAGTATTAAGATTTGTATCATCTCCTCTATATGGCATCACCACCCATTCGGTATCCAATCTACTAGGAAGCATGCGACCAAGCATCCAAGTTGGTATAGCCCAAGCTATAATGCAAGGAATTATAAGAGACATTGAAAAATTAGTAGCACTAACGGCTCCGATATTCCACAACACCAATCCCTCCGGATTACCTATTACTGTTAAAGCTCCGCCTGCATTTGCCGCTACAACTATAGCTGAACCAAATATCATCCTTTGACGACGACTTGGAACAACTTCATGCATCATTGTGATCATCATTACAGTTGTAGTGAGGTTATCAAGATTTGCCGAAATCAAAAAAGTAACAATTCCAAGCGACCAAAGCATTCTCTTACTGTTTCTTGTCTTTAGCAATTGAGAAACAAAATCAAAGCATCCATTATTGTTCAATATCTCAACAATAGTCATCGTTGACAACAAAAACAAAACTATCTCAGCAGCCTCACCTACATAAGGAAGAAAAATACGTTTGGCTATAAATTGTTTCACTACTACGCTTGAAGAAGTCGCACTGTCTAGGAAACTTGCATATTCACCATAATGCTGACTCATTACGAAATCAGTGCCATAGCAAATATACAATACCCACCCTACTGTACCAGCGAAAATAGCTATAGCAGCTTTATTCACGTTGGTGATTTTTTCAGTAGCGATGAGCAAAAAGCTCAGCAGTATTATAGCGACTATTATAAGCGTCATAGTTTATTTTATTTAGTGGCAAAGTTAACAATTATTCTGAAACATTCAAACATGATATTAGTTTTTTATATTGGTTTAACGATAAAGTGTAAGATTGTAACCACAATGAACAAGGTTTTGCAAAGTATAGATTACAAAGAACGGTCACTATGCAAAAACATAGTGACCGTTCTGAATATTAAGTGACAATGTGCATCACATATTTTTCAACTCTTCATATATTCTCTGTACAGGAAATCCCATCACATTAAAGTAACTTCCTTTAATAGATATAACGCCTATATAGCCTATCCATTCCTGAATTCCATAAGAACCAGCCTTGTCATAGGGCTTAAAAGTTGAGATATAATAATTGATCTCTTCATCTTCTAATTTTTTAAACGTAACTTCAGTTGTAACCTTGAAACTACGCTGTTTAGAAATTGTTGTAAGACTGACGCCAGTAATAACTTTGTGTGTACGTCCGCTAATCATTCGCAACATTCTAACAGCATCCTCTTTATCTTTTGGTTTGCCTAAGATCTCTTCATCCACAACAACTACAGTATCAGCTGTTATAATCAATTCATCCTCTTTTATATCTTCCAAATAAGCAGAAGATTTAAGTTTTGACAAATACAAAGAAACATCGTCTACAGGTGTAGATTCGGGATATGTCTCGTCAATATCATCCTTTACAAATACTTTAAAGGGGATATTCAAACCAGAAAGTAATTCTTTACGACGTGGAGAATTACTGGCAAGTATTATTTTATAGTTCATAATTATATATTACCATCCAAAAGCCTTCGCATCACTTAGCCATTTGCCATTAGCTCGAAGCACTTGTTCTATGATATCACGTCCACAACCATATCCTCCATTACGAGAACTTATATAGACGCTGATACTCTTAATATCAGTACATGCATCTGCCGGACAACAAGGACAACCACAACGGCGCATAACCTCATAGTCAGGAATGTCATCACCTACATAAATCACTTCGTCATCTTTAAGATTATGCTTTTTAAGAAATTCATCATAAACAGTAACCTTAACAGCGCAGTTCATGTAAATATCCGCAACGCCAAGATGCTCATAACGCATTCTTACAGCCTCAGTATTTCCACCAGTAAGAATAGCTATTTTAATACCCATCTTTACAGCTAACTGAATGGCGTATCCATCCTTTATATTCACTGTTCGCAAAGGCTCTCCGTCGTGCGACAGTACTATTGTCTCGGCAGACAGAACTCCATCGACATCAAAAACGATAGCTTTAACCTTACTCAAATCATAATTTATCATAGGTCTGAATTTTTATTTATTGCGATAGAATGGATAGCTTTACTCATAAGTTCATAGATCTTCTGATTAAATGGAGCACCATCCAGTAATTGGATCTGACGACTAATTACGTTTTCATCATATCTTATAGCAGGACCCGTTTGAGCATCCTTTGGTTTCACATTGTGCACCTTCTTTGCAGTTTCGTCTATCAAAGGCAGCATCACATCAAAAGGTATACCATTATCATTCAATATCTCTGACGAAATTTCGTAACAATGATTAGTAAAGTTACATGCGAACACAGCTGCTAAATGCAAATACTTTCTCTGTTCTGTTGAAAGTTCATATATACGATTAGATATATTGCTACAAATATTTTCAAGTACAGATTTAGCCAACTCGTCAGAAGTCTCTATAAAACAAGGTATTACTTTAAAATCCACAAAGCGTTGTTTTGAGAAAGTCTGCATAGGGTAAAGCACTCCGTAGTGCTCAACATACCCTTTAAATATATCCATTGGCATACTACCTGCCGTATGGAAGAAGAACTTATCAGATTTATTTTTACATAGCGACGGAATGATTTTTTCTAGTGCATCATCCTTTAAAGCCACGATATACAAATCAGCTTCATCACTTACATTATGAATATCATCTACGGCCCTTGCTCCTATTCTATCAGCTAGAGAAGTAGCATGCGAAAGCGTTTGACTATAAACTTGAACGACTTTGTTACCAGAATTAAATAAAGCCACTCCTATATTTGTAGCCAAGTTTCCTGAGCCAATCAATGAAATTTTCATTTTAGCCTCTTAATTTTCATGTCCATTATAGCCAGTCCCTTATCAGTACAGAAACCACGCATAAACAAGAACATCACATTATATAAGATATGTTGCATGCTATAAGTCTCATACAACTTATTATCCATCACATATTCCATTGTTGCATTGCTGAAACGCTCAACCAAAGAATAATCAATGTCATCACGAAAATATCCATCCTTGATACCTCGCTTGAAAAACATATGCGACTTGTTTCTACGCAATTCGTGCCGCTTAGAAAGATAATTAACTATTTTAGAATACTTATGTAATTCTGCAAAGAACAAAGGATTAACTGTGCGAACCTTTTCCATTTGTACCTTATAAAATTCCACGAGAATATCCATCACATCTGGAGCTTTTTCCTTTTGGAATTTCTCCATATGATTATCACACAAGCATTCAGACATCTTTATACCTTCTAGTAAAAGATCTTCCTTTTTGTTGTATATTTCATAAAGAGTACGCTTCGATATGACCAGTTTCTTCGCTATGTCATCCATCTTGACACGCTTAATTCCATTAACATAGAATTCTTGCATGGCTAAATTCAGAATACGGTCTTTCAACTGTTCCCGATACTCAGTTTGAATATTAATTTTATGCATAAGCAACCGTTTACCGTAATGAGTTTTAATATTATTCTGCAAAGTTACAAAAAATAACAAAAAACTCGCACTCATTTAAACGTTTTTTACTAACTTTGCGCTTGTTAGAAGGAAAAATTAAAAGTAGAGAATTGAACTTTAATTACTAGAAAATGGTAAAGATTACTAAGGAAGCTGCTCTGGAGTATCACGAGAATGGACGTCCGGGCAAAATTGAAGTAAAGCCAACTAAGCCTTATCACACACAAACTGATTTGAGCTTAGCTTATTCACCTGGTGTTGCATACCCATGTCTTGAGATTCAATCTGATCCGGACAGTGTATACAAATATACTGACAAGGGCAATCTTGTTGCCGTAATCAGTAATGGAACTGCCGTTCTTGGCCTTGGTGATATAGGTGCTATGAGTGGTAAACCAGTAATGGAAGGTAAGGGTTTACTATTCAAAATTTATGGTGGTATTGATGTGTTTGACATCGAAGTAGCAGAAAAAGATCCAGAAAAGTTCTGCGAAGCTGTAGAAAAGATTGCACCTACTTTCGGTGGTATAAATCTTGAGGATATTAAAGCTCCTGAATGTTTCTATATTGAGGAAAGATTAAAGAAGACTCTAGACATACCAGTAATGCATGATGATCAGCATGGAACTGCTATCATTTCTTCTGCGGGACTTCTTAACGCTCTTGAAGTTACCGGGAAAGACATCACTAAAGTCAAGATTGTTGTAAATGGTGCTGGAGCCGCAGCTATCAGTTGTACAAAACTATATGTTTCACTTGGAGCTAAAGTTGAGAATATCGTTATGCTTGACTCTAAGGGAGTCATAACAAAAGATAGAGAAAGACTTAGTCCACAGAAAGCATTGTTCGCTACAAGCCGCAAGGATGTTCATACTTTGGAAGAAGCAATGAAGAATGCTGATGTATTCTTGGGACTTAGCAAGGGTAATATCCTTACACAGGATATGATTCGCTCTATGGCTAACAACCCTATCGTATTCGCACTTGCCAATCCTGTTCCTGAGATCTCTTACGAAAATGCTATGGAAAGTCGTCCTGACGTCTTAATGAGTACAGGACGTAGCGACTATCCTAATCAGATAAACAATGTAATTGGCTTTCCTTACATTTTCCGCGGAGCTCTTGATGTTCATGCTAGAGCTATCAACGAAGAGATGAAGCTTGCTGCAGTAAAAGCTATTGCCGATTTGGCAAAGCAACCTGTTCCAGACGTTGTCAATGACGTATATCATGTAAGCGACCTTACATTCGGTCCTAAATATTTCATTCCGAAACCTGTTGACCCACGCCTTATCACTGAAGTTAGTGCAGCCGTTGCAAAGGCAGCCATCGAAAGTGGTGTAGCCCGTAAGACAATTACTGATTGGGAAGCATATAAGAAGAACTTGCGCCAGCTTCTTGGTCAAGAGACTGTACTTACTCGCAAGCTTCACGATACAGCTCGTCTACATCCACAGAAGGTCGTATTTGCCGAAGGTGGACACCCTACTATGATGAAGGCTGCTGTTCAAGCTAAGCAAGAAGGTATATGCAATCCTATTCTTCTTGGTAATCCAGATCGCCTAACTCGTCTTGCTACTCGTTTGAAACTAGATCTTACCGGTGTAGAAATCATTGACATGAGAGCAGACCAGGAACAAGGTCGCCGTGCTACATTCGCTAAACATCTTACAGAAAAGCGTTCTCGCCAAGGTTATACTTTCGACGAAGCTTACGACAAGATGTATGAGCGCAATTACTTCGGTATGAGTTTGGTTGAAAACGGATATGCTGATGCATTCATCACAGGTTTGTACACAAAATATAGTAATACTATCAAGGTTGCAAAAGAAGTTATCGGTGTAAGACCAGAATTCAACACTTTTGGAACTATGCATATTCTGAACACTCAGAAGGGCACATACTATATTGCAGACACACTTATCAACAGACATCCTGATGAGAATGTACTTACAGACATCGCAAAACTGAGCGCACACACAGTGAAGTTCTTCAATGAGGAACCTGTTATCGCTATGCTTAGTTATTCAAACTTCGGCACAGACGAAAAGGGAAGCCCTGTTAAAGTACATACAGCTGTAAAGCACATGCAGGATTTGTATCCTGAGCTTGCTATTGACGGAGAGATGCAAGTTAACTTTGCTCTCAACAAAGAATTGCGTGACGACAAATATCCATTTAGCCGTTTGAAAGGCAAGGATGTAAACACACTTGTATTCCCTAACATGAGCAGTGCAAACTGTAGCTATAAGCTTCTTCAGGCTCTAGACCCTGATTGCGAGATTATAGGCCCTATCCAAATGGGATTAAACAAGGCTATACATTTTACCGACTTTGAAAGCTCTGTAAACGATGTCGTAAATATTACCGCTGTTGCAGTAATCGATGCCTACGTTGAAAAGCTTAAGAATGGCAAATAAGACTATAAGACTAAATACGAAAGAAGGATGAAGTAAAAATACTTCATCCTTCTTTTTTATATATCCTTTCGGATATTAAACTGTTATGTCACTATTAATCTAATAGAGTAGAAGCCCTTACCCTACTCAAAGTTTCAGGAGTCATTTGGAGATAACTTGCTATAAACACTAAAGGAGCACGCAAAACAACTTGAGGCATCAACTTGCACATTTTCTTATATCTGTCACCAGCTGTTTCAAATCTAACTAAGTCTGCATGCACCTGAGAAAGAATCAAACTTTCTTCAAGTATTTTTCTATAGAGAATCTGAATGTTCACATTATGAAGAGCTACACTTTCAAGATGATGCTTAGGAAGTGCATAAATCAAACAAGGTTCCAAGGCTTCAACTTGCAAATGCGATGGAGTCTCTTTAAAAAGACTTTCTATGCACATAAAAATCGTACGATCTTCACCTAGATGTTCTGTAACCTCCTTACCATTCTTAAAATAGAACTGGCGCACAAGTCCTTTATCAATGTAGTATAGATTCTCACAAATTTCACCATCCTTGATAATCATTTCACCCTTCGCGAATTTCATCGGAACAAGAACACTTTCCAAAGTATCAAGTTCTTCATGAGTCATCGTACTATACTTTCGTGCTAATTCACGTGCAATATCGCGTGGTGTGTTTACAGGTTCTTTCATAAAGTTTCCTCCAAATTTTAGTTATCTTCCAAGTATCATATTATAAATTAATCAAGTTTAAGGACAGCTAAGAATGCCTTCTGCGGAACTTGCACATTTCCAACCTGCTTCATGCGCTTTTTACCTTGCTTTTGCTTTTCCAAGAGCTTACGCTTTCGGCTAACGTCACCACCATAACATTTGGCAGTTACATCCTTACGCACCTGTTTCACAGTCTCTCGCGCTACGATTTTAGCTCCTATGGCTGCCTGAATAGCTATATCAAATTGCTGACGAGGAATCAACTCTTTCAGTTTCTCACACATTCTGCGTCCAAAATTCACAGCATTACTCTCGTGTGTCAACGTAGAAAGAGCATCAACAGGTTCGCCGTTTAGCAATATATCCAACTTAGCCAATTTAGATGGGCGGAAAGAATCTACATGATAGTCAAAAGAAGCATATCCTTTTGAAATACTCTTCAGTTTATCATAGAAGTCTATCACGATTTCTCCCAACGGAATCATGAAGTGCAACTCTACTCTATTTCCTGTCACATATTCCTGATTTAAAAGTTCGCCTCTTTTGTCAAGACACAACTTCATTATCGGACCTATATATTCCGCACCAGTAATGATACTAGCTTTGATATAAGGTTCCTCAATATGGTCTATCATGGTCTGATCAGGCAATCCTGACGGATTATGAACTTCATTCTCATTTCCCTGCTTATCATAAACCATATATGAAACGTTAGGAACAGTCGTTATCACATCCATATTGAATTCACGCTCCAAGCGTTCCTGAACAATCTCCATGTGCAGAAGTCCAAGGAATCCGCATCTAAAACCAAATCCCAATGCGATAGAACTCTCTGGTGAGAATGTAAGTGATGCATCGTTAAGCTGCAATTTCTCCAAAGAAGCCCTTAGATTTTCATAATCATTAGGATCTATAGGATATAAACCGGCAAACACCATAGGCTTTACTTCCTGGAATCCTGCAATAGCCTCTTTACATGGGTTTACCACAGAAGTTACTGTATCACCAACCTTCACCTCGGTTGCATTCTTAATACCGCTTATGATATATCCTACTTCACCGCTAGATAACGTGCTGCATGGAACCATATCCATTTTCAACACGCCAACCTCGTCAGCAGTATATTCCATATCTGTATTGAAGAACTTTACCCTTTCGCCTTTCTTTATACTACCGTTAATAACCTTACAAAGTACGATTACTCCACGGAAGCTATTAAATATTGAGTCGAAAATCAAAGCCTGAGCTGGAGCATTCACATCACCAATAGGATGAGGAACACGAGCAACAACGGCTTCAAGTATATCTTCCACACCCTCACCGGTTTTTCCAGATGCTCTTAATATCTCGCTTCGGTCGCAACCTATAAGATCTACAATTTCATCCTCCACCTCATCAGGCATGGCATTGGGCATATCAATCTTGTTGATTACAGGGATAATCTCCAAGTCATGTTCAATAGCCATATACAGATTTGATATTGTCTGTGCCTGAACGCCCTGTGTAGCATCAACAACAAGCAAGGCACCCTCGCACGCAGCAATAGAACGCGAAACCTCATAAGAGAAGTCTACGTGTCCCGGAGTATCTATAAGATTGAGAACGTATGCCTGCTCATCCTTAGCCTTGTATGCCATCTGTATAGCATGACTCTTAATTGTAATTCCACGCTCACGCTCAAGATCCATGTTATCTAGCATCTGACCTTCAGTAATTTGGATCGTCTTTGTTCGTTCCAAAAGTCTGTCTGCCAATGTTGATTTTCCATGATCAATATGAGCAATGATACAGAAATTACGTATATTATTTATATTATCCATGTTAATTAATGTCCATTTAAAGCGCAAAGATAACGAATTTTCCGCAATTTATTATTATCTTTGCACGAAAATAAAGCATTTGCATTATGAAAAAAACATTTATTTTGATTATTTCGGCACTTGCTCTCACGGCTTGCCACCATGAGACCCTTGATGAACGTGCTAAAAGAGAGACTACAGAATATACCCAAAAGTACTGCCCTACGCCTTTTATCAATTATACCCGTACAGACAGTATGACTTTCGAGAATTCTTCCAGAACAATTATATACTACTGTTCATTCTCTGACAAGATGGACAATGCTGATATAATCAACAAAAACAATAAGAAGATTATTGACGGATTGAAGAAAGGCATTTCTGATAACACTGGTATAAAAGGTTATATTGACGGAGGATTGAATTTCAGATATGTTGTTCATTCAAAGAAGAATCCTCAGCAAATTCTTTTCAAGCATGACTTCAACAACAAAGAAATAAAATAAAATAAAAAACAGAAATCTCTATCAAATAAAGATTTCTGTTTTTTTTATTTTATCTGTATAAATTATGCTCCCTTTTCTAGTTCATCAAGAGCTATAGCAAGTTGATCAGGGCAACTTGTGGCTTTTGTTCCACAAGCAATTCCCTTTAATTTTGATTTAACATCATCAACTTTCATACCTTTAACCAAAGCCATAATTCCGTGCGTATTACCATCACAACCACCCACGAATTCTAGATTTGTGATTATATTGTTGTCATCAACATCAATATTGATCATGCGAGAGCAAACACCCTTTGGCTTATATGAAATACGACGAGACATATTTTTTACGCTTCAGTATCTTCTTCTGGTATCATGTTGGTGTATACAGTCTGTACATCCTCAAACTCTTCCAATTTATCAACCATTTTTTCAATAGTTGCACGCTCTTCAGGAGTTACCGCCTTCAAATCGTTAGGAATACGAGTAAATTCTGCACCTGTAACCTCGAAACCATCTGCCTCAAGATGCTTCTGAATGTCGCTGAAACTTGTTGGAGAACCATAGATAGTTACCTCACCAGCTTCCTCGTCTTCATCATATTCATCTTCTACTCCATAATCAATAAGATCAAGGATAAGTTCATCCATGTCGATACCATCCTTCTTCTTGAATGTGAATACACATTTGTGGTCGAAAAGAAAAGAAAGACTACCTTGTGTACCAAGGTTTCCGTTAAACTTATTGAATATAGAACGAACATCGGCTACAGTGCGTGTAGTATTGTCTGTAAGAGTATCAACAAACACCGCTATTCCGTGAGGGCCATATCCCTCATAAGTAACATCCTTATAATCACTTTGATCCTTGCCCATCGCATTCTTGATTGCGCGATCGACGTTGTCCTTAGGCATGTTCTCACGTTTGCAGTTTGCAATGAGAGCACGAAGTGTTGGATTGTTCTCAGGTTCAGGACCACCAGCTTTTACTGCAATAGCAATCTGCTTACCCAATTTTGTGAATGTACGGGCCATGTGACCCCATCTTTTCATCTTCGTAGCTTTACGATATTCAAATGCTCTTCCCATTGAATTTTAAATTTATCGATTATTTTTTACTTAAATTATCTTTATCTTTTATCGCAATTCAGCACCTAGCTTAGCGCATAACTGCTTAATCATCTTCTGCATGATCGCGTCAATGGCCTTGTCATTCAGGGTTTTTGTATCATCCTGTAGGATAAAGTTAATGGCGTAGCTCTTCTTGCCAGCAGGCAGATTTTTGCCCTCATATACATCAAACAAGTCTACACTCTTCAATAGTTTCTTTTCAGTCTGCAATGCAATCTGCTCAATCTGCTCAAACTCTACGTTCTTGTCTATCAGCAATGCCAAATCTCTGCTCACAGCTGGGAACTTGCTTATTTCCTGATATTCCAAAGTTTCTTTCTTCACAGCCTTCGTAACATTATCCCAATAGATATCAGCATAGAAGATTGTCTGTTCTATATCAAACTTCTTAAGAACCTTACCGTTCAGAATACCAAGCTCAGCAAACACCTTACCTCCGCGGTTTTTGTAAACAAGGCCCTTAGAGAATATATTGTTGTCGCTCTTTTCAAGCACAAGTTTGTTTATTCCAAGACCTACATGAGCAAAGATATTCTTTACATAAGCCATTAGCTCATAGAAACTAGTGTCTTCATCAGGATGAATCCAAGAACCTTCTACACGCTTTCCTGTAACCCAGAGAGCCATGTGCTGCTCCTGACCGTATGCTCTTGCAGGATCTTCTTCAGTCCATTTAGACTTATCATACTTATAGGTATTACCAACCTCAAAGAAACGAAGATTACTGCTTTTGCGGTTCACATTTCTCAAAATACTCTCCAAGCCACCAAACAACATTGTCTGACGCATAACGCCCAAATCAGCACTAAGCGGATTCATCACCTTTACGGTTGTATCAAGAGGATATGCGTTATAAGCGTTATCTGCGTAATAAGAAAGTTTTGAAAGCGAGTTGTTCAATATTTCATTGAATCCACAACCTACAAGTTGCTCACTTACAAGATTTTGAAGACGATGCTTCTTATCTTCATCACCAGCTATTGTAAGAGAACTCTTTAGCTGAGTAGGAATTTCTACATTATTATATCCGTATATACGCAGGATGTCCTCAACAACATCACATGGACGCTGAACATCAGAACGATAAGGAGGAACAACAATTGAAATACCTTCATTTGTCTCAGATACAATCTTCATTTCCAAGCTTGTAACGATTTCTTTGATGGTTTCCTTACCTATTTCCTTACCTATCAAATTATGTACGTATTCGTAAGACAACTCTACATTAAAGCCTTCAATAGGTTCTGGATATACATCCTTTATCTGCATAGAGATCTTACCACCAGCAAGTTCTTTACACAAAATAGCAGCCTGCTTCAATGCATAGATATTGCCATTAGGATCAATACCACGCTCAAAACGATAACTTGCGTCTGTACTTAGTCCATGACGACGAGTGCTCTTGCGAATCCATGTTGGATGGAAGTATGCACTTTCTAATACCACGTTCGTTGTAGTATCATAAGTTCCACTACCCTTTCCGCCGAAGATACCAGCTATACACATCGGATCTTCTGCGTTGCATATACTCAGGTCACGAGCACCAAGTGTATGCTCCTCACCATCTAGAGTAACAAATTTAGTTCCTTCTGGTTGAGTGCGCACAACGATCTTATGACCTTTCACCATGTCTGCATCAAAGCAATGCATAGGCTGACCATAAGCCATCATAATATAATTTGTGATATCCACAATATTATTAATAGGGCGTAAACCGATAACACGCAATTTATTCTGCAACCATTCTGGACTCTCTTTCACTTCGCATCCAGAAATGCTTATACATGAATAGCGCTTGCAAGCATCAGTATTTTGCAAGTCTACATCTATTTTAAGATCTTCATTGTCTACGCAGAATGCAGAGCTATCAGGACGATGCAAACTTGTTGTATATCCGTTTTGCTTTAACCAAGCATAGAAATCGCGCGCTACACCATAGTGAGACAAAGCATCTCCATGGTTCGCAGTTATATCTATTTCTATTATCCAGTCACTTTCAAGGTGATAGTAATCAGCAGCAGGAGTTCCTACAACAGCATCCTCTGGCAAAACAATTATTCCTGCATGGTCTGTACCTACGCCAATCTCGTCTTCGGCACAAATCATACCTAATGACTCAACACCGCGGAGTTTACTCCTCTTAATGGTAAATGACTCCTCGCCAGCATAGAGAACGCAGCCCAAGTCGGCAACGATTACTTTCTGACCAGCAGCCACATTTGGAGCGCCACAAACAATCTGCTGTGGTTCAGCTTTACCCAAGTCTACCGTTGTTATATGCAGATGATCACTGTTTGGGTGACTTTCGCATGTCAGAACTTTGCCGACATACAAACCTTTAAGCCCACCCTTTATAGTCTGAACTTCTTCAAGAGCGTCTACTTCAAGTCCCACAGATGTCAATGCATCGGCAGTTTCCTGCGGTGTAAGGTCGAAATCGACGTATTCTTTAAGCCATTTATAAGAAATATTCATTATAATGATTTTTATATTTACTCAAAAACTCTGCAAAAATACAAAAAAATCATCACATGCACAAAAAGAATCATTGATTTTTAGTTCATCAACATACATATATCTAGATATTACACATCATAATTATTCTTTTCTGTACTTTTACACATATTATTCGCTGTTTATTCCACGATATTCAGTCCCACAATATATCCTGTTGTCCAGGCTGCCTGCAAGTTGAAACCACCTGTTATTGCATCTATATCAAGCACTTCTCCTGCAAAAAACAGATGTGGGCATATCTTGCTCTCAAGAGTATGATAGTCTATATCGCTTAATGATACTCCTCCACAAGTAACAAATTCATCACGATATGCGCCCTTCCCTTTTACGTGATAAATATCATTCGTCAAAGCTTCTATCATTCTGTTTATATTACTCTTTCCTAATTCCGACCATTTCTTTTCCTTTGGCAAACTTAGTTTATCTATAATATATGTCCAGAGTCGTGAAGGCATGTCATAAGGTCTGAGCGAAGCAAGCTGCTTATTTGGATTTTCGTTTACAATATTCTTTATATATTCCTCTATTTCATCACGATTTACCACATTCGCCCAATTCACGGATATGTCTACATTATAATTGTTTTCATGCAAATATCGTGCAGCATGTGATGATAGTTTTAATATTGCAGGTCCGCTGAACCCCCAGTGCGTAACAAGTAGCGGTCCTTGTGAGCGAAACTTGGTTGAAGGAATTGAAGTTATAACAGGATTTACCACAGTACCCATCAATGCCAATATTTTTTTATCTGATATATTAAAGGTAAAAAGTGAAGGTATCGGTGTTTCTATTCCATGACCCAGTTCGCGCAAATGCTGCAAGTCGCTTATGTTAGGCGATCCACCTGTCGTAATTGCCACTCTGTCAAAGACTTGCGTCTTACCGTTTTTGAAATACAACATAAATAATCCGTCCTCAGCCTGTACAGCCTTTTCCATTTTATATCCAGTCATAATGTTTACCCCCAGACGCTTTGCCTCATTGATAAGACAATTCACGATAGATGCCGCTTCCTGAGATTTAGGAAACACGCACAAATCTTCTTGAGTAACCAATGGAACGCCATTATCCTCAAACCATTTATAAACTTCATGATAGTCAAATTGCTTAAACAAGCGTTTCATCAGCTTATGTCCCCTTGGATATGCATGTTTAAGATCAGAAATTTCTTCAAAGGTATTAGTCAGGTTACATCGTCCCCCACCAGTAATCATCACCTTAGCCAAAACGTTTTGATTTTTCTCAAAGATAGTTACATTGGCGTTTGGATTTTTACTCTTAGCTCTTATCGCTGCAAAGAATCCCGAAGCACCACCACCGACGATAGCGACATTCATTTTTATCATATATGGATACCGTATTTTTTAAATTATTCCGCTAAGTTATGAATAATTTCACAAGTTTCAATGCTTTTCCTGTAAAAAGTAAATGTAAAAAGCAAACACCTATTTGTATATTAATGAAATATATTGTAAATTTGCAATAATAATATCATTCAACAACAAAATTAAGAATAAATGAATATGAAGAAAACCATTTTAACCGCAATTATTCTAGCAATGTCTATCACGGCATTCGCTCAACATGATTACACACACGACAATAATCATGTTTACTACCATGGAATGATGTTAAGGCATGCCAACATCGAAACATTCCAGGACTTAGGCTACGGTTACGCTAAGGATTCCCGACACGTCTACCAAAACGGTAACATTCTGGAATATGTAGATCCCAACAGTTTCAGGATAGACAGCCGCTATAGAATAAGCAATAATGATGACATTATATATAATAGAGACGATAACGAAGACTACGATAATAACGGATACGAAACATCAAGATACCATAAGACAAACTTTGATGTCTTCTATAACGGAAAGAAACTTGATGATGCCAACGCAAACACATTCAAAGAAATAGGTCGTGGATATGCCAAAGATGCGTTCAACGTGTATTATCGTGGAAACAAAGTCGAAGATGCCACTGCCAGTTCATTCCAGATTATTGAGGGTGGATATGCCAAAGACGCATTCAATGTATACTATTACGGAAAAAAATTACCAGATGTTTCTAGTGCAAACAACTTCAAATATCAGGGCAATGGATACGCTTCAGACGGCTTCAGCATGTATTATCATGGTAAGAAGATAGATAATCAATAATGCTAAAATGCACTTTTGTTTGGGTTCACAAAATCATTAACATTTATTTATCATTTATAAAGTATTGATTTACAACAGATTACAAAAAAGTTACAAAGGAAGACAAAAAAAATCGTTAAAAAGTGAACAACGTATTAAAAAAATACTTACCTTTGCAACGTTTTAATAAACAAATGATTGTTTTACAGATTTAAAAAAGCAAAGAAAATGAAGAAATTAGTTTTAATGTTCGTAGCTATCGCAGCTATCTCTTTCGCATCATGTGGTAACAAAACTGCAGCTCCTGCTGCAAACGCTGATTCTGATACAGCTGTTGTTGATTCAGCTAATGATTCAGCTGCTGTTGATACAGCTGCTACTGACACTGCTGCTGCCGCTGCAACTGTTAAGTAAACAGAAGCTCGAACTGAAAAATGAGAGATTAACCGCTGGACTCCAAGAGTCTAGCGGTTTTTTGTGTTTATACCTCTCCACCTCCCTGGTCTTCTTTTGCGAGCATCATCGTTGTAACTATCTCATTTCATATAATAAAGTATTCAAATTGAGTACTGTCTGATAACCAAATGAATATACCACTCTATTTGAAAAGACTTATAGAAAAAGAAAACCGTGACTATTGATCACGGTTTTAAGCTTTATACCACTGAAAGATAAAATATTAGTTCATGTGCCTGATACATAACTGGGTGTTATTACATACTAATCACCATACTAGATCATCAGAGACAAATGAAATAACACGGTAAGCATCTTCGTTTCATGAAAGAACAAAATAAGACTATAAATTCTTTATATATATGCTCTCCCACTGATTACCTCTAATGTTTTTCGCTGCATGACTCTACACCATTCCACGGGAGCCTTTTTATTTTCAGCTAAATAAATGAAACTTTACACAATATCATAATAATTAAGAATTGTGAAAACACAAAATTTACTTTATTCTCTTTCCATATAATATACGTGTCTGTTCAGCAGTGATGTTACATATATATATTACACGACTATTTGCGACAAGCTCTCTTTTATTGAACTTTCGCTTTTTATCATTATATAGCGGATAAAGTTTTGCTGTCAATATAGAATTATTATTGGTAATATCTCCAAAAGCCATAGTAGAATGGTCGGGAGTTATCACACTTAAGCAATTATCTATATTCACCCATCCTGTATTCATTATGCGCAATCCAGAGCCATTAGTTGTAAAGCTATCATTTTCAGTAACAAAATGACGTGCTGTAGAGGTAAAAGGATCCATACTTATAGCCAAAAGTCCAGAAAATTCTCCTGTAATTTCAACATCTCTTAATGCCGTTATACTATCAGAAAAGACAATTTTATTATTCTTTGTTGATATAATATTGAATTTATGAAGTAAGCTACTATCATTAGTCAACAACTCACCTCTATAATTCCACCCTTTTCCGTCATTAGGAATATTTACTGTTCCGTCATTTAAAGGAACAGCATTTGTCTTGCGTTTATCAACATTTAACCAACCGATAAAATTACCGGTATTATGTGCTGTGAATGGAACAACAATATTATTATATGCACTATCAAAAGGAGCAAAATATCCAGTATAACTACGTTTCCCATTACTCCAACTAAAACATGAAAAAGAAGAATTTTCATAAGAGCAAACGATATTTTGATTTGGGAAAAACTTACTCTTTGGTTTTCCAAAGCCAGCCCACCAAAGATTCTCATTCAAATCAACATGACCAACAGGAAAACAATGATGCATAAGCCAAGTCATCATCAATCTATGCGCCTCTACTCCCATACGACGTGCTCCAACATCAGCACGAAGAAGATACGAGCCATCAGTTGTAGTCTGCTGTCGGCGTAATATTTGGTTTAACGCTTTAGTTTCAAGAGCCAAAGCATTGGTATTATTATGCGGCAACATGCAAGCCAATGTTGAATATGATGTTATCTGATCATAAAGAAACATACTCCAGTCATTGCCATTTGGCATTGCTTGCTCCCCATCACGCAGACTGAACCAATTCAGTACTTCATCATTTACTTTTTGGCAATTATGCAACAAAGCATTACTATGCCATTTCTGTTCTTTACCTTGAAACAATCTCAATGCCAAAGCAGCCTCACCCAATTCCTGAATTACAACATTTTGATAACTGGTGTGAAAGAAACCATGATTCTGCAGTGTATAATCATTATACAGGTTCTGCCCACGATACAAATCTTTTACTCTAGTTTGATTATAATTAGGATCAATAACTGTGTTATCAAGCGAATCAGAAGAATGAGAATAACTGTTTATCGCGAATTCTCGCATACGTTCAAACCATTTCGATGCAAGTGCGTCATTAGGAAAGAGTCCTAACGTGGCAGCCAACACGTCAACCTCCCATCCATTTTCTTCTGCTTTCGTATCACCAATATATCCTGTTGGAATATTGCGTTCAAGTTCGTAATTACATTCGGCTTTCAACAGATTATACACATTATCTCTTTCTGATTTAGAAAGATCATCCCACTGAAAAAATGCAGAATAAGCAACCGACATAGCCCAAAGAGAACTCTCCCATTGGTAATCATTTTTAGATACCGATCCCCAATACTTTCCATCACGGCAAACTTTCAATCTCACCGCCTTGTGGGTAGAAAGGGCATAATTCAAAGATCGTCTTGCCATATTGTTCAATTCTGGGGATTTCACATGACCATATCTGCACAAAAAAGCAGAAATCATAGACAAGTCAGCGTTAGTGCGTACACCTTTTTCATCGCTAGCCATGGTGTTTTCACCTTTAAACACACCATTATCTTGATCAAAATCTGCACGTAAATATCTATTAAAATCAGACAATGAATTCATAATGTCAGACTTCAGGCTATTTTCGTCGACAAATTTATTCTTTGCACCCAATATAAGTGGCAAAAAAAGCAGTATTATAATTAAATTTCTTTTCATATATTTATATTGCAAAAGTAACATTTTATTTTTACCTTTGCAAGCGATATGAAAATATACAAGAAAATATTTACATTGGTTTTGCCTTTCTGTATCACAGTTCCAATTGTGGCACAGAATATAAAGACAATAACCCCAAGCACAAAATATTCAGCTTTCACAGATAAGTACATTGATAGTATGGAAGCAGCCAAGAGTGATTTTGATTATTCATTATCACAATATGGCAACGACTCTCTATATATATCATTCTTTCCTAAAGCAAATTATGCTCCACTGTTCTTGCCACCAACCTTTTACAAAGGTATATCACATAGAACATTGGCCATTGAAAGCAATGAGAATGATAAACAAAACGAGGCTATAGACAATATTATGATGTCTATATACCTAAAAAGACCAGACTTGATAAGAACCACAGAAAGTCATCTTGACATTATTGGACCAACACTTGAAGTAAACCACAGAATAACACCTGACGAACAACAACTTACAAAACATGTTGCTCCTAAGGCTGTTGAACCAGAATTAGAAGATTTCGGTATCAGTATATACAAGCCAAACTTCTGGTCATACAATGGTGATTACTATCTTCAATTCCTCCAAAATTATGTTTCAGACAACTGGTATAAAGGTGGAGAAAGTAATTATAGTATAATTGGCGCAGTTACATTGCAAGCTAATTATAACAATAAGCAGAAAATAAAATGGGAAAACAAACTTGAAATGAAATTAGGTTTGCAGACTTCTCAAAGCGACAGCCTCCACACATTAAAAACGACAGAAGACCTTCTGAGATATACAGGTAAATTTGGATTACAAGCTACTAAGAAATGGTATTATACTATTCAGTTTCTTGCAAATACACAATTCATGCGTGGTTACAAAAATAACGACACATTTACATATAGCGATTTTGCAAGTCCAATGAATATCAACCTATCTCTAGGTATGGATTACAATGTAGAATGGTTTGATAAAAAACTTATCGGAACTATTCATCTAGCGCCAGCCGCATATAACTTCAAATATGTAAGCCGACTCGCATTGAGCACCAGATATGGATTAAGAGAAGGCCATCACACGTTGAATGACATTGGTTCTGAATGTACATTGGATTTAACATGGACATTCAGCGACATGATGAAATGGAAGACTCGCCTGTACGGATACACAACATATAAACGTGCTGAAATAGAATGGGAAAACACCATAACATTCCAGTTCAACAAATATATCAGCAGCAACATATTCATATATCCACGCTTTGATGATGGTGCCCAACGCGATGGTAAGTATGGGTATTGGCAATACAAGGAATATGCTAGTATTGGATTTTCATATTCTTTCTGAGAAAACGCTTGCTGATATCGGAATTTTATCGTAAATTTGCAATTTGAATTTTATTAAATTACATTATCGTGGCTGAAACAAAGTATATCTTCGTAACCGGTGGTGTGGTTTCCTCTTTAGGAAAGGGAATCATAAGTGCATCTATCGGTAAGCTTCTGCAATCCAGAGGCTACAACATTACAATTCAGAAATTTGATCCTTACATTAACATTGACCCGGGAACACTAAACCCTTACGAGCACGGAGAGTGCTACGTCACAGTAGACGGAATGGAAACAGACCTAGACTTGGGACACTACGAGCGCTTTACTGGAATTCACACCACTAAGGCAAACAGTATGACAACAGGTCGTATCTACAAGGCTGTTATTGATAAAGAGCGCCGTGGAGATTATTTAGGAAAGACCATCCAAGTTGTACCTCACATTACTGACGAAATCAAGCGTAACATTAAATTGCTTGGACAGAAATACCACTATGACTACGTTATTACAGAAATTGGCGGAACGATTGGTGATATTGAAAGTGCTCCTTTCATGGAGGCTATACGACAGATGAAATGGGAACTTGGTAAGCGAGCTATAAACGTACATCTTACATATGTACCTTATTTAAAAGCAGCAGGTGAATTAAAGACTAAGCCAACACAGCACAGTGTAAAAGAGCTTCAAAGTATAGGAATTCAGCCAGATATATTGGTTCTGCGCACGGAAAAGAATCTTGATGAAGGAATACGCAAAAAGGTTGCTGCATTTTGTAATGTAGACTTTGACTGTGTAGTACAAAGCGAAGACCTCCCTTCAATATATGAAGTTCCTGTAAACATGCAGAGTCAAGGGCTTGACACCGCTATTCTTCGCAAGACAGGAGAGCCTATTGGAGAAACACCATCACTTGGACCTTGGAAGGAATTCATTGAGCGTCGCAAGAATGCCAAAGAAACTGTAAATATAGGTCTAGTTGGTAAATACGATCTTCAGGACGCATATAAGAGTATACGTGAAAGTTTGTCACATGCAGGAACATACAATAACTATAAAGTAAACATATCATTCATAAATTCAGAAAATATAACTGAAGAGAATGTTGCAGAAGCATTGAAAGGTCAAGACGGCATCATGATTTGTCCAGGATTCGGACAGCGCGGTATTGAAGGCAAGATCATTGCAGCACATTATACACGTTGCAACGACATTCCTACATTCGGAGTTTGCCTAGGTATGCAAATGATGGTTATTGAGTTTGCACGCAACGTACTTGGTTACGCAGACGCAAATAGTAGAGAGATGGACGAAAAGACTCCACATAATGTTATCGACATTATGGAAGAGCAGAAGAATATATCAAATATGGGTGGAACAATGCGACTTGGAGCCTACGAATGTATTCTCAAACAAGGAAGTAGAGTATTTGACATCTACAAGAAGGAGAACATTCAGGAACGTCACCGCCATCGCTATGAGTTCAACAACGAATACCAAACTGAATACGAAAAGAATGGAATGATGTGTGTTGGACGAAACCCAGAAAGTGACTTGGTTGAAATAGTTGAAATACCTGGATTGAAATGGTATATCGGTACACAATATCATCCTGAATATCAATCAACAGTATTGAAACCACATCCACTTTTTGTTGATTTTGTAAAAACAGCAATTGCTAATAAGAAATAATAAATGGATAAAAACAACATTATCGGTTTTCTGTGTATTGCAGCAGTTCTAATAGGATTCAGTTGGTACAACCAACCTTCCAAAGAAGAACAAAGAAAAACTTTCGTACAGGATTCCATCGCTCAAGCACATAAGCTAGAGTCAGAAAAGACAGCTAAGCTGGCTCAGACTCAAAAACAAGAAGAGGTAAAGAAAAATGTATTAGAAGATACAACTGCCCTATTCCACGAAGCCCTTCAAGGTAATGCACAAAAAGTTGTATTGAAAAACAACAAGATTGAGATTACCCTTAATACAAAAGGTGCAACTGTAGAAAAAGCAGTCATCAAGAATTATATAGGTCACGATATCAAAAAGAAAGACGGTTCTAATGACAAAATGGATGTAACTCTTTTTGATGGCGCTGATCAGAGCTTAAACTACACGCTGACAGCTAAAGAGGCAAATATAAGTACAAGTGACTTGTATTTTCAAACTTCTGGCGTTACAGATTCTACGGTTACATTTACAGCTCAAGCTGGATCAGGAAAGGCTATTTCTTTTAAATATGTACTTGGAAAAGACTACATGCTGCACATGCAAATGAGCGCACAAGGTATGGCTGGTCTTTTCGCTCCTAACACCCAGAATATGGATGTTAATTGGAAGGACAAAGCTAGGCAGCAAGAGCGAGGCTTTTCTTTTGAAAACAGATATGCTACATTAACATATCACAAGACAGAAGGTGGAACAGACTACCTGAACGAAAGTAAAGAGAATGTAGACAAAAGTATAGAAGAAAAGATAGACTGGGTAGCTTTTAAAAATCAGTTCTTCAGTGCAGTAATGATTGCTCAGAACGATTTTCAAGAAAATGCCCTTATGACATCTATTCCACAACAGAAAGGTTCTGGATATCTTAAACAGTATGAGGCAAAGATGAAGACATTCTTTGACCCTAGCGGTAAGACTCCTTCTAAATTTGACTTCTATTATGGTCCTAACGATTTCCGCCTTTTACAAAAAGTACAAGGTCAAAGCAAGTTTGGCAAAGACCTACAGATGGAAAGACTTGTTTATCTAGGATGGCCTTTATTCAGAATAATCAACAGATGGTTTACTCTTTATGTATTCGACTTCCTTACTGGTATGAACATCAATATGGGTATCATCTTGATTCTTATCACACTACTTTTGAAACTCTTAACCTATCCTATGGTAAAGAAGAGCTACATGAGTTCTGCAAAGATGAGGGTATTGAAGCCTAAGTTGGATGCTGCCACGGCACAATTCAGCAAGCCAGAAGACCAAATGCAAAAGCAACAGGCCATGATGGCTGAATATTCCAAATACGGAGTCAGTCCATTATCGGGGTGCTTACCCATGCTGATACAAATGCCTATTTGGATTGCAATGTTCAACTTTGTGCCAAATGCTATACAGTTACGTGGAGAGAGTTTCTTGTGGATAAAGGATTTAAGTACATTTGACCCAATATTAGAATGGAACAAAAACATTTGGCTAATCGGTGACCACTTGAGTTTAACTTGTATTCTCTTCTGTATTGCCAATGTATTATATACACTGATGACAATGCGTCAACAAAAAGATCAGATGGTAGGTCAGCAAGCAGATCAAATGAAGATGATGCAATGGATGATGTATGCTATGCCATTGATGTTCTTCTTCATGTTCAATGATTACAGTGCCGGTCTTAACTTCTACTATTTCATTAGTTTGTTCTTCAGTGCTACCATTATGTGGGCTTTGCGCAAGACAACAAACGACGAGAAACTTCTGGGGATTCTGGAAAAGCGTTATAATAAAAATCAAAACAATCCAAGCAAGAAAACAAGTGGACTTGCCGCTCGTCTTCAAGCTATTCAGGAAATGCAGAAGAAACAACAAGAAGAAGTGCATAAAAAGCAGGACGACTTGAACAAAAAGAAAAAAGGACTTTAATATAAAGATAACCACAGATTCAAAAGACTGCACAGATTTTAATATATACATATATTTATTTAAAAATTAAAATCTGTGCTTTATGTTGAAATCTGTGGTTTTTTACTTTTAATTACATCAATGAATAAAACTATTGCTTTAGCAATGACAGCCACGATGCTGGCTGTATCGCCAAAAATTGATGCCCAAACAATGATTGGACCAAACAACATTAAACTAGAATCAGACCTAATGACCCCCGAAGCACTTTGGGCTATGGGAAGAATTGGCTCTTCAGAGGCATCACCTGACGGTAAACAAATTGTTTATCAAGTATCATACTACAGTGTGAAGGAAAACAAAAGCCACACAATGCTTTTCGTACAGAATGCTGACGGTAAGAACAAACGCCAACTAACGAAAGACGAAAAGAGCGAAAGTGACGCTACATGGATTGAAAGCGGAAAGAAAATCGCATTTATTCGCAGTGGTGAAATATGGAGTATGAATGCCGACGGAAGTGAACGTAAGCAGCTTTCAAATACAGATGGAAGTGTAGAAGGCTTTAAGTTCTCTCCTGACGGAAAAAGAGTTGTCTTTATAAAGAGCATTCCATATTATGGATCTATTAAAAAGAATCCAGATGACCTCCCTAAAGCAAGTGGACGTCTTATCACAGACATGAACTATCGCCACTGGGATCATTATGTAGAAACTATTGCACATCCTTTTGTAGCAGAAGTAACAAATGATGGTATCAGTAATGCCAAAGACATAATGGAAGGTCAGCCATACGAGTCACCAGTAGCACCATTTGGTGGTATAGAGCAGATTGCATGGAGTATGGATTCCAAAAGTATTGCATACACAAGCAGAAAAAAGGAAGGTGTTGAATATGCTATTTCAACAGACGCCGACATATATCTTTACAACCTTGCTACAGGAAAGACTGTAAACATATGCAAGCCTGAAGGCTATAAAGAGCCTATAATTGATGCCACTAAGAGTATGAGAGACCAAGAAGTCAATCATCAGCAAGGCGACATGCATGTTGGCTATGACGTAAATCCTAAATTCTCGGCTGACGGCAGATATATTGCTTGGCAAAGTATGGCTCGTAACGGTTATGAGAGTGATCGCAACAGACTTTGCGTTATGGAAATTGCAACTGGCAAAAAGAAATACGTAACAGAAAGTTTCGATTCAAATGTTGACGACTACTGCTGGAGCAAAGATTCAAAGAGCATCTATTTCATGGGAGTTTGGCATGCAACTGAAATGTTATACCAGACAAATCTTGAAGGGAAAATAATGCAAATAACCGATGGTTGGTATGATTATGGAAGCGTACAGCTAGCCAACAATAACAATTATCTCCTAGCAAGCCGTCATTCACATCAATATGGTGATGAACTATATATAGTGAAACCTGGTAAGGAAAAGAAAGCAAAAGTAGAACAAGTAACATTTGAAAATAAGCACATCTACGATCAACTAGCATTGGGTAAGACTCAGCAGCGTTGGGTTAAGACAACTGATGGTAAAGAGATGCTAGTATGGCTGGTATTACCACCACATTTTGATATCAACAAAAAATACCCTACTCTGTTATTCTGCGAAGGTGGACCACAAAGTCCTGTAAGTCAGTTCTGGAGTTATCGTTGGAACCTTCAGATTATGGCTGCAAACGGTTATATAGTCGTTGCACCAAACCGCAGAGGATTACCAGGATTCGGAAGTGAATGGAATGAGGAAGTAAGCGGAGACTGGACAGGTCAATGCATGAATGATTATCTTAGTGCTATTGATGACGCAGCAGAATTACCTTTTGTAGACAAAGATCGTCTTGGATGTGTAGGAGCTAGTTTCGGAGGCTTCTCTGTTTATTATCTTGCAAGCCATCACAACAAGCGTTTCAAAGCTTTCATTGCACATGACGGAGCATTTAATCTTGAAAGCATGTACACAGATACAGAAGAAGCTTGGTTCAGCAACTGGGAATACGAAGACGCGTTCTGGAATAAGAATGCTAGTGCTAACGCAGTAAAGACATATAATAATAGTCCACACAAATTTGTTGATAAATGGGATACCCCAATTCTTGTCATTCATGGAGAAAAGGACTATCGTATCAATGCAAATCAAGGTATGGGAGCTTTCAATGCTGCAAGAATGCGCGGTATTCCAGCAGAGTTACTTTTATTCCCTGATGAAAATCACTGGGTATTGAAACCACAAAATGGTATTCTGTGGCAAAGAACATTCTTCAACTGGTTAGACAAATGGTTGAAAAAATAAAATTATTATAATATTATGGGAGAGAAAATTAGACAAATACTCAGTGATTCTTCAAGTGCCAGATGGACAGCGCTTCTGATAGTTTCATTTACAATGATGATGGGATATTTCATTACAGATGTGATGTCACCATTGGAAGTTTTGCTCACAAAGACCACAGCAGAAGGCGGACTTGGATGGTCTTCTTCTGATTATGGCTTCTTTGCAGGCTCATACAGTTATATTAACGTATTCCTATTGATGCTTTTCTTAGGAGGTATCATTTTGGATAAAATGGGGATTCGTTTTACCGGTTTGATGTCATGCAGCTTTATGGTAATTGGTGTTATCATCAAGTATATTGGTGTATCAACAGATTTCGGTAATCAGCATTTCACAATAAGCGCTATTAACTTTGACATCCCTATGTCTGTGGCAGTAGCTTCTTTGGGATTCTCTATATTCGGAATGGGATGTGAAATATGTGGAATAACGGTATCAAAGATTATCACTAAATGGTTTAATGGTCATGAGCTTGCCCTAGCAATGGGAATTCAGGTTGCACTGTCACGTTTAGGCACAGCTGGTGCCATGATGATATCATTGCCTGTTGCTAATGCATTTCATAATAAGGTAAGTGCACCTGTACTTCTTGGTGCCGTACTACTAATTATTGGTGCACTATCTTTTCTCGTATACAATGTAATGGATAAGAAACTCAGTAAATCAGTTGAAGAAGCTGGACGCGAAGAAAGAAACTCTTCTGATGAACCTGATGACAGCGAACAATTCCGTTTTAAGGATTTAAAATTGATATTCTCAAACCCAGGTTTCTGGTGCATAACATTGCTTTGTATGTTATTCTACAGTGGAGTGTTCCCATTCCTGAAATTTGCAACAAAACTAATGGTTGCTAATTATGGTGTCAGCGAACGTTTTGCAGGTATCCTACCAGGACTTATCCCATTCGGAACCATATTCCTGACACCACTGTTCGGAACAATTTATGACAAGGTTGGTAAAGGTGCAACACTTATGCTTATTGGAAGTATAATGCTTACCATCATTCATATAATCTTCGCTCTACACATTCTTCCTTACGGATGGTTTGCTGTTATTATAATGATTACCTTAGGTGTTGCTTTTTCACTTGTACCTTCAGCAATGTGGCCAAGTGTACCAAAGATTATTCCAATGAAACTATTAGGAAGCGCTTATGCTATAATATTTTATATACAGAATATCGGACTAGCCTTGGTACCTGTATTGATAGGAAAAGTAAACGACTACGATCCGACATATACAACTTCAATGAGTATATTTGCAGGATTTGGTGCAGCGGCAGTTGTAGTAGCTACCATTCTCTTGATAATCGACAAGAAGAAAAACTACGGATTGCAAAAAGCCAATATAAAAAAATAAATTAGACATATATTATGTGGGGAAACAACAAGACCACCAGATGGACTGTTCTGTTAATCGTAGCGATTATTATGATGATGGGATATGTATTTTGGGATGTTGTTTCCCCACTTACTACGGACCTTAAATCTCCCTTGGAAAAAGGAGGCATGAATTGGACAACTGCAGAATATGGATTTTATGCAGGAAGCTACAGTATATTCAACATATTTCTTTTCATGCTATTCTTTGGTGGCATCATCCTTGATAAGATGGGGATTCGTTTCACTGGCATACTCGCAACGGGAATGATGTTTTGTGGTGCCTTGATAAACTTTATTGCCATAAAATACATATCAGCACTAGACTATACAGATTTAAAACTAACCTTATTCGGACTGATTCCTCAGCATATAAAATTACAGGTACTGATAGCAGCATTAGGATTCGGTATCTTCGGGGTCGGATGCGACATCACGGGTATCACGGTTTCTAAAGTTATTACAAAATGGTTTACAGGACATGAACTAGCATCTGCGATGGGAATACAAGTTGCTCTAGCAAGACTTGGAACCGCTAGCGCTATCAGTTTCAGTCCTATTATTGCCTTAAATTTCGGAGGTATTCAAGCATCATTGTTAGTTGGTGCTGTGCTGCTTTTATTAGGTTTCATTTTATTTATCATATATAATTTGAAATTCGATGGAATAATAAAAGAAAAAATTATCAATGCTGAAGAAGATAAAGAACCTTATAACATAAAATCCATTATAACACTATTAAAGAATATAGACTTCTGGTTTATCGCCCTACTCTGCGTAAGTTTTTATAGTAGCATAAGACCTTTTTTAAAGTTTGCTACAGACATAATAGTTGAGAAATACGACATGAATGTAATAGCTGCCGGATGGATTACATCTATTCTGCCTTATGGTACAATTATTCTTACGCCGCTATTCGGATATATAAACGATAAATATGGATATGCAAGAAGACTTCTTGTTACAGGTTGCCTTATCGTAGTATTATCATTATTGCTTCTTCTTTCACCTATAGGAGCTGGCACAGCATGGATGCCTATAATAATAATGATTATGATGGGAGTTGCCTTTTCATTAGTTCCTAGCGTTCTTTGGCCAACAGTACCAAAGCTTGTACCATTAAAACAGCTTGGTACAGCTTATAGCATAATTTATTATATACAGAATCTAGGATTAATGCTTGTACCAATGACTGTAGGGAATATTGTTACAAATTATAATGGAAAGATAAACTACACACCAGGAATAATAATTTTCACGGTCTTCGCTGTTTTCGCAACAATTGTTGCTTGCAAGATCAAGAAATAAAGATTATTACAATTCGCTAATAGTTTAGAATAGCAATAATTTAACGAGTTTTCATTCCGATGTGAGGAAACCTCATCTACATTTCCAGCATTAAGTCTGGCGAACTTTAAAGGTTTCATAAATTTTTCTTTTGAATACATATTGTTTATGCTGTTTATACGGCGGCAGATCAGAATGATATTGGTATTCAGGAAGAGTATTTCTATACATCTTAAATTACGATATATATAGTCATGAACACTTAGGTTCTACTCTAGCGATATAGCCACCTACTAAATAATTAAAAACTTTTTTGGAACTTTTTAATGCCGTTTCCTACATGTTTTTATAAAACGTATTGCTATACAACATGTTAGCTTGTATAGGTTTGTCCATTGTTATACATTAAACGGAGTAATAAGGGCCTTATTACTCTGTTGTATTATATGCTTTACCGAGTGATAAGGCCCATATCACTCAAAGGCGTAACGAAAAAGGTGATTTTATTTTTTGCTAAAAAAGGTAGTTTTATATTCTAGAAAAACTTTATAAGCCCAAATATGTATGAAGTAGATAACATAATTGCGAATAAAACGCAAAAATCAGGTGTGATTTGGAGTTTGTTGTCACTTTTTGCCTGATTATGTCACTTCATGTCACTCGCTCATCCCTTACAAACAAAGGGTTTGTGACATTATGACATTAGTGACATTAAAAAAACTTTTTCTGGTAGATGAAAAATTTTGCTCATAAAAAGTTTAGCGGATAGCTATCATAAAAAATCCCAATGACATTTTTATATCATTGGGACTATATTTAAATTTAAGAATATCTTGTTAGCAAACCTTTTCCAACTTCTTCATAACTGCAAAGATGAAAATGAAAGAAGCTAAACATAAAGCTACAAGAACACCCCATACGTATGTCAATGGAACTACCTTCCAAAGGTATGCTGGTATCTGAACAAGGAAGTTACCTATGGCTGTAGCACCAAACCAACATCCCATCATAAGACCCTTATATTTCTCCGGAGCAACCTTACTTACAAAAGATATACCCATAGGAGAAAGCAAAAGCTCTGCAAATGTAAGTATCAAATATGTGCTTACCAACCAGTTTGGAGAAACGCGCTGAGCATCTGTAAGATTATAACTCAAGCCGATTGATGCCATTATCATCACAACATATCCTAAACCTGCAACAAGCATACCATAACCTATTTTACGTGGAGCAGAAGGTTCCTTACCTTTTAAAGCAAGCCAACCAAACAACGCCATGCTAATAGGAGTCAATGCTACAACAAAGCTAGGATTGAACTGCTGGAAGATTGGTGCAGAAATTTGAACACCATTAACTGGTAATTGAGTGTAATCATAGTAAAGATAACCAACAGATGCTAGTATAACCAAAGCAGAAATCAATTTACCACCCATTTTTTTACTCTGAAACAATGAGAATAAAGAATAGATAATAAAGATAACAGCCACGAGATTAGTAACATTAAACATCATTCCTTCAACACCAGTGCTACTTGTTTTTACAAAGTCACGTGCAAAGTATGTTAAAGTAAGACCATTCTGATGGAAAGCCATCCAGAAGAAAACGACCACAGCAAATACTAAGAACAAAGCCACAAGACGAGATTTTGTATCAGCTGCATCCTCTTCAGTTTCAACTTTATTGTTTTCTACAGAAGAATCTTTCTTCGCTACACTATTATCAACATTAGCAAATGTCCAACGGAAACCATAATAAATAGCTATTGATATAATGAGGGAAACACAAGCAACTCCAAAAGCATAATGATATGCTGTCTGCTCAGATGCACCAAGAGACTTTTCAGCCCAATCAATAATTTTCAATGCAGCTGTAGGGGCAAACAATGCACCTATATTTATAGCCATATAGAATATTGAAAAACCAGAATCACGCTGACCAGAATATTTTGCATCATCGTAAAGATTACCTACCATCACCTGAAGATTACCCTTAAACAAACTTGTTCCTATACATATCATCAGCAATGCACCAGACATCAATGTTATTCCCAATGCGCCTGCACCTGCAGGTATAGCCAATAAGAAATACCCAAGAAACATAACTATAATTCCAAATGTTACACACTTACCGTAACCAATTTTGTCAGCCATAGCTCCACCTACTATTGGAAGAAAGTATACTAACATAAGGAAAGTTGAATAAACTGTTCCAGCAAGTCCCTCACCCCATCCAAAGTTTGATTGTAGGAAAAGAACAAAGATAGCAAGCATGGTATAATATCCGAATCGTTCTCCGGTATTAGCCAATGCAAGGGCAAACAGCCCTTTTGGTTGATTTTCAAACATAATATTATTATTTAGATTTTAATATTGACTTCTTGGTTTTAGAAATATCAAATAGATAAGTAGCCTTTATAACTATATTTCCGATATTCGATTTTGAAAAATAATCACGTTTAGATGAACCATATATATTAGCTAAGCCATAGTAATAGCGAGCTTCTAGAAGTATATGACCAATTTTAGGATGACTATATTCAAGTCCACCACCGACAGCTATTCCATAATCAAACTTATTCTCGACTTTCATAGTATCTTGAGCAATTATAGGATTCACTCGTGCTGCGGTGTTACGACTGCTTAATTCAAAGTTCATATCAGTACTCTCGCTTACGAGATAGCCAAATTGAGGTCCTAGATTCACAAAGAATTGCATGCCCTTATATTCTTTTCCCCATGCTAAGTGTGCTAAAACCGGAACTTGAATATAGTTCAATGTTCGACTGTATTTTTCAGCCAATCCTGTTTTTGCATTTATTACAGGTTGATTATTAGTATCCAGAATACTTTCTTTCCATCCTATCTGCGAATAGTTTATCTCACCCACTATAGAGCAAATAGTATTGAAATACTTTTCACTTTTATAGCGCAAAGATATACCGCCGATAATTCCACCATGATATCCTTGATTAACTTTAGGTACGAAAGCCACATTACTCATAACATATCCTCCACTTACACCAATGGAGAATTCATCTCGGTGCTCTCCTATCTGAGCATGTGAAGGCAAGACTCCAAATAGGATTAGGAATACGCCTGACAGTATTTTTTGTTTAGTTTTCATATTTAACCAATGATACATGGAAATCACTCTCTATTAATTAATAAGCAAGGCTTTCAATACTATGATTATACAGATAATGTATCAGCATAAAACTAGTATTCACATAACCACCTTTACCTAATTTTTCAAAACACAAAGGAGTTTGCAGTGAAGAATAAAGATTTTGTGATTTACTTCCGACAAACTTGTTTCCAAATTTAGTGATGCCTCTTATGAAGAACTGAGCATGATCATAACCTGTAATTGCAAAACGAGGCTGTGCTGGCTGCATTTCTACATTAAACCACCCTCTGTAATTTTTCTCCAATGATGTTGTAGCTGCAGAATATTGATTATGATAAAACACAGTTGGTATATAAGTATCGTATCTACAGAAATTATTGAACTCATAATTAGCATATACCAGCCATTCTGTATAACCAAACATACTAATTACAAATCCTGGATAAAGTGATGACATTTTGTCAAGTTTTGCTATCGCAGCACTAAGTTCCTTATAATGATCAGAATTTAGAATCACAACATTATGTTTATTGCGACTAAACGCCTTAGCAAAAGACTCATCAGAAGACTTTATATTCGTGATATTATATGCTATACTTTTAGCCTCAAGCACTTTTCGCAGGTTTGATGTAAAATTACTCTTTCGACTAGTAGAATCATTACAATCAATAAACACAGGATGACTGTCGCTGAAGCGTTCTATATAGGAATTAATCGCAGAGGTATTAAAACTTAAATTATCCTGATATACTTGAAATATATTCGGATTATTAGCAACATCATTACCTGTTATTGAGAATGGAATTACAAGTTTAATATTATATGCCTTGCAAAATTCAGAAAGAGGCTTTACTTGTTTTGAATAAAGCGGTCCGAAAATCAATTCACATTTATTTGCGTAATTATTCAATAAAATTTGCTTGATATCAGCATCAACTGGCACATTCCATGCATGAACATCAATATGGAATCCTTCCGACTTCAATTGATCACATGCCATAAGAATACCACGATAATACTCTATCATCCTGCGGCCGTCGCCATCTACATTATGCAGTGGTAGCATTACACCTACAGATATAGAATTCTTACTTTTAGGACTCTCCATCACATTATCGGCAGCCCAAATTATATTGCTTGAAAACAACAAGACAACAAGTAGTATATTTCTGTAAAAATGTCTCATAATCTTTAAATTTTAACTTGCAAGTGCAAAAATACAAAAAATATGTCATTACACCATATCTGATGTGTTATCTTTTTAGTAACTTTGCACAAATATATATAATAGGGAATGAAAATTAAGATATCTATAATATTGCTATTATGCATTATTACCGTCAAAGTTGCTTTGGCGGATAATTTTCCTATTGTATCACCAACGGTAACAATTATAGATTCAGAGGGAAAAGAAACAACAGGAAACTATAATGGTTCTGCACCAGTAACAACTACCTTTTATGCACAGCCAGAGAATATTGATGGGTGGACAGCATATTACGAGTGGAGATTCATGACAGAAAATGATACTATTCCATATTTGGTAAGATATGAACAGGATACAAAATATACGTTTACAAAATCTGGCACTCATAAAATTGTTCTTTATGCCAAATTTACTAATGGAAGTAATGTCAAAGAAATAACATCAGACCCTTTAACTATCACATTATCAACAAGTAGACTAGAAATGCCTAATGCTTTTTCCCCAAACGGAGATGGCATTAATGATATATATAAAGCAAAAAGTAACTATCAGAGTATTATTGATTTTCATGCATATATATTTAACCGATGGGGACAAAAACTATATGAATGGAATGATATAAATGATGGTTGGGACGGAAAATACAACGGTAAAGACGTCAAAGACGGCGTATATTTTGTTTTAGTAAAAGCTACTGGTGCTGACGGAAAGAAGTACAACATCAAACGAGATGTTAATATTCTTCGTGGCTATACAGAATCAGCAGGCACATCAAATAACGAATAATAAGAAATTAATAGTATTAACTCTTTATGGAAAGAGAAGATAAAAAGATAAATGTATGGGGAGCAAGAGTCCACAATCTTAAGAATGTAGACGTAGAGATTCCCCGCAATTCACTAACTGTCATCACTGGTCTTTCGGGTTCAGGCAAGTCTTCGCTTGCTTTCGATACGATATTTGCTGAAGGACAAAGAAGATATATAGAAACGTTCTCGGCTTATGCCCGCAATTTTCTTGGCAACATGGAAAGACCTGATGTTGACAAGATTACAGGATTGAGTCCTGTTGTCAGCATAGAACAGAAGACAACAAATAAAAATCCACGTTCTACCGTTGGTACTACGACCGAAATTTATGACTACTTAAGACTTCTATATGCACGTGCTGGCACAGCCTACAGTTATGTGACTGGCGAGAAAATGGTCAAGTACACAGAAGAAAAGGTAATTGAAATGATTACCGATAACTATTCTGATAAAAGAATTTTCATACTTGCTCCATTAGTAAGAAACCGTAAAGGTCACTATCGCGAACTGTTTGAAAGTATGCGCAGAAAAGGTTATCTGTATATCAGAATTGATGGGGAGATAAAGGATCTTGTACGTGGAATGAAAACTGATAGATACAAAAACCACAGCATTGAAGTCGTAATTGACAAGATGAAGGTTGAGGATGTATCGCATGAAAGACTCACCAAGAGTATTCAGACAGCCATGAAACAAGGCGATGGACTAATCATGATATTGGACAAAGACACAGATGAAGTCAAATACTTTTCTAAAAGACTCATGTGTCCTACTTCTGGTATATCATACAAAGACCCAGCTCCAAATATATTCTCATTCAATTCTCCAGAAGGAGCATGTCCTCATTGTAAAGGGTTAGGATATGTCAATGAGATAGATCTAAAGAAAGTTATTCCCGACACAAAATTAAACATTCATGACGGTGCGATCATTCCGCTTGGTAAATACAAAAACCAAATGATATTTTGGCAGATAGATTCTATCTTGCACAAATATGATTGCAATATCAAAACTCCTTTTAAAGACATTCCGCAGGAAGCTGTAGATGAAATTTTATATGGTAGTCTTGAAAATGTAAAGATTGACAAAAGCTTAGTACATACAACATCTGACTATTTCGTAAATTTTGACGGTATTATAAAATATCTTCAAACTGTTATTGAGAACGATGATTCTACATCTGGCAAGAAATGGGCAGACCAATTTCTTGCAACAACAGAATGCCCAGAATGTAAAGGACAAAGATTAAACAAAGAGGCTCTTTCATATAAGATTTGGGATAAGAACATCACAGAAGTTGCCAGCATGGATATCAATGATCTAAATGACTGGCTTGATAATGTTGAAGAACATCTTGAACCTCAGCAGAAAAGAATAGCAAAAGAAATTGTAAAGGAAATCAAGACACGCGTGTCATTTTTATTAGAAGTTGGACTTGACTATCTATCACTAAACAGGCAAAGCGCAACTCTGTCTGGAGGTGAAAGCCAAAGAATAAGACTTGCTACTCAAATAGGTAGCCAGTTAATCAACGTACTTTACATACTCGACGAGCCAAGTATCGGTTTGCACCAACGAGATAACGACCGCCTGATAAAATCTCTTAAGGAACTCCGTGACCTTGGAAATACTGTCATTGTTGTTGAACATGACGAAGATATGATGCGTGCAGCTGACTGGATTATTGATATAGGACCTGAAGCCGGAAGAAAAGGTGGTGAAGTCGTATTTCAAGGAACTCCTGAAGAAATGTTGAAGAAACATACCATAACGGCAGACTATCTAAACGGCGAGCGACAGATTGAAATTCCTAAGATAAGGAGAAAAGGCAATGGAAAGAGCATAAAGATATATGGCGCAAGGGGAAATAATCTTAAAAACGTTGATGTAGAGTTCCCACTTGGCAAACTTATCGTAGTTTCGGGTGTATCAGGATCAGGCAAGTCAACTCTTGTAAATGAGACTTTGCAGCCTATCCTATCTCATCATTTCTACAGATCTCTGAAGAAGCCGATGAAATATGATAAAATCAGCGGTATTGATAATATAGACAAAATTGTAAATGTAGATCAAAGCCCTATTGGAAGGACTCCAAGAAGCAATCCGGCAACATACACAGGCGTATTCAGTGAAATTAGAAGTTTATTCGTGAACCTTCCTGAAGCTATGATAAGAGGTTATAAACCTGGAAGATTCTCTTTTAATGTAAAAGGCGGCAGATGTGAGGCATGTGGAGGAAATGGATACAAGACTATAGAAATGAACTTTCTTCCTGATGTAATGATACCTTGTGAGGTTTGTCATGGTAAAAGATATAATAGAGAAACTCTTGAAGTAAGATTCAAAGGAAAATCAATTGCAGATGTCCTTGACATGACTATTAATCAGGCTGTTGATTTCTTTGAGAACGTACCTAGCATATTGCCTAAAATAAAAACTCTACAAGATGTAGGATTAGGATATATAAAACTAGGTCAAAGTTCCACTACCCTTTCAGGAGGCGAAAGCCAACGTGTGAAACTTGCCACAGAACTTGCAAAGAAGGATACAGGCAAGACTCTATACATTCTTGACGAACCAACCACAGGACTTCATTTTGAGGACATAAGAATACTTATGGATGTACTTCAAAAGCTCACAGACAGAGGAAACACGGTAATCATCATAGAACATAATATGGATGTTATAAAACTTGCAGACTATATTATTGATGTCGGTCCAGAAGGTGGTAGAAACGGAGGAACCATTCTAGCAACAGGAACACCTGAAGATATTATCAAAAGTAACAAAGGGTATACTCCAAAGTTCCTTAAACAAGTACTTGAAAATAAACATAAATAAAAACAAAAATCCCTGGAATACAAATATATTCTGGGGATTTTTATAATTACTTTTATTCTGCTTCCTTGCGATCATCAACATTGTCACCCTGTGTTGGTGCCATTGTTTCCTCAAAGTTAGTTATACCAGCCTTGATTAGGATATTATACCATTGAATCAACTTTTTTATATCACTATCGTGAACACGATCTTGATCAAAGTTAGGCAACACTTCTGCGAAATAATCACGAAGTTCCTTACTGCTTGATTTCTTATAATTAAAAGAAGACTCCTTACCAGCTTCTTTTTTATTCAAATTATCAAGTACCTTCCACAATGGTACATCTTCTGCATCAGTGTACATAGCTATATCACCTAGACTTGTTACACGATCTGCTGCAAATGCAGGAATACGCTTATGACTTTCGTCTAATGTTTCAACTATAAGATTCATTTTACCACGAGAAACCAGTTTGTAAAGTCCTGGCTTTCCTGAGATTGAAAGAATTGTTTCCATTTTGTTTAATGATTTATTGTTATAAATTATTTAATTATTGATAATACTCTATCTAATTGTTCTTCAATATCTGCTACACCATCATTGATGATTTCAAAATCAGACATACTTAAAACTTCATCCTGCGTCAACTGTTTGCTTATCCATTCTAAAGCTTTATCACGTGAAATATTATCACGCTGCATTATTCTTGAGATACGAACTTCATTCGGAGCTGTTACACAAATGATTTTATCAAAGGATATTTTCTTGTTGAATCCACTGTCAAAAAGAATCGCACTCTCCAACCAGTTATATCCACTGCATATAAAATCTTCAGCAACAGCGGGATGTATGATATCATTTACAGCAATTCTATTAGCATCGCTTTCCAATAGGAATTGAGCTAAAGCCTGCTTATTAAAGATACCATTTACATAAACATCCTTACCTAAAAGTATATTTAATTTAGCTTGAAGACTCTTATTTTGAGCAATAAGCCTTTTAGCCGCAGCGTCACAATCATATACATGTATGCCACGAATTTTCAAAAGAGAACAAACATAACTCTTTCCAACACCTATGCCACCAGTTATGGCTATCTTACGATTATCTGTCACTATATTGAAACTTCTATTGTTGTTCTATAAGATAATCAACTTGTTTCATCTCCAATCGAGCCATCGTAACATCAGGCGAGTGCTGTCGCAATCTTAGAATACACTTGTCTGAAGGATGAGCCAAAATATCATTATAATCCACGACAACCAGAAATTGATCCGGTTTTACTTTTCTAAACATGCTTGATCCAACAGTAAACTTTACGTTAATCTTTGAAGGGAATGTACGTAATACTTTGCCTTCAGGCATATTCACGGCAACGATAGGCACCTCAACACTTTCTTCAGTTAAGATATCAACATAAAATCCAATCTTAACAATAGAAGGAACTATTTTGACACCATTAATTGGACGAAGTGGAACCCGTCGCATAACAGTATCCTCAACATTATTTAAATATAATGCATCGGTATATACATACTTAACACTGTCTAACAATGCCTTATTGGCATAAATCGTAACAGTTGAAGGCCAGAACTTTATGCGAGAGATATAATAACTTTTACCAGGATTTACATTACCAGAAAGACGAATTGGTACTCGCTTTGATTGGCCATAATTAAAGAAGAATGACAATGAATGAGGCTTAATAGAAGTTATCTTTGAAGATCCATAAAGCCTTTGCAAGATCATTTTCTGAATATCAGATAAAGGAACATCGCCTTTACCAGTATCACTATCTGCATACGAATTGAAATCTACCGAAATAGGTGTAATCCTATCAGTATATAAATATGTAACAAGAGTAAATCCCTTATCCCTGACTGTTACATATACAGTATCTGTACAAGGTTGAGTAACAACAACATTGTTTGGCACATTATAAAGTCGTACAGGTATTGCTAGTTCTTCCTCGTAAGTTTCATTCAATGCCATTAGAAGCCAGAAAGTTCCACTCAGACCGAGAAAAAACAAAAAAATCAGAAACTCCCTATTCATTGAAGAAAAAAGGAAGCTTCTGACAAATTTATATATTTTTACTATATTATGCATTATGCATCTGAGATGATGCGTTAGCGAATACATAACTTCTGTTCACTGTAATAACAACACCTTTTGCTATTTCTACGTCAACAGATTCATCTTCCATGTTAATACGCTTAACAGTACCATATATACCACCACCAGTGATAACCTTAGATCCCTCTTGAAGAGAATTCTGGAACTTACGTATTTCTTTTTGTTTCTTCTGCTGAGGACGAACCATGAACAACCAGAAGATAACAAGGATAGCAACCATCATGACAATCATGCCCATGCCACCACCCTGTGCTGCCTGAGCAGCCAATAGCATTGTATTCATAAACAAACTCTTTTAGTTAATATATTATTTACTTTCTTTATTTCTTAATGTTTTCATCATCATGCCATTATCTACGAAGAAATGGGCTATTGAATCCAACATACCGTTTATATATCCACCACTACGTGATGTACTATACAATTTAGCCAAATCCACATATTCATTTATTGTTACGCTTGCTGGAATATTAGGGAAAGTAAGCATTTCAGCAATGGCAATCTGCATTATGACAACATCCATATATGCAAGTCTACTAAAATCCCAGTTACGGCTAGCATCACTCAAATAATGTTGATATTGGTCAGCATTAAGAATTGTAGCACGGAACAGCTTACGTGCAAAGTCCTTATCTTCCTCATCATCATATTCAGGAAGGAGTTCCTGTTTATTCTTGTTATCAGTCTCAAAACGCTTTATTGTCTTCAACACGAAAGTATCAACAACTTCCTTGTCATCATTCCAATATAAACTCTTTTCCTCTAATAATGAATCCAAATCTGGATTATTCAGTATAAACAATTTATATAGTTTACGCCATAATTCTCTGTCTGTCTCATAATCAGATTCTGCAGTTTTCATATATTCAATATAATCTTCACTGCTTTCTATCTGATTGCATAATTTACGTACAAATTCAAGATCATCTGCCCAAGTCAACTTCTGACTTTCAACAAATTCATTCAACATTTTGTTTTCTTCCAGTTGTACTGCGAATTTGTTATATACAAACTTTTGAGACGGTACCTCTGTACCTTCTCGCTGAGCACGTTGAGTAGCAATTTCTATCCTATGACGCTCCTCTCTAGTAATATCAACTATCAGCAAAAGCAGATAATTATATAAATCATAAGCCTTTGAAAGACTGAAAAAGAGTTCTTTCTCTGCCGTATCAATATTCTTATTACCATTTTGATAGTATGCGTAGGTTAACTGAACTACCTTAATTCTTATAAGTTCGCGATTGATCATTCTCTTAATTTGTTGTTTTCCTATATACAATAATATTTTTTATGCTGCAAAAATATAGCTTTTCAACTGAATATGCAAGAAAAAGCAAGGTTATTTCGATAAAAACAGAAATTAATTTGGACGATAAACAAAAAAGGCGTAACTTTGCAGCGCTTTTTCCGGGAGATATTCCCGTGGTGATGGCGAATTAATAAACAATATTTAATTTAGAGTAACACAATTATGAAAGAGATTAGTGTGACAGGTCAGAAGCGTGCAGACCTTGGTAAGAAAGCTTCTAAAGAAATTCGTAAGCAGGGAATGATTCCTTGTAATATTTATGGTGAGAAGAAAGACGCTAACGGTGTTCCTGAGGCTTTAGCTTTCGCAGCTCCACTTAGTGAACTTCGTAAAATTATTTACACTCCTCACATCTACGTTGTTGATATTAACATCGATGGTGAGCACCACACAGCAATCCTTAAGGAAATTCAGTTCCATCCAGTAACAGATGCTCCTCTTCACGTAGACTTCTTCGAGGTTAACGATCAAAAACCTATCACAATGGGTGTTCCTGTTAAGCTTGTTGGTCTTGCACAGGGTGTTCGTGATGGTGGTCGTATGAACCTTACTGTACGTAAAATTAACATCACAGCTCCTTATCAGCAGATTCCAGAGCATCTTGATGTAGATGTAACAGCATTGAAGATTGGTAAGAGCATCAAGGTTGGTGAACTTTCATACGAAGGTCTTGAGATTGCTACAAGTAAGAGCGTAATCGTATGTTCTATCAAGATGACACGTCAGGCACAGCAGGCAAGCACTGATGAAGATGCTGCAGCCGCTGCTGAATAATCAAGTATGGACAAATATTTAATTTGTGGTTTGGGCAACCCTGGTGATGAATATCAGGGTACTCGACACAATACAGGATTTATGATATTGGACGCTTTTGCAAAAGCGTCCAATATTTGTTTTGAAGACAAGCGCTACGGTTTTGTGGCTGAAACATGTATAAAAGGTCGAAAGATTATATTACTAAAGCCAACTACATTTATGAACCTTAGTGGAAATGCTGTGAGATATTGGCTTAACAAAGAGAATATCGATCAAAGCAGACTCCTTGTCATAAGTGATGATGTTGCATTACCGTTAGGTGCTTTCAGATTAAAGAGCAGCGGAAGCAATGGTGGACACAACGGACTTGGAAATATCCAGCAGCTTATTGGTCAGAACTATGCCCGATTAAGAATGGGCATTGGTAATGAATATCCAAAAGGCGGACAGATAGACTGGGTTCTTGGGCACTATAGTGAAGATGACATGAAAGTGTTGCAGCCAAGCATTGATAACGCATGCGAGATAATAAAGAGTTTTGCACTTGCTGGTATTGACATCACAATGAATCAGTTTAACAAACTAGGAAAGAAATAATTTTATGGCAGAAGTAGCAAGAATAGATAAATGGCTTTGGGCAACGAGAGTTTTCAAAACGCGTTCTCTTGCTGCCGATGCATGTAAAAATGGACGTGTGACTATCAATGGCATAAATGTCAAACCTAGTCACACTATAAAAGTTGGGGAAACTGTAAGTGTAAAAAAGTCGCCAATAACTTATTCCTTTAAGGTATTGAAATGCATAGAACAGCGCGTCGGGGCAAAACTACTACCTGATATATATAAAAATGTTACAGATGCAAAACAATACGAATTATTGGAAATGAGCAGAATAAGCGGTTTCATTGACAGATCAAGAGGTACAGGCAGACCAACTAAGAAAGACCGTAGAGCATTAGACTCTTTTGCAGACCCTGTTATGTTCGGATTTGAAGATGAAGACGATGATGATTAAACGACTTTGCGAACTGCATTTATTAGCATAATAACGAAATGAAACATTTAGCAATCTTCGCCTCAGGCAATGGAACAAACTGCGAAAATATCATTAATTATTTCGCAGATTCTGATATTGCCGACATAAAGCTTGTTCTTTCCAACAAGTCTACTGCACCTGTCGTTGAAAATTCACAAAGACTAGGCATCAATACCGTTGTAGTTCCTAAAAAAGATTTTAACGATGAAAACATTCTTATGCCTATTCTAAAGGAAAACGACATTGATTTTATTATTCTTTCAGGTTTCCTTCTTTTCATCCCAGATTTTCTTATTAATCATTTCAATAAGCGAATAATCAATATTCACCCAGCCCTATTACCGAAATTCGGAGGTCCGGGAATGTATGGTATTCATGTGCACGCAGCAGTCAAAACTGCCAAAGAGAAAGAAACAGGAATGACGGTACATTGGGTAACTAAAGAAATCGACGGTGGCGAAATAATATTTCAGCATTCTACACCAATAACAGAAAAAGACACGGTAGCGGATATAGCCGAAAAAGAACATAAACTTGAAATTGAGTATTTTCCAAGAGACATTGAAAAAATACTCTCCATCTGCTAAATTATGAAAAAAAGAAAACTTTTTGCAAACTAGAGTTTGCAAATATGGAAATAAGTATTATCTTTGCATTGGATTAAATAAAACAAACTTATTAAATATATGGAAGCTTTCTTTAGCACACACGCTTATCTTGTTGAGCATACAGATGCGCCAGTACGTCGAACCCTGATGGACGAGATTGATTGGAATGATCGTATGATTGGCATTAAGGGAACGAGAGGTGTTGGGAAAAGTACTTTCCTACTGCAATATGCCAAAGAGAAGTTCGGTCCTAATGATCGCCGTTGCTTATATATCAACATGAACAACTTCTATTTCCAAGGAAAAGGCATTGCTGAGTTTGCTGGTGATTTTGCCGCACAAGGAGGAAAGGTGTTACTTATTGATCAAGTTTTCAAGCAACCTAACTGGAGCAAAGAATTACGTAAGTGTTACGACAACTTTCCTAACTTGAAAATTGTATTTACGGGTAGTAGTGTAATGCGTCTAAAAGAAGAAAATCCAGAACTAAACGGCATCGTAAAAAGCTATAATTTAAGAGGATTTTCTTTCCGTGAATTTTTGAATTTGCAAACCGGAAACGATTTCCGTCCATATACACTAGACGAAATCCTACAAAACCACGAACACTTAATTAAGGATATTCTTCCTAAAGTTAGTCCTTTGAAATATTTTCATGATTACATTCATCATGGTTTCTATCCATTCTTTCTTGAACAACGCAACTTTTCTGAAAATCTGCTCAAGACAATGAATATGATGACTGAAGTAGATATTCTTCTTATTAAGCAAATAGACTTAAAATATCTCACGAAAATTAAAAAGCTTTTTTACTTACTGGCAGTTGAAGGTCCGAAAGCTCCAAACATAAGTAATCTTGCACACGAAATAGAAACAAGTCGCGCTACTGTGATGAACTACATCAAATATCTAGCAGACGCACGCTTGATAAACATAATATATCCAATCGGACAGGAGTTTCCCAAAAAACCTAGCAAGGTGATGATGCATAATACTAATCTTATGTATGCTATCTATCCGATTCAAATAAATGATCAGGATGTTATGGAAACTTTTTTTGTAAATTCATTATGGAAAGACCATAAAGTAAACCAAGCATCCAAAGACCATTTCTTCATGGTTGACGGCAACATCAAATTCAAGATCTCAGATGCTCAAAGCGAGCATAAACAAAGATGTAACCCCGATACCATATACGCTAGATACAATACAGAAGTGGGAAAAGAAAACAGAATACCACTTTGGTTGCTGGGATTCATATATTGAAATTCTATAAGAACTTAAATTGAGAATAGATATATAAAACATTTATTAATAATTTTATCAAATATAAAATGGCTAAAGAAAAAAAATTTATCACATGTGATGGTAACACAGCTGCGGCTCATGTAAGCTATATGTTTACTGAGGTAGCTGCCATCTACCCTATCACTCCGTCTTCACCTATGGCGGAGCATGTAGATGAATGGGCTGCCAAAGGTCGCAAGAACCTTATGGGACAGACTGTTTCAGTTCAAGAGATGGAGTCTGAGGGCGGTGCTGCTGGTGCAGTTCACGGTTCTCTTCAGGCTGGTGCACTGACTACAACATTTACAGCATCTCAGGGTCTTCTTTTGATGATCCCTAATATGTATAAGATTGCAGGAGAACTTCTCCCTTGCGTATTCGATGTATCTGCTCGTACATTGGCATCACACTCACTTTGTATTTTTGGTGATCATCAGGATGTAATGGCATGTCGCCAGACTGGTTTCGCAATGTTCTGTTCAGGTTCTGTTCAGGAGGTTATGGACCTTACAGCCGTACCACATCTTGCAACATTAAAGACTAGTATTCCTTTCATCAACTTCTTCGACGGTTTCCGTACATCTCATGAGTATCATAAGATTGAAGAGATTGACCAGGAATCAATCAGAGGTCTTGTTGATCCAGAGGACATCAAGCGTTTCCGCGATCGAGCTTTGTCTCCAGAGCGCCCTGTAACACGCGGTACTGCAGAGAATCCAGAGACATTCTTCACACATCGTGAGGCAAGCAACGAATATTATGATAGAGTTCCTGCTGTTGTTGAGGATTACCTTGGTAAGATCTCTTCTATCACAGGTCGTGAGTATCACTTGTTCAACTATTATGGAGCAAAGGATGCAGAGGATGTTATCATATTAATGGGATCTGCTACAGAAGCAGCTCGCGAAGCTATCGACTTCCTTGTAAAGCAGGGAAAGAAAGTTGGTATGGTATCTGTTCATTTGTATCGTCCATTCTCTGTTGACTTCCTTAAGAAGACTCTTCCTGCTACAGTTAAGCGCATTGCTGTTCTTGACCGTACTAAGGAGCCTGGAGCTGAAGGTGAACCATTGTATCTTGACGTTAAGAGTGCACTATACAACGACGAGCGTAAGCCTCTTATCGTTGGCGGTCGCTACGGTCTTGGTTCTAGCGATACTACACCAGCTAAGATTATTGCTGTATTCAAGAACCTTGAATTGCCAGAGCCAAAGAATCACTTTACTGTAGGTATCGTTGATGACGTTACATTCACTTCTCTTCCAGAAGAGGAAGAAATTCCAATGGGTGGTGACACATTGTTCGAGGCTAAGTTCTACGGACTTGGTGCTGATGGTACTGTAGGCGCTAACAAGAACTCTGTTCAGATTATTGGCAACAACACCAATAAGTACTGTCAGGCATATTTCAGCTACGACTCTAAGAAGTCTGGTGGTTTCACATGTTCTCACCTTCGTTTCGGTGATGAGCCTATCCACTCTACTTATCAGGTAAACACTCCTAACTTTGTAGCTTGCCACGTTCAGGCTTACCTTCATATGTATGACGTTACTCGCGGTCTTCGTGACAACGGTACATTCTTGTTGAATACTATCTTCGAGGGTGAGGAACTTGTAAACTTTATCCCTAATAAGGTTAAGGCATACTTCGCAAAGCACAATATCACTGTATATTATATCAACGCAACAAAGATTGCACAAGAAATTGGTCTTGGCAACCGTACAAACACTATTCTTCAGAGCGCATTCTTCCGCATTACAGAGGTTATTCCTTTGGATCTTGCTGTTGAGCAGATGAAGGCATTTATTGTTAAGTCTTACTCTAAGAAGGGTCAGGATGTTGTTGACAAGAACTTCGGTGCTGTTGAACACGGAAACGAATATAAGGAACTTGCTGTTGATCCAGCATGGGCTAACCTCGCTGACGATTCAGCTAAGGAAGATAATGCACCTGCATTCATCAAAGAACTTGTTCGTCCTATCAACGGACAGAGCGGTGACCTTCTTAAGGTTTCTGACTTTGTTAAGCATGATACTGTTGACGGTACATGGCAGAATGGTTCTGCTGCATTTGAAAAGCGTGGTGTAGAGGCTTTCGTTCCTGTATGGAATTCAGAAAACTGTATCCAGTGTAACAAGTGTGCATATTCATGTCCTCACGCTGCTATACGTCCATTCGTTCTTGATGAGAATGAAGCTAAGGGTTTCGATGGAACAACTCTTGAAATCAAGGCTCCTAAGTCTCTTGTTGGAATGCAGTTCCGTATAGAAGTTTCTGTTCTTGACTGTCTTGGATGTAGTAACTGTTCAGATGTTTGTCCTGGTAAGAAGGGCGAAAAGGCATTGACCATGATTCCATTCAACATCGATAAACCAGAAATGATTAAGGAAGCTAAGAACTGGGAATACCTTGTTAAGAATGTTACATCTAAGCAGAATCTTGTTGATATCAAGCAGAGTGCAAAGAACTCACAGTTCGCTCAACCTTTGTTTGAATTCTCTGGTGCTTGCTCTGGTTGTGGTGAGACTCCTTATGTTAAGTTGGTTTCTCAACTTTACGGTGACCGCGAGATGATTGCCAACGCTACAGGTTGTTCATCTATCTACTCAGCTTCTATTCCAGCTACTCCATATACAACAAATGCTGAAGGCCAGGGTCCTGCATTCGACAACTCTTTGTTCGAGGACTTCTGCGAATTCGGTCTTGGTATGACTTTGGGTAACAAGAAGATGAAAGAGCGCATTGTTAAGTTACTTAACGACGCCATAGCAAATGGAGCTACAGAAGAGTTCAAGGCTGCTGCTGAAAAGTGGATTGAAGCTAAGGATGATGCTGATGGTTCTAAGGTTGCTGCCGCTGAACTTAAGCCTCTTATTGCCAAGGGTGCTGAGGCTGGTTGCGAAATCTGCTCTGAGCTAAAGACTCTTGATCATTACTTGGTTAAGCGTTCACAGTGGATTATCGGTGGTGACGGTGCTTCTTATGATATCGGTTACGGTGGTCTCGACCACGTTCTTGCTTCTGGTGAAGATGTAAACATCCTTGTTCTTGATACAGAGGTTTACTCTAACACTGGTGGTCAGAGTTCTAAGTCTACTCCACTAGGTGCTATCGCACAGTTCGCTGCTCAGGGTAAGCGTATTTGCAAGAAAGACCTTGGTCTTATGCAGGCAACTTATGGTTACGTATATGTAGCTCAGATTGCAATGGGTGCAGACAATGCTCAAACATTGAAGGCTATACGTGAAGCTGAAGCTTATCCAGGTCCATCATTAATCATTGCTTACTCTCCATGTATCAATCACGGTTTGAAGCGTGGTGGTATGGGACGTTCACAACGTGAGGAAGAACTCGCTGTTGAATGCGGTTACTGGCACTTGTGGCGCTTTAATCCACAATTGGCTGAAGAAGGAAAGAATCCATTCATCTTGGATAGCAAGGAACCTAACTGGGCTAACTTCCGCGACTTCCTACTTGGTGAGGTTCGCTACATGAGTGTCCAGAAGGCTTATCCTAACGAGGCTGATGAATTGTTCGCTCAGGCTGAAAAGATGGCAAAACGCCGTTATCAGAGCTATGTAAGAAAGAGCAAGGAAGACTGGAGCGAGGCTATTGACTAAAAAATAGTTTTAAACTAAATATTCCAAAGGGCTGGTACTATTTTGTATCAGCCCTTTTATTTTTTTAGCAACATAATGATTATAGGTTATTTATAATCAACAAGTTACAATACCACTAAATAAATTTTATTTACATCAAGTAGTAATTCAAGACTTTCTACAAACGTTTCATCGATATAATACAAACTTTATATCATAGAAATGAAAACTTTTGATCGAAGAAAAGAAGACTTCATATCGTAGAAACACAAATAACATATTATTATATCAGCATATTTTCAAATATTCCTACATAGTTTTTTCGAAAAAGTAAACGTCTAAGTGGCACCACATTGCTACTAGCAATTTATAAGACTTATTTATATAGTATCAAAGTAATGTCTCACTTTATAAAATCAGCTATAAACTAAATTATTTTTCCGTTTTATGTTTAAAACGGCAGTCGGAGACATAGCTCGAACATAACTCAACGTAACTAAGATTCCATATTTTATTTACGTAAGCTCCTATATACAAAAAGATTCAAGAGTTACTTAACTCTACGTAGCTAAATAAAAAAAAGCGCTGGAGTTAAAGTAACTCCAGCGCTTCTATGTTGTGTGTATAACTATCTAATTCTATCAGCAGCCCTAACGAGCTTTTCATCTGCAATTATCGAATGACGTGCCATAATATATAAAACTAGTGATATAAATGGCAGACAAGCCGCAAATGCGAAGTGCAAAGTTTGATTTTCAAATGCAAGACCACCTAACATTGTGAAATACATATATGCCACATACCACAAAAGTATCAACAATATATTAATAACACAGAGACAAGCCTGAAACTTTCTGTCGTGAAACTTGAATATTGACCATAAGTTAATAGGACAAGTAAGTAAAAGAATCACAAACAGAGGACACACCTTAAAATCTAATGCACCACTTCCGTTCTTTATCCACAAATTATATACCTCTGTATTTACACCCATTCCAGTTGGTTCAAACACAGCAACCGGCAAAGAAAGACATACAATAGTGAGAATAAGAGCTACAAGCAGAAATAAAGTCTGTCTACGCTGTATCATTAGTTCTCGTTATTAACAGTATCCTTTGCAGGATCACGCCAATAAATGTTACCGTCTACAAATTCCTGAGTAGCCAACAAGATTGGCTTAGGAAGTTTCTCATAATAACGTGAAATCTCAATTTGCTCACGATTTTCAAACACTTCCTCAAGAGAATCATTGTAAGAAGCGAACTCTGCCAATTTTTTGTTAAGTTCCTGTTTGATTTCAACAGAGATTTGATTTGCGCGTTTAGCTATGATAGCTACACTCTCATAAATATTACCAGTTTCGTCACATAAATCCATAATGTTACGAGTGACTGTGTTCACTGGTGCTTTTGATTTCTTGTAATCCATTTATTTGTTTATTTATCGTTATTATTTTCTCCAGTATATTTCTTGCATTTCTCAATAAATTTTTGAGCTACATTCTTATCCTTTGAATCTGGAAATTCATTAAGGAAACCATAACACTCATCCTCAGCATCCTGGTATCTGTCAAGGCGTTTCTCGTCAATACTCTGTTCTGCAAGTTCAAACTTACTCTTCATGATTAAAACAGAAAAGTCTTCACGCATACTTGTATAAGGATAATCCTTAAGAGCATTCTGGCTAGTTATAACGCAAGCCTCATAGTTGTTTCCACCATCAGTGCAATTACCGAAATAAGAACCAAGGTTATAATATAGTCTTGCAGAATAAAGTTCCTTCAAAACCAACTTATCTTGCAACTCAAACAATTTCTTTTGAGCAGAATCTTTTTGCTTTGCATCAGGATATAAATCTAAATATGTCTGAAAAGCAGAAATAGCAGAAATAGTCATAGATTGATCAAGACGTGGTTCAGGAGTACTCATGTACAAGCTAAGTCCTTCATAATAATGTGACATCTCTGCCAAATATCCTTTTGGATAAGACTGATAATATCGCTTGAAAGCTTGGGCTGCCCCTTCATAGTCCATACTATTATACTCAGCCATAGCTAACATATAAAGACTTTCCTGGGCATTGTCTGTTCCCTTCTCTATTGTAATAAGATCTGTAAGCAACGTTATAGCACGTGCGTACTTACCATTTGCATAACATTCTTTAGCGTACTCGTATTTATACTGATAATCATCAGTCTTATAAACCTTATTGAATTCACCAGCGCAACTTGAAAAAAGCATCGCTAGGCATATTGGGAATAGACTATATTTCTTCATATTTAAATATATTGAGATGCAAAGTTACTTACTTTTCCCTGATTTACAAAGTAAATAATACACTTTTTCGCAAATTATTAGTCTTTATAACTCATATTAGCTGATAATTTAGTATTTTTGCAGTTTACATAAGGGATGAGACATGGATTTTAAACTAACTTCAAGATATAGTCCAACCGGAGATCAGCCGGAAGCTATAAGACAATTAACTGAAGAATTACAACAAGGAGCATCGGCTCAGGTACTTCTTGGAGTAACAGGTTCAGGAAAAACGTTTACAGTAGCTAATGTTATTGCTAACGTAAACAAACCTACCCTTATATTAAGTCACAATAAAACTCTTGCAGCACAGCTTTATGAGGAAATGAAAGGATTTTTCCCAAATAATGCCGTAGAGTATTATGTATCATATTACGACTATTATCAACCAGAGGCTTATCTGCCATCTTCTGACACATACATTGAAAAGGATCTTGCCATAAATGAAGAGATTGACAAGCTGAGACTGAGTGCCGTTTCTGCCCTATTATCGGGACGTAGAGATGTTGTCGTTGTGTCTTCTGTATCATGCATATATGGTATGGGCGGACCAGCCGCTATGCAGGAAAATATAATAAAAATAAAAAAAGGACAAACTATAGACCGCAATGAATTTTTGCGACAATTAGTAAATGCTCTATATGTAAGAAATGACATTGAACTGCAACGCGGAAACTTCAGGGTAAAAGGTGACACTGTTGATATATCCATGGCTTACAGTGACAACGTGCTGAGAGTTACATGGTGGGATGACGAAATTGACAGCATTGAGGAAGTGGACAATATAACATTTCATACTCTTACATCATTTGAGGAATATGAGATATATCCTGCAAATCTTTTTGTCACAACTAAAGAACAGACAGAGTTAGCCATAAGACAAATACAAGATGATCTTACAAAGCAAGTAAACTACTTTAGTGAAATCGGAGATGATATTAAGGCTCAGAGAATTAAGGAAAGAGTCGAATATGATATGGAAATGATGAAGGAGCTCGGTCACTGCAGTGGAATAGAAAACTATTCAAGGTATTTTGATGGCAGAAATGCTGGAGAAAGACCTTACTGTCTTTTAGACTTTTTCCCTAAAGATTATCTAATAGTTATTGACGAAAGTCACGTAAGCGTTCCACAAATTAATGCTATGTATGGTGGCGACAGAGCTCGAAAACAAAATCTGATTGAATTTGGTTTCCGACTTCCAGCAGCATTCGATAACCGTCCTTTGAGATTTGAAGAATTCCACGAATTAATAAACCAAATAATTTACGTCAGTGCCACTCCTGCCAACTATGAGATAGAGGAAGCTGAGGGGGTTGTCGTTGAGCAGATTATACGTCCAACAGGATTACTTGATCCAGAAATAGAGGTCAGACCGTCTGAAAATCAGATTGATGACCTAATGGACGAAATCCTTACTAGATGCAACAGAAACGAGAGGGTTCTAGTAACGACATTGACAAAACGAATGGCAGAAGAACTCACAGAATATCTTTTGAATCATGAGGTAAAAGCCAATTATATACATAGCGATGTAGCTACTCTTGATAGAGTGAGAATAATGAATGATTTAAGAGCAGGTGTATATGATGTCCTTGTTGGTGTAAACCTACTTCGTGAAGGACTTGATTTGCCGGAGGTTTCATTGGTTGCTATTCTGGACGCAGACAAAGAAGGATTTCTGAGAAGTCACAGAAGTTTAACTCAGACAGCCGGACGTGCAGCACGAAATGTCAACGGAAGAGTTATTATGTATGCAGACAAAATAACAGATAGTATGCAACGCACTATTGACGAAACGGCAAGACGACGTAGCATTCAGCTTAAATATAATCAAGATCACAACATAACGCCTCAACAGATTACCAAGAAGATTGGTTCATCACTAGCAATGGGCAATGACACTAACAGCGCAACAGGTAGAGGCGGTAACAATATCGCATCAAATGCATACATTGAACCAGAGTATGGTACTTTCGCTGCGGATACAATTGTGAAACACATGTCACACGATGAACTCCAACGAAGTATAGACAACACAACAGAGTTAATGAAAACGGCTGCTAAAAATCTTGACTTTATTCAGGCTGCTCAATATAGAGATGAAATTATAAGATTGCAAGACCAGCTAAAATTAAAGGAGTAAATCTATTAATTATAGTTAAGTTTAAGAAATCTACCTATACCTATCTAATTGCTCTCATCTTTTTTTATTACTTTTGCCGTAATTATATTATTATAATAAGTTAGCATTATGAAGAAATTATTTATATTGTCACTCTGCTTTTTGCCAATTTTTGGAATGGCACAAGATATAAAGACAACACAAAGTAATACAAAAATTGAACAGCTGAAGGCTGATGCCATCAAGAAGGCTGCAGAAGCCAAGAAGGCTGCAGAAGAAGCACAAAAGGCTGCCGATGATGCCTTGAAAGCTGCTAAAGAATTAGAACAAGCTACTTCTAGTGATAAGAAAGATGATAACAGTCCTTCTGAATGGACAGTTCCAACACAAGCACCAAAAACAAAAACAATAGTAAAGGAAGAAAATCCAGAAGATAGTCCCAAATACCTTGCAGGAGCCGTACCTGAAGATAATGGCAACGTTGTATTTTCACTCAACGAAGATTTACCAGGAATGGACGCTAGCGAGATATACGCCAAGCTTTATTCTGCGATCAGTTCAATAACAACTGACGCTAATCAAACAAATAGCAGAATTGCGCTTGTAAACAAAGAAAAACACATTATTGCTGCAAAGTGTATTGAATGGCTTGTTTTCTCAAATAACTTTCTATCTCTTGACAGAACAGAGTTTTCATACACCATTATTGCAGAATGCGATAACAACAAGGCAAAAGTCACAATAAGCCGAATCAATTACAACTATGAACAGGGTCGTGTTACAGGTTTCAAAGATTCTGCCGAAAAACTGATTTCTGATAAGGAAAGCATTAACAGTAAAGGTAAAATGAATAGACTTAACGCTAAGTTCAGAATCAAAACTATAGATCGAGTAAACGAAATTTTCAATAATATAAAATTGACATTAGAACAAAAATAATAAAAAGATTATGGAAGAAAATATAAATAAAGACGAGAGAGAATACGCTGTAAAGCCACATCATACTCAGCCTAAATTGAATAATGGTAAAGATTCAATGTTTAGATATCGCAATATCATAAACGTTGCATTTATGGTATTGGCAATTACTGGAGTAATAATTTACACAAAATCAGATTTTAAGATTACAGGCGCCGTGATACTTATCATTGCGGTAGTATTGAAATTTATCGAAGTGTCACTACGAATGTTCCATAAATGAAAAGAATATTATTTATAGTCGTCCTCCTTCTTTCGGTATCTAATATATTCGCCCAATTCAATGACAACGGTTCTTACAACCAAATGGACGAAACAGGAAATATTACCAGACGAGGAGGCAAAAATAAAATAGATTCATTAGGCTCTGACAAAGAAATACCAAAGGGTATTAAAGTTTGGACTATAGACAAAAGGTTTGGTGACAGAACAGATGCTGTTCTTGACACTATTCCGCATATGTTTATGAATTCAATATTCACAACCGGTATGCGAGGTGAATTTAACACTACCGGCAACCTTGGTGCACCACGCATCAACCGCATATTTATTGATAGAGTAAATACAGGACAGTTTATCTTCACACAACCGTATGACTTTTTCATTACGCCAGAAGACAAGTTCTATTTCACCAACACATTGTCACCATTTACTAATATTACGTACAACAATGCCGGAGACAGAATAAATGGAGAAGATCATTTCACAGCTAAATTCGGTGTCAATGCTGGTAAAAAACTTGGTTTAGGTTTCAAATTCGATTACCTATACGGCCGTGGATATTATCAAAACCAAAGTTCGTCGAATTTTAACTATACGATGTATGGTTCATATATTGATGACAATTATCAGGCGCATCTCATTGTCTCAACTAATCATCAGAAGATCGCCGAGAACGGAGGTATCACAGACGACAATTACATAAAGCATCCCGAAAGTTTCAGTGATAATTATGCAACCAACGAGATACCGACTGTATTGGAAAAAAACTGGAACAGAAATGATAACCAGCATATTCTGTTTACACAACGCTACAATATTGGTTTCAGTAGAAAGGTAAAAATGACAGACGACGAAATCAAGGCGAAGAAATTCGCGATGGAGTCTAAAAAAGAAAACGCCACTGCTGAGAAAAATAAAGATAACAAGCATAATGACAAGCCTAACGAAAAAGAGTTAAAATCTTTTGCCGGAAGACCTGACAATGCAAAGATTGCCGGTGCAGAACCTGACAAAAAGGATAATGCCAGCAAACGTTTATCAATCAGCAAAGAAGCCGCAGACAGTATTCTCTTAGCAGAGAAGAATGCTAAAAAAGACACTGCATGGTTAAAAAATGAGTTTGTTCCTGTAACAAGTTTCATTCATACAATGGAGTTCAATAACTACGAACGTATATATGAGGCTTACGAAACTCCAAACAAGTTCTATGCTAACACTTATAAAGCAGATGAGAAGCTACCTGGCGACTCTATATACGACAAAACGAGTCATTACAGTCTTAAAAACACATTTGCAATATCTCTTCTTGAAGGATTTAACAAATGGGCTAAATCTGGAATCAAAGCATTTGTAACATCAGACTTACGTCATTTCACACTCCCCGACTCTATTGGTACAAAATCATACAATGAGCATGATATAAGCATTGGAGGAATGATAAACAAGACGCAAGGAAAGACATTCCATTACAGTGTTATTGGTGAGACTTGGCTTACAGGTACAGACGCTGGACAAATTAAATTTGATGCTACTGCAGACCTTAACTTCAAGTTATTTGGAGACACGGTAACTCTTGCGGCTAGCGGCTTTTTATACAGACTGAATCCAACTTTCTACTATCGTCATTATCACTCAATGCACTATTGGTGGGATAATAACGACTTGGACAAGGTTATTCATTCGCGCATTCAGGGTGTGTTTAGCTATAAGAAGACGCGCACGTCACTACGTGTAGCAGTAGACGAAATAAAGAATTATACATATTTTGCATCTTCGTATACTATAGACAAAGATCTCAACAGACTTGGCAACGCCATTACGGTAAAGCAAAATGGTGGAGCAATAAATCTCGTAACAGCTTCGTTATCACAGGATTTCACACTCGGGCCTCTTAACTGGGAGAATGAAATTACTTATCAAAAATCTAGTAACAAAGATGCGCTTCCTGTACCAGATTTGAACATATACAGTAATCTGTACCTTAGATTCAAGATTGCACATGTTCTAAAATGTGATTTGGGTAGTGATATTAGATATTTTACGGAGTATTATGCTCCTGAATATATCCCAGGTATTGGACAATATACAGTACAGACAAATACAAGTACAACAAACGGAACCGATAGCAGAGTAAATATAGGAAACTATCCTATCGTTAATGTTTACGCTAATTTCCATCTAAAGCATACACGCTTCTTCATAATGATGAGTCATGTGAATGCTGGAAATGGAAACAAAAACTACTTCCTGAGTCCCCACTATCCACTAAACGAGAGAATACTCAGAATTGGAATAAGTTGGAATTTCTTTAACTAGAAATAGGAAAGAGATAAATATGAATAATCAAAATATTATAACTAACAGCTTCAAGGCATGGATACTCGCGGCTAGACCAAAGACTCTTACCGGTGCAGCATTACCTGTCATTGTAGCTTTGGCACTTGTCTTTAATAAAACAGAAGTAACCGACTTTTGCATAATACCAGCAGCTTTATGCTTTCTATTTGCAATGATAATGCAAATTGACGCAAATTTCATCAATGATTACTTTGACTGTATTAAAGGAAACGATGATTCTGAGACACGACTTGGTCCAAAAAGAGCATGTTCTGAAGGCTGGATAACACTAAACGCCATGAAATATGGCATAATTGCGACAACTGCCATCGCATGTGTTATAGGATTGCCACTCATATTTTATGGAGGTGTCGAAATGCTACTAATAGGCGGTATATGCGTTGTTTGCTGTTTCTTATATACGACCAAACTATCATATTTAGGCCTTGGAGACGTATTGGTCATTTTGTTCTTTGGAATAATACCAGTATGCATAACGTATTATGTTGTAGTACCATTTATACAAAAAGATATACAACTTAATGTATTTGCAGCCTCAATTGGTTGTGGATTAGTTATTGATACCTTATTAATAATAAATAATTATAGAGACCGAGATAACGATAAACGTGACGGCAAGATAACACTAATAGTTAGGGTTGGTGAGAAAATAGGTGAAAGATTATATTTCTTTATTGGTTTTATGGGAGCAATCGCAATGTGTTTTGCCGCATATATCACAGGAAAGAATCTGATTTTAACAGCACTACCTTTATTATATGTGCCTTTGCATTACTTAGCATATCGCAAAATGATCAGAATAAAACATGGAAAAGAGTTAAATTCAATATTAGGACAGACATCACGAAACATGCTTATATTCTGTGCACTTTCTGCCCTATCAATCTTACTATAACAAATAAATATCTATACTATAATGCAACAGGTATCACTGGATATAATGGAATTCATAGAAAGGAACATTCTTCCAAAATACAACGACTTCGGCAAAAGCCATGGGCTACAACATGTAATGAGGGTTATTGATAATTCCATACAATTGGCACATCAAACAGGCGCCGACGTTAATATAGCATACGTCGTTGCTGCATACCACGACTTAGGAATGAGTGGTCCAAGAGCAATACACCACATAACAAGCGGTAAAATTCTATCTTCTGATAACAGACTAAAAAAATGGTTTAGCGATGATCAACTAAGGATAATGAAAGAAGCCGTAGAGGATCACAGAGCTAGTTCCAGTCATGCACCACGCAGCCTTTATGGGAAAATTGTTGCAGAAGCAGATCGTGACCTTGATCCAGAAACAGTTTTTACAAGAGCGGTAGAATATGGGCTAGAAAATGAACCAACTAAGAATAAGGAAGAACAATGGAAGCGCTTTCAAAAGCATATGAATGAGAAGTATTCATGTAACGGATATATTCACCTATGGATTCCGGGAAGTCCAAACGCTAACAATCTGAAAACTATACAAAACATTATAAGTGATGATGAATTGCTAAGGGCAGAATTCGAAAGGATATACGATAAAGAAATTGTTGAATAAATTTGGACCTTTAGAAAAAATCAATTACCTTTGCATTCCGAATACCAAACATTAATTTGATTTCGTTGCCGATATGGCTCAGTTGGTAGAGCAATTCATTCGTAATGAATAGGTCCCGGGTTCGAGTCCCGGTATCGGCTCAGATATTGCGGCATTAGCTCAGTTGGTAGAGCGTCGGCTTCCCAAGCCGAAGGTCACGGGTTCGACCCCCGCATGCCGCTCAATGAATATTAGCTTTAGGTTAAAATTCTTCAAAATCAGCATTATATTCTTCCAAATAGTAACATACTAAGCAATTATTTAGTATATTTGCGACTATATTGTTTAAAATAGTTGTCTATGAAACACATTATTGCTATAATTTTGACGCTACTCATTTCGACAAATACCTTTGCCGGAAGTGATAAGAGTGCTATTAGCATTAATGGAAACAAGGCAGAGAAGAGCGTTACAGAAATAAGTTATGAGGATTCTATCATAACACTACATTGGAGTGATAACACTGTAATGACAAACAAGCTTGCGGCAACAATGGCAAAACTAGTTTCCAATTATGATATTGATAAAGCTTACATAGCCTCGATTGGAGGTATTTATGACAATAGTATAATTGTAAGTGGTACCAAAGGCGGATCGAATATCAATATATATAATGTGGAAGGTAAAAAAATCCAAGATATGCCTACAAATAATGATCAGACATATATTGATATAAGCAAACTAAATACTGGTATATATCTACTACAAGACAACAGTACAGTTATTAAATTTATAAAGCGTTAATATATACAACTTTATAAATACCTATTAATATTTTTTTGAAAAAAGTCTCTAAAATATTTGGCACTTAACAAAAAAGGACTTACCTTTGCACACGCAATTCAGAAATATGATTTCTGAGAGAGTTGAATATGCGCCCTTAGCTCAGTTGGTAGAGCAACTGACTCTTAATCAGTGGGTCTAGGGTTCGAATCCCTAAGGGCGCACAAACAGAACTCAGAAAGAACAAATTGCACCAAGCGCCCTTAGCTCAGTTGGTAGAGCAACTGACTCTTAATCAGTGGGTCTAGGGTTCGAATCCCTAAGGGCGCACAAATCAGAGAGAGAACTTTAGTTCTCTCTCTTTTTATTTACATATACATCCTCTATCCTATTCTGCCAACTCACATTTTCACTTAAAAGATAAAATCGCTAACCATGCTGATTTTCAATATAATACATTTTTAATGAAACTTTTTTCAAAAAAAATAGCCAAAAAATTTGGTAATATAGGAAAATAGAATTACCTTTGCACCGCATTTAAGAACAATGCTTGTGAATCGGAAACGATATCAATCCTTAATTGGAAGGATGGGTGAGTGGCTGAAACCAGCAGTTTGCTAAACTGCCGTGCGAGTAATCGTACCGGGGGTTCGAATCCCCCTCCTTCCGCACGCAAAGTTCAAGAATGCACCATGGTCGATTCATCTAATGGTTAGGATACAAGATTCTCAATCTTGGCATAGGGGTTCGATTCCCCTATCGACTACTACCAGTCCTGCAAATCTTAAGATTTGTGGGCTTTTTTCATTTTAAAGCTTTAGACAATGGAATCTATTAAGGAAATTTTTCGCATTGGTATCGGTCCTTCCAGTAGTCACACTATGGGACCTCAAAAAGCAGCAACCATCTTTGCAGAACGCCACAAAGATGCATCTTCATTCAACGTTATTCTATACGGTTCACTTGCTGCAACCGGAAGAGGGCACATGACCGACATTGCTATTGAGGATGTATTGCGTCCTATAGCACCGGTCGAGATTTCATGGAAGCCCAAAACATTTCTTCCATTTCATCCTAATGGAATGAAGTTTATCGCTTACGACATAGACGACAAACCTATTGACGACTGGACTGTATATAGTATTGGCGGTGGTGCATTGTCTGAAGGGAAAGGAGACAATGATTACTTCAAGACAAAGGATGTATACCCTCTTAACACTCTTGATGAAATCAAACAATGGTGTGACAATACAGGTTGCAATTATTGGGAATATGTAGACATTCATGAAGATGATGATATAAATGATTATCTTCTACAGATATGGCAGGTGATGAAAGATTCAGTTGAAAGAGGACTGAACCATGAAGGTGTTCTTCCTGGACCACTTCATCTTCCCCGAAAAGCTTCTACATACAATGTAAAGGCTAGCGGTTACAAACAATCGCTACAAAGCCGTGGATTGGTCTATTCTTATGCATTAGCTGTAAGTGAAGAAAATGCATCAGGAGGTATGATTGTTACAGCTCCTACTTGTGGTGCATGCGGTGTTGTACCAGCAGTGCTGTATCACATATACAAGTCTCACAATTTCAGTGATAATAGGATTATACGAGCTCTTGCAACTGCCGGACTGTTTGGTAGTATCGTAAAGAAGAATGCTTCGATAAGCGGAGCTGAAGTTGGATGTCAAGGTGAAGTTGGAGTCGCCTGCGCTATGGCTTCTGCAGCTGCATGCCAAATTTTTGGCGGTAGTCCCGCACAGATTGAGTATGCGGCAGAAATGGGATTAGAACACCATTTAGGCATGACATGTGATCCTGTATGTGGACTAGTTCAGATTCCATGTATCGAAAGAAATGCCTTTGCTGCCACACGTGCTCTTGACGCACAATTATATGCATCATTCAGTGACGGAAGTCACCGTGTTAGTTTTGACAGAGTTGTAAACGTTATGAAGCAAACAGGACATGACTTACCTTCACTTTACAAGGAGACAGGAGAAGGTGGATTAGCAAAAGGATATAGCGACAAATAAGATTTTTAGACACAATACATTAATACTCATAAGCTCCGACATCTGGAATACCAATGCGTTTTTTACCATTGCGATCAGAAGTTGGAGCTGTTGTTTTATCAGCTTTATCTATTGCTGCAGATTTAGCTGAAAGATGGAAATCATAATACTGATTGTCTGCATCTATTTTAACAAAATGATTTTTCCCCACACTATCAGCATTTACAGTAGACTCATAAATAACATTACTAAAACAAACACTGTCTGAGGTTGAAACAACTGGGGTCCTGATAATACTATTACTAAATTTATAATTAAAATCCTTGCCTTCCGTCTTCAAGCCATACAACTGATCGTCTGCATATCCTGTAATAATAGTATTATAAACAGACATAGATTTCAGAGCATGATTTGAAAGAAAACAGAAAGCAGCACCACGATTAGAATCAAAAGGATAGAACTGAGCTATGGTACAAGCATTGATAATAGCCTTTCCACCATCAATATAAATACAATTATTCAATGTATTAGTTATCTGGGTGTTCAATAAAGCTATATTACAATTTACAGACTTCAATCCACATCCCTGACAATTATGAATAGTTGATTCTTCTATATTTAGCTTTAAATTATCTACGTCACTACTATCACAGACGATTCCATTAAAAGCACTATGAATATCACAATACTTTATTGAGTTACCATAAGAAGATTCATAAAAATGAACACCTTTCCATTGACCACTCATGCGATCGTATGGCAAATAGTCAAACATTTTATCAAGACGGCTACCACGAATTATAACCTCGTTGTCGCTACTACCCTCTATATGAAGGCGTCCATAAACATCAATTCCAGCAGCTGAATCAAAGTAAAGTACTGAACCAGCTACAATATTGAGTACAGCGCCCTTACCTATCGTTATTCCACCAGAAACCAATATTGGTCTAGAACTACCATCTATAGTAGTATCATTATTAACATGTAATGAAGATATTTTCGTCGCATCCCATGACCAAGCCTGCAATTTAATATTCTGCTCTACTCCACTTTCAAGTTCAAATATAAGATTGTCAGAGATTTTTTTAGGTGTAACCTCATTATTTACAGGAGACGTTACTTCTACAAAAACACGCAAACTGTCATCATGATATAACATGACATCATTTGCACGATATCCATTCGTAGAATTAAGATACAAACCATTAACATTTACTCTAAATCCAGTTTGGTTTCCGGACTCCAATCTAACGCTATTACATCTTATACCTGCATTATTCTTATTGTAAACCCAAAAAGATTTTGTAGAAGAAGGAATAGTCGAAAACACGGTATCAAGAGATATGATATCGCCGGAGAAAGTCAGTTTTTCTGCCGTAGATGTAGAAAACTTCTCATCATCATTACATGACAAAAATAGCAAACCAAAAGCCAATAAAAAAAATGTTATGATTTTGTTCATCAATGATATAACGCAAACTAAAGAAGTTTATTTTGCATATATCACTAATGAACAAATAAATTATCAAGAATTAATGACAAGAATACGATGTCATTAAATAGTTCAATAGCTTTCATCTACATTAGGGAACGAAGATTCCTTAACTGTACGAATATAATCCTGAACACCATCTGTCATGCATTTGTTAACATCAGCGAAATGACGAAGAAACTTTGGTTTAAACCCTTGTGTCATTCCCAAAGCATCTGCATAAACAAGTACTTGACCATCAGTTCCACTACCTGCACCAATACCAATAGTTGCGCAACTTACAGCTTTTGTTACCTCATCTGCTAATTTTGCAGGAACCTTCTCTAAAGTAATACCAAAACATCCAGCTCCATCAAGTGCACGAGCATCTGATAACAGTTTCTCTGCCTCTGCCTCTTCTTTGGCTCTTAATCCATAGCCTCCAAATTTATGAATACTTTGAGGTGTCAATCCTAAATGTCCCATAACAGGTATTCCGGCATCAATAATTCCCTTTATAGTATCAATAATTTCTACACCACCTTCAAGTTTCAATGCATCAACACCAGATTCCTTCATAATCTTAATGGCATTGCGTACACCATCTTCCCGACTAATCTGATAGCTACCAAAAGGCATATCACAAACAACCAAACAATGCTTACATGCACGAGCAACTGAACGCGCATGATAAATCATCTGATCTACGGTAATTGGAATTGTATCATTATTACCAGCCATAACATTCGAAGCAGAATCACCTATTAATATTCCATCTATTCCTGCTGCATCTACAATGCTGGCTGTAGTAAAGTCGTAAGAGGTTAGCATAGTGATTTTTTCACCAGCTTGCTTCATATCAACAAATGTCTTAGAAGTAATCTTCTTTTTATCAGTAGATAAGTATCCCATTATATATATTTTATTTTGAGTGCAAAATTACATCAATTGGTGGAGATTGCAAAATAAATGTTAATGAAATTTGTCTATCAGACATTCATAATCAATATTGATATAGTTTTCAATTACTATATCAGAATATTCTTTTATACTTTCGGCTGTATTAGTTGTTGACAATCCTATTGTGAATTCATGAGCAGCCCTAACAGATTTCAAACCATTAAAACTATCTTCAAAGCCAGCACATTCCTCAGGCTTTGCACCAACACTTTCTGCACCTTTCAAATAAGGATCTGGATCTGGTTTACTTGCACAAAAATCCTCACTGGTCAAAATACGATCAAACATGCTTCTGAAATTGTGATGCTGTGCGTATACATTATTCATTTTTTCGACATTGCTACTTGTCACAACAGCCGTCTTTATTCCATGAGCACGCAAATCAAGGATAAAAGCCTCAACACCATCAATAAATGGGAAGTTCATTGTCTTCTCAAATTCATTAAGTCTCTGTGTAATAATTGGTTGCTGATCTTTTACATCATCGAAATACTTATTATAAATTTTAACAAGTGTCTGTCCTTTTATATCATTCTCCAGTCCAGGAATCTCCGGATGATAAAGTTGACACTGACTACGCCAAAAATTTGTATATTGTGGCTCGGTGTCGAAAATCACTCCATCTAAATCAAATAGAGCGGCTTTAAGTTCTACAATTTCATTATGTATCATTTTACCTTTTTATTGTAATTGCTATGCAAAGTTACAAATTTTCTTTGTAACTTTGCCCCAATTATAATGAATTTGATAATTGTGCATATACTAACTTTAATTATACAATCGTCACGTTCTTATAATTATTACATTATCATAAATATAGAGTAAATATATAACACATGATAGAAATCATAACAAAATACTTTCCTGAGCTTAACGAAAAGCAAAAGCAACAGTTTGAAATGCTTGATGCTTTATATCGTGACTGGAATGCAAAAATTAACGTTATCTCTCGCAAAGACATAGACAATCTTTATGAGCATCACGTATTACATTCACTAGCTATAACGAAGGCTATAAGATTTAAAGACGGTTCTAGAATACTTGATTTCGGAACAGGTGGCGGATTTCCAGGCATACCTTTGGCTATAATGTTTCCAAAATGCAAATTCAGACTTATTGACGGTACCGGAAAGAAAATTATGGTTGCTAATGAGGTAGCAAAGGCATTAGGATTACAAAACGTAGAAGCACTTCATAGACGCGGAGAAGAAGAAAAGGGAGAATATGACTTTATTGTGAGTCGTGCTGTGATGCAATTGCCATTACTGATGAAAATCATTCAAAAGAATATCAGCAAGAAACAAAATAATGCACTTCCTAATGGTCTACTCTGTCTTAAAGGAGGTGACCTCAAAGAAGAACTTAAACCATACCAGAAAATTGTTGACGTGATGCCACTTGAAGACATGTTTGACGAGGAATGGTTTAAGGAAGACAAAAAACTTATTTACTTACCAATGGCTTAAAAAATATATTTATATGCTGAATATTAAACGCTTTATGTGCAACATGCTGCAGGAAAACTGCTATGTTGTTAACGACGAAACCAAAGAATGTGTTATCATAGACTGTGGTGCATTTTGGGAAGAAGAGAAAAAAGCTATTACTCAATATATTAATGACAATGAGCTTGTGCCAAAGCATCTTATTGCTACACATGCACATATTGATCATAACTTCGGAAACGCTTATATATATGACAAGTTTGGATTGAAGCCTGAGGTACATGCTGCAGACGAAGTGTTAATGAATAAACTAAATTGGCAGGCTGAGTCAATCGCTGGCATTCATTTAGATTATGAAATGCCTCCTGTAGAAAAATATTTTACGGCAAAAGATACAATAAAGTTTGGAAATCATACATTCACTATCATAGAAACGCCTGGTCATTCTTCGGGTAGCGTTTTTTTCTATTGCGAAGAAGAACATGTAGCATTCTCAGGTGACACTCTATTCCATAATTCAATAGGGAGAACAGACTTTGAAGGAGGTTCTAAATTCATGATTATACAGAGTCTTAGAATTATTTGTCAACTTCCCGACAACACACGTATCTTCCCTGGACATGGTGAAGAGACATCTATCGGACAAGAACTAGCAGAGAATCCATATCTTGACAGATAAGTATATGGACAAAAAAACTGATAAAATAATTTTGGGTATTGATCCTGGTACTAACGTAATGGGATATGGTGTACTGAAAGTAACTGGAAACAAAGCCAAGATGATATCTATGGGAGTCATTGATATGAGAAAGATGCGTGACCCATATCTTAGGCTAGGAAAGATTTATGAAAGAGTCACAGGAGTAATTGAAGAATATCTTCCTGACGAACTAGCTATAGAGGCTCCTTTTTTCGGTAAAAACGTACAATCAATGCTAAAGCTCGGACGAGCTCAGGGGGTAGCTATCGCAGCCGCAATATGCAGAGACATACCAATACATGAATATGCACCATTAAAAATTAAAATGGCTATCACCGGTATGGGGCAAGCATCAAAGGAACAAGTAGCAGGCATGCTTCAACGGCTTCTTAATATTGACGAGAAAGATATGCCTAAGTTTATGGATGCAACAGACGCACTAGGAGCTGCATATTGTCATTTTATGCAAATGGGAAGACCATCAACAGAAGCCAAACATTATTCCAGTTGGAAAGATTTTGCCACAAAAAACAAAGATAAAATTCAATCTTGAAGAACAATATAAAGATTTAAATAGAGACTTATCATGCAAAAGATTATCAAAATTCAGGATGGAACAACACGTATGCCCGAATGGCGTATGGCTGAACCTGTTAACTTTGAAACAAATGACGGCGAACACATAGCTATCGTCGGACCAAACGGTGGGGGAAAATCAATGCTAGTTGATATTATTGTTGGCACACATCCACTGCTTATGCGTGATCCGGAATACGATTTTTCACCAAGTGAAAAACCACTTGTTTCAGACAACATTAAATACATAACTTTCCGTGATAGTTATGGAAGTGACAATGACCGAACATATTACCTACAACAAAGATGGAACCAACAAGAAATTGACGAAAACACTCCTACCGTAGGTGATAAACTAGAAGAGGCTTACGATTTAGCAGGAGAGGATACACCTAAAAGAAGGGAATTACAAAAGCATATATACAAGATGTTCCACATAGAGCATCTATTAGATAAATATATTATATTGTTATCAAGCGGCGAACTAAGAAAGTTTAAACTTGCCTCTACCCTATTTGCCAATCCAAGAATATTAATAATGGATAACCCTTTTATTGGTCTTGATGCTGGCACAAGAGATCAACTGAAAGAATTATTAAAAGAATTGTCTTTGGAGAATGCCCTGCAAATAATATTGGTATTAAGTAAAAGCGATGATATTCCAGATTTCATAACACATGTTGTTGAAGTAAAGAATATGAAAGTATATTCAAAAGTTAAACTTGAGGATTATATCAATAATCGTCAGGCTATACCTAGTAGAGTACTAAGTAAAGAATATGAACAGGATATAATAAACTTACCTTATAAGGGTAACGAATATCATACCAATGAAGTTGTTAAGATGGATAAGGTTTGCATAAAATATGGCAAGCGAACTATTCTTGACAAATTGGACTGGATTGTTATGAATGGAGAACATTGGGCGCTCAGCGGACAAAACGGTGCAGGTAAGTCTACACTATTGAGCTTAATCTGTGCTGATAACCCACAAAGTTACGCATGCGACATAACACTATTTGATAATCCTCGCGGAAGTGGAGAGAGTATATGGGACATCAAAAAGCATATTGGATATGTTTCACCAGAAATGCATCGTGCTTATCAACGTGACATGCCAGCTATAAGAATTGTAGCCAGTGGCATGAAAGATTCTGTTGGTCTATACATGAAACCATCTGAAGAAGAATTTGAACAATGCAAATTCTGGATGAAAATATTCGGGCTTGATAAAATTCAAGATCGTACTTTCCTTAAACTATCTAGCGGTGAACAAAGACTAGTACTTCTTGCAAGAGCATTTGTAAAAGATCCAGAGTTATTAATTCTTGACGAGCCACTACACGGAGTCGATAACACAAATAGACGATTGGTGAAAGATATCATAGAGACTTTCTGCAAAAGACGTAATAAGACTATGATTATAGTGACCCACTATAAAGAAGAACTACCAAACTGCATTGATCACGAGATTCATCTAATAAGACATTCATAGAAAATTTCTTTATACAAAAAATCCTCAAAACAATAAAGTTTTGAGGATTTTAAGCGGTGCGTACGAGACTCGAACTCGTGACCTCCTGCGTGACAGGCAGGCATTCTAACCAACTGAACTAACGCACCAGTTTTACAAATTCATGAAAGGCTTGTGGCGGTGCGTACGAGACTCGAACTCGTGACCTCCTGCGTGACAGGCAGGCATTCTAACCAACTGAACTAACGCACCATAAAAGAGCCTTATTCTGAATTGCGAGTGCAAAGGTAATGATAATATTTTATTTCTCCAAAACTTTTAATATGTTTTTTCTAAAAAAATTTGCATTAAAACAGCATCATTGTATTTTTCTCCATCAAAAAGCCACCCCTCCAATTGCGTTTTATTACTGAAACCCAAAGAGTTAAATAGATTTATTGAAATTTTATTATCATTTCTAATTATAGCATAGATTTGTGCTAAATGTATTACTTTGTGACTATACGAAATAACCTTATGTAATGCAGCCTTGGCAAAGCCACGATTTCTATACTCACTCATTATAACTATTCCTATCTCAGCCCTGCGATGTTGTGGATTAAAATCTACCAAATCTATAATACCTACGCAATTATTGTCAGAAGCAACGATCATTAACCTCACTTGCTTATCCGTGTAGATATCGCCACTTGAATTAGCGATATAGTCATGAAGCAGAAAGCGAGAATACGGAACATTTGTGACTCCTACATTCCACAGCTTATCATCATTCTCTAAATGATAAAGCAATTCCAGATCTTCTGGTTCAATTGCCCTCAAAGTAACCTCTGGTAATTTATCTGTTTTATTCATTACACATCACCTCCTCTGCTGTTATTAATACATTATCATAATATGTACCTATAGATACATGCTTCATTGGACAACCTGCAAATATGCTCAACACATGCGAATAACTATAAACAGTCATGTCATATACAACATATATCATTCTTTCTGGATCAGAATGCAAGTTTTTCAGATGACCTTCAGGACAACTATCTTGACTAGCATTTATATATTCTGAGTCTAATCCATTATTAAGTGCAATGCTCTTACATTGTTCTAACATATCATTTTCACCAATAAACATATATGCTGATTTAGGGCTATTTTCTTTTTCTCTGAATCCTAGCGATCTAGACATGCTTAACAGTCCATTTTTTACAAGAGCGACCATCGCCTTGAAAAATATAGCAGCCTTAACTGGTAAATTTATCAAATAGGATGAATTGCAATAGTGTTTTCGCATAAATATAAGCATGGACTCATAGAACACATGCACATACCTGTAAGATGTCTTTTGGGTGCTTTCACCTTTATAATGAAGTATAGATAATGGCAGATACCAATTCTCCCATCCACTTTCTAAAAGACGGCAGCTCAAATCTATATCTTCACCATACATAAAATAATCTTCGTCAAGTCCCCCTACTTCATTATATGCCTTACGACGAATCATAAAGAATGCACCACTAATGACTTCTATTCTATGTGGCTCATCCCATGACAAGTAACTCATATAGTAATGTGCAAGTTTATGATGTCTGGGAAATCTTGCGCACAATCCACTCATCTTGTAAAATGCAGTCATCGGAGTAGGCAATCCTCGTCGGCTTTCCATAGCATTGCTACCGTCAGCCTTAAGCATCTTCACGCCTACAGCTCCAGTTTCAACATGCATCCTCATAAAATTCAACGCATTAGCAATAACATCTTCTCCAACAATCGTATCAGGATTAACCATCAAGACGTATTCTCCGTTGCTCTGCCTTATGCCAATATTATTAGCACGTGAGAAGCCCATATTATGCCCACAGTGAACGAATCTTACATGGGGGGATATAGGCTTTAAATATTCAATGCTTTCATCATCAGAATGATTGTCCACAACAATAACTTCTGACTCTATACCTTCCAAAGCCTTAGTTAAAGAATGAAGACACTGCCCAAGGTAGTACTTCACATTATAGTTTACAATTATTACAGACAGAAGCATTATTGCTCGCCTTTCATCTTTTCGTATTCAAAGTTACATCTTTCTAATGTTGGAAATATAAAGAAACTTGCTAGAAACAAGATTATTCCCATATAACCAAAAGCTACATTCATATACATATAATACAAAATAGCATTTACTATCATTGGTATTTGCAACATGTCCAAACGTATAATAGCCCAGGCTATAAACGAAGAATGAAGTTCCGTATTATCTGATTGTATAGCATTACGTACGTTCTTGAATTTAAATAGACGTAATGATACAGGGATTAAACATATTGTTATGATTTCCATTAATGAAGTCATCATGAAATCAGAACTTTTGTTATCATGCATAATCCCAACATTATTTAACCAGTCGTTTTCGCCACAGACTATTATTGCCAAAGCAAACGCCAACACGATAAAATAATTTATTGTGAGTATTTTTACTGCTTGTTTCATTGTTTAAATGGTGTTCTGTTTAATATTGAGCGTCCCAATGTAACCTCGTCCGTATATTCCAATTCATCGCCAACAGATATACCACGAGCTATCACACTGAGTTTCACTTCATACTGCATAAGTTTCCTTGATATGTAAAAATTAGTCGTATCTCCCTCCATTGTGGAACTTAATGCGAGTATAACTTCCTTAACATCTCCTGTACTAATTCTGTCAACCAACGAGTCAACCTCGATATCACCAGGTCCTATACCATCCATTGGTGATATTATTCCACCGAGCACATGGTAAAGTCCATTAAATTGTTGTGTTTTCTCAACAGCCATAACATCTTGAATATTCTCTACAACACATATCGTTGATGCATCGCGACGACTATCAGAACATATCGGACAAACATCAGTATCACTGATATTATGACAGACTCTGCAATACTTCACTTCATGCTTTAATGTCATTATTGAATTACAGAATTCATCAACATCAGAGACATCGCGTCGCAACATATTCAACACAAGACGCAAAGCTGACTTACGCCCTATGCCTGGTAATTTTGAGAATTCACTTACGGCTTTTTCTAATAACGCCGAGGGATAAGTTTCAGACATATAATATTTCTAAATACTATTTATATCTTACAAATATATACCTATTCCAACTTTAAGCCCTATAGTAGAATACTGACTATGGTCCTTAAGACTCTGATCATAGTATATAGCTGGTTCTACTGTAACGGTTTTACTTATGAAAAAGGCATACCCAACCTCAACTCCTGGCATAAAGTCATTATAGTGCCCCGTATGCACATATTTCGCACCTGCTCCAAGGAATATACCGTTTTGTTCAATATAATAGCGAGCGCCTGCACCTACCTCATAATGATTAGGAATTACATCGTTCGAACTTGTTTGATAACCTAACTGTGCAGAAAGCATTATGTCATCAGTAATGAAATATCCTGCTTTTGCCTGCAAACCAAGATTAAGTTCATCTGCGCCATTATAACTCAAATTCAAACCTGTAAGCGAAGCTCCGCAATACATCTTGCCTTCCTCAAATTGTGCACTAGCACTAACTGTTATAAGAAGAGCGGCAAAAACCATTAATAGTTTCTTTTTCATAATTTGCATTTAGATATATAATTATTTTGCAATATGTATAGATTTTTATAATAATATTATCTTTCTATACAATGCAAATATAGACATTATTTTACGAACATACAAATTTCTCAACACAATTTCACTAAAAAGATAATCTACGATTTATAACTTTCTCTATATAGCAAATGGATAATGGCAGAACATTATATAGATGGTCATTATAAAATGATTTTTTAACTGAAACCTCGTAACACTCGCTGTGTCATTTAGTTAAAGTACAATAACTATTTGGCCAATCCTTTTTTTTTATTTAACTTTGCCCGTTAAAAAGGAATAGTCATAATATGGCAGAAGATAAACTAAGGCTCATGCAACAATTGGTTGCTCAACTTAACAAAGCAGCAGATGCATACTATAACGGACAAGGTGAACTCATGACCGATTATGAGTGGGACGCCATGTTTGATCAAGTTAAGCAATTAGAAGCAGAGACTGGCCAACGTTTTCCTGATTCTCCAACAAATCGCGTTTCTGAAGACAACATAAATGGCAAAAAAGAAGAGCACGAATTTCCGGCACTTTCACTTGCAAAGACAAAAAGTCCTCAAGAATTGGCGAAATGGGCTGAAAACAGACCTATTTGGTTAAGTTGGAAACTTGACGGACTGACATTGGTTGTTACTTTTGACAATGGCTTATTGACAAAAGTTGTAACTCGAGGAAATGGACATATTGGTACTAATATCACCAATTTGGCATCAGCAATAGATGGTATACCACAACAGATAAAGTCTAAAGGACATGTTGTTGTGCGCGGAGAATGTGTAATCAGCTATCAAGATTTTGAACAATTCAATATCGAAAGCGAAGAAGAATATGCAAACCCACGAAACTTAGCTTCGGGCTCTCTTACTCTAAAAGATGTAAACGAAGTCAAGCGCCGTCACCTAAAATGGATTCCTTTTACATTGGTGTATACCGATGAAGAAATAACATCATGGGGAGCAAGAATGGATTGGCTAGAAAAAAATGGCATGAAAGCTGTTGAAAGACAATTTATTGAAACCCCTGATCTAGAAAATATTAACAAGGCTATTAATAACTGGACGGCAAGAGTAACAGGAGTATCTAAAGGCGATACTACTGAAGACAACTCTAACCCCTACCCTGTTGACGGCCTTGTTATTACATACGATAATACAGAATATGCACAAACGGGCAGTGTTACAGGACATCATGCAACCCGTGCTGGATATGCATTCAAATGGAAAGATGAAAGTGCAGCAACAGAACTAGACCATATAGAATGGAGTTGTGCAGCTAGAACGATATCACCAGTGGCTGTTTTTCAACCAGTAACTTTGGAAGGAACTACAGTAAAACGTGCATCACTGTGTAATATCAGTGAATGTGAGCGACTAAATATTGGAGATAAAGGTACCCGCATCAGCGTAATCAAAGCAAACAAGATCATACCAAAAGTCATTAAAGTCGACAACAAAGTTGGACTATTACAGGTTCCAGACAAGTGTCCGGTATGTGGTTCGCCCACAGAGGTGGCAATAAGTCCTGCTAGTCAGACAAAGACATTGCATTGCACAAACCATAAATGTCCAGCAAAACAACTTAGAAAGTTTGCAAGATTCGTTAGTAAGGATGGTGTCAATATAGACGGTTTTTCTGAACAAACTGTTGCAAAATTCATTAACTTAGGATGGGTTAAGGAATATGCTGATATATATAAGTTGAAGGCTCATGCTCATGAGCTATCCTTCATGGAAGGATTCGGAGATAAGAGCGTAAGAAATCTTATTAAATCAATAGAGGCTGCGCGCAACGTAGAGGCTCATCATCTATTATATTCACTCAGCATTCCACTATGTGGACAGGATGTATGCAATAGAATTCTGAAAGTTTATCCTTTTCAACAATTTATTGAAATTGCAAGTGGGAATAATCAAGAATTCGTAGCTGGAGGAGATTCTCCTTTCGCTATTATTCCTGGTATTGGACCTGAGAAAAGCGCAAGAATTGTAGAATGGTTTCATGATGAGGAAAACAGAACGATTGTTGACAATCTCCTCAAGCAGATAAATGTAACGCAAGAAGAAAAAGAAACAGAGGGTGACTTATGCAATGGACTCACATTTGTCATCACAGGCGATGTATACGAATACAAAAATCGCAATGAACTCAAAGCATATATAGAAAGTCAAGGAGGAAAGGTTACTGGTAGTGTGAGTAAATCAACGAACTATTTGATAAATAACGACTTACAATCAACTAGTTCAAAAAATCAGAAAGCCAACCAACTTGGTATTCAAATTATTTCGGAAAAAGACTTCATAGATAAATTCAAGTAAATAAGATAAACAAGCCCCATACGACTCATGGTAAATTTTAAGAGAATTATTTTAATTACTATATATATAATATGTATAGCAATACCGTCACCTGCTCAAGATGCCGGTAACAATAGTTATTCTCCAAAAATAGCACTCAAGACAAACATGCTATTTGATGCAGCTATAACTCCAAACTTAGAAGTAGAAACCTGCTTAGGCAAGCAAAAACGAATGAGTTTAATGGCTGAGATTTGGTTTCCTTGGTATAAAACTAAAAACAATACCAAAGCTTACGAAATTAATATGGCAGGTATTGAGACTCGATACTGGATGAATAAGCAAGATGCAAGTCATCCATTACTTGGGCATTTTATTGGTTTATATGCAGCAATTGGCAAATATGACTTAGAATGGAATGCAAAGGGTAACCAAGGAGAATTCTTTAGTACTGGTATAACTTACGGATGGACTCATAAATTAGGAAGAAAACTAAATATAGAATTATCTTTATCTTCAGGTATTGCTGTTGGCCCCTACAAACATTATGAGGCCAAATATGAATACCAGCATTTAATTTATCAATATAGTAAACATTGGACATATTTGGGCCCAACCAAAGCCAAAGTTAGTCTTGTATGGCTATTAGGAAAAAGAAGAAAAGGAGGTTTAAAATGAAAAAGCTCATATTCATATTAATCATATCACTAATCATTTTTTGTTCATGCGATAGAAGGCCTTTAGAATATGTTTCTGAAGAAAATGCAGCTATTGCTATCAAATATGATTGGCAAAAAGCTTTTAGTGAAACTCCAACAGGTGTAACATTAATAGCTTATGGCAGCAATGGGTCTACACAGCAAAATACATCTAACAATACTACGAACATGCCATTAAACCTTGAAGTAGGAGAATGGAAAATGCTTTCTTTTAATCTTAGCACAACAGAATTTAATTCATTCACCTTCAACAAAATGGAAAATTATGATTCAGCGCAGGTTAAACTTAACAACATGGAATCAGATACTTATACTAATGGGGCATGGGATAAAGGTGTGACATATAAACAAGAGCCAGAAGATCTTGCTGTTATTACAGATACGATTAGAATTACAGAAGATATGGTTTACAGTTCTAAAAACTTCAACACAACAGGAAGTGACACCACAACCAAAACATACGAGATAAAAGTTACGCCAAAACCTGTTAACACCAAATTTACGATAAGAATTAGGGTTTACAATATTAATAGTATAAAGAATTCTATCGGATCAATATCTGGTTTGGCTGGAGGTTATATTCTAACTAGTCATCATGCATCAACTGATAGAGCAACATTCCTTTTACAGGATTTAAAGACAACAGTTGATTCAACGGGATCTACAAGTGGTTGGCTAACTGTTACATTGTCAACGTTTGGTTTGCCATACGGAAAAGAAAATAGCAATGCAAGAATTGATACAGACAACATATTGACATTATATTTACAACTAAGCGATGATAAAACTGAAAAGCTACTAACATATAATGTTGGAAGCATGATAAATTACGCTAAGGAAGTAACAAGAGCGTTAGAACCGACAACTGGTGTTACTCAAAACTTGTTGCTTATCATTAACAACGGTCCTGAATTACCCAAGATAGACAATGGTACTTCGGGAGGTAGCGGATTTGATGCAGAAGTGGATAATTGGGGTGATGGTGGAAATGTAGATATTGACATTTAAATGACATTAGAGTGTTATTATATAATAATAACTTTAAATACGAGCCCAATTTTGTTAAACTACATTAAATAGAAAGTAAGATATTTGGTAAAGACAATATTAATACTTAATTTTGCACCGTTTTTAAGGATCATGATAAATAATACTAATATCATGTTTCAATTCAAGTAAATATTAAGAGTAAATTAAAGCCGAAAAAAGGCAAACAAAAAGTTCAAGTAAATTAAAAAACACTTATGAAAAAGATTCTATTTTTTACTGTTGCTGCTGCGACGGTAATGGCATTAACTGGGTGTTCTCAAAGTTCTGATTTAACAGAAACTGCAGAAACAAGTCAAACAGCAATATCATTTGATACTTATTTGGCCAAAACTCGTGCCGGAGCATCAGGATCAGAAACTACAGAAACTCTTAAAACAAATGGATTTGGAGTTTTAGCTTATTATACAGCGCAGGAGAATTACGTTTCAAATAAATTTATTCCAGACTTCATGTATAATACAAAAGTTACAGGAACTACAACATCTTGGGAATATAGCCCCGTACGTTATTGGCCAAATACAAATGGAGACAAGATAAGTTTCTTTGCATATGCTCCTTATGTTGATGTAACTTCAAACAGTGGTACTGCTAAAGATCAATCAACAACTGGAATCACTGCGATCTCAAGCAATAATGTTAATGAGACACCTAAAGTTAGTTACACACTTGCAGATACCAAGACTCAGTCAGTTGACCTTCTTTGGGGTGTTAAAAAGGGCACGGTAAGTGATCTAAATAAAGATTTAACACGCATTCAAGCTAATATTTCTGGGATAGGATTTACCTTCAAACATGCACTAGCTGTGTGTGACGGAAACGGCTTACAAGCAAAAGTTGCGACTGATGATCCTACATTTGACCCAAGTAAGACAAAAATCACAATAGAAGAAATCAACATCCAGAGTAACACAATAGCAACAAGTGGTAAATTTGATTTAACAACTGGAACATGGGAAATTACTAAGCAAGACGGAAGTATGGTTTTCGATTTTAAGAAAGAAAATATTAATACGAATTTTGCAGAGCCTCAAGGTTCATTAATGAACAATGTTGATAACTTGAGCAAACTTAGTGGTCTTACAACAACAGCGCAGAACGTATTACTAGACAACACAAAATCATGTTACTTTATACCTGGATCAACAAGTAGTAAAGCAACTGTTACTATTACATATTGGGTTAGAACTTTAGACCCAAGTCTTTCTAACGGTTGTACAAATGTTAAGCAAATCATAACAAAAGAGATACAGCTACCTGTTTTTGCTGCTAATAAGAAATATGCACTTGTTCTTAATATTGGTATCAACACTGTGAAATTCACAGCAGAGGTTTCAGATTGGTCAACAGATAATAGCACCCCAATAACAACGACAGTTGATGTACCTGAAGTTATTTAAGAATAAAAATAGAATCTAATTAAATATATTCGATATATAAAGGACAATACCTTTCGGTATTGTCCTTTTTGCGTTTATGTTATAGAGAATCATATAAGAAACTACAATTTTAAGTAATTATACTTGCTATTTATTAAAAAAAGTTTATCAATATTGTGTTTGGGCGCACATTGTTAAACAAATTTAACCAAACAAGATAAAATTAGTGACTTTAATTTAAAATCACTATATTTGCTATAGATAAAAAAGTAGATTTAGGAGTAAACATAAAAGGCTAAGAAGTAGAAAAAAATAAAGAATAGAATATTTTAGAGCGATAAAATATCAATGTGATCACAATATTACTAAATTCAACTTTATTCTAGACTGATTATTGAAATCGTTGAACGCATTAAACATTTTGATTATGAAAAAGATCGCCTTACTTATCATGATTGCAATCGTTAGCTTGTCATCATGTACTAATGAAGAACTCACTGATTCAGCATTAAACAAAACAGAATCACAAAATGAGTACAAACCTGTTGTTTTCGGTACATATATCGAAAATACAGCTTCTAGCCGTGCGGTCAACAATTCAACAACATCTCTATCAGCAAAAGATGGTTTCGGTGTTTTTGCATTTAACACTTACGAATCAGATATCAAAACAATATCACCTAACTTTATGTATAATCAGAAGGTTGCGTCTACAAACAAAGGTGATTCATGGAACTATAGTCCTGTAAAATATTGGCCAACAAGTAGCTCTTCAACTGAAAACAAAAATAGCTTTTTTGCTTATGCTCCATACATAGACTCAAATGTAAATACAGAAGGCATCATAGACATAACATCAAACAGCACTTTAGGTGCTCCAAAACTTAGTTTCAAGAATTCCACAAATGTAGAAAACACAATTGATTTGTTATGGGCTGTTTCAAAAGAAAACGGTAAAGCTTTGAAAGATATTACCTCATTAAACACTAATGGAGAAGTAAATTTCAACTTTCGTCATGCCCTTGCTAAACTAAGCCTCAATGTCAAGGGAGTATTCAACTCTAATTCAAATGAAAATATTGCAGATGGTAATAAGATTACTATTGAGAGTATAAATATATCGGGGTCTTTTCCAAGCAATGGAACACTAAATCTTGATAACGAAATAGCATATACACCACAATGGGAAAATACAAGTGGTGAAACGGTATTCAATATCAGTAATCAGCAAATAGCAGAAAGTTTAAGAGATGGCGGTAGCAGTAAAAGTAACGACAGCATAAGTGGTGTTACAAATATAGCTACTAATCTTTTAGCGAATACTTCTGACGGTAAAGAATGCTATCTCACATTTATCCCGACGACTGGTAATCTAACCATATCTCTAACTTATTGGGTAACAACAAAAGACAGTAAATTAGCGGAAGGATATTTTAAAATTAAGAATAGTGCAAAAAAGACCATATCAAATATGACTTTAGTAGCAGGAAAAAACTATTCGATAAATGTTATTATCGGCATGAGCGGAGTTCAATTTGACTCTAATGTTGACAATTGGGAAACCGTAATTACTGAATAATAAGTTAAAAGTTAATGAAGAACTGTAAAAGGTTTGGTAATTTCTCCTATTTTGATTAATTTTGCAGCAGAATTGACAAATAAGTAAGTAATTGATTGACCAAGTAATTGAAGATTTTATATTGTATTTTAATTCTAGTATTACCATTGTTAACAACAGGTTGCAGTGATAATTCTATGTTGGAAAGTGATAACCAAACAGGCAAATCACTTTCTATGGACTTTTCATGTTATACAAGTCAATCTTCATCAACTCGTGCGAATAGCAATTATCTTATTGATGGAACTAACAATACGACGATTCCAAATGGCAATTCTATCGGAGTATTTTCATTCTATCAAGGTTCTGCAAAATGGGATGACATCACCTATCACGTTGCATCTTTTATGAATAACCAGCAGATGGTGGCTAGTACTTCAAACAACACCGTAAATTTCACATACTCACCAATAAAATATTGGCCTAATAATGCAGACGACAAATTAAGTTTTTTCGCCTACTATCCTTGGAATAATTTTTCAAATAGCAGTTTTGGTATTGGTATTGAGAATATAGATGATGAAAGTAAAATGTGCGCAAGATTCAATGTCAATGATAATCCAAGTGAACAGATTGACCTTATGCTTAGCAACTTAATAAAAGACATGACATATCAAAATACAAATAACAACGGAAAAATAAGTTTTGTATTTTATCATGTATTAAGCCTTATAAATATAAAACTCAGTATTGATCCCGATATGAAAAGTGTTGCAAAACTAAACATTAACAGTGCCAGTATTACAGGACTATATAATGCCGGCACTTGCCATCCTAGTTTTGACGCAAGCTTAATGAAACCAAAATTTACATGGTCACCATATTTCAAATCAGGTACTTCAAGTCAACAATACGTTCTTGATAGTAATGTGCTGTCTTCGTCAACTTCTAACCAAACAGGAAACACGCTACTGATGGTTCCACAACTACTCACCACAGACGTTGTTTTCAACATAAATTATGATATAATATTTATTGACAGCAAAGGTAACGAAAAATATAGATACACAAATAACGAGCAAAATGTAGTACTTAGAAACAGCGGTAATATAACAGAATGGTTACCAGGAAAGAAGTACAACTATACATTTACGTTAGGTTTAAAGCCTATAAAAATGGATGCAGCCTATGATGAATGGTCTAACAGTGCATACGACGCAGATATAAAAAACACAAATTGACGAATTGAGAAATGAAGATTACACGACTATATATATCATTCATACTGTGCGCTTTATGCGTAATCTCATGCACAGAAAAAAATGACATTGCTGATAATAGTTATTTGAATAACATCAGCGATACAGCTATCGGTATATTTGCTGAAACTGATAGTATGAAAACACGTAGCGTGACATCAACTCCATTTTCAATAGAAAATAGCACAGATCTTCAAACAAACGGTTTTAAAGTTTACGCATACTATCATGGAACAAATAATTTCGTCAATGCCAACCAAAGCCTTTACACGATTATGGATAGTGTGAACGTAAAATATCAAAACGGTGGATGGGTTTATGATGGAGATACTAGATATTGGCCGTTAGGAAAGAATATGCTATCTTTCCTCGCAACATCATACAATCCGAACTTAAATAAAACTCGAATACTTTTAAATAAAAACAGCAGTACTGGAAATCCTGAAATAACTTATATTGCATCTACAGATTTAGACAAGCAGGAAGATATACTGTGGGGAACAAGGAGTAATGGAATGCCATACATTAATGAAACTAGACCTAGCGATGGACTTGTTCACTGGCACTTTAAACATGCCCTTGCTAAAATTGTGCCAACAATTTCAAGTACCCTATATACTCAACCATACACGAATACAACAGCTGTACCAAATACAGATGTTTGGCAAAATATTGATTACTATCAGACAAAATATCTCATTAAAAGTATAACTATTTCAAATGCAAATAAACAAGCTACACTTTCTTTGCAAAATAGCATAGCGAGTACTCCTGCATGGAATAATAAGATTGGTACTATTGACTATCTTTTAGACACAGAATTAAACGATGGAATAAAATATACACCAACAACAGATCAAACAAATAGCTATAATTGGAATAAGGCTGGAATATATACGACAACAACGACATTATTACCAGAAGGACAATATCTTACTTTGATACCCAAATTAGCTGCAGAAAATGGTAATTTAAGAATAAGTGTTACTTATGAAACACTGACACAGATTACAGAACAAAAACAAAAAAGAGATAAATCTTGGTGGTGGTATGGTAATTGGTATAATTATGGTTCCCCAACAACAACATATACAAATCAAGAAACCACTATTGCTAGTGATATAAATACAGATTTCATTGGAGGTAGAAAATATCAGCTTAATATTAATATTCAAGCTAACTACATTGAATTGACAGCAATCCCACAACCATGGGAAGACGTTTCACAAGTAATTGATACGGAAACAAATCTTATTACGATAGCTCCAGGTGGTGGTATAGAATTTGACGCTGTACAATATGGAGATTCTATTGACAGGACAAACGGTATTGTTTATTTAAGGAACAAGACTTGCGCTCTTAATTTCAATATTGCCACACCTCGTGGAGCAACTTGGCGCGCTGCGCTTATTCAGTCTGGAGACATAGACGCATTCCAATTTGTTGATGAAAATGGAACTGTTCTCTCAAATCAAAATCCTCAGGGAAATGTTGGAACACAAGCGACATTAAGGGTAAGAGCAAAAAATGCCACAAATAGCACTGATAATTCGGCTATATTAAGAATTTATGTTATTCAACCGAATCAGTCTACAATAGTAAAGACGCTTACAGGAAGCGACATATTTAAAGAATATAAATTTGTTGAACCTGCAAACGTAAAGAATTAAAATAGTTTGAAAAAGTATTATGAGAACCATTTTTAAATATACATATATACTAGCGATGTCATTTATAATTATGGCATTATATAGTTGCTCTGAAAAAGATCTTGCTAATGAAGAAGAAACATCTTTAAAAGATGGGTATATCTCTTTTGTATTATATCATACTACTGCAGAAAAGAATGGAATAGAAACCACAACCCGAGCAACGATAGATGGCCAAGACCAATTAAATGAAAATTATATAGACAACACTACGATATTCATTTATAAAGACACAACACAAGCTGCACTACAAACAATACAAGGGCAGAGTGTTTCTATACAAAATGATGGTTCTTATATCGCTAGAACCAGAATTACAGATGATTTAAAAACTGCTTTATCAAATGGAGGATATGCATATATTGTTGCTAATCCTACGGGAAATTTCAATGAAGGAATGACGCTCGCAGAAGTTAAGAATTCAATTGTTTCTTCTGATTTTACTGCGAATAATTCTGGCATTCAAGATAAGTTTACAATGTCTGGCGGCGAGAATATATCTTGGAATAATAATGCGGCCTATTCTACAGTCCCTTTGTATAGGTGTGCAGCTAAAGTCGTGATATACTCTAATATAAAAGAGTCTGTTGACGAAATTTCTAACAGTTCTACCATAACTTATACTCCAAACTTAGGAAGTATGACTATCAGTTTGCTCAATGGGGTGAATAAAGGCATGATCGATGCTAACTATACAGCAGCCGATGCAGACTATTTCAACAAGCAAGAAACTCTTCAGCAAACAGATTTATCAAAGACGTATGCTGGTATAGAATATAATTATTCTCATATTCCATTCTATAGTTATCCTACATCATGGAAGGAAGTTGATCCAAAAGAGACTGTCGTAGAAATATGCATACCTTGGACTGTGAAAGGAGAAAATAGATACATGAATACATATTATCAGTTAAGTATAAATAGCCAAAATAGAAAGATTGAGCGCAACCGCCAATACACTATTTATCTTAATATTAATAATATTGGAAGTCCAAATAAAGAAACACCCGTAAAACTTAGTCCATCTAGCTTTACTATCCTACCCTGGGGAACAGTTGATGTTGGCGCTGGTAGTAAGACTGACGAAAACGTTAGCGGTGAATTCCATAAATATCAATATTTAACTGTTGATCCTAAAAGTGTAATTTTAAATAACCAAACTTCAACAATAATAAAATATACTAGTTCTTCTGCCTTAGATAAAACTAACACAAAGGTTACACAGGTAGATTATTACACTTATGAGACTTCTGGAACTCCAAGATCTAATGTTCTAACCAATGCAAATGATTTGGCCCAATATAAAATAGACATAACATCAGATAAAGAGCTAACGTTTACTCATGAGTTTGACGGTACATACACATATCAGAACATACACCTGCAAGTAACAAATAATGAAGGGTTGACAGAGACCGTAATAATAACTCAATACCCGTCACTCTATATTTCTACTGAAGATGGAGGAAATGCATTTATTGATGGATACTTTGCTAGAGTAGCTAATGCGACAATGTCAGGTGCTGCAAAAAATTCAGACGGAACTTACTATAGTAATAATACTAAGTATTATAGTTCTTCAAAAGATAACTATGTAACAACTCCATATGGCTATTTATTTGCTTCTTTAGGTAATTTGGCACAAACACAAATCACAAATGTATTTGTAACTGGGTTCAATTCTGAAAATGGATACTATACTGTAGGTGGAGAAACATATTACTATAAGATTGGCGACCCACGAGTAAATGCAGGTTGGACAAGTTCTTCCATTACTAAATACCTTTATAAATCAACAGGTATTACTTCATGGAATTCTACAGATTGTGCTAATCTAATGATTGCATCAACATCATACTCATATCGTTCTGTAATAGCGCCGTCATTCAAAGTATCTTCTGCATGGGGACAATGTTCACAGGATGGTGTTACATTCTCTAACGCCCAGAAACGTGCTGCAACATATCAAGAAAACGGTTATGCAGCAGGAAGATGGAGATTACCAACTGAGGCAGAAATAATGTTTGTCGCTTATATGCAATCACAAGGTAACATCCCTACTCTATTCATTGATGGTGCAAATTACTGGGCTAGTAGCGGAAGATACTACAATAGTGGTAATTTCTATGACGCAGGTAGCAATGTTCAATGTTATGTAAGAACTGTTTATGACACATGGTATTGGGGAGGCACTAAATGCCCTATTGGAACTTATACTATAAAGACTACAAAATGATGAAAAGTAAATTACATTATATATTATATCTGATTGCTATAACAATATCTTTTATGGCATGCTCAGAACACGACTTACTTACAAACTCAGGTACATTTAAATCAGAGGGGCTACCTGTTGAGATAAATGGTTCACTAAATACTCCTGACGTTCAAGTAATAAGTACTCGTAGTCTTGGAGAAACTCCGGATATCAAAAAATTGTATGCTATAGTTTTTGATAACAATGGTCTACTATTGGAAGTTGATACATGTAAAGCCGCTAATAGCAATGGTGAGAATATAAGTAATTTTTCGACAGCAAGTGACGGTCTCACATATTTTCATGTAACACTGCATACATCAACAACTCCGAGAATAGTACATCTTGTAGCAAATTTCAATCCAGCGTTCACCACTATACTAGACGAATCCTCACTAATGAGGAAAATGGTTGTAACAGATTCTATTGACTCGTATTGGCAGAGAATTGTATTTAACGAAGGTATTTATATTAATTCAAATGGAACTGTAGATCTAGAAAAAACGCTACCCAAAATGCAAAATTTAAAATTAATAAGAAATTTTGCAAAGGTAACTGTGAGTATATCAGACAGTATAAAGAATATATTTATACCACAGGGATATTATGTATTTAATCAACCCATATCTGGAACTGTAGCTCCATATAATGTTAATACAACTATAAATGAAGATCCATTAATTAGCAGATTTGCTGACTATATAGCCAGCGATGGAACAACTATGTCTTACAAAGAACTGCTTGCTCAGAACTATTACGGATATGAACCAGAAGATAGGGCTTTTAAAGTAAACCCAGATCCAACCAGTGCTAGTTTTCCATGGAAAAGTATTTCTGAGCCGACATACATATATGAATGCACGCATCGCAACGACCAAGATAATCCTTATATCATAATAAAGGGTACATATATGGGAAACTCTATTTCAGGCTCTTCTGGAGTACCAACATATTATAAGGCTGACTTCTGCTACCCTACTGACCCAACAGGTAACGTTGATAATACATCTATGACATACTATAACCTGATAAGAAATTTTCAATACAACCTAAAAGTGACGAGAATTTCGGGGAATGGTTCAAAAACTTTGGCTGATGCAATAGTTGGAGGTCCAATGAACAATTTTATGGGGGTAACAACAGCTGGTAATATTACGAATATAGCTAATGACTCGTCACGCCTTTATGTAAGTTTCACTGATGAAATGTTTACGACAAAGGATCCTATTGTCATAAAATATAAGAACGTATTCAATATGCACAATCCATCAATTACTAGTGATGATGAGATTAGTAACCTTAGAAGAAGAGAACTCAACACAACAGATTATACAGGCAAACACTATGTTAGAATATTTGGACTTGACGAAGAAGACAAATCACCAATAGGAACTATTAAAGGTCCCATCGCAGCATCTGCAACTATTAGTAGCGGTAATGATGCCAACGGATGGAGGACTATAACGATACAACCTACAGATTTACCAACAAGTAGTCTTGAACAGAAGATCCAAACTATCAGTATTTATAATTCCGACGGATTACAACGATACATAAATCTATACTATCGTCGTCCCATGAACTTTTCGGTAGAGTTAAATCCTACGAACGTGCCTTCTTCAGAAGACCAGAATCTTGATGTAATAATTGGAATTCCAGGAGATTTAACAGCACCACGCTTTCCGCTTACATTTAAGATTGAACACAATAGCAATGCCATTTATCCAAATGTGCAAGCTACTGGATTTAACGAACTACCTGTTGTTGTAGGAAAATCAATTATTGATGGAACTACCGACTCATACTATTATACTAGGAATATAAGCTGGAACGAATACAAGAACACTGGTACTAGCAATGATGGACTTAAACGCTTCCATTGCTACTTTAAAACTTATAAAGCAAACAGTGCTGGACAAATATATGTGGCAACTGATAAATATTTCATAACACAACCAATCACTGCAACGCTAACAAACTACTAGATTGTTGAGATATAAAGTATAGAAAAAAGCATTATATCTATCAACATGCTTGCAAAATAATAAAAAAAGTATTAATTTTGCAGCCATGAGAATAGATATTATTTCAGTAATACCAGATATGATGGAAGGATTCATTAATGAATCCATATTAGCACGTGCACAGAAAAAAGGATTGGTAGAAATTCATCTACACAATCTAAGGGACTATACTCTTGATAAATGGAGACGCGTAGATGACTATCCTTATGGTGGAAGTGCTGGAATGATTATTCAATGTGAACCTATCGACAGATGTATTTCTGCACTGAAAGCCGAACGTGATTATGATGAAATCATTTATACTAGCCCCGATGGAGAGCAGTTTGATCAACATGTTGCCAACGACCTTTCATTAAAAGGTAACATCATTATTCTTTGTGGCCATTACAAAGGCATTGATCAACGAGTACGTGATCATCTTATCACACGTGAAATTAGCATTGGAGATTATGTACTTACTGGTGGAGAACTTGCAGCAGCAGTAATGACAGATGCTATAGTTAGACTCATTCCTGGGTCAATAAGTGATGAACAAAGCGCACTTAGTGACTGTTTTCAAGATGATATGCTAGCAGCACCTATATACACAAGACCGTCAGAATATAAAGGTTGGAAGGTTCCAGATATACTACTCAGTGGCAACGAAGCCAAGATTCGTAAATGGGAATTTGACGAAGCAATGAAACGCACAAAAAACATGCGTCCAGACTTGTTAAAATAATTCGGCGTTATTTTTAATAAACTCTTCACCAATACTGAATCCTTCTTCGTAAAGTCTTTCCAACTTATCAATATCTTTTTCTATTCTTCCAACTTCAATTGGACGTAAAGGACGGATACACTTTATCTGTCCACTTTCTTCTAATCTATTAACAAGTTCAATCTGCTGATTATAAGCGAAGTGGCGTCTACTCAAAGCGACCCTTAAACGTGGATAATTCTTATAAACATAATGTGGAACTTTTCTATCCTTTCCATTGTCTCTCCACCCCTTATTTCTTGTTAGAATTACAACATTGTTTTTATATCCCATGTCTATTGCTCGCTGCACAGGTATGCTATCAACAATACCACCATCAAGCATAGGAATTCCATCTACATCAACAATTTTACTAACATAAGGTAGACTACTGGATGCTCTTACAATATCCAGCGAACGCTGATGATCTTCCAACTCTTTTAAATACATAGGTTTACCTGTGAGACAATTTGTTGTTACCATCTCAAAATTTTGTGAATGTTTAAAATATTCATCAAAATCAAAAGGTAAGAGTTTGTTAGGAAACTTATCATAAAGAAGTTTGCTATCAAAAATACATCCCTGTGAAACAAGATGACGGATGCCTATATAATTATAACGCGCAAGATAATCAATATTTGAAATACGCGCACGTCGTGGTTGGCGGCTAACATAACTCATTCCATTACATGCTCCAGCAGAAACGGCAACAATATATTTAAAATAAATATTATGCTTCATGAAAGCATCAAGAACACCACTTGTAAAAACTCCGCGCATTCCCCCACCTTCAAGAACAAGACCAATATTTCGAGTAATAACCATATATTCTAATAATTTTGCACCAATTTATTCAATTTTCTTGCAAAGATAGTGTTTTTTAATTAAAAAAGTGTAACTTTGTAGGCAAAACAACAAAAAATTCGCATTATATGTTTGATACAGCTACTTATGTGAGACGCCGTAACGAACTTAAAAAGCTCGTTAAGAATGGCGTCATCATTCTTTTCGGAAACAATGAATCACCAGCCAACTTTCCAAACAATGGGTATCACCCTTTTCGCCAGGATTCATCGTTTTTATATTATTTTGGACTTCAAAGAGATGGTCTAGTTGGAGTAATAGATATTGACAATGACAAAGATATACTAATTGGTGACGATATAGATATAGAGGATATTGTTTGGTTTGGGGCAGTTGACAGCATTCACGACATGGCACAAAAGGCTGGTACAACAGATTCTGCTCAAATGAAAAGCCTAAAGTTGATTTGCAATGATGCAATGAGCAAACACCGCAAGATACATATTCTGCCACCATATAGACATGACATTAAGATTCAGATATTCGACTTGCTAGGTATACATCCTTGCCAACAGAAAGAATCAGCAAGCATGCCGCTAATTAAGGCTGTTGTGAAGATGCGCTCTACAAAGGAACCACAAGAAATTGAGGAACTTGAACGTGCTGCCGTAATAGGATATAAGATGCACACCACTGCTATGAGACTCACTCAACCAGGAGTCACTGAGAAATTTATCGGGGGACAGGTTGACGGCATTGCAAATTCTTATGGTTCTATGGTTAGTTTCCCTACTATATATACCCAGCATGGTGAAATCATGCATGGTGCACCATCAATGAATGTGCTTGAAGAAGGTAGACTTGTGCTTTGTGACGCAGGTGCAGAAACAATAAACAACTACTGCAGCGACAATACACGAACAATGCCTGTAAGTGGAAAGTTCACCCAAAAGCAACTGGAAATATATTCAATTGTAGAAGCATGTCACGACTATACTTTGGACGTAGCAAAACCAGGAACAAAATATGCAGATGTACACTTTGCTGTTTGCAGACTTATGTTTGACAAATTAAAGGAACTTGGGCTTACCAAGGGAAATACAGACGAAGCAGTTAAAGCCGGAGCACATGCAATGTTCCTTCCACACGGATTAGGACACATGATGGGAATGGATGTACATGATATGGAAAGTCTTGACCAAATAAACGTAGGATTTGACGAAGAAACTCGTCCTAACCTAGAGCAATTCGGAACAAACTGTCTTAGAATGGGACGCAGACTAGAAGAAGGTTTCGTTGTTACAGACGAACCTGGAATATATTTCATCCCAGCACTTATTGACGAATGGAAAGCAAACGGACACTGTAAAGATTTCCTAAATTTTGATAAATTAGAGACTTATAAGGACTTTGGAGGAATAAGAATAGAGGATGACGTTTTAATAACAAAAGACGGATGTAGATTCATCGGTAAGGATCGTATACCTTATCATCCAAAAGACGTAGAGAATTTTATGGATAATAAATAACATTATATTGGTTTAAATGAGAAAATTATTAGTAATGGCACTCCTTGCCTTAACGGCAGTAGGTGCGACAGCACAGGAAAAGAAGGCTGAGAAAAATGTAAACAAGCCGGTATTCACTGTAGTAAGAGAGAACAAAATTACAAGTATTAAAAATCAAAGTCGTAGTGGCACGTGTTGGAACTATTCTACACTAAGTTTCTTTGAGGCTGAGATTCTTAAGAAGACAGGCAAGACTTATGATCTTTGCGAATCATTTGTTGCTAATAAGACTTATATGGATCGTGCTATTCAGGTAGTACGCTTACATGGAGATTGCCAATTTGCAGAAGGCGGTAGCTCATATGATCCATTGTATTGCCTTGAGCATTACGGTATCTGTCCAGAAAATGCAATGCCATTTGCAGGTAGTCTTTATGGTGATTCACTAAACAATTACAATGAGTTTTTCAGTTTAATGACTCCTTATGTAATGGCTGTTGCAAAAAGCGATTCAAAGAAGTTGTCTACTCAATGGAAAACTGGACTACAAGGTATCCTTGATGCTTACCTAGGCAAGTGCCCAGAAAAATTTACTTATGAAGGAAAGAATTATACTCCTAAGTCTTTCGCTACAAGCCTTGGTATTGACGCTGACGATTATGCAAGTATAACAAGTTATACACATCACCCTTTCTGGAAGGGATTTGCTGTTGAAGTTCAGGACAATTGGCGCAACCCTCTTTCATGGAATATTCCTATGGAAGACATGATGCGTATCATTGATAATGCTGTAATGAATGGATATACTGTAGCGTGGGGTGGTGACGTGTCTGAAGACGGTTTCACACGTGATGGACTTGCTTACAATACAGACACAAAGAAAGTACAAAGCCTTACAGGTAGCGACATGGCTCGTTGGCTGAAACTAACAAAGACTCAGAAGAATAATATGATAGACTCTTTGGGCTGCAAAGTTCCAGAAATAATACCTACACAGAAAATGCGTCAGGAAAGATATGACAACTGGGAACTTACAGATGATCACGGTATGCTTATATACGGTATCGCCAAGGACCAGAATGGCAAAGAATATTACATGGTTAAAAACTCATGGGGAGAAGCTGGTGAATATAAGGGAATTTGGTATATGACAAAGAACTTTATAGCAGCAAACACTATGGACTTCATGGTTAATAAGAATGCCATACCAAATGATATCCGCAAAAAACTTGGTATCTAACATTTGATATCAAAAAGAAATAGAAGGCACAAACTGAAAAAACATTTCAGTTTGTGCTTTTTTTTTGTTTTTATTTTGTAACTTTGAGCACAGTTTTTTATTTCATAAGCAATAAAAAATCATAAAAGACATATGTTTTAAGCATATTATAACCAAGAAGAAAATAAAAACGATATAAATGCATTTCAAATGGAATTACGAACCACCTACACCAGAAGAGAAACAAGCAGCTAAAGAACTTGGTGACAAGTTGAGTATCAGTCCTATTCTAGCACAACTCCTTATCAAGCGCGGTATTAATACCGAATACGCTGCCAAGAAATTCTTTCGCCCACAATTAGCCGATCTCATAAATCCATTTCTCATGAAAGATATGGATATAGCAGTAGAACGTCTGAATGATGCAATGGGCAGGAAAGAGCGTATTCTTGTATATGGAGATTACGATGTTGACGGATGCACTGCTGTTGCACTGGTGTACAAGTTTCTTCAACAGTTCTATTCTAACATAGACTATTACATACCTGACAGATATGATGAAGGATATGGAGTAAGTAAAAAAGGAATAGACTATGCGAATGAAACTGGTGTAAAACTTATTATAATACTTGACTGCGGTATAAAAGCAATCAAGGAAATAGACTATGCCAAAAGCCTTGGTATAGATTTTATTATTTGTGACCATCATGTTCCAGACGAGACAATGCCACAAGCTGTAGCTATATTAAATCCAAAGAGACATGATGACACATTCTCATATAAAAGCCTATGTGGATGTGGCGTAGGATTCAAATTCATGCAGGGTTGGGCTAAGAACAATGGCATTCCATTTTCAAATCTTATTCCTTTACTCGATTTATGCGCTGTTTCGATAGCAGCTGATATTGTTCCCGTAACAGATGAAAACAGGATAATTGCATTTCATGGACTAAAACAGTTAAACCAAAATCCAAGCATAGGTCTGAAAGCTATTATTGATATTTGTGGTCTAAACGGGCGAGAAATATCCATGAGCGACATCGTGTTCAAGATTGGACCAAGAATAAACGCTTCTGGAAGAATGGAAAATGGAAAGGAAAGCGTTGACTTGCTTATAGAAAAAGACTATGGAGTGGCAATAAAAAAGGCGAAGCATATTGATGAATATAATGAGCTACGTAAGGATATTGACAAGCAAATGACAGAAGATGCTAATACGATTGTCTCAAAACTTGAGAATCAGAAGCATCATTCAAGCATTGTTCTTTATGACGAAAACTGGAAGAAAGGTGTTATCGGCATTGTAGCCTCTCGCCTCACAGAGATGTACTTTCGTCCAACTGTTGTTCTAACTAAAGACGGTGAATTTGCAACTGGGTCAGCCCGTAGTGTAACAGGCTTTGACGTTTATGCTGCGATTAAGAGTTGCCGTGATTTACTTCTTAATTTTGGCGGTCACACATATGCAGCTGGTTTAACTCTAAAATGGAATGATATACCGAAGTTTAGAGAAAGATTCCAAAAATATGTTGAAGAGCACATAGAACCGGAACAGACAGAGGCTAATATCAATATTGATAGTCATATAGATTTCAAAGACATAACTAAAAAGCTCCACAACGACTTAAAACGTTTCGCTCCTTTTGGTCCGGAATGCACCAAACCATTATTTTGCACTCTTGGTGTTTATGATTATGGTACTAGTAAAGTTGTAGGAAGAGAGCAGGAACATATAAAACTGGAACTTGTTGATTCTAAGTCAAGTGATGTTGTAAACGGAATAGCATTCGGTCAAAGTGCATCCGCACGATACATAAAAAGTAAAAGATCGTTTGATATAGTATATACAATTGAAGAAAATGTTTTTAAGCGAAACCAAATTCAATTACAGATAGAAGACATTCGTCCAGAAGAAATAAAAGAAGAATATAAGGCTGAATTATAATGGAATGCCGGCAGATACTACAACAATATTGGGGGTATCCTGATTTCCGGGGAATACAAAAAGATATTATTGAAAGTATTTATGCCGGACATGATACCCTTGGGCTAATGCCTACAGGTGGAGGAAAATCTATAACTTTTCAAGTACCGGCATTGGCAATGGATGGAGTGTGCATTGTTATCACTCCACTTATTGCATTAATGAAAGACCAAGTTGACCACCTGCTAAAACTTGGTATCAAAGCTGCTTCTATATATTCTGGTATGACAAGACCTAAAATAATAAAGGTTCTTGAAAATGCCGTATTTGGAGGAGTGAAGATTTTATATGTCTCACCCGAAAGACTTGCATCAGAGCTTTTCCAAGCCAAATTAAAGCACATGAAGGTGAGTTTCATCACTGTAGACGAAGCCCACTGTATAAGTCAATGGGGATATGACTTTAGACCATCCTATCTTAACATTTCAGATATACGCAAACTAAAACCAGATGTTTCCATATTGGCATTAACAGCTACTGCCACAACTGAAGTTATTGATGACATACAGGAAAAACTGGGATTTAAGGAAAAGAATGTCTTCCGCATGAGTTTTGAGAGAAAGAATCTAACTTATGTTGTAAGACTTACATCAGATAAAGACCAACAACTTATTCATATTCTAAATTCTGTAAAAGGTTCCGCAATTGTTTATGTAAGAAGCAGAAAACGCACAAAAGAAATCGCTCAAATGCTTAAAGATAATGATATTGAAGCAACTTACTATCACGCAGGGCTAGAACATTACACAAAAGACTTACGACAAAAGGAATGGCAGAATGATACAACACGCGTAATAGTGGCTACAAATGCATTCGGTATGGGTATAGATAAACCGAATGTAAGAATAGTTATCCATATAGACTGTCCAGACTCAATTGAAGCCTATTTTCAAGAAGCAGGACGTGCGGGACGAGATGGCAAAAAAGCTTATGCTGTCTTGCTATACAATGACGGAGATTGTAGAAAGTTACATAAACGTGTTACTGATAACTTCCCTGAAAAGGAATATGTTAGAAAGGTATATGACAGTTTAGCTTATTTCTATCAGATAGGTGTCGGTAGCGGCATAGGACATACATTCGCTTTTGATATAGGCAAATTCTGCCATAACTTTGGACTGTCCATGATTCTTGTTGACTCATCATTAAGAATTTTAGAAAGAGCAGGTTATATTGTTTATGAAAACGATCCTAAAAACAGTGCAAGACTTATATTCCTACTTAGTCGCAATCAGCTTTACATACTTGAAAATCTTACAAATAATGAAGATAAAGTAATAACTACCCTACTCCGTCTGTACGGTGGACTTTTCAATGATTACACATATATTGATGAAGTGCTAGTCGCTCAAAAATCAGGACTTACACAACAACAGGTATATTTGATATTAAAGAATCTGACCATGAAAAGGATAATTCATTTTATTCCACAACGGAAAACACCTTACATCTCATATTCAAAGAGTAGAGATGACGGTGAAAGGATTATCATCTCAAAGAGTGTGTATGAAGACAGAAAAATTGAATTTGTAAAGAGGATTGAGGCAATCATAGAATATGCCAAAAATGATAATGTATGCAGAAGTAGACAGTTATTAAGATATTTTGGTGAAACAGACAGTAATGACTGTGGATTATGTGATGTTTGTCTTGAGCACAATACAGACCAAGCTTCAGAAGATAGAATTTCTTTACCGAAGAAAAGAATACTTGAAATGTTGAAAGACGGGAAAAAGCATCATATTACAGAACTAAATGAAATGAACATTCCTGACAGGCAGTTGGATGAAGCATTAGAATTTTTAATTAATGAAGAATACATCATTAATGATTGTGGATATATCATGATCAATGATAAGTAGTCTTTACGCGCAACACTCAGGTTTACTTATAATATAAGTTACGATATTATTCCAGCGTGAAAATTATAAAAAGGAACATGTAGGATATCTAATAGACATGCATTAGTAAACGTAGTAATTATCAATGTTTTACATTAATCATATATGATATTCATGTAATTTTATTATTACCACTGTTCTTAGTCAATTTAGGGGGTGATGTACTTCAAGGAATAGAATTGGACTCTCTATCAGAAAAAGTTTTTTCAATGTAACTAATGTCACTTTGTCACAAACCCTTTGTTTATAAGGGNTGAGCGAGTGACATTAAGTGACATTATCGGCCTAAAAGTGACATTAAACTCCAAAGCACACCTTTTTTTAGTGTTTTTTTAGCAATTATGCTATTTACACCATACATATTTTTTACACTGATTGAGTTTTATCAAATATATAGATTGACTTTTCTAAACAGCATATCTAGTTCAAAAAACCATTACATACAAATAATAAATATGATAGAATCAATTTGAAAGTGTGGAAATAACTTTCGAAGCTGAATGCACAAACGCCTACCCAAATTTCAAAGCCTTTTGAGCAATCGGATTACATCAGCAAATATACAATTCTACTACATCAGTATATATGTAATTAAATTACATCAGCATGTGTGCAACCCGATTACACAACGTAGGTAACTCGATTACACAACGTGTGTAACCGTGTTACATAACGTGAGTAATTCAATTACACTCGTTGTGTAATAGAATTGTTGAACATGAAAAAGGATACTACTTAGAGCTGGTAAACAAATCATTATCAGAAATACTGTCTTTAGCCAGATTAGGTTTATAGAGGATATCACCCCTAAATTAACGAAAAACCATTTACATAAAAAAACTTTTAGTAATAATAAAGCATTTATGGTTTACTATTTAACCAAAACAACAAACTATATATATTATGCAAAACGATTATGAAATTATAAAGAGTACTATGAGTAACAATATACAAAAAAGGGAAATCTCCCTCACAGGAAACTTCCCCTTACAACATTATGTACGAGAAAAAAATTAATTATTTTCAGGACGAAGTTTACGAACTGTATTACCAGCCTGCCACATTTCCTTGTTGCGCATAGCCGCTAATTCAGCATTCAACTTCTCACGATAATCAGACATAGAATTCTTATCAATAGAAATCTGAGCCTCATTACCAGTCTTTACACTAAGGTATAGCCATTGCATAACTGGCTTAATAGCTTCACGGAAACGAGGAGCCCAATCAAGAGCACCACGCTGCGCTGTTGTAGAACAGTTAGCATACATCCAATCCATACCCTTAGCACCAAACAATGGCATCAAACTTTGAGTTAATTCTTCAACAGTTTCATTGAAAGCCTCAGATGGAGTGTGACCATTTTCACGCAATACATCATACTGTGCTTCAAGCAATCCCTCAATGGCACCCATCAAAGAACCTCTTTCACCAGTCAGATCAGATGTAGCCTCACGCTGGAATGTAGTCTTAAATAAATATCCAGCACCGATACCAATACCAAATGCTATAGTCTTGTCCTCTGCATGACCAGACGCATCCTGATAAACAGCATAAGAACAGTTCAATCCACGACCTTCACAGAACATGGTACGAAGAGAAGTACCAGAACCCTTAGGTGCAACCATTATGACATCAATATCCTTTGGTGGAATGACATTTGTACGATCTTGCCAATTGATAGCAAATCCATGAGAATAATACAAAGTTTTGCCAGCAGTTAGATACTGCTTAATTTTTGGCCAAACAGCAATCTGACCAGCGTCAGAAAGCAACATACAAACAATTGTACCTTTTTGTACAGCTTCCTCAATTGAGAAAAGAGTCTTTCCTGGAACCCAACCATCTGCAAGACATTTTTCATAAGTTTTACCTTCACGCTGACCTACGATAACATTAAATCCGTTATCACGCAAGTTACAAGCCTGACCTGGTCCCTGAATACCATAACCAATTACGGCAATCGTTTCATTTTTTAGTACTTCACGAGCCTTCTCCAAAGAAAATTCCTTACTGGTGACAACAGTTTCTACAACTCCACCAAAATTCATTTCTGCCATATTTTAAAAAAAATGTGCGCCCTCATTAAGGGATCGCGGGTTATTATTATCCCTTAGAATCATGCCTGTCTTTTCCAAAGACAGTCGTTTTATAGATCCATTCCACTACCTATCCAAGGTTTCAGCTAGGGATTTCAAATATTTTTCGTACGCAAAGGTAACACTTTAAAACGAAACTACCAAACATTCTTTCAATCTTTTACAAAATTAACCATACTTCTAACAACTTCGACTTCATCAGCATTTATTTTAGAACTTTTTGTTATTCTTATGCAATATTCATCTTCAGAAGTATGCTCACTGTAAAAATTCAATTTATCTCCACTGTGACTTTCTGCAACATATGCAATTTCAAAGCGTTTAATTGTATTATGAAGATACCAATCTAAATTCCATAAATCAAGAATATGTTCAATATATTTTACACTATTGATATGTCCATTTATATCAACATCACTATAGTTTGTATCTATGGTCCTTACAAGCTTTGCATCTGCAGACATCTTAACTCGTGAACATTTAGCGATAGGACATTGTTTTTCTTTATCAACATAGTCAAGAATAAGACCATCATGAACAGCTAATATGTCAACAGGCTGACGCGTATCAGTGTCTATCATAGCCCAAATGCTCTTACCATATCCATAAATCTTATTTGAATCAGAATTAACAACTGTGAAATTTCGACTTGTGAAAAATTTCATAACACCGTCTACCCATGTCTCAATATTAAACTTATCATATGATATAGGCATATCAGTCATTTCTATTGCCAACCTTGACAGGACCCAAGTCTTGTGAATTGGATTTAAATAGCTCATCCCGTATCCACGCTCATTAGAATGGAAATCAGCTGCATTCAACATATGATTTCCCAGATGTCCCATAAACAAATGTTTCGAAAAGTCGCAATGAAAAGGCTCAGCTAAAAATTTATAGCAACCAACTTTATCCAAAATATCAGTCATTATCTTTACTCTCCTGTTCGTGTAAGAAATCAGATATAGGTTCATCAAAACTTCTTGTCACTGCTATACGGCCACTTCTTGTATATTGTAGTAGACATTTAAAATCGTTTAATTTATTAAATAAGTCAGCGATATCCTCTGTCAAACCAGCTAATAACACAGTACTGTAAGTATGGTTGACTTCCATCATACGCGCATCATGCCTACGAATAGTACGAGATACTTCAGGGTTATCCAACAATACAGGCGTTGAAATTTTAAAAAGAGCCACTTCGTGAATAAAGAGCTGTTCATCAGTATAATAATCAGCTTTCACAACATCAATTTTCTTCTCAATGGCTTTTGTTATTTTATTTATCTGCTCTTCATCACTCCATGCAGTAATCGTATACTTGTGTACATTTAATATACTGCTAGCAGAAACATTTAAACTCTCTATATTTACTTGTCTACGAGTAAATACCGCCGTTATTTGATTTAATATACCGGCGATATTCTCAGAATAGACTAATAATGTATATAATTTTTTTTCCATTTACTTAAAATTTGAAATACTAATAATCAAGTTCAAGCAACATTCCATCAACACTCTTTCCAGGTAATGTCATAGGAACTATATCTTCATTTTCCTTAATGGAACATTCCAAGAAATAAGGTCCCTTTGTTGAAATCATCTTTTCAACTTTAGAACGCAAATCTTTACGGTCAACAACAAGATCATAAGGAATGTTATATGCCTTAGAAATTTCCTGATAATGTGGATTCATCATATGAGTGAATGAATAACGACCATTAAACATTAAATCTTGCCACTGACGTACATTCCCTAGGAAATTATTATTAAGAAGGATTATCTTTACAGGTGCCTGTTGCTCCATTATAGTGCCAAACTCTTGTATACTCATCTGTAAGCCTCCATCTCCACAAAAACAACAGATTGTTCTTTCTGGAGCGCCAAAACTTGCACCGATAGCCGCAGGAAGCCCAAATCCCATTGTGCCAAAACCTCCACTAGTAACAATAGAACGCTTATTTTTAAACTTAAAATAGCGACTAGATATCATCTGATTTTGACCAACATCATTCACCAATACGGCCTCTCCATTAGTAACTTCAGCAACAACATGTGTAACCTCGCCCATCAACAAAGGACCTTCTGTTGGATGAATACCTGGCTCAATGACCTTCTCCGTTTCCATATCATCATATTTCTTAAACGAATCACGCCATGCACGATGATTATTTTCATTCAACAAACTTGATATCGCAGGAAGGGTTTCCTTACAGTTTCCCAATACTGCAACATCAGCTTTAATGTTTTTATTTATCTCTGATGCATCAATATCAAGATGAATTATCTTTGCTTGTTTTGCATATGTAGAAGGTAACCCAGTAACTCTATCACTGAATCGCATACCTATTGCTATAAGTACGTCGCACTCCTGAGTTTTCATATTGGCAGCATAACTACCATGCATTCCCAACATACCAATATCTAAAGGATGATCAGATGGTAATGCAGACAATCCTAGCAATGTGCGACCAGCAGGAATGTCGGCTTTTTCAAGGAACTCGACAAGTTCATTCTGTGCATTTCCTAATTCAACACCCTGTCCTACCAATGCAAACGGTTTTTTTGCCCCATTGATTAGCTTTGCAGCTTCTTCAATAGCGCTACTGTCAATTGCAGGATATGGATTATATGACCTTACATTGTCAACTTTTATTGGATTCCATTCGCAAGTATGGTTCTGTGCATTTTTTGGAAAGTCAAGAACAACAGGTCCTGGACGGCCAGAACGCGCAATATAAAAAGCACGGCTCACAGCCCAAGCCACATCTTCGGGACGACGTATTTGGTAAGCCCATTTTGTAATAGGTTGTGCGACTCCTACTAAATCAACTTCCTGAAAAGCATCAGTACCCAAAGCTCCAACGCCTACCTGTCCTGCTATTACAACAATTGGAGTGGAATCCATCATTGCATCAGCAATACCCGTCAATGTGTTAGTAGCTCCCGGTCCACTAGTCACAAGGCAAACACCAACATCTCCACTGACTCGTGCATACCCTTGGGCAGCATGAGCAGCAGCCTGCTCGTGACGTACTAAGATGTGATCAAACATCTTCTTTTCACCTCTAGTGTAACCATACAAAGCATCGAATACAGGCATTATCGCACCACCCGGATAACCGAATATAGTCTTAACACCTTCATTATGCAAAGAACGCATCAATGCTTCAGAACCTGTAATTACTTCTTTACTCATTATATATAACTTAAACTACTAAAACATATTCAATATCAATCAATCATTCTTACGCCACCTTTATCAGCAGAACTAACACTTTGAGCATAAGCTCTTAAAGCTTTACTAACAACTCTGTTACGCTTTAAAGGTTGTTGTTTACGTACAGACAATTCCTCATCACTTAGTTTTACGTTTATACTACGGTTCGGAATATCAATTTCAATAATATCACCATCTTTTATCTTACCGATATTACCACCAGCAGCAGCCTCTGGAGAAATATGACCAATACTCAATCCAGAAGTTCCACCAGAAAAACGTCCATCTGTAATCAATGCACATTCTTTTCCCATGTGCATACTCTTAATATAAGAAGTTGGATAAAGCATTTCCTGCATACCAGGACCACCCTTGGGACCTTCATGTGTAATAACTACACAGTCTCCTTTTTTAACTTTGCCACTAAGTATGCCATCACAAGCATCTTCTTGACTATCAAAGACAACAGCAGGCCCAGAAAAATGCCATAAAGATTTATCAACTCCAGCTGTTTTAACAACACATCCATCTTGAGCTATATTTCCAAATAGAACACCAAGCCCACCATCTTTAGTATAAGCATGTTCAAAATCCCTTATACATCCATTTGAACGATCTGTATCAAGACTGTCCCATTTCTCATCCTGACTACCCATTTGAGTAGAAAATCTATGTCCAGGTGCACTATGGTAAATTCTATCGGCATCAGGATTAATAGTTGTACCTGTAATGGAATATTTAGAAAGAGTTGCATCAAGTGTCATACCATCAACTCTATTTGTATCTCCATGAAGCAATCCAGCTTTGTTTAATTCATTCAAGATGCCAAGTATTCCACCTGCTCTATTGCACTCTTGAACGCTATATTTTTGAGTATTTGGAGCTAGCATACACAAACAAGGAACTTTACGACTCAATTCATCAATATCCTTCATTTTGAAATCTACATCACCTTCCTGAGCAACAGCAAGAAGATGAAGGACGGTATTAGTACTACCCCCCATAGCAATATCAAGAGCCATAGCATTAAGAAAAGCATTGCGGGTAGCTATACTACGCGGTAAGACACTATCATTACCATCTTCATAATAAGAGAAAGCATTTTTGACTATCTGACGAGCAGCATCTTTAAATAATTGTATTCTATTTTTGTGAGTTGCTAAGATAGTTCCATTTCCAGGAAGAGCCAAACCAATAGCTTCAGTAAGTGAGTTCATAGAATTTGCTGTAAACATACCCGAACAGCTACCACAACCAGGACATGCACTACTTTCTATTTCTTTCATTTCAGCATCACTTACAGATGGGTCAGCACCCTTAACCATCGCAGTAATCAAATCGGCATTTTCGTTTTTCCAACGACCAGCTTCCATCGGACCTCCAGAACAAAATATAGTTGGAATATTTAGTCTCATTGAAGCCATAAGCATGCCAGGAGTAACTTTATCACAATTTGATATACATATCATAGCATCTGCCTTATGAGCATTAACCATATACTCAACAGAGTCAGCTATTATATCTCTTGAAGGTAAAGAATAAAGCATTCCATCATGTCCCATTGCAATACCATCATCTATAGCGATAGTATTAAACTCTGCAGCATAACACCCCATACTCTCTATTTCCTTTTTAACAATCTGACCTATTTCATGAAGATGTGTATGTCCAGGAACGAATTGAGTAAAACTATTGACTATTGCTATAATTGGTTTACCAAATTGTTCATGCTTCATGCCAGCAGCAACCCATAAAGCTCTAGCGCCAGCCATTCTTCTGCCTTCTGTACAGACAGTACTTCTTAATTGATGTTTCATACCTATAATGTATTTTTTATACAAATATCATAATTGAGAACAATCTTCTCTTTATTTAATTTGCAAAGATAATTAGAAAATACGAAACAACCAACAATTTAAAGCATATTATTCACAAATACATCATTTATGTAATATAAACGCATAAAAAAGTTTTGATTTATCAAAAATACTCGAAATTAACAATAAAAAAACCCTAGCGGCTGGTGCCACTAGGGAATATCTTAACTAATATAATTCAGTTAATTGTTTGTTACTTTACGTAAACTACAGCAAGACGGTTAGATGTAACACCCTCTACACCCTTACCAGTTGCTTCCTTAACTATAACGCCCTTAGACTTCAAGTACTTAGCAACATTGTTAGCACGAATCTGAGAAACCTTCTTGTTAACCTTTGCAGAACCTTCTGGAGAAGCTGTACCGATAATTTCAACAGTTACACCATTAGCAATATTGTCTAGAACCTTCTTAGCATCCTTAGTAAGGTTAGCCTTACCCTGAGCGAATGTTACGAAAACAGGACATGCTTGTGCCTCTGCAGGAACCTCCTTGATAACTTCCTTGATAACTTCCTTAGGCTTCTTAGCAAGTTCATTGCGAAGATCACTAATCTGAGCATTCAAACCATCAATTTCGCTCTGATCACGTAATTGAGCAATTTTGAAGTTGTGAGTACCATTAGAATTCTTGAACTTGTAAACAACACCTGCATTCAACTGAACGAAAGCATGGTTTACATCAAACTTTGTTCCATCATTTCCTAGGTTGTAAGGAGTGTTAGACTTGTCATTAAGACCATACATAATTGCTGGTTCAATGTAAATCTGCCATGCCTTATCAGCACCAAGGTTGAAAGCAAAATCAAGAGCTACCTTAGAAGTAAGGTTGTTAATGGCTCCAGCTTTATCATACTCAATTGAATTTCCAAAAAGATGTCCCCAACCGATACCAGCAACAACACTAACCTCAAATGGACGTGGCTGACCAAGATAACCACCGAACCAGTTGCTCAAATTAACAGTACCAAGAAGGCTTGTGTTAAGGTAGCGAACAACAGTACCAGTAGAATTCCAAGGTTTATTTGAGAAATAAGCGTTGCTTTCGATTGCAGCACCCAAAACAGGAGTAAAATTACGACCAATGCGTACACCAAAATTAGGATCAAGGCCCTTCATCCAAGAATGACCTGTAGCCTTTGTTGCAAGACCACCATTTATACCTACATAAATGTTGTCAAATGTTTTACTCTCTTCTACAGTCTGTGCAGAAGCAGAAACTGCTAAAACAGCAGCAGTGAATAATAAAACTAACTTTTTCATGTCTCTCTAAAATTAATTAATAATTATTGATTTTTCTATGTTCTAATTTCTGATTGCAAAGTACGTAAAAATTATCGAAACATCCAAATTTTTATTAATAAATTTATGCTATATAACATGAAAAATGAGCAAAATCAATTCAATTATTGTGTATTAAGCACTTTAGCTCATTGTTTTTTGTATTTTGTTTGGTAAATTGAATAACTTTTTGCTATCTTCGCAGTATGAAAAAAATTATCCTCATAACTGGTGGACAACGTTCCGGAAAAAGCGTTTATGCCGAAGATTTGGCTCTTAGTCTTAGTCCAAGCCCCATTTATCTTGCTACAGCACATATTTGGGACCAAGAGTTTATGATAAGAGTTAAGAAACACCAAGAACGACGAGGCTCTAATTGGACAAACATAGAAGAAGAAAAATTTCTTTCACGCCATTATATTTATAATAAGGTTTGTGTTATAGATTGTATAACATTATGGTGTACTAATTTTTTTTATGACAAAAGTCGTGAAGACAAAAATCAGCCTAGTGTTGACGAAGCTTTAAAAGCAATCAAAGAAGAATTTGATAAATTCACAAATCAAGATGCGACATTTATATTTGTAACTAACGAAATTGGTAGCGGTGGCGTTAGCGATAATGCTATACAAAGACGATTCACAGATATGGAAGGTTGGATGAATCAATACGTGGCAAGCAAAGCAGATGAAGTTATCCTTATGGTTTCAGGTATTCCTATAAAAATAAAATAATTATGAAAAGAAGATTTAACATACAATCACCTTGCTTGGATATAAAACAAGACATTCAATACAAAATTGATAATCTAAACAAGCCAAAAGGCTCTTTAGGAATGCTTGAGGATTTAGCATTGCAAATTTGTCTGATACAGCAAACTCTATCGCCAGAGTTATTACATCCTTGCCACATACTTTTCGGTGGCGATCATGGTGTTGAGAGAGAGGGCGTTTCGGTTTCTCCACGTAACGTTACTTGGCAGCAAATGATAAATTTCACAAAAGGTGGAGGAGGTGTAAACATGTTTTGTCACCAACACGGATTTGAATTAAAAATTGTGGATATAGGAGTAGATCATAACTTATCTGACTATCCAAAGATAATCAATCGAAAAATTGCAAATGGTACAAAGAATTTTCTTTATGAACCAGCGATGACAGAAGAACAATTCAGAAATGCAATTGATATAGGTGTCGCTATGACTGATGAATGTATCACAGAAGGGTGTAACGTAATCTGTATTGGAGAAATGGGCATTGCAAACACTAGTCCATCCAGTATTTGGATGAGTATCTTTGGAGGTATTCCGCTTAAAGAATGTATAGGTGCTGGAGCTGGGTTGTCGGACGAAGGTATAAAACACAAATACGACATTTTAAAAAAATCAATTGAAAAATTCAATACTAGCAATCACGATATAATTGATACAATTAGATATTTTGGCGGTTTCGAAATGGTCGGTGCTATAGGAAGCATGCTTAGAGCCGCTGAGAAGCATGTATTAATACTTGTTGATGGTTTCATTATGTCTGCATGCATTTTGGCCGCAAGCAAATTGTATCCAGAAATACTAAAATATGCAATTTTCGGACACTGCGGAGATGAATCTGGACACCGCAAAATGCTAAACATACTCAATGCCAAGCCACTATTATCTCTGGGATTGAGACTCGGAGAAGGCACAGGAGCACTATGTGCCTACCCCATCATTCAATCTGCAGTGAACATGACGAACGAAATGAATAATTTCAATAATGCACATATAACAAAATATTTTTAAAAATGCTTGTTTCAATAGAAAAAGACATAAAATTATACGATCGAATCTGGGCTGCACTAATTTTCTTTACAAGATTACCATTCTGGAGAATGCATCAACCACCCAAAGAAGCTTATGAAACCGTTGTTGAATTTTGGCCTCTTGTTGGGTGGATTACAGCACCAATAATGGCTGTTATATTATTTTTCGGACCAAGATTCATGCCATACGATCTAGCTATAATATTAGCTATTCTATCACGAATAGCGATAACAGGAGCTTTACATGAAGATGGGCTAACCGACTTTATAGATGGTTTTGGTGGTGGAGGTAATGACAGAAAAAGGATTCTCGACATTATGAAAGACAGTAAAATTGGGACATACGGTGTACTTGGAATTACATTCTATCTCTTTACATTTTATAAATGTCTATCTCTATGTTCACCAATGAATGCAGCAATAATGGTAATTGCAGCTGATCCTTTCTGTAAAATGCTAACATCCCAGATTATTCAAATGATGCCATACGCTCGGACTGCAGAAACTGCAAAAAATGGTGTCGTATATAAGAAATTCAATATGCGAGGAGGTATATTGTTGATGTTACAAGGTGGAATCCCTATTTCTATTATCTGGTACTTTTTCGGTTTATCTTATATATGTATTACAGTCCCAGGAATTGTATTGTATTTTCTATATCTATTTGTATGGAAGCGCATACATGGTTATACAGGAGACTGTTGTGGAGCAATATTTCTAATGACAGAATTAAGTTTCTACATAACGTTTATAATTACTCACTATAATTATTTTACAAATTAAGATAATGAAAGTTACACTTATCAGACACACAAAAGTTGGAGTTCCAAAGGGAACATGTTATGGTTGGAGTGATATTCCTGTGGCAGAAACTTTTATGGAAGAAGCGGCTATAACAAAAGAAAAATTAGAGTATTTAAAACCTTTTGATATTGTTTATTCTTCCCCACTCACCAGAGCTCGAAAGTTAGCTGCAGCATGTGGTTATTCAAATCCAATATTAGAAAATAGACTTAAAGAAATGAATATGGGTGATTGGGAAATGCGCTTATATGATGATATCGCTAATGAGGATCCCCATATACTTGATTGGTATAACGACTATATGCACTTGGAAGCAACAGGAGGTGAGAGTTTTCCTATATTATATCAGCGTGTTGCTGATTTTCTTGATGAATTAAAGGATAAGTCATATAAGAATGTTGCGATATTCGCCCATGGAGGTGTTTTGATATGTGCAGGAATATATGGGAAATTATTCAAAAAAGAAAATGCCTTCGAAAATCTTATAGATTACGGAGGCATTGAAACTATAGAGATTTAAGAACCTCTATAGTTCTATTCCAACAACAGAATAAGCTGGGAGTTGGATTATATTATTACCTATTATTAATGCTGAACTTGTATTATTAGCATCATTTGAAATTTTCTCTGTTGTCTTGCTTTCTGGTTTTCCTCCAAACATCACATATTTTATATTTGAAGAAAGATTCATACCATTCACTTTAATACAGACCTTTGTTGGTAATGCGTTAACAAGCTTAAGATATGTCTTACCTTTAGTTTCGTCTCTCACTACACTTGAAGCCACACGATAAGCATACTTATCATCAATATTTATCTTTGAGCTGATATACTTATCACCAGAGTAATTTGAAAACAAAGCCTGGGTTTCATAGCTCGGGGTAGTAACAATATTTGTTTCATCAAAATAAATAAGATCTGGATTCCAATTCTTATGCTTATCATTACATAGCAGCGGAGCATAACTCGCCATTTCAACAACATCAGCATTGCGCTCTATATTGCAAAGATATATCGCTTCAGCTAATGCTGATTCCATAGTTCTTGTATGTGATGCATATTCACCAAGATATACCTTCGGAGCATTTCTATCATAACTGTCATAATAATCAGTATTATGCAAGAACCAACCTGTAGATTCATAATAATGTTCATCAACAGCGTCAATATATTTCTTATTTTGATTGGCAAATTTCCATCCCTCAATATAATCTGACGAAGGATTGTGAAAAGGACCGACAGTGCCAACGACCTCAATATTTGGATATTTAGCTTTAACAGCTTTACATATCATTAAATATCTTTCCTCGAAAACTGTTGATATTAAATCTTCATTGCCAATACCTATCATTTTTAGATTGAATGGAGCCGGATGACCTGCTTCTTGACGCATTTTTGCCCATTTTGAAGTAGCAGGATCACCATTAGCCCATTCTATCATATCTAGTATATTCTGTATATATTCAGGCATTTGATCCATAGGAATACCACATTGTTGACCTCCTATACCCTTTGTGTTAGCAGAAGAATTCTGACAAGGCACTCCCGCAGCCATAACAGGTAAAGGTTCTGCTCCTATATCTTCACAGAACTGGAAATATTCGTAGTATCCCAATCCTCTAGACTGATGATAATTCCAGATATTTCTTTCAGGCTTTCTATCTTGTAAAGGTCCAATAGTCTCTTTCCAATTATATATATTGTCCAGCCCATCACCATGCAACATACATCCTCCAGGGAAACGAACAAACTTTGGTTTAAGATTTGCTATTGCCTGAGCTAAGTCAATCCTCATTCCATGACCTTTGAAGGTTTGATGAGGAAATAAAGAAATCATATCTACAGCTATCTGTCCTTGGTTCTTACCGGTTATAATCAAAGTAAGATTATGAAGCTTATCTACATATTCTTGATGCTTTTTTGTATCTAGTTTTAAATTCAAGTTATACTTAATCCATTCATTACCTTCTATTTTAATTTTTCCTTCGGCAATAGAATTTCCCAAAGAATCAACAAGAGAAATTATTAATTGATTTTTTTTACCATCAATGCAACGTGCAAACATAGAGAAATCAAAATCGTTTCCTTTAGACGAGATTATGTCATCCCATCCTGAATTAATAAGTGAGCTCTTGTTTATTATTGCATAATGCTGATTATTTTTACTTAAAGGTTTATCCGTAGATATAACTATTGGCTGATCTGACTTCCAACCAGTCGAAGCATTCCATCCAACATGATCTTTATCAGTATACTCAAAATCTCTATTTCTTAAAAGTTCAGCATACAATCCTCCATCGGCAGCGTAATTAATATCTTCAAAGAACACTCCGATCAACTTATTACTTATTTTCTTAGTTTTTGTAAAATCAATATCAATAGTTGCATTTATACTATCACCTATATTTGGAAAATGCTTTCCATCATCGGCCATTTTCTCACTATATCTTAGGTTATCCTTATCTAAAGTATTAAACCAGTTTCTGATATAATTAAGATGAAATGCAGGTATTTCAAATTCATTCCCTAAATACGACTTTCCATTTACAGTATCTCTGTCCATTTGCCATAAGACATCAGCTGCCTCCGATTCAACAGAATCTTCCTCAAAATGTCGAAAATCTTCAGAAGCATGGATATATCTCTTACCTTTTGCGGTTTTAAGATAAATATCAAAACCACCATCATCCATTTGGTAAATAATAGGATTATTAACTCCACATTCAGCAACTAAAGGATAGTCTTGCGGGCGCCATGTTATCAAATCCTCAGAATACGCAGCAGCAAAAGTAGGAGCAGTATTATTAACTCCCCAAACAGCACGCCAAGTTCCATCTTTTGCCTTAATTACAAAAGGATTATGCATCTTTTTCTCTGCACCCCATTGACCATAGTCTGAAGAGCACAACTGTCCGACATCATTCCATTTTTCATTCTCACCAAGATAAGCAAGACGCAGTCCTCCGCTTTCTCCTGGAGAATAAACAAATATTTGACATGTTGAATCTTTACCAGATATCATATATTCTGGTTCTACATTCTGCGCCATAGCACTTAATTGAAACACTAGCGATATTAAAAGTACATTTAACTTCTTCATGATAATACATTTTGTCTCATTAAAAGGGGACTGATTCGCATCACTGCGTACCAGTCCCGTAAAAATTAGAGAGTTATAAAAAAATCAAGTTATATATTCTTTTCATTTATAATATTCTTTTTTACCTGCTGCCAATGTATTCTTCATTAGAGAACATATGGTCATAGGACCAACGCCTCCAGGGACAGGGGTTATAAAAGAACATTTTTGAGCGACTTCATCAAACTTTACGTCACCATTAAGTCTAAATCCACTCTTTCGTGTAGCATCGGGAACACGTGTTGTGCCGACATCAACTATTACAGCACCATCTTTTACCATATCAGCCGTAACAAAATTTGGTCTACCAATTGCAGCTATTATAATGTCTGCTTCAAAGCATTCCTTCTTTAAATCTTTTGAATGACTATGGCAAACTGTAACCGTAGCATCACCAAAATTTTTCTGCATCATTAATTGAGCCATTGGCTTACCAACAATATTACTTCTTCCTAACACCACACATTTTTTGCCACTTGTTTCTATACCATAATGTTTTAACAATGTTATTATACCCAACGGAGTTGCAGAGATAAAACAAGGTAGACCAATTGCCATTCTTCCAACGTTAATAGGATGAAATCCATCTACATCTTTACGATAGTCAATTGCCATGATAATTTTTTGTTCATCAATATGCTTTGGCAAAGGCAGCTGAACAATAAAGCCGTCAACATCAGAATCTTTATTCAATCGATCAACGCATAAAAGTAGTTCTTCCTCTGTGACATCATCCTCATAACGAATTAGAGTTGACTTAAATCCACATTGTTCACATGCAATGACTTTGTTCTTGACATAAGTTTCAGAGCCACCATCGTGACCAACCAAAACAGCAGCTAAATGTGGTTGCTTACCACCTGCCGCTAGAATCTCTTTTACCTCTTCAGCTATTTCAGCCTTGATAGCTGCCGCTGTGGCCTTCCCATCGATTAATTGCATTATAGTAATAATTTATATTATTGTTTTGGCATTCCAGGCATTTTCATACCTTTCATGCGGCTCATCATGCCTGCCATCTGATTACCAGTAACCATTTTCATCATTTTACGAGTCTGATCAAACTGCTTTACAAGTTTATTAACTTCCTGTATGCTTGTACCAGAACCTTTGGCTATTCTTTGACGGCGACTAGTATTAAGAATCTCTGGAGTTGTACGCTCTACTGGAGTCATACTTCTAATAATAGCTTCAATACCATTAAAAGCATTATCATCTATATCAACATCCTTTATAGCCTTTCCTACTCCCGGAATCATACTTGCCAAGTCTTTCAGATTACCCATTTTTTTAATCTGCTCTATCTGATTAAGGAAGTCATTAAAATCAAATTTATTTTTCTGTATTTTTTTCTGAAGTCTCTTAGCTTCTTCCTCATCAAACTGTTCTTGGGCACGTTCAACTAGTGAAACAATATCACCCATTCCCAAGATACGATCAGCCATACGTGCAGGATGGAAAACGTCTATAGCTTCCATCTTCTCACCAGTACCAACAAACTTAATTGGTTTAGTTACGACTGTTCTGATAGAAAGTGCAGCACCACCACGTGTATCACCATCCAATTTAGTGAGGACAACTCCGTCAAAATCTAATCTATCATTAAATTCCTTAGCTGTATTAACTGCATCTTGACCAGTCATTGAATCAACAACAAACAATGTTTCATCAGGATTCAAAGCTATTTTAAGATTAGATATCTCTGTCATCATCTGCTCATCAACGGCAAGTCGACCGGCAGTATCCACAATAACAACATCATAGCCTTTAGCCTTAGCCTCTTGTATTGCATTCTTTGCAATATCAATCACATTTTTGCTTTCTGGCTCAGAATATACAGGTACAGCAATTTGTTCGCCTACGACTTTTAACTGTTCTACAGCGGCAGGACGATACACATCACAAGCTACCAACAAAGGTTTTTTATTTTTCTTTGTCTTTAGTATATTAGCTAGTTTTCCACTAAATGTGGTTTTACCTGAACCTTGAAGACCACTCATCAATATTATAGCAGGATGACCTTCAAGTTTAAGTTCAGAAGTATCCCCTCCCATGAGTTCTGCCAATTCGTCATGAACCAATTTAATCATCAATTGACCTGGTTTCACAGCGGTTAGCACATTCATACCCATTGCCTTTTTCTTTACATTGTCAGCAAAAGCTTTTGCTACTTTGTAGTTAACATCGGCATCAAGAAGTGCTCTGCGCACATCTTTAAGAGTTTCAGCAACGTTTATTTCGGTGATTTGTCCCTCGCCCTTGAGTATTTTGAATGAGCGCTCTAATCTATCACTAAGATTTTCAAACATATGATATTTCTTTTTTTATTTCTCTTTCAACGCAAAATGTACTCACTTTATGTCGTAAAAACGATGTACTATACTGCTTTCATGCAAAATTACATAATTAATAATATAAAAAAGAGTGTTAGATAATATTTTAAAAAAAATTAATAGAGTTTCTACTTTACTCTCCATGAATATTTTTATGGTATTGTTACATAATATTGCCGTTTACTGTTTGAATTTCGTAATCAAAGGTAAATGATCACTATAACCATTAAGATATTTTGCTCCTCTAAAATTTCTGAAAGGCTGCACACCGCCATAAATTTCATCTTCAACAAGAAGAAACTTATAATCAGCAATGCTACAACTTATAACCAATGATTTTAGTGTATTACTGCAAAAAACATGGTCAAGACTCCCCCATTCTCCTTTATACTTATATGTTCCTTTAGCCCCATTATTACCACGGGCATCAATCGAAACATCCGTCATTCCGAAATTGCTTATATATTGTAAACTTTTATCACTAGCATAGTCATTAAAATCTCCTGCAACAACAATCTTTGCCAATGGGGAGATTATCTTTATAGAATCAATAGCTGAAATAAGTACCTTAGCAACAGCCATTCTATTTGGTCGTGAAGCCAATTCACCACCAGCTCGACTTGGAGCATGAACAACAAATACATGAATAGTATCGCCGCTGATAATTTTTCCTGATGCGTAAAGGATATCACGAGTAGGTCTCATGTCTTTTATCGGAGTAATTCTTATGGGATGCCAATCAATTAATTGAAACGAAAATGGAGAATATAGCAAAGCCACATCTATGCCTCTTTCATCTGGAGAATTTGTAACAAGATATTCGTATCTGGCCTGGCGGAGTAATGAACGTTTTGTCAAGTCACGCATAACACTGTCATTCTCAACCTCGCACAATGCTACCATATCAGGGAGCATCCAACGTCCAGAATCCTCACCACATGCTATTATTTCCTGACCAATATGATTAATCTTCTTCCAATATCTACCATTATTCCAATAATGATAGCTATCAGGAAGAAACTCAGTATCATTCTTCAGTGAATCATGTTGAGTATCAAAAAGATTCTCACAGTTCAATTCTACGAAAGTAAAAATACTGAGCAACAAATAAAATATTTTCATAACTGAATTATCATACCAGATCCTCTTTTACATGCTGTCTAATCTTGGTAAGATATGCCTTCATCGCTTCAGCATCCTTTTTATCTATAATATCTATCAGTACCTTCAGTTCCTCGCGTATTTTGGACACCTGACCACTTGTATAAGGATTGAACAATATTTCCTGAAGCAGATAATCATCTTCACTTAATACACCTTTAGCTATACGCATGTGACGCTTAAAAGTGGTTCCAGGAGCATCCTGGTGTTTCATTACAGCTGCAAAAACAAATGTAGACACAAACGGAATACTCAATGAGTAAGCTACAGTCTCATCATGTTCAAGGAAGGTGTATTCATATATATTAAGTCCAAGCTTCTGATATAGATCCTTAAAGAATATACGTCCCATGTAATCACCCTCACTAATTATGATTGCGTTTTCCTCACTGAGTTGGTTAAGATTTGCAAAAGTTGGACCAAACATAGGGTGAGTACTGACATAAGGATGTCCACTCTGCTCATAAAAATCCTTCAAACCAGTCTTTACACTTGCGATATCACTAACGATACATTCCGTTGGCAAATATGGCAAAATTTCCTTAAATGCAGATAGAGTATATTTAACAGTAACTGCATTTATAACCAATTCTGGTGCAAAGTTCTTAACTTCGTCCAATGTTGTAAAACGTTGGCAGTTATATGTAAAGCGCATTCTCTTGGCATCTTTCTCATATACAGCCACCTCATGTTCAAAACTGAGCAGGTCGATGAAAAAACTTCCCATCTTACCTGCTCCCATTATCAATATTTTCATCTTACTGATTTACTATTTCCAACTGCTGACGCACACTCTCTTCATGAATATGCTCAAATACCTGAGCTGCAAATTCAGGATTCATTCCACACAGACTAGCCTGTGCACCACGTTTTTCTAGTATTTCATTATAACGTGTAGCTTGAAGCACAGTCATATTATGTTCCTTCTTGTATGTACCAATTTCACGACAAACTCGCATTCGTTTTGCAAGAAGGTCCATCAGCTGATTATCAAGTTCATCTATTTGTGAACGAAGTAGGCGCAGTCCCTCTGTTGTAGTATGTTCATCACGCACAACAAGCAAACTGAGGATATAATCCAATATATCTGGAGTAACTTGCTGTTTAGCATCGCTCCATGCCTCGTCTGGATTGCAGTGGCTCTCAACAATAAGACCATCAAAACCTAAATCCATTGCCTGTTGGCAAAGAGGTGCGATAAGATCACGTCTTCCACCAATATGACTTGGATCACAGATCATTGGCAACTCTGGAATACGTCTGTGCAACTCTATTGGAATCTGCCACATTGGAAGATTTCGATAAATTTTCTTATCATAGCTTGAGAAACCACGATGTATTGCTCCAAGGCGCTTTATTCCTGATTGATTGAGACGTTGAAGAGCACCTATCCATAATTCTAGATCAGGATTTACTGGATTTTTGACTAAAACAGTCACATCAACACCTTTCAAACTATCAGCCAAAGCCTGCATAGCAAAAGGGTTTGCGCTTGTGCGAGCTCCAACCCACAAAACGTCTATACCATACTTCAAAGCCTGCTCAACATGCTCAGGAGTTGCAACTTCAGTTGCAGTGAGCATGCCTGTTTGTTCTTTTACTTTTTTCATCCAAGGCAGAGCTTCCTCTCCCTTACCTTCAAAACCACCTGGTTTTGTACGTGGTTTCCAAATACCCGCGCGGAATATATGGCAGCCCTTGGCTGCTAGTTGTTTAGCTGTTGTAAGTACTTGTTCTTCTGTTTCTGCAGAACAAGGTCCGGCAATTACACATGAAGGACGTTCATTATCGCTCGGCAAATTAAGGGATTGTAATTCGAGTTCCATAATTGTATATATTTTATTATCTATTCATATTTGTAATATCACCATTCAATAGCCTTTATTCTATCAAGGGCTGTCTTAAGGTTTTCATCTTTTGCACAAAGACTTATTCTTACATAGCGTTTTCCATTTGATCCAAAAATCAAACCAGGTGTTATAAATACCCTAGCCTCATGCAATACTCGTTCAGTGAGTTCCTCAACATTTGAATATTTTTCTGGAATCTTGCCCCAAAGGAACATTCCTACTTGTTGTTTATCAAATTCGCATCCCAAAGTTTTCATTATATCTTCTGCAATATCTCTTCTGCGACGATATACATTGACATTATATTCTTGATGCCACTCCTCACTGTTTGTATTATATGCTTCGGCTGCCGCAAGCTGGATACCACGAAATGTTCCACTATCAATATTGCTTTTAATCTTCAATATCCAACTTATAAATGTGGCATTTGACGTACATAGTCCGACACGCCATCCTGGCATATTGAAAGCCTTACTCATTGAATTGAATTCTATACAACAGTCCTTTGCTCCAGGAATCTGCAATATTGAAAGTTTCTTGCCTACATTGAGTATAAACGAGTAAGGATTGTCATTTACCACAATGATATCATGCTTTTTAGCAAAATCAACCAAACGTTTGTAAGTTTCTACACATGCATTCCCACCAGTTGGCATATTTGGATAGTTAACCCACATCAATCTTACGTTTGTGAGATCCATTTTTTCAAGTTCATCGAAATCTGGTTGCCATCCATTATCTTCTCGTAAATTATAGTTTACGACCTTTGCACCAAGAATCTTACTCAAACTTGTATATGTTGGATAACCAGGATTAGGTACTAGAACTTTCTCTCCTGGATTTACAAAAGCCAAAGTAGTATGTAAAATACCTTCCTTACTACCAATGAGAGGTTGTATTTCTGTTGCAGGATTAATATCAACTCCATACCATTTTTTATAGAAATTTGCCATTGACTCTCGCAATTCCGGCGTTCCCATGGTTGGTTGATAACCATGAGCATCACTTTGTTTTGTAACTTCACAGAGCTTATCTATTGTTTGCTGCGACGGTGGCATATCAGGACTACCAATAGCCAAACTAATAATGTCCAGCCCTTGGGCATTAAGTTGTGCAACTTCTTTCAGTTTTCTACTAAAGTAGTATTCCTGTATTTCATTAATTCTGTTAGCAGGTTTCATATTCTCCAAGTATTTTTATATTCTTTACCAATGGTGTTATTGCATCAATACTCTGACGATACCTAGTAAGATTGTCAAACGATACATCTACATAAAACAAGTATTCCCATTCATGTCCGATAATTGGCAAGGACTGAATTTTCGTCAGGTTGATATCATAGAAACTTAATATTGTTAACACTTTGCTAAGACTTCCTTCCTCATGAGACAAACTAAATACGAGACTCGACTTGTTGCTTTTATCAACTTCTCTTAGTAAGGCTGCCTTATGTGGATTACTTACAACTAAAAAGCGTGTATAGTTATGTTTGTTGTCATGTATATCCTCCTGCAATATTTTCATTCCATATATATTTGCTGCACGAGACGAACATATTGCCGCCCATCCGGGAATATTATGACTTGAAATATACTCAGCACTACCAGCGGTATCTTCAGCCTCAACAGCTTTCATCTCAGGATGATTTTCAAGGAAGTTGCGACACTGTGCCAGAGCGACTGGATGAGAATGTACTTCAGTTATAGTGTCCCAGTTATCGTCTGGTAGGCAACATATAGAATGTTCAATATGCAGTTTATGTTCACCAACAACGGTCACACCACTCTCTCTAAGCAAGTCATAATTATGCAACAAAGAACCAGCTATTGTATTCTCTATTGCTATGATTCCTATCACCGTAGGGTCTTTCTTGATATTTTCAAACACCTGTTCAAATGTAGAGCAGCATATAAGTTCTATCTGTTCATCATTAAAGTATTGATGCGCAGCTATATCGTGGAACGAACCTATCTCACCTTGTATTGCAATTCTTTTCATATTTTCTTTAACAAAAAACGGTCTCACTCTTAAGAGCGGGACCGTTTCGTATTTATTTTAATTTCATTTTCCTATAAGTCGAAATTTACACGCAACTTCCCGCTTCACAAATCCTTGCAAAGTAAAAATAAAAGTAATAAAAAGATGCGTATGAATTATTCATAACTTTTTTGTTTTTTGTTATTATCGGTTGCAAAAATATAACTTTTATTTGACTCCACCAAAAGAATTACAACAAAAATTACCATTTTGCTTTCATTTTTTATATTTTATAGGCCTATACCACCTATTCCATAAGGATCTACACTGCGATATGCTTGTTCAACCTTCTGCTGTATGTTTTCTGTTCCCTCGGCTGTAAACTCTCCATTTATACCGTTTTGTTCCTTTGGATTCAATTCAAGAACTTGTCGCATATCCTCTTCAGCTCCTTCTTTATCGCCTAATGACAACTTTACAGCACCACGTTCTTTAAAAGCATCAATACAAAATGGATTTTGTTCTATAACCTTAGCATAAAATTCCAGAGCAATATCACTTTCACCCTTAGCTTTTGCTATTCTTGCTCTCAAGAGAAGTATATCCTCACTGCTTTCTGCATTTTCAGCTAACCACTTTGCATCATTTTCAGCACTGTTTAAGTCACCCATTTTTAGCAGAGTCTCACTTCTTAATAGGTATGCGCTATCATATTTTTCATTCGCTGTTATAGCTTTTGTAAGCAATGCAAGAGCATTGATAAGTTCGTTCTTGCCAATACATGCACGGGCATAAATATAGTTTGCCTCAGAATTATTATCATCTATACGTAAAGCTTCAATACATGCATGAGTCATGACATCATAATCTTCCAACATATATGCTACATTTGCCATTCGCATATATATAAGTATGTTGTCAGGTTGCGCTTTCGACATTTCATCCAACTGCTCCAACGCCGGTCTCAACTTATTATTCATTATTAATGCCTGTGAGTAATAATCCCTTAATTCAAGTTCAGGATTTATCTCCAACGCTTTCTCAAAGCATTCTAATGCATATGCAGACTGCCCTTTTTTCAAGGCTCTTACTCCTTCGTATTTTAATACGTCAAAGTTGCGCACTTTTTCGCGCAATCTGTCTTTCTCTGATTTATCGGTGTTCCCACCAAAAAGCTTTTTTAATAGATTCATATTATTCTGCAAGTTTAGAATATACATTATTAGGGATAATGTCTGTACGATCCCATTTAGGCCAGCTAGCACTCTTGACGTAATTTTCTCCGGCATCACGATACTCCATAAAAAGGAAACGTACATTAATATATCCATCAGTTCCGTCTTTAGCCAAGAGATAACAATATGCATATCTACGATAGCCTGTTATCTTGCTTCCTTCCTTGATGGCTGTCATTATCCAATCCTTTTGAGGAACTACACAATGTATAATCTTAGCATCAGGATATTTGCGGGCAAACTCTTCCTTGCTGATCTTTATTTGTTCTTCATCATCAGAGAGATTGTTGTTTGCAAAAAGATCAGTAGTATAGATTGGCATAAATTTCACACCATCGATCTCTTTTAAATCTTCGTTATTCTTTTTTGACAGTTCGTCAACACCAATAGCATCACCGATATTTTTTCCCGTTGTAGAGACCTGTTTCTTTGTTTTCTTCCAAAACGTTGAAACCTTTTTAACCAAAGTCTCTTTCGGGGCATTATTGTTTGTCTGGGCATTAACAGGAAGAACTGTCATTCCGAATGCTAAAAACATAAGATATATCAGATTTTTTTTCATAAGTTTATTATTTATAATGTTACAAAAGTAAAGTAAACCAACATAAATACAAAATATTTTCAGTTAATTTAAGCATACGGCATTATTTTAATATTGTTATAATAAAAAAAATTAATCATACTTCATTAATACTTAATCATTTAGTATCTTTGTGCCCAATGAACAGAATCTTTATATCTATATTATCAGTATTATGCTGGATTACAGCAAATGCTCAAAATGTTATCCACGAGGGACCGCTTCATAGCTTCGATTCGCCCCGTGAGGGATGGCTATTGCCTGGTGACACAATTTATAACGATACTGCTAAAATTGTATATTCAGGAGAAGCTCATAAAGTAGAGCTTGTTGAAAACAAAGAAAATAAATCCAATGACGTGGTAGCCCCTACAATGTTATCACCTTACCTAAATGATTATGGTTGGGGATTACATCGTGGACTTAACATATCTATAGACTTATCTGCTTTTGCCACGATAGGTCACAACCTTCCACACAATGGAGGGTTCACCCAACGCCTCAATGCAACATACTTAGCTCCACTAACTAAAGACAACAAGTTATGGCTTGCCGCTGGTGGATACATACAAAACATAAACTGGGGCAGTGACTCATACAAGGACGGTGCACTTTATGCAGCTTTAGGATATAAGTTCAATGACCATTGGGAAGCATGGGTATACGGACAAAAGAGTGTCACCAATAATTACAGCAATTATTCTAATACATATAATAGGTATATGTATGAACCATATATGTATGGTATGGGTTACGGTACAATGGTGTCTTCAATGGGAATGCCTGGTGCTGACGTCATCGGTGCTGCTGTTAAATATAACTTTAGTCCATCTTTCTCAATACAGTTAAACGTAGAGAGTGCATGGTACAACAATAAAGGATTCAACTATTTCGACCAATACAACTACCCAATCCCTCAACAGCGCTAAGCGGTATATTTTAAGCGAAGGCTGTTGAGTACCACGCTGACACTAGAAAAAGCCATCAATGCGCTAGACCACATAGGTGTTATCTGAAAGTTAATACCAAAAATGTACATTACTCCTGCGGCTAATGGAATACATATTATATTATATATAAAAGCCCAAAATAGATTTTCCCATATCATTCTAACAGTCTTACCACTTAACTTTATTGCTTTTGGTATATTTCTAAGGTCATCTCCAAGAAGTGTAACTTGCGCTACATCCATTGCAACATCAGTTCCATTTCCAATAGCAATACTTACATCTGCCAAAGCAAGAGCTTGCGTATCATTTATTCCATCACCGACCATAGCAACTGTCTTCCCTTGTTTTTGTAATTCCATTACGATATTTTCCTTATCTTGCGGAAGTACCTTACTTTTATAATTAGTTATACCAGCTTTTTCTGCCCAATATCTTGCAGCTTCTTCCTTATCGCCACTCATCATATAAATCTCTACCCCCATATTTTGCAATTCAGTCATTGCTTCCTTTGCGTTTGGTTTAAGCTTTTCCCTATCCTCAAGCGACAACCCATCCACATTGGTAAAATCAATATTTTTATTTGGAATAGTAAGAGTTCCCGTTTTATCTATGACAACAGCATTAACTTTTCTCATTTTTTCCAAAGCTGTAGCATCCTTTATCAAAACTTGCTCACTTGCAGCTTTGCCAATACCAACCATTAGTGCCGTAGGCGTTGCCAATCCCATTGCGCACGGACACGCAATAACTAATACTGAAATAGCAGAAATAATAGCTTGTGGTAGAAATACATTACCACCAATTAGCCACCACATAACAAATGTTATTAAAGACAAGACTGTGATAACTGGAACAAAGATAAGAGCAGCCCTATCTACAATTCTTTGAACTGGAGCTTTACTTCCTTGAGCTTGTTCAACCATTTTTATTATATGTGCGATTGCAGTATCCTCACCAATCTGCATTGCCTTCATACGTATTTTACCTTGACTTGGTATAGTTCCAGCTATTACATTGCTATCTTTAATTTTTTCAGAAGGGGTCGGCTCACCAGTTATCATACTTTCATCCACGTAGGCTGCATGACTGTTCATAAAACTTTCAGCCATTGTGACAACACCATCGACAGGTATTTTATCACCAGCCCTAACTTCCAATATATCTCCCTTCTCTATAGTCGAAATTGGAACATCGTCTATATTATCCCCAACGACTATTTTTGCGGTTTTAGGTTGCATCCCCATCAATTGTCTTATGGAAGACGCAGTTCCGTCTTTTGCCTTTTCCTCTAAAAGTCTACCAGTTAAGACAAAGGTGATTATCATAACGCAAGCATCATAATATGTATGAGCCTCGATGCCTTCTTTTGCCCAATAATCATTTCCCCAAAATGTATTGAATACACTGAACAGAAAACTTATTGATGTAGACAATGCCACTAGAGTATCCATATTGGCACTGCCATGTTTTAGATTTTTCCATGCTGATATGAAAAACTGCCTACCGCAATATATCATTGCTAACAATGCTATTATCATTGCCACCTGATTTGCATTATCTCTAGTTCCCAAATCGATCCACATCATAGATATAGACATGACTATTATAGAGAATATCCACGCCAATATGGTTTTATGTTTCAATATAACAAAACTGCGTTTTTCAATTTCCTCCAAACTTCGATCGGCCTCTATAACCATATCATACCCGATATCGTTTATCTCATGCTTCATCTTTTCAAGAGAAATAACTTCTGGATTAAAATCTATAAGAGCAGAACGTCCTGGTAATGATACAGAAGCTTCATTTATTCCTTCTAAGGAATTCAATTTTCGTTCTACGTTGGCAGAACATGCAGAGCATGCCATGCCAACAATCGGTATTATCTTTTTCATAAATACAATTAAAATATTAATTCATAACGACCAGAATTTTCAACAGCACTTTTGATATCCGTATCAAATACGACCTTATCATCAAAGTCTACAGTAACATTTTTGGCATCAATATCAGCTACAGCGTCATTAACTCCATTAATAGACTTTATTGCATTTTCAACATTTGCCTTACAATGTACACATTTCATTCCGTTTACACTAAAAATTTTCTTTGTCATAATATTCTTTGTTTAATTAATACTTCTGCAAAAGTAATGTTTTATTAGCCTACTGTGTTATAGTATTATGGAAGTTTCTTATGATTTTCTTCAGCAACCAAGCCTATTATAGACCTAGAAACATCATTTTGCTTAAAAGATGTAAAAATATATGAGTTAAATTTGCATATTCAAAATAAAGTTCTTACCTTTGCCGCGCCTTACAGAGATAAGGGCGTTTAGCTCAGCTGGTTTAGAGCATCTGCCTTACAAGCAGAGGGTCGGCGGTTCGAATCCGTCAACGCCCACCAAAGGGTGGTTACCAGAGTGGCCAAATGGGGCAGACTGTAAATCTGCTGGCTATGCCTACGGTGGTTCGAATCCATCACCACCCACTCCACAGAAGAGATTTAGTAAATACTAAATCTCTTTTTTGTTTTACTGCAAATAATTATTTTTATGGAAAAAGTTTTATACATAAAGAATATGGTTTGCGACCGCTGTAAAATGGCTGTCAGAAAGATTATTACTGACAACGGATTGCATATTATCGATTTGGAACTTGGTGTTGTAAAACTTGATGATAACATTAACGAAACAATACAAAACAGATTGCGAAACGAACTCAACACGTTAGGATTTGAGCTTCTTGACGATCACCGCCAACAGACAATCGGTAAAATTAAATCCGCCATTATCAAACTTGTCCATTACCATGACAGTAAATCAACACAGAATATTAGCGACTATCTTTCCAATCAACTGAATAGCGATTATAGCGCGCTTAGCAAATTATTCAGCGAGGTGAACGGAATAACAATAGAGCGCTACTATATTGAGCAGCGCATTGAAAGAGTTAAGGAACTTATAAGATATGACGAACTAAGCCTAACTCAAATATCATTAAAGATGAACTATTCAAGTGTAGCTTATCTAAGCAGTCAGTTCAAAAGTGTAACAGGAATGACGCCAACGGAGTTCAAGGCTCTTCGCAAAAACACTAGAAAGAATTTGGATAGTATCTAGCGTAACTCCCTGAATGTATATATCATTATTGGAATGGTTAGCATGCATGCTAAGCTATCACTTATCAACTGTGTTATCTCTAAACCAAACAAACCAAAGCATTTTGGAAGTATTATTATCAATGGTATGAAAAACAAGCCTCGTCTTGCCGATGCCAATAAATTAGCACGCCAAGGCTTACGACATGTCTGAGTACACATGTTACTAGCCATTGTAAATTCATTGAATGGATATCCTAAGAGTTGCCAACCCAAAGCAGCACCTCCTATTTTTATAACATCAGGATCATTTCTAAACAATCCGATTATGTCATTGCTGAATGATAAACCAACAACTGCACACATAATCAGAAACAATGTACCTAATTTTACGGTAAACCAATATCCCTTCTTTAGTCTTGAATACAACTTTGCACCATAGCAGAAGCCACATAAAGGCTGAAAACCTTGTCCCAACCCAATTACAATAGACATAATAAACATTGCTATTCTAGTGACAATACTCATTGCTGCTATTGCAGCATCACCAAAGGCTCCTGCTGAGAGATTAAGCATTATCGTAGCTGTGCATTCCAATCCTTGACGTGAAAGAGAAGGACTTCCTCCATAAAATATTTCACGAATTGCATTCCATGACGGCGAAAAATTTTTAAAATGAATTCCTATGTTTTGATTCATGTATGAAATTCTCAGTAGGATGCAAAAAGATACTATTTGTCCTATAACGGTTGCAAGAGCCGAACCACGCACGCCCATATTAAATCCAAATATAAACAATGGATTAAGAACAACATTAAGCAATGTACCTGTAACTATTCCCCACATTGCAAACCTTGCATTACCCTGAAATCTCATTTGGTTATTTAAAGTCAATGAAGATGTAAGAAAAGGCGCACCAAGCAATATTATTCCCATATAATCCTCTGTATATGGCAATATCGTTGGAGTACTACCGAGAAAAATAGAAAGAGGTTTAAGCATAATCTCGCCAACAATAGTAAACAACAAACCACACATCATTGAGTAGAAGAATGCTGTACTTGCCATTTTTTGAGCATTTTTGTGCCGTTTTGCACCTAATTCACGAGAAATATAATTACCTGAGCCATGACCAAAAAAAAATCCAAAAGCCTGAATGAAGAACATCACGGAGAAAACTATTCCTACAGCAGCTGTTGCCTGGGTACTAAGTTTTCCTACAAAAAAAGTATCTGCCATATTATACAAACTCGTTACAAGCATTGATATAATAGTAGGAACAGCCATTGTCAATATCACCTTGTCTACAGGTGCAGACGTCAAAAAAGTGTAATTATCTATTTTTTGCATTGCGAATACAAAAGTATTGCTATTTTTACAAACATACAAAGAAATGGTGTGCATTAACAATAATAAGTAGTTGCCCATACTTATAAAAGCGCCACATACAACATTGTATATGGCGCGAAATAATCATTCATTTTTGTCATTCGACATTTAAAAAAAACATCCTGAATAATCTTCTATTTGCTAATTACTATCGAAAAACTTGAAGCTTATAAATTCGAAAATAAATTATTACGTTAAATAGAGACTTTACTTATCATTATTATATTAACTAAAAATGTCAGTACACTCAATCTTAAAGTTGGAGCATTTATTTACACTTGAGTAATGCTTAATGCGAATTCAATTTACTATTTTTATATCTTGTCTTACAGAATAATTATCTTTTTACAAAGAAAGAAAAAGAAATAACAAAAAACAAGTAAAAATACATTTTTTAACTATGTTTCCGTACACAATTTTAAACAAAAATACTACAAAAAATTGTGTACGAAAACAACAATACTAACAACTGAGAATTTGCAACATTCTCTCTGCGCTTCTTCCATCCCATCTATCTGGAATGCCAGCTTTTTTCCAGTTTCCATCAACCATTTCTTCCAAAGCAGAACAAAGACAGTCAGGATCTTCACCTACAAGCACATTTGTACCAACTTTTACTGTTTCAATATGTTCAGTATAGCTATTTAATGTGATACATGGAACTTGATTAAATGTTGCTTCTTCAGCTACATTCCCACTATCTGTAATAATACCGCAAGCATTTGCAGTTATATATCCAAAGTCAAGATAGCTCTGTGGCTCTATAATTTTCATTATAGAAGGGAAACTAGTTGATGCGACTATATCAGCAACAACCTTTGCTGCCTTTCCACGCAAAGAAGCGATTATTGGCATTGTAGAATCTTTCATTCCACGTATCATCGCCTTAATCAACTTTTCTAGATGAGCCTCATCTCCTATCAAAGCCTTGCGGTTAAGTGTGAACAATATATATTTCTTTTCATCTAGTCCTAGTTTATCTAGAACTTCCGGACGTTTCAATCTGCTGTGATTATATCTAAGATTATCAATCAATATATTCCCTACCATATAAACTCTGCTCAATTCTGCACCTTCCTTATTAGCAATGTTGTTGTTGCTTATACCTGCAGTAAAGAGTATATCGCTCAAGCCATCAATTACAAGTCTGTTTATCTCTTTCGGCATGGAAATATCAAAACTTCTTGTACCGGCAGCTATATGGGCAAGTCTTATTCCCTGTTTCTTTGTCACGATCGCAGCAGCCATAGTACTTGCCAAGTCATCAACGACTATAACAGTATCAGTTGGATTCTGTTGAAGATATGATTCAAATTTAGACATAACCAACCCTGTAAGTTCATTGAGGTTTTCACAATCAACGCCAAGATAAGAATCAGGACGATTAATATTAAGATCGTCAAATAGAGAATCCTCTATTGTCTTGTCATCTTCCTTACCTGTAAAAACCAGTTTATAACTGATATCGCGTCCTTCTTCGTGAGCTTTCGCGATAGCTCTTATTATAGGTGCCACCTTTATGAAATTAGGTCGTGCGCCAACTACAATACATATATTCATATTCGTGTCTCATTTATTTAATGCAAAGGTAATAAAAAAATAGAGGTCGCAAATTATTGCGACCTCTATTTTTTACTCTCCCTTGAACAATTCCTTTATTCCTCCAATGCTTCCCATCAGATTTGTTGCCTCATAAGGCAGGAATACAGTCTTTGTCTTGTCGCCAGCAGCAACATCCTGCAACATCTGTATGTATTTCTGCGCAAGCAAATAGTTCGCAGGATTGCTAGACTTTCCAACAGCGTCCGTTATCTTTTGTATTGCTACAGCTTCAGCTTCAGCTTTCTTTATTCGTGCATTAGCATCACCTTCAGCACGTAATATAGCTTGTTGCTTGTCGGCTTCTGCACGGTTTATCATGGCAGCTTTGTCACCTTCACTCTGCAATATCTGTGCTTGTTTATCAGCCTCACTTGTAAGGATTGTCGCACGCTTGTTACGCTCTGCCTGCATTTGCTTTTCCATTGCCTGCAATACGCTTTCTGGAGGAGTTATATCCTGCAACTCAACACGGTTCACTTTTATACCCCACTTGTTTGTTGCGTCATCAAGTACGCCACGAAGTTTAGTATTTATGGTATCACGACTTGTCAAAGTCTGGTCAAGTTCCATATCTCCTATTATATTACGCAGTGTTGTCTGTGTAAGTTTCTCTATCGCGTTTGGCAAGTTATTAATCTCATATGCAGCTTTGAACGGATCTACAATCTGGAAATACAACAATGCGTTTATCTGCATCTGAATATTATCTTTGGTGATAACATTTTGTCTGTCAAAATCATAAACCTGTTCACGAAGATCAATGGTATTAGTATACACATATCTTCCATTAGACATTGATACCATTGCTTTTGAACGGTCTATAAACGGAATGATAATGTTAATACCTGGCTTAAGGGTTGCGAAATACTTTCCAAGTCGCTCTATAATTTTTGTTTCACTCTGTGGAATTATTACCACCGTCATCTTTATGAAGATGATTGCAAGCACTACGGCTGCGATTAAAGCATAAAAAGCAATACTCATAATTTTATTTTATTTAATGATTAAACTGGTTTTACTGTTACTATAATAGACTCTCTGCCTATTATTTCAACTTTCTGTCCTTTGGATATTGGCTCCGTTACATTACTAACGGCTTTCCATTCGTCTCCATCTACTTTTACGTATCCGCTTCCATCAGGTTCTATAGACTCTATCACCGTACCCACTCTACCTATCAGTGCGTCAATATTACTTGCCCTATCCTCTCCGCTTTTGTGCAGTCGTTCTATCAAACGTGGTCGAATCAATCGTATACTCAATATTGAGCATAAAGCCCAAATCAAGACTTGTGCCCAAAATGGCAACACAAACGACGTGAATATAGACACAAAAGCTCCTATGGCAAAGCATGTTACAAAGAAGTCTCCGGAACTTAATTCAAGTATCAGACAACAAAACATCACTATTGTCCAAACCACCCATAAATTACTTGTAATAAATTCTATCATAGCATTAAATTTTTTGTTATAATTAATAGCTACCTTCACTACATATAATTAAATGAAGGTAACAAATATTATCTCCTATTCGATTTACGTATCGACTTCTTTACAGGCTTGTTATTGTTAGCATATCCTGAAGCCTGATAATATTTTAAGGCATTAGGCATAAGTGCCTCAATTGCAGCAATACGCTTTGAATCAGATGGGTGATCGCTGAACAAGTCGTTGTTATTACTACTTCCGCCCTGCTCTGCCATTCTCTTCCAGAACGGTACAGCTACCTCAGGATTGTAACCAGCCATAGCTGCAAATATCAATCCCATGTAGTCAGCTTCACTCTCGTTATCTCTACTGTATTTCAAATTACGAAAAGAGAAGTATTCTCCAGCTATTCCTGACGCAATATCTCCAGTTCCACTTCTAACTGCAGAATTAAGTATAGTCCCCAATGCCATAGTTCCATATTGTTGACGTGCTTTCTTTGACATCTGTTCAGCACTGTGCTTAGCTACAGCGTGAGCAATTTCATGTCCTAGTACAATAGCAAGAGAAGCCTCGTTCTGCGTAACAGGTAGTAGACCTTCATAAACTACAATTTTACCCCCTGGCATACAGAAGGCATTAACCTCTTTGTCGGCAACAAGGTTAAACTCCCATGAATAGTTTTGTATTTCGGAAGTCATATTGTTATTTTTCAGATATGTATCAACAGCTGCTGCCAATCGCTTTCCAACGCGCTGAACCATAGCTGTGCTGGCAGCATCGGTTGATTTCTTAGCGCCTTGCATATACTTTGAATACTCTTGGTTACTATAACTGAGTATTTCAGAGTCAGAAAAGAGTAAATTGTGTTTGCGCCCGGTTATTGGTACAGTTTGTGTTGTACCACAAGCCGATAAGATTAATACGACAACAAGGAACAATATGAACTTGATTCTTTTCATTTTCTTTAATTGATTATAAATTTTAATTGCAAATATATAGTATTTTGAATAAAGCACAAAATAAAACCTATTTTATTTGCTAATTATATAAGTAATCAAAGCTATCATTGCATTTTGGATTATTCGATTAATAGTGACAATACTATTCGTCAGATTTCTAAGAACAAAAAAAACAGTTCCGGAATCACTTCCAAAACTGCTATATTTTGTGATTTGAAATTTCTATGTAGAGCGACGCTTTCGCTCTCGGTTATCCTACAATCTTGAATCTTTACCTTAAATCTAATACCATTCCGAATCACAATCTTTAAACCTAATAACTAAAAACCTAAACAATCTATTAACCTTTTGTTGATGCAAAGGTATGAAGGATTTGAATACATTCCAAGAATAAATAGGATTTTAATCATTATTGCATCGTTTTCTTGACCTAAATCAAATATTTGTGTGCGCACACACACATAAAACATCTTTTGTCCAGTCCTCACCGTTAATTGCCCGTATAGTATTGATACCCAAACTTTTTGCAGCTTCCACATTGTTTGGACCATCATCAATGAACAAAGTTTCCTCTGGCTTCACGTTTTCCTTGTCAAGAATGAACTCAAAAAAACATTTGGAAGGTTTCAATGCACCTATTTTATAACTCACATAAAGTTCATCCATATAATGCTGTATACTGTTTCCCTTTCCGTCAAACTCATTGCTGCAAGTCCACGACATCATGAACTCATTCGTATTACTAGCTAAAGCCAGTCGATAACCTTGTTTGCGCAAAGTATCAAGAAGTTTTATATTTCTTTCTGGTAAATCAGCTGCATAACCAAGCCATGCATGCCTGCAATCATTCCAGCTGATCTCATGACCAATATCTTTTCCTAAAGCCTCAAGAAACTCTTTATCTGTTATTTTACCTTCTTCCAGATCTCCAAATATTCCTGTTTGTGTATAAGCATTAAGACGTGAATCAGCATTGTCCAATCCCAATGCGGAAAATCGTTTCACAGATTCGTCACGATCACTGGTATAGATAACACCACCTAAATCAAACAATATAAGTTTAATCATATCACTTTGAGTTTTGTGCCACCTTAAATAATGTACCTGTAGGACAAACGAAACGGCAATAAGGACGCGGCACAAAAATTGATAATATCATAAACATAGCTGCAAGAACTAATACTGTTACAGACGCACTAGTAATGATAAAGGCTGAGAAGATTTCATAATCCATCCATTCAAAACCTACACCAACAAGCATCATCATCATTAATACAGCCCACAATATTTCTCTAAACTTTCCAAGCATCTTTACTGTTTCAGGTTTCATCTTCAACTTGTTGCGCTTATTCATCCTCCCAGCAAGCTCCTGTAAAGAGCCACATGGACAAATATATGTACAATAATGGCTTTTCTTGCCAAAAAGAGGATAAACAAATGCCGTTATGAGCATTATTATAGGTATTACTGAAATCCATATATTTATACCTGTTGACATATAACCAACCATTAGTGAATAAGAAATGAAGGTACCACACCAGAATCCCAATACAACAACATTAAGAACGAGTTGCACTGTGCGATAAGTCTTTTTACGATAAAACAATGGTATTATAGCTCCCATAAGCACAACTACAAGTCCTGCTATATTCTTTGCACTAAAGTCCATATTGTCAAAAGGAGATGGTTTCACTGCGTTTTTGGCTGCATATTGCAATCCACGCTGCACATTACCTAAAATACCACGTGATGAGTATGTAGCACCACTCATACCATCTACTTTCATTTTCTGAGCATCATCAACGGTCTTACCATTCCAAGCAGTAAGCAACTTTGATGCCCTTGCAAAGAATTCAGGGGTTTCAGAGTTTTTTAATGCCTTTATCTTAACAACCTTTCCATCTTTCAGATATATCTCCAATGGTACATTACCACCATATCCATTAACATCTTTAGCCAATGATGAAGTATTAATTATCACTGTTCCATCAGGCAATGAACTCATTGGATTTACTTTTCCATCTTTATTGACAATTTCTTTATTTGCCATGCTCATCTTATGTCCCCATACCTTTCCATCACGCACAACGGCAACAACAGCAAGGGCGATAATGCATGTAGCAAGAGCAAGTAATTGCTTATAATTTTTATTCTTCATCTCTTTATTTTGTTATATTCAGATGCAAAACTACTAATAAAATAACAGTAACATCTTTACCACTCCACCATTTTAATAAATATTGGCATAAATAATTGATTAGCTCTCATGTGTTTTTCTGCTTTTTAGCTACGCAGCTACGTCATTCGTTGAATCTCCTTTAAACAAAGGAGTTCATAAAGTATAAACCAGAAAAAATAGCTACGTCAAGCTACGGTCAAGCTACATCAATTATTATAGTAATAGTAAGCCTTATTTACAGCATACCATCCTTTTAATGAAAATACCAATTAAGTTGTAATGACATTTCGTTATGTCAACCTATTCGGTTCTTCTTCAATTTAGGGGGATATCCTCAATATATGAACTTGGACACCCAACCAGAAAAAGTTTTTTAATGTCACTAATGTCATAATGTCACAAACCCTTTGTTTATAAGGGCTGAGCGAGTGACATTAAGTGACATTATCGGGGTAAAAGTGGCATTATGCCCTAGAGTACACCTGTTTTTGGTGTTTTTTTCGCAATTATGCTATTTACATAATACATATTTTATGCTGATGGAGTTTTATCAAACATAAAGGCTGGCTTTCTAAACAGTATGGATAATACAAAAATCTACTCCATACACATATAGACACAATAGAATGAGTTTGTAAGTTTGCAAATATCATTTGAAACTGAGTGCACAATAGATTACCTAAAATTTCTCTAGTTTTGTGTAATTAGATTGCATCAATACGTGTGCAATTTGATTACATCAGCATGTGTGCAATCCGATTACACAACGTGTGTAACCATGTTACACAACGTGAAAAACCCTATTACACACGTTGTGTAATAGAATTGCCTAACGTGAAAAAGGACATTACTTGGCGCAGGTAAACAAATGATTATCAATAAGACTATAAGAATAAAATTGATGACAATTACCACTATTTTTACAATTGGGTTCTGAGATAAAAACTAAATATATAGCGAAGTATAGTGCACATAAAGACGAGTACAGACCATCATAAACGAAAAAGTGTCTATACATGTACTGCATATTTGACAAAAAATTGGTGTGATTTCAATTTTATCGTCACTTTTCTCTCAAGATCTTCACAGAATCATCACTCCGAAATAACGATAAACAGAAGGAAAGTGATGAAATAACGATAATTTCATCAAAAAAAACTTTTTCTGGTAGAGCCAAAAAATCTGCTTTTATTCTACTAACAGAAACCTAGAATAAATTACTGGCAGAAGAACGTAATGAGCAGAGGGATACTTATTTCAAGAATGATTCCATGAAATACAGCAACAGGAACCAACGTCTTATCATTGGCTGCTCGTAATATTGACGGAAGACAAACATCCATAGAGTTTATTCCGGCAATAGAAATAGCAGCAAAACAGCTACCTTTTCTTGTAAAATATTTGCAACCGAACAACGCAAGAAGCTCCCTTACCACATTTGTCAATAATGCAATTGTAGCTAATTGGGTAGCCTGAGCAGGTCCAACAGTAATAGTCTTCATCTGGGCAATAAGCACTGATGATAATGAATAATAACCAAATCCACTACCAATTGCCATTATATCACCAAGTTTGTGATTACTGAAAAATAAAAAAGCCAATGAAGTAAAAAGTAAAGTTCCTGCAATTGTGCATGCTGGTAACAAGAACATCTGCCAGTGAATAGAGCGTATCATTCTGCCAAGATTATCCATACTGCCAACTCCCATTCCAACTTGAAGAACAAGCAACGAAAGAATAATCATAGGCAACGATGCGTTATGCAACCACATGGGCGCTAAATCAAAAGCACCAATGGTAATTCCTAACAACAACGACACTAATAACAATAAATTTTCTTTCATTTTTGCTTTCCTTTCCTTGTCAATACCCGATTAAACAAATATGATGCGCCGAAACTGCCGACGATACCAAAGACTGCTATTACAACAGCCTGCCAACCGAAGTAAGCAATATTATTCAATAATGCATGATTTGAACCTATTGTTATGCCAAAGACAAACAATAATGCAAATATGGTAAGCCTTGTGGTTTTTTCCACATGCCTTATTCCACGCACATTACGCATTAAATATCCGATTCCAATACCTAGAAACAATAAGAATAATATTCTAAACATTTATAAACTTTCTTTTAAGAGTTGCAAAGGTATAAAAATTCATTTAATTTGCAAAGTATATTTATACATATTTTAAACAACACTACTATAATGCATATTAAATTGACCTATATCAAGAGTTATAAATTGCTATTAGCAGTAATATTATTATCTTTGCAAAAAGAAAAAACATTCTGTCAGGCAAGGTATATACAATATGAACATTTAGAGTGTGTAATAAACCAAATACTTTTTAAGTTATGAAACATATTAAATTTATTGCCACATTATTGCTTTTGGCATCGACAATGCCTGTTTTACAGTCTTGTCTAAACGACGACAATGACGATAACAACTACAACATGCAAATTCCTTCTGCTCTAGTAACTGTAAAGAACGAAGAAGGTAAGCTTATGCTGCAACTTGACGACAGTACAAAACTGTATCCAAGTAACATTACTAAGCCACCTTATGGTGACAAGGAAGTACGTGCTCTTGTGAATTATAATAAGGTAAACAGTAGTAACGTAAATTCTGTTTACGTAAACTGGATAGACAGTATACGTACAAAGAACATGGCTGCCGATTTAGGAACAAACAACGACACAAAATATGGAACTGATCCATTGGAAATAGTGAAAGACTGGGTGACAGTTGTTGAAGACGGATATTTAACATTGCGTTTCCGCACATATTTCGGCTACAACATTACTCACGAATTAAACCTCGTGAAAGGAAGCAGCCCTTATGAAGTAGTATTGCATCACAATGCTAACGGAGATAAAAGTGGTATATTGAAAGACGGACTAATAGCATTTAAGCTAGACTCATTACCTGACACAGAAGGCAAAACTGTTGATCTCACTGTGAAATGGAACTCTTTCAGTGGAGAAAAGACAGCAACATTCAAATACCGCTCAAGATCAACATCTAAATAATATATGAATATATTCGGCACAGGCAAGGAAGAACATATAATAAAACTATTCAGACGGGGTGACGCTTCGGCTATGGATTGCTTATATTCTGAATATGCCGATTATCTAACCGCTGTCTGTGCCAGATATATTCCCGACGATGACGAACTTAAAGATGTACTTCAGGAAAGTTTCATAAAAATATTCTCAAAGATAGGAGAATTTAATTATAGGGGAAATGGTTCGCTGCGTGCATGGATTACACGAATTGTGATTAACGAATCATTGCTATGTATAAGAAAGAAAAAAAGTTCGCCGATTGTAAATATAGAAAAAGAACCACCTGACATTCAAGATGATGAACCTGAAATAGGTAACCTAAACGAAGAGGTGCTGACAAATATGATAAGAAAACTCCCTGACGGCTACAGAACAGTATTCAACCTTTTCGTTATTGAAGGAAAAAGTCATAAGGAAATAGCTAAGATACTTAATATAAAAGCTGATTCATCAGCATCTCAATTTCACAAGGCAAAGAAACAACTTGCCAAGATGATAAAAGACTACAGATTAAAAAAAGAATAAAATGAAGGATCAATGGATTAACGATATCAAAGACCGAATAAGGGACAGCAACAGAAAAGCCCCGGAAGGTCTGCTCGACGACATCAAGAAAGAGATGGTACGTCGTGGCATTGCTCCAACACGCCCCCAAAAAGCAAACACTGTCTCTATGTGGACATTGCGTTCGGTGATAGCTGTAGCAGCAATATCTATCGCCTTTATTCTATATAACAACAAAAATAACTATAATAACAATGATGATATAAAAATTGCAAATAATAACAAAGAAACACAAGTAAGTGAAATAGTCAAGAAAAGTGATAACAATTTATTGAATTACAAGAAAAAGGGTAACATAATACTAAGAATTTCTAACAACCTAAAGAAAGAAATTGGATTAATACCAGAAGATACAGATGCAAACAAAGACGCATCTATTAATAAAGAATATCTTGTTGCCCAAAAGACGACAACAAAAGAAACAGAATACAACGTGCCCCAGAAAAAGACATCAAGTAATCAAAACTATACAGGACCGGTATATAATGACTATAAATATGAATATCATCACAGTAAGAATCATTACTCTGAATTAAGAGTTTCCACATACTACTCTGGAATAATGAATGGTTACAGCAATTCACAAAATGGAGTAATGTTGGCTAATGCATACTATTATGGAGATAGTTCCGATAAAATGGTTAACGACAATAAATATTATGCCGTATATTCAAACAATGAACTTACAACGGAAACCAAACATCACCAACCTATTAAACTTGGTGTATCCATAAACTATAAGATTAATGACAGATGGAGCTTACAGACGGGTTTCACTTACAGTTACCTTTCATCAGACTTTACCATAAACAGTCGTGGAGAAAAGAACATAAAGGAGCAAAAGCTGCATTATGTAGGTCTGCCACTATCGGCAAGCTATAGCATTTGGCATAATAATGCCATAAACATATATGCAACAGCTGGTGGAGAAGCAGAAAAACTCGTCAACGGCAAGGCTAAGACAACTCACGACGCTTATGGAACAGAAACATATTCTACTACTGAAAACATAAAGAGCAACAGGCTCTTGTTTTCAACAAACGCAGCAGCAGGTATAGAATATAAAGCCGATAAATCACTAAGCCTATATGCAGAACCAGGCATAAGCTATCATTTTAAGAACGGAAGTGATATAACAAACATCTATACAGAAAATCCTCTTAACTTCAATCTTAATATAGGAATCAGAATAAATATAAATAAATAGAAAAATGGGGAGGATAAAGCAATTTATCTTCCCCATTTACTTAAAACTCAAAACCAAGATTTATATAAAAGTGTATACAATCTGTTTTATTTGAGTACTCTAAATTAGCACCCAAAGGTCCAAATATCGTCTTGTAATAATAACCTAACTGATAACCAAGCATGGGCCCCTTATCTAAGATGTTTTTAAGTTTGTCACCATGCTGTGCTGCTGCTATATGAAACAAAATATAGTTATTTGTTCCCAAACGCTGTTGCGCCTTCAACTGCATAGCAATAAAATGAGGATCCGTTAATTCCACATTCCCTACTCCAACGAAAGGCAACTGTTGTTCAAAGTAATGCCCAAACCACTCACCACCAATTACATTCTGGCGTATATATGGAATATCACTTCCAAAAAGTAAACGCCCATAAGCCATTGGTTGCAATGTGAAACGACTATTTAAAGCAAATGAGATTCGCCACATTGCGCTTAATTCACTAAAACCAAGATGGTTCTTATATTTCGTGAAGTTATCTGTGAAATAAGCATATTCTGCATTGAACTTTGCTCCACGTGTTGGGAAAACACCTGTATTCTCTGAATCATAATGCAATTTGGTATGATAACTAAAAAAATGGTCATCACGAAGCATCACATTATTACCAAATGCCTCTCCAGATACAAGCATATTGCGATAGTTATAATAATCAAAATGTGCGCTTAAATCCAATATAAGATTTTTCATATTAACTCCCATAATATTCAGTCCCACCTGATGATGATTGAATTTTATGTTATAGTCGTTGTTACCATGATTATAAATATCTATATCATCATAGTGGAAAGTATATCCAAATCCTATTTTAATATTCTTCTTAGGTGTAAGTATTGCTTGGGCATTAGCCATAATGCGCTGTCCAAGTCGTAAAGTGGCTTCTATATCAAGAGGTTTCAAAGAAGACTTGTAAACACCGTTAATCTGCAAAGCCACGATTTCCTCAGTATCAAACCTAACACCAAGATTTCCCACTATTACGTCATGAGGAGGTCTGCTATCAACAGTTTTATTGGCGAAATCAACGGGAACCTTTGCCTCATCACTAGCATGTAGGTATTTAGGCATATAATCATCAGAATATCCCAACTTACGCTTCAGAGCCATCAACTCATCCCAATGTGCCATAGCTGCATCCTCTCCACGCCGTATAAGCGAATCAATGGCCACATTTGAAAAACTGGCAGGACCATAACCTGATGTATTAACACGTATGGGAATATCTGTTATTGCAATATTATCATCATATTTGTTCTTACAATTAATGTCAATGATTTGAGTAAGAACAGCAGCTCCTGTTGCAAGTTCGTCGGCAGTCTTTGGTTTGCTCTGTACAGTTGAACCTATTATATAATCAGCCCCCATGCTCTTTGCTACATCTGCCGGATAGTTATTGCGTAACCCACCATCCACAAGCATCATAGCATCCTTTCTTTTGGGAGTAAAAGCATAAGGGACAGACATGCTTGTACGCATTGCATCAGCCAGAACACCGCTATGAAAATCATATTCTGTATTATCAACGATATTAGTTGCAACACATGCAAACGGAATAGGAAGTTTATTAAAATCCAAAGAATCGTTATATCCGGCAGTAAGACGAGTAAAAAGTTTAGATAGATTTTTACCTTGTATAAATCCTCCACCATCTAAGATATTTTTCTTTCCTGCGGTTAATGTTTTAGAAATGAAATATGTGTTCTGCCTTTCACGGTTCAATAGATTCTGAGAATAATAATCATCACGGTCTGAAAGAAGGAATAGCCAATCCTGCACACGAACAAGAGAATCAAGTTCATTTGCATTCCAACCAACGCTATACAATCCTCCGACAATACTACCCATAGATGTTCCAGTGACAATGTCCACCGGAATACCTGCTTTCTGAATAACTTTGAGTACACCTATATGTGCCATTCCCTTTGCCCCACCTCCGGAAAGTACCACTGCAACTTTCTTTTTGCCATTATCGGCATAAACATTTTCTGTTATGGAACAACATGAAAATAATAACATCAGAAGCCCCACTCGATATACAAATCTATCCATATTAATATTTCAGCTTGATTTGTTTGCTAAGGTACATCAAAGGCATGACATCTCCAAATATTATATAAATATTTTACTTTTACAACGTACGTTGCCAATATTTAGGCAACTCAAAAATGTACATATAAATATCCGAAAAGCATTTGGTTGTTTAGATAATTATCTCTATTTTTGCAAGAAACTAGCACTATATAGTTTTTTTGATATAAAAGAATTATCGGTAAAATAGTATAATATAAATGAAACAAGAATATATTGATTACATAAACAAACTGGGACAACAGAATGTTCCATTTCTTTTTGTTATCAACTATAAAGGAGATGAAGCTATCATAAAACCGCTTGAAGAAATAAACAATACTGAGATAAAATACGACTTCAATGGTATTACAAACTGTGCCTCAACACATATAAATGAAGATGACGACATTACATGGAATATAGACATGCCAACTAAAGAATGTTATGCCAAAGGATTTAACATCGTAAGAAAAAACATCATGGCTGGCAATAGTTATCTTGCAAATTACACATGTTGTGTACCTGTAAAGACCAATATGTCTATGAAGTATATCTTCATAATTTCTAAAGCCAAATATCGTATTCTAATTAAAGACAAATTAGTTTGTTTCTCACCAGAATCATTCATAAAGATAAACAACAGAAGAATATTTTCTTTTCCAATGAAGGGAACTGCCGACGCTGCAAGTCCAGACGCAGAAAGCATATTACTTTCGGATGCTAAAGAAAGCGCAGAGCATGCGACGATAGTAGATTTGATACGGAACGACCTAAGTAAGATTGCGACAAATGTAAGAGTTGATAAATACAGATATATAGACTATATATCAAACAATACAGGAAAAATAATACAGACTAGTTCGCAAATCAGTGGACAGCTATCAGATGACTACAGACAACATATAGGAGACATTATTGAATCACAGCTTCCGGCTGGTTCTATTACAGGAGCACCTAAGAAAAAAACTGTAGATATAATCGCAGAAGCGGAAGACTATCAACGTGGTTTCTACACCGGAACAATGGGAATATGCATCAACGGAAATATTGACAGTGCCGTAATGATAAGATTCATTGAGAAACAGGGAGATGGATATGTCTTCAAAACAGGTGGAGGAATAACCTCAAAAAGTGATTGCAACAAGGAATACAACGAAATAAAACAAAAAATATATGTACCAATTTGTAGAGACGATAAAGATGATTAATGGTTGTGCATGCAATATCAGTTACCATAATGACAGATTAAACTCCACAAGACATCACTTTTGGCAAACGGGAAAAAATATAAACCTAAACGATTATATAACTCCTCAAGAAAATAATGCCACAATAAAGGTAAGGGTTGTATATGGAGAAAATGGTATTGAGGATATATCATATTCCGAATACTCTATGCGCAATATAAAAACACTAAAGATTGTTACTGACAACCATATAGAATATAGTTTTAAAAGCACAGACCGTTCAGCAATAAACAAACTGGTTGAAAAGAAAGGCTTATACGATGATATCATTATTTCTAAAAACAGCCTCATTACAGATACCTCTTTTACAAATATTGCCCTATTTGATGGAAACACTTGGTACACACCTAAGCATCCTCTACTTAAAGGAACAAAACGAGCCTATCTAATAAATAAGAATATTATTAAAGAAAAAGATATAAATGAAGAGGATATCTTTGAATACAAGGCTATAAGACTGTTTAATGCAATGATTGATTTTGGAGATATTGAAATATCCATAAACAAAGATACATTATCATTATAACAAAATAGAGTTGCCTACTTTCCTAGAAGGAACATAAACGGAACAAACAATCTGCGTGCCCAATCATTCTCACAATGTGACATACCTGGATAGAAGTTTGTGGTCCAATAAGGTACTTTCCAACCGGCATTGCGCAATACTTCGTCTACTCTTTGTTGATAAGGTGCGTAACGTGAGTCTAAAGTTTGATCACCATAATCTATATATATATGTGAACTGTTCACTTTAGGCAGATTTTCTTTAAGATATTGACAGAAAGCAACCGCTGCGATTTTCGTGTTTCGTTCATTACTTAATTTCTGAGTAACCATGAGCGTATGCATTGATAAGCATGCAGCACCTCCAAATACATTTGGATATTCACATACACCATATAGTGAAATCAACCCTCCCATACTGGATCCCATAAGAAAAGTATGCTCACGATCTTGATATGTTGAAAAGTGACTGTCAATATATGGTTTTAATTCTGTTACGATAAACTTTAGGTACTTGTCGGCATCAAAGTCAATAGTTCTAAGTCCATTGCTAAACTCATTGTAGTCGTCAGAATCCATATATTTCAATACCTTTTGTGGAAAATAATCATCCATTCTCTTATCTGATATGTTCCAGATTCCGACAACAATACAATCATTTATCTTTCCAGAACTGATAAGTGAAGAAACCGTTTCGTCTACTCCCCACTCTTGATGATTCCAAGTTTTGCTAGCATCAAACAGCATCTGACCATCGTGCATATACACGACACTATACTTTTTGTTATCAGAATAACCATCAGGCAACCAAACATACACATTCCTTTCAGAAACTAGTTTGGTTGGAAAGTTGTCACACTCCAACAACTTTCCACTAGAAACCTTTGCGTCAGCCAATTTAAATTCATTATTATAAGCCCGACTACAAAGAGCTGAAAAAAGCATTACTGAAATAATCAACATACATTTCATAAGTTATACTTTGATTTACAAGAATGCTGATTATAATAATACCACCAGTACGTATTTCCGTAAGTATCTCTCAGCGCTGCAGCGCGCTCAACAGGATTATTATATTTATGAATTAATGTCTGGAAATCCTGAAAATCAGTTTCCATTATTGTACTACGATATGATATAAATGGATTAGACCGCAAATGATTATACAAAGTAAGAGCTTCACGATAATGCTTTGGCATCTGACCATGAATATCATAATACAACCCTATAGTATGTACGAAAGCATCCAAATTACCATCAAGAAGATAAGCACATAGCAAATAATCATGCGCAGACTTAGTGGCAAGTTTATGTCGATGTATAAACTTAAGATAGTGCATCGTTGACATATGCTGTTTTAACCAACATCCTAGATTTTTATACAGATTCTTCTCTGGATACATAAGATACTTCACACTCTTACCATTTGGAAGCATTGCTGCAGAACCACCTACGAGGGGATACTCAAACAAGCGTTCTCCCAATTGATTTTTTTCAGCAAGAGCGTGAATACGCAAACTTGTGAGGCTTGAATCTGTTTTATTTGATTTTTCTCCAGTTGTTAATGCTTCATCAAAAAGACTGTCATTAAGACAACTCTCAACATGCATGCGATAATGAAACACATCATTATGATTGCTGAATAGACCAACGAAAACAAACATAACACACATGGTTACATAGTTTATCCATGCTCGGCGAGAAAGGAATCCCTTAGAAGAATCTACTGGTTCATATTGCTGCACCTGTCGTGCATACCACATAACTCCAATACAAATAAGCATGAGAACCGGCCATGCAAGAAGCCATGCACCGAAAGAAAATCCTTCGTCGATAGAATTATCTGGCGAAGTGATAACTGTCAGCGTAAGCAATGATGGGAAAAAAGTAATTGCATGTGCACGACCTTGCAAACGGAACAGTGCATAGAAACCTATCTGCAACAACCATAAAACAACAGTAATGAGAACAGCTCCGATTGTGCGGTTATAATGTGTCAGTCCATCAGACAACACATGCTGTGCCATTGCTAAAATATCATCCTGATAATCATAAAGATACAGAAACGTAAAAGAAACAAATAAGACGGCACATGCAATTCTTACTACACAAGTGCCATCCTTAACAGAATAGTTCGACATTATTATATAATAAATATATTATCAATTTTTACGTAACACCAATGCTGAACGGGCCGGTAGGTAAAGTTTTAACCATTCCTTGCGTTCATCAACATATAAAGAATCGTAATTAGTTAAATGCATCATCGAATCATCATTCAAGCCATTACCACCGAATTTTTTGCTATCTGTATCGAGAACCACATCATAGCTACCTGTTGGAACAAGTAATCCATAATCTGTAAACGAACGAGTTGGCGAAAAATTGAAAACAAAAAGAAGATCTCCACGCATATAAGCCAATATCTGATCGGCATCATTATGCCATATTTCCTGAATAGGAGTTCGGTTAAAATTTTTCTCGCTCTTTATCACCTTTAACATTTCACGGTCGAAATCACCAAGAAAATGATAGTCTAATTCCTTATTATCGACAAGATTCCACTGGCGACGGGCATATTTATGACTCCAATTATTACCTTCGCGTGGGAAATCAATCCATTCTGGATGTCCAAATTCATTACCCATGAAATTCAAGTAACCACCATTTATTGTAGATACTGTCACAAGTCTTATCATCTTGTGAAGAGCTATACCTCGATAAACTTTGTCGTTCTCATCGCCACTCTTGAAATGCCAATACATATCAGCATCAATAAGACGGAATATAATTGTCTTATCGCCTACCAGGGCTTGGTCATGACTCTCACAATATGATATGGTCTTTTCGTCATTACGACGATTTCTAACCTCCCAGAAAATGCAACTAGGCTTCCATTCCTCGTCTTTCAATTCTTTTATAGACTTTATCCAGAAATCAGGAATATTCATTGCCATGCGATAGTCAAAACCATATCCACCATCCTCAAACTTAGCTGCCAGTCCAGGCATACCGCTAACCTCTTCAGCAATTGTTATAGCTTTTGGATTCACTTTATGGATAAGAACATTTGCCAAAGTAAGATAACAAATGGCATTATCATCCTCGTGACCATTGAAATAGTCCCCATATCCACTAAAAGCCTCTCCAAGCCCATGACTATTATAAAGCATTGACGTTACTCCATCAAAACGGAATCCATCAAAATGAAATTCAGCCAACCAATACTTACAATTACTTAATAGAAAATGTGTAACATTGTCTTTACTATAATCAAAACACAGACTGTCCCAAGCTGGGTGCTCATGACGCTCTCCGGGATAGAAGTACTGGTCATGATCACCTGCTATATTACCCAAGCCTTCAGCTTCATTCTTTACAGCATGAGAATGTACAATATCCATTATCACAGCTATACCTTTAGAATGCGCTGCATCTATAAGTCCCTTCAACTCCTCAGGAGTTCCAAAACGACTAGAAGGCGCAAAGAAAGAACTTACATGATAACCAAAAGAACCATAATAAGGATGTTCCTGTATAGCCATTATCTGAATACAGTTGTAGCCGTCCTTAGCAATTCTTGGTAATACATTATCCTTAAACTCTGTATATGTACCAACTTTTTCGGCATCCTGTCCCATGCCGATATGGCATTCATAGATAAGCAACGGAGACGTTGATGGAGAGAAAGACGTTACACTCCACTGGTAAGATTGTTCAGGACTCCATACCTGTGCACAGAATATTTTTGTGTGTTCATCCTGCACAACACGTGTTGCCCAAGCAGGTATGCGTTCACCTTCGCCACCATTCCATTTTACATGCATCTTGAAAAAGTCTCCATGATGAATATATTTAAGAGGTACACAAAGTTCCCAATCTCCTGAGCCTTCAATACGATGAGCAAGAAACTTGTCATTCTCTTTCCAATCACTGAAGTCACCAACAAGATATATTGCCGTGGCATTAGGTGCCCATTCACGGAACACCCATTCCCTACTCAACATATGAAGTCCATAGTATTCGTACCCAGCGGCAAAATCAGTAATACTTTTCTTTCCGCCGTTAGTAAACTGAGCCAATTTGCGCAACGCATTATCGTGTCGTCCGCAAATAGCATCCTCATAAGGTTCTAGGTATGGATCGTTTTTCACAATTCCAATGTGCCCACAAACCGTAGCCTTCTTAGTTGTTCTTGCAGCAACTCTCTTTTCAGTAGCTTTTCTTGTTGCCATAATTTAGATTATTTTATGCTAGAATCTTGAAAATGACTTTTTTCAAACAGTCAGATTCAGAGATACATGGTGCATGACCATCCTGTGGAAAGAATATAGCCATCTGTCCTGGATTAAGAGTCACATAAGTCTGAGACTTTACATCTGGAACTTTAGCAATATCCTTCTGTTCATTAAATTCCACCTCTGGCAATTCGTCAACTGGAGTGTATCCAAAAGTTTCTGAATCACTAAGTGGAATTTGAATATCTATCATTTTCTTGTGATACTCAAGAACAGCATCTTGCAATTTTTTGCCAGAGTTAGCCTGTACATTCACAAACAAGTCTGCTCCTTTAATCTCGTGCTTTCCTTCTTCGAGTGTATTGAGGTCATTACTTTCCAAGAACTTCACGACATCAGCGAATAACGGATTAATATTTATATATTTAACTAGATTCTCAATTTTGTCAATAATCATGATTTCAAAGTTTTAAGTTGTTGTTTTTATATTATCTATTGTCTTAGTCTAAAAATAATTTGCCACTTTCATAGTGTCCTGTTCTTGTGACGTTTCCGTTACGGTCTTTCTCAACAAAACGTCCGTCACGAACATCATCTACATAAGAACCTTCGAAACGATTTCCATCTTTGTCCTCTTCAATAGCAGCACCATTGCGAAGACCTTTCTTATATGTTCCCTTGAAACGGCTTCCATTAACATAATGAATGATTACTTCTCCCTCAATATGTCCATCCTTAAAGTCACCTTCAAACACATCACCATTTTTCTTGGTAAGTTTGCCATGTCCATTCTGTAAATCATTCTTCCATAAGCCTACATATACATCACCTGTACGCCATTCATAAGTACCCATACCGTCCTTTTCTCCTTCATTGAAATGTCCTGTGTAACGATCACCAGATGCATATTTGAATATACCTTCACCAGTACGTTCGCCCTGTGCATAATCACCTTCATACACATCGCCATTCTGGAACTTATAAATACCGCTACCATTCTGTATATCATCAGCCCAATTACCTATATATACATCACCATCAGCATACTTATTTGTTCCTTTTCCTGAACGTTGATTATTAGCCCACATACCATCATACGTAGTACCATCGCCCCAATCAAAGAAACCATGTCCACTTTTTTGGTCGGCTTTCCACATTCCATCGTAATAGGCACCACTTGAATAGGTATAACGTCCCCTACCCTCACGTTTATCCTGAGACCAAGAACCATCATACTTATCACCATTATAATAATACATTATACCCTGTCCCTGCTGAAAATCACGGAACCATAAACCTACATATTTATTATTGTTGGAGAAATAAAAAGTTCCACGACCATGTTGTTGATCTTGAAACCATTGTCCTTCATATTTTTCACCATCAGAAAAAGAGTAAACGCCATATCCATCGCGTTTACCTTTTATATACTCACCGACATAACTATCACCATTCTTGAAGACAGTATTACCTTTGCCGTTGGGTTTTCCATTCATCATCTGTCCTTTATATTGACCATTGTCATGTGTCGTGCACGAGCCTAGAACTATCTTCTGCGCTGTAGCCATGAATGGTAGAATTAAGGATATAATTGATATAATAAGTTTTTTCACTGTTTTCCAAATTATAGTTTCAAGCCCAAAGTTAACAAAATAATGGTGAATAGCAAAATAAGTTAGTATTTTTTATTAATTTTGCACCAACAAACAACAAAAAAGAAAGATGAAATTTATAGGATTAATCCCTGCCCGATACGCTTCAACACGTTTTCCGGGCAAGCCACTTGCCCTTTTGGCTGGCAAGCCAGTAATACAACATGTATACGAACAGGCTTCAAAAGTTCTCGACGCCGTGTATGTTGCGACAGATGATGAAAGAATATATAATAAGGTAAAGGAGTTTGGCGGTAAAGCTGTGATGACATCAACAGAACATCATAGCGGTACAGACAGAATTGAAGAAGCTATACAAAAGGTAGGTGGTAATTTTGATGTAGTTGTAAACATCCAGGGAGACGAACCTTTCATACAAAAATCTCAAATAGAAACTCTTTGTAAATGTTTTGATGACAAAAATACACAAATAGCCACACTAGGAAAGCCTTTTGAGAGCATTGAAGCGGTAGAAAATCCAAACTCTCCTAAAATAGTCCTTGACAACAATGGTTATGCTATGTACTTCAGTCGTAGCATCATACCATTTATACGCGGTGTTGAAAAGAGTGAATGGCTAAAGAAACATACTTTCTTGAAACATCTTGGTGTATATGCATACAGGTCAAACGTTCTTAATGAAATAACAAAACTATCTCAATCAGAATTGGAGCTTGCTGAAAGTCTTGAACAACTACGCTGGCTACAAAACGGATACAAGATAAAAGTTGGACTTACTAATGCAGAAACCGTAGGCATTGATACACCTGATGACCTAAGAAGGGCTGAGGAATTTATTCGTAATCGTCAATAACATTATTTGTAAAGTCCATCATTGGTTTGGCTGTCTTGAAAATATCTACCATGTTTTCTAGCCAGCCATCACCTTCGTAATAATCATTTGAAACATATTTCCAGCAAGCATAGTCTTTCATTTTCAGATACTCAATAAACTCATAATCACGAGGAAATCCTTTTGGTGATGTTTTAAGATGTGTTAGTCCAAATCCCTTTCCACTATGCTTCTCCCAATCCCCTTCATTAGGATAACCAAATAGATTAATAAACTTACCATTCTCCACACACTTACGCCACTCATCAATATTTCCCATTATCTCATTTCTACAAGCGGTAAGAATGTTTGTCGGCAACCAATAAGCACCAGCTGAAACGAGGCATGCTTCTGGCTGTAGATGAATATAATATCCAGCATGAAGGGCTTTTTTTCCATGAGCGCCTATATATGCCCCGAAATGATCTTTGTATGGTCGTTTGTCTTCTCTGAAACGAACATCACGATAGAAACGAAAACATGCATCCTTGGCTGCTATGTGTGAAATCGAAGGATCAAACTGCGAAATGGCAGCAATTGCCTTTGTGACCCCTGCCTCAAATTCAGCCTTGCAACTATCATATTCGTCCTTATGCTCATGAAACCAATCACGATTGTTGTTTTTTGAAACATCATTTAAGAAATTCAAAATTCTTTTAGCATCCATAGTTTATTTATTTCGTTATTCTGTTGCAAAGATACTATTTTTTTGTATTTTTGCAACATGACTAGAAAAGAAAGATTCAACTATATATTAGATTACTTCAACAAGGAAATGGGAAATGTAACTACCGAACTAGATTTCGGAAGTGCATTTCAATTACTTGTTGCGACTTTACTTAGCGCACAATGCACTGACAAACGTATAAACATGGTCACTCCAAATTTATTTAAGCACTATCCTACTGCAAATGAAATGGCAAAGGCTGATGTTGAAGACATATTTGAATTAGTTAAAAGCGTAAGCTATCCTAATGCAAAAGCAAATCACCTTTCGGAAATGTCGAAAATGCTGGTAAGTGACTTTGACGGGAACGTGCCTGACAACACAGACGATTTAACAAAACTACCTGGAGTTGGAAGAAAAACAGCAAACGTAATTCAGGCTGTATGGTTTGGTAAACCTACTCTTGCGGTTGACACACATGTATATAGAGTAAGCCACAGGCTAGGACTTGTTCCAGCTAATGCCAATACTCCGTTTAAAGTTGAATGTGAACTATTGAAATACATTCCAGAGAATGAAGTAACAACCGCTCATCACTGGCTACTTTTACACGGACGATATACATGTAAAAGCCTGAATCCACAATGCGATAAATGTGGATTGAATGATATATGCCCAAAGATTATGGAAGGGAGTAAACTGGTTTAAAATAAATAAAACAGATTAATACAAATAAAAAAGGTTGAAAGAATTTCTTTCAACCTTTTTATATTATAAATACTGATACGTTATTATTTCTTTACAGTAGCAGCAGCCATCTTTGCAGAAGGCTTGTATGATTTGTTAAGACCTGCAATAACCTCATTTGTTATATCATAAGTCTTATCAGCATAAAGAAGGTTATCACCAGCCTTGCTCAAAATCAAAGTATATTTCTTATCCTTGTTATAAACCTTAAGGAAATTCTGTATACTGTCACGAAGAGCAGCATTATATTTATTTGTCTCACTCTGGAACTCAGCACTCAAACGTTGATTCAAAGTCTGCAAATCAGCATTCTGTCTCTGCAAGCCAGCATTGATAGCCTCAGCTTGCTCACGTGTGTAAGCATTCTGCTGAACTTTCTGCTGAAAATTAGCAGCTGCTGCCTGTAGTTGCTGCTGCTTTGCAGCAAGAGTATTTTGAATATTCTGACCCTTCTTCTGCAAAGTCAATGAATAGTCCTTGCAGAACTTGTATTGACTCATAATACTGTCAACTTCAACATAAGCAATCTTAAGTTTTGTTGGATTTGACTGAGCGGCATCAGATTTAGAGTCCAGCTTTGGAGCAGACTGGTCGCAACTAGTCATAGCCATCGTAGCTACAGCTACAACTGCCATGGTCTTGAAAATGTTTTTCTTGTTCATTTTTATTTATCTTTTAACTTTTTGAATCAATAAAACCACAGTACAAATTAGCTAATCAATAAGCTTTTCCTGCTTTACGAGCCTCTTTGTCTTGATCGATAACACAGTGTATACCCTTCTTTCGCAATCCAGGATTATCATGGACATGCTGAGAAGAAAACTGCCCATTCTTGCGGAGAATGATTTTCACGCATAATAATGCAACACATATAGCAATTATTAACACGCTCAATAATAATGTTTGTACCATTTTTATTACTTTTGCAGTGAATCTTTTACACTAAACAGTGGCAAAGGTAACATAAAACAATAAAAGGACAAAATAAAACAAAATAAAAAGATATAAAAAATGAGTAATGTAGAATTAAAACCAGCTCATGTATTTGAGCAGTTCGCTGAAATTAACAAAATTCCACGCCCATCAAAGCATGAGGAAATGATGATTGAATATCTTAAGAAGTTTGGTACAAGCCATAATCTTGAGACAAAAGTTGACGAAACGGGTAATGTTCTTATACGTAAACCAGCAACAAAGGGATTTGAAAACCGTGCAACAACAATATTACAGAGCCACATGGATATGGTTTGCGACAAACTTGTTGACGTGGACTTTGATTTCCATAAGGATGCCATACAAACATATGTTGACGGAGAATGGATGCACGCAAAGGGCACAACTCTTGGTGCTGATGACGGTATTGGAGATGCAATTGAACTAGCTATCCTTGCCAGCGAAGATATAGAACACGGTCCTATAGAATGCGTTTTCACACGTGATGAAGAAACTGGACTTACTGGAGCATTTGGCATGAAGTCTGATTTCATGAGCGGTAAATATCTTATAAACCTTGACTCAGAAGACGAGGGACAAATATTCGTAAGCTGTGCAGGAGGTATTAACACAACCGCTACATTTACATTCAAACGTGAGAAAGCACCTACAAACTACTTCTTTATGGAAGGTTCACTAAAAGGATTAAACGGAGGTCATTCTGGTGACGACATAAATAAGAAGAGAGCAAACGCGATAAAGATCATGGCACGTTTCCTATATATGGAACAGGACAAGATTGAAGTTCGTCTTACACAATGGAACTCTGGTAAAATGCACAACGCTATACCTCGTGATGGAAAAATAACATTTGCTGTTCCTACAGACAAGAAAGAAGAAGTTATGGCTGATTGGAATGTATTCGCAGCAGACGTTGAGGACGAATTCCACGTAACAGACCCAACTATGGTTTGGGACATGCATAGTACAGATGCACAAGATGTTTTACCAAAGGCTGCTTCACACAATGTAATTCTTGCTTTGCAAGCTTTAGACAATGGTCCGCTTACTAACTGCCAGGACGAGGCAATTGCATATATGGTTGAAACTTCAAGCAATGTAGCTAGCGTACAGAGCGAAGAAGATAAGATTACTATTGTTTCAAGTCAGAGAAGTAATGTAATGAGCAATCTTCGCAACATGGCAAACGCGATAAAAGCCACATTCGAACTTGCTGGAGCAAAAGTTGAACAAAATGATGGTTATCCAGCATGGAAGATGAATCCAGAAAGTAAACTTGTGAAGATTACTGTTGAGGCATACAAAAAGCTATTTGGAAAAGATCCTGTTGTAAAAGGTATTCACGCAGGATTGGAATGTGGACTATTCTCAGAGAAATATCCTAGCTTAGACATGGTTAGCTTTGGTCCTACATTACGTAATGTCCACACTCCAGACGAGTGCTTGTTCATTCCTACAGTACAAATGGTTTGGAATCATCTTTTGGAGATACTTAAAAACATTCCACAGGAGTAAATCACTTACTATAATATAAAAAGGAAAGAGGCCTCATTTTTTGAGACCTCTTTTTAAAATGTACATATATATAAACTATGTTAGCATTAGGCCAAAGCCTTGCGTATATATTCCCTAACCTCCTTACGTGCTGAACCAAGACGATGCTCAACACTTTTGTAATTCATATCTAATGTCTGAGAAATTTCAGACACTTTCATACCATTATATATATTTAGACGATAAATCTTTTGTTGATGCTCAGACAAAGATGTTATACCGTGTTCCAAGATCTCATTGATCTCATTTACAGAGTAGACCGACATTGGATTATCTGAAGATACCCCAGCAAACATTCCTCCTGAATGCTTTACATAATGCTCATATTCGTCAACATACTTGCGATGACGCCAATAATCATATATCAAGTTACGAGCTGTTGTGTAAACTAGACTTGGTAATGTAACAGGAGTGACCATGCTATCAATAGACATCAACTTTAAAAAGACATTCTGAACAATGTCCTCTGCGGTCTCACTATATAGCAAGCGTTTAGCAACAAAGGCTTTGAGCTCTTCGTAATGTTGAGAATAATATTCAGCGATTATACTGAATTCGGCATTAGTATCTTTCATAAATTCCAACCTATAAAATGGTTTTGATTTACGCAAAGATAATACAAATATTTTGTCCCGTAAAACCTAAAAACATTAATTCTGTTTAAATGAAACATATTATTATGAAAACGATAACATTTTGTTACAACAGAAAAAGAATATGATATACCAGATAAAATGGCATGTAACAAAAAATAAACAAATTGAGACAAATTGCAGACATTATCTGATATTTGCAAGAATTTTAAAACTCAAAAACAACACGCTCGAAATAATAAAAGGAGGATGTCATTTCAACTGTGTCATGAGTTAATACAATAAAAAGTATTAATCGCTGTTTTTACAGTATAATAATGTTATCAAAATGACACAAGAAGAGTATTCTGAGATGTTATCTCAGGCAAAAGATCAGTTTAAGAGTGGCACCGCCTTGTTTGGTAAAGATGGTGCTTTTCACCGTGTATTGGAAGATTTTCTTAATGCCGCTCTTGAAGGAGAGTTGGATAATCATCTTGAGGCAACCAAGCCTTTGAATAAAACCAATCGTCGTAATGGGAAGATGTCCA
>NZ_KB890639.1 GCF_000373185.1 Segatella paludivivens DSM 17968 = JCM 13650
TATTCCATTGAGCTATATATGAATCAGAAGGCTTTAGCAAAGGATTACCACATTGGTACATAAACTCATTTGAATAATAACTAGAGTTGCTTAATTGCCTGAATGTTGGTCTACTTGTACGGGAAGTGAACGACAATGTATTAGCCCAACCATTCTTATTATATATTAATGATATAGAGGGGTATATATTTTTATAATGTCGATGAACATCTCCTGTCCTATCTATTAAATTCTTATAATCAGAAACTAATTCTTCATAGCGTAATCCTCCATTGACCAGTACATCACCCATATTAAGTTTAGCTTCTGCATAGGCAGCATATTTATTTTCTTTATCGCTATAATTTGAAGACGGCGTATTCCCAGAGTCGCTACTCAAAGAACCTGATATATTTATGTGATTACATTCTATTCCCCATGATAATCCCAACTTCTCGTTTAATTTGTAATCGAATGCAAACTTACCAGAATAAATGTCCAACATATTATTTCCGATACTGATGGTTAATTTAGGAACACTCGCTGTTGTTTCATTTGTTTCCTGATTGTATTTATTATTATTATTGGCATAATCCAGATTAAATTCTGACGACAACAGCTTGCTCCACTGTGCATTATAGAATAGGTTTACGTGATTATATTTCGTCTTATTAGTATAATCATTAAGAATATCTGTTAACTGAACAACTTTATCATTTAGCTGATAATCAAGCATAGAAATACGATGTTCATTATCTTTGTTATTTGATGAATTCCACTCAACGCCTATGTTATGTCTATCATTTATTTCATAATCCATGTTTATTTGCCATTCACCGTTAGTCAAATGTCCCTTAGCTGTTTGATCTTGAGTATAACGATGTGTGTTTTCTCCAAGGAATAATTCTTTTGTTTGTGGAAGTATAGATCTGTTTTTTGTATTATCGTAACTGAAGTTAGCTGATAAACTAAGTTTCTGATGCTTAAATCCTATCTTCATGTCATTACCATAGCTTGACCGTCTGTTTTGTTTGGCACTGCTCCCAACTTGCAATGTCAGTCCGTCTTCTTTTTTCAAAAGAACAATCTTAAGTACAGCCTTTCCTTCTGCGTCATATTTGGCATCAGGGTTACTAATAAGTTCGATGCTTTTTATATCTTTCGGAGATAGTTGTCTCAATTCAGTCTGATCTTGTACTTTTTTGTTATTTATGTATATTATAGGAGCACCTAAGCCGAAGACTTCAAATCCACCATTAGCTGTTCTTACTATTCCTGGAATCTGAGAAACTAAATCTGAGAATTCATGTACTTGACTCAATACAGATCCAGCTACATCCGTTATCATAGATCCATTCTTTTGTCGAAAGATGGGTTTACTTCCTATCACAGAAACCTCACTCAAAGTGGTAGAGTTTGTTTTAAGCTTAAGTATTCCTACATTAGTCTTCGTTTCTGATACAGGATAATATAAATCTTCATATCCAATGTGTGTCAGTTTTAATATTTTTGCAGTAAGGTTAGTATTAGATAGAACAAAATTTCCATCTTCGCTTGTTACACAACCAACTACAAATGAAGAGTCTTTGGCATTCAGCAAAATTATATTTGCATATTCGATGGAAATCCCGCCTTCATCAACCAGACGTCCTGTAATAGTTTGAGCATGTCCAGCATATATGTTGCAGCATACGGCTAATATCATTAATAACTTCTTCATTATACTCTACTGTTGCATATTAATTTTATAAAATTATTGTATTCCATCCTTCATGCTTTTAATGTAATATAGCTCAATCAAAGAAAGAAAATCGTCTTCATCTATTGGGCATGGATCATAAGATATTTTATTGTGATTTTGAGTATATCTTCTTTCAATACATCCGCCATCGCAAATTGGCATAAATACACAATCCTTACATCTTTTATCCGAAAACATATCTGAACCTACTGTATATGTTGGGAGTATATAATTAGCTAGTTTCCCGTCAAAGACATTACTTACGACTTTTTCTTTTTTCCCTACATCAACCCAACACTTATATATTTCTCCAGATGGTCCTATAACATAAGAGTTTATACACGATGCTGCGCATCCTCCTATTTGAGGCTGTGTGGAAACATCGATGTCGTTTATCCCATATTGTTCATACAAAGAACGTACAAAAGATATTTTTCCTTTATCTGCTAAACATGCTACTTTGCATGAATTATTTACATCATTAACAAAAGCCACATTAATTGAATAATTTTGGTCTCCCCATCTTTCTTTCATTTCCTTATATAACAAGGGAAAGGTATCTTTATTTTCTGAATGTAGATTTACTCGAACAATAACATGACAATCAGGCATATATCGAAAGACATTTTCTATGTTATTCATAATTATATCATAGGTAGGAATTCCTGATTTGTGAATTCTGCTTTTATTATGATAAGCTTTATTACCATCAACTGTGATTTGAATTTTATTTAAGTTATAATCACTTAATATTTTACATTTTCTTTCATCTAGCAAGAAAGCATTGGTAACCATTGAATGAGAACGTAACGACAAACTTTTATCATTCCGAATCTTATTTAAAAATGATAACATTTTGTCGAAAGCAATTAAAGGCTCACCACCATGCCAACACAAATCTATATTATTCTGATTTTTCTTCTTAATAAAAGAATAGATACCTTCAATAACTTCTTCCGTAATTGTTATTGGTGGTAAATTATTCTCATAACAATATGGACATTTAAAATTACAAGAAAAGGTAGGTAATAGGATAATACTAAGACTATTGCAAGCAAAAGCTTGTTTATATCTTAAAAACTTTTTCAGTTCATAAAAATCCACATCTTCATTTTGTTGAACAAAGACTTTCCCCTTAATCAATTTTTCAATTATATCTTGGTTTATACCTAATGTATTAACTTCAAAGTAATTTAATTTGGACAGTTCTTCTAATTTTGCAAAAAGCTGCCTACTCAATGATATGAAAAATCTGGTTCTTGTATTAAATAAAAGTGCACCATATTTTTCGGAATATTTCAAATAATTATATCGTGAAAATTTCATACTTTATAAAAAATAGGGTACGACAAACTTATAATGTCGCACCCACATGATTAGATTTTGTTAAAATACAGATACTGAAAGCTGGTTAGGTGGTAGGTGAACAACACCATCTCCCTTGCACTCTATAACAGGCTGCTCATTTCCTCCATAAATTGATTCCAATTCAGAGGTTAACACATCTTCAAAAGATGTCAATGTTTTAAATTCCATTTTATTCTTTTTTCATTATACCTACTCACTAAGCTTTTGGGCACACTCTCCTGTTTACCAGTAAGGTCTGGATATAATATTGTCGACTTTATTATGTCATAGTTATATTTCCTCAGAAGAACTGAAAATTATATTACCACTATAGTATACTTCGATGGTATATTCTCCTTTCCCATATCCTTGAAGATCTAGAGTATAGGTTTCACCTTCTGCAAAAGAGCCAGAATTCTGATCTATAAGAATACCATTTTGATAAACTTTTATTTCTGCATTATCAAATGCTCTCATAAAAGTCAATGAACATACCCCATTGTCCATGCTATCAATAATATAGGACATATGAGTTGATTTACGGACAGGAGGAGTTATACCTCCCATGGTTGGTGTTTCACTATTATCAAAATTAATAGCGAATGTGCTTAAATATATTGAACTAAGCAACATTATCAAAGCAAAAAATAAGATATTCTTTTTCATGTTTTAATCTCTATTTATTTAATCCATTTTTTGTCTTTCGGCAGAACAAAGTTATAAACGTTTTTATTACCATCCAATTTATCTTGCAAGAAATTAAAAGTAGGTGTTGCAGGTTGCGTTGCAAGTTAAAATACACTATATCAGCTTTTTATGCTTATTTAAGCTATTTTGTTGCAAGTCAAATGCAACAGAAATAGACAATCCTTAGACTGGAAAAATTACATTTTAAACAAAAAAGAATATTATTATTCAGCTATGAATAGAATATTTTAATTGAACTTTTTTATAGTTAATAGTCTCAATTATATTACAAATAGTTAATAAAAGTCACCAAAAAGTTGTATTTTTGCATCACTATTACTGATTATAATAAAAAAACACTACATGATGAAAATCAATATAAAAGCATTATCTGCGATATTTATAATCATGGTATTTACATCATGCCATGAAAATATAAACCACAAATTACAAATGGCAGACGAGTGCCTAGACAGAAATAATGTTGACTCTGCATATAACATCATAAAGCATATTAATCCTGATAATCTAAATGGAGATGAAAATATAGCCCTTTATACATTGTTAAATACTAAAGCAAAATACATCAAATATATTCCTGTAAAAAACGACTCGATTGATTATGCTATATTTTATTATAAACAGAATGGACCTGAAAAAAGGCTAGCAGAAGCATATAATTATAAGGCTATGACAATGTATTATGATCAAGGAAAAAAGGAAAAAGCAATTGAATATCTTAAAAAAGCAGAAGCGATTGCTTTAAAAACTACTGATACAAAACTAATACAAAAGATTTATGATAATATATGTATTGTTAATTTATGGAGTAACCATTATAATATAGCTCTTGAATATGGATATAAAGCTCTTAATATTGCATATAATATAAAAGATACAGCTAGCGTAGCTTATGATTTAAGATATATATCTGATACATACTCTGAACTAAAAATGGATAAAAAGGCTATGGAATATTATTTAAAAGCTATTCGATATTCAAAATACTACAACAAGCAAAGTCTAAGTATTCTATTAGGGAATATTGGTGAGTATTATTTTGAGAAGGGAAATATTATGAAAGCCAATGAATTTTTAGAGAAAGCATTCCAAAAGAGTCCTAATGTATATACATATTCTGTTGTCGCAGACATGTATATAGAAAAAGGTAAATACATAAAAGCAACAGAGCTTATGGAAAAAGCACCTTTACCAACTAATGATTTTGATAATTTGAAAAAACTATCTACTCTATACAACTTGAATAGAAAATCCAAGAACTATGTGAAGGCTTTAAATTTTGCAGACTCAATCATTCAACTTAACAAGAAAATAAATTACTCAAAAGAGCATGACAACCTCAACGATATCCAGGCTAAATACGATCGTGAGATTATGGCACAAAAATTTAAAAGCCAAATCATATATATGATTGGAGCATTGTTGCTATTATCACTGTTAATCATATTGCTAATATTCAGACAGAAATATAGAAACTCTAAAATAAAACATGGCATAATCGAAAACAGGCTTCTAATAAACGAATACAAAAAGAGAATATCTGAAATGGAAAATGCAAAAGATAATTCCATTTCTAAGATTTCAAACTTGGAACAAAAGATTAATGTCTTAGAGGATAAAGAGTCGAAAACTTTATATAATGGCAAAAAATGCTACGAGAGTATCCTTGATAATAATACTATCGTAAATTGGTCTGCAAAGGATTTGAATGATTTCGTAGACTATTATAGGTACAAAGACCTTCCATTCGTTTCATCGCTTGATGATGAATACAAAAATCTAAGTCCTAAACAATATCTATACTTGATCATGGTGAACGCTATGAATAAAGACGACGCTACTGCGGAAAAAATAATGGGAGTGAGCAATGTTACCATTAGGTCTATTAAATCACGTATAAAGGCTAAGAAAGTCTATCATCCAAGTGTTTGATAAACTTCCTGCTACGTATTTGAAAATACTTAAATAAACTTCTTGGCAAACTCCCACATCACAATACCAGAGGTTACACTGACATTAAGACTATGCTTTGTTCCAAACTGAGGTATCTCCAAACAGTCATCACTCATATCTACGACATTCTGCTTTACTCCTTTTACCTCATTGCCAAATATGACAGCATAACCGTTGCCTGATTCTGTATTGAGATTAAGATTCTGTAATTTAGTGCTTCCCTCAACCTGTTCTATACTATACACGAAATAACCATCACGATGCAATTCTTCTACGGCATCCTCAGTGCGTTCAAAATATTTCCAATCTACACTATCTTCACCACCAAGTGCAGTCTTGTGAATTTCAGCATTAGGGGGACATGCGGTGATACCGCAAAGATATACAGCAGCAATGCGAAAAGCGTCTCCACTACGGAAAACACTACCCACATTATACAAACTGCGTACATCATCAAGAACCACAATTAGTGGTAACTTCTTTGCTTCCTTGAATTCCTCAACAGAAAGCCTGTTCATTTCTATTGTTCTTAACTTGCGCATGTCTTTGGTTTATGCTTTTACAGAGTATGCAAGAGCGTATGCCTTAATTTGCTTTATCATTGCAAGCAAACCATTTGAGCGTGTAGGACTAAGATGATCTTTAAGTCCAATCTTGTCAATGAAATAAAGGTCAGCATCAAGTATTTCAGTTGGAGTATGACCACTAAGAACTTGAATAAGCAATGCTATAATTCCTTTTACGATAAGCGCATCACTATCAGCCGTAAACTGAAGTTTACCATCTACAAGATCGCATTGCAACCAAACACGACTCTGACAACCATCAATCAAATTGCTGTCGTTCTTGTATTTATCATTAAGAACATCCAATTCATTTCCCAGATCAATAAGCATCTGGTATTTATCCATCCAGTCGGTAAAGTCTTCAAATTCCTCTACCACCTCATTCTGGGCTTCATTTATGGTCATATTATTTTATCTCCTTTATTTCGTTAACGGTAACTAATTTATATAGTTTGTCGCTTGGTCTAACCTTTCCCGGTACAGGAATTGAAACCCTTGTACCTTGTTCTGCTTTTTCCACACAATTCAAATCGAAACGTATTTCATCCGCATTCAGATACATAACTCCAGTTGTTGGACCAGTGATAAGAAGTTTGTCACCTTTGTTGAAATCAGAAGCCTCTACAGCAACCTCAGCAACACCCAACTTAGAGAAATATTTCATGACTTTACCAACAAGGACTTTCTTTTCTGTTGCAGCACTGCCATAATGCTTATTCCATTCGCCCAATGTCTGTCCCTGATAATATCCATCCCAGAATCCACGATTGAAGACTTTAGCAAGTTGCTTATCCCACTCGTCCTTCTTTTCTTCGGTTAATGTATCGTCAAGAACACTCTGAATAGCTTCCTTGTAGCATTTCACTACTGTATATACATATTCAGGTCCACGAGCACGTCCCTCTATCTTGAAAACTCTCACACCCGCATCCATCATACGGTCTATAAAACGAATTGTCTTCAAGTCTTTAGGACTCATGACGTATTTATTGTCTATTTCCAACTCGTTACCTGTCTCATTATCAGTAACGGTATATGAACGACGACATATTTGCACACATTCGCCACGGTTAGCACTGCGATTAGCATTGGCAAGACTGAGATAGCATTTTCCGCTTACAGCCATGCACAAAGCACCATGACAGAACATCTCAATACGTATCTGCTTACCCATTGGCCCACATACATTTTGAGCGATAATCTGTTCATGAATTTCTTTCACCTGATCCATGTTGAGTTCACGCGCCAAGACAGAAACATCTGCAAAACGACTATAAAACTTCAACGACTCTATATTTGTTATATTAAGTTGAGTTGATAGATGAACTTCCTCTCCTACTTCATTACAATAACTCATAACAGCCACATCACTAGCAATTACAGCACTTATTCCAGCCTCTTTAGCAGCATCAATAATCTGCTTCATTGTTGCAATGTCATCATCATATATGATGGTGTTGACAGTAAGATATGTCTTTATCCCATGCTCATTGCATGTGGCAGCTATTTCGCGCAAATCATCAATATTAAAATGATTTGCCGAATGAGAGCGCATATTAAGTTTTCCGATACCGAAATAAACGGAATCAGCACCAGCCTGTATTGCAGCGGCAAGACTCTCACGAGAGCCTACAGGTGCCATTACTTCAAATTCTGATATTTTTCCCTTCATGGGTGCAAATTTACTCATTTTATTTGTAACTTTGCGCAATATGAAAAAAATACTTTTATATATAAGTGTCTCTCTTGCATTGATTTCATGCGGTCGTCCTTCTAAACAAACTGTTGAAAAGAACCCGTTTATCACCGATGTAATGCTGAAGACAACTCCAATCAAAAATCAGGGTCATAGTCAACTGTGTTGGGCTTACGCAATGTTGGCCACCATAGAAACAAATCACCTTATGATGGGTGACTCTGTGAACCTAAGCGCAGACTATATTGCAAGAATGATGCTTACAGACGCATCAACAAAATATTATCTTTCAGGGGGCAAAAATACAATTTCAATGCGAGGAATGGGCAGTCTGCTTATTCATCTTATGCAAAACTATGGTATTGTTCCTTTTGATTCATACAACGCCAAAGAACCTGCAAATTATAACGTCATTTGTCGTAAGATCATGCAGGCTACAAAAAGTGCAAACAATCTTAGCACACTCAATCAAAAAGTGAATGATGTACTAGATGAAGAAGTTGGATATATGCCATCAAAATATGTACACATGCTTGGTGCAGAATATACTCCACAAGAATTTGGGCACAGCGTATGCCGTGATGACGAATATGTGAACGTGACAAGTTTTAAGCATCATGTAATGGGTGAATCATTTATATTAGAAACTCCAGACAACATTATGAACGATAAATTCTTAAATGTTCCTATAGAAACCTTGATGAGTATGATTACAAAAAGTATTGTGAAAGGTAAGGCTGTATGCTGGGAAGGTGATATCACCGATTCTGGTTTTTCTTTTAATGACGGAATTGCCGAAACCAATCATCGTACTGTAACTCAGGATTTGAGGCAACAAGAGTTTGAGAGTAGGCAGACTACTGACGACCACGCAATGGAGCTTGTCGGTCTGGCTCATGACAAAAACGGAAAGAAATACTTTATTGCAAAAAACAGCTGGGGCACTGGCAACCGCTTTAGGGGTTACATGTACCTCAGCTATAATTATGTAAAACTAAAGACAATAGCTGTATTCCTTTCTCGGGATTAAAGCCTGTCAACTAGTTATTATTCCGTAAACTTATTTATCTTATCGAGATAATACTGTCTCACATCTTTCCAATGATAATATGGAGCTATATCTGTCTTAACAGGCAATGTGGCTTCATTTTCATTTCTAAGTACTTTTACGAGTATATCCTTAGAGCCTTTCTTGTGATAAAACACAAACTGAATATTGCAAGCCATCGGGAAGATACGATAGTTATTCCATCCCTTGTAAGCAAGCTGCTCTAAATCACTCACCTGCATTCCCATTCCATCAAGATCCATAAGGCATGTAAGCGGCATAACCATCGTGTCATGACCATAACGCAAAGTCACTCCTGGATGTGGTAAAGCTATACAACTATCGGCATCACTAATTATCTTGCGAAGAAGGTTACGCTGACTGTAAGGTTGGTTACCTCCATTCAAAGGACATGCGCCATAGTTGATATACCACCAAGCATTATTTATCTGCCAAAGATCATATATCTCGTCATCGGTAAATAGGTCATATAATGACATGCTATTGCGCAACTCTGTACTTTGCACGTTACTAGCCTGCTTGAATAACATTTCATACAATTTATTGGCATTTAAATGATTTTTCCAATATTCATCATCATTAAACAACAGTCGCATTACACGCTCAGGATGCTCATGATTTTTACAAAATTCAGTATAAGGTATCATTGCGCTTGTTGGCATACGTTTTTTAAACAATAATGAATCATCATAATTCATATAATACATATCATGGTAACTTGCATCATGAGTAATATTCAGCTGTGGATTCATTTTTGTCATTTGCTGCAACGCATTTTCCATACTTAGTATGCAACGTATCACATTAGTGCTCTTTGCATCGACATTAGTTTTTCCAGCAAATATCTGCGGAAAGTTCTTCAACATGCGTTCTGCAATCTGCTTATGCTGCAAAGCTCCCCTTTGAGTAAGTTCTCCGTCACGTCCAAGAGCAGCGGCGCGCATAATACGGAGTTTGGCAAGCACGTCCTTACCCTTAAGTGTGAGTTTACCAAGTGAATCAGCCTTTTCAAGCAGCACAACTGGTTTATTGTAATCACTGTCACCAATAAGCCAACGGCTGCCATGACGTCCATAGTGACTAAGGTAAAACGGTTCATATCCAGAAGGTGCAGGAGTAAGTTTTTTCTGCAAAGGCCCTGGATAAGCCAAATAATTACTTGCCGACAAACTACGGTCGGCTTTAAAATCCTTTCGTGCCTGTTGTGCAAACCCTATAATGGCAATTGACAACAGAATAACGATAAAAGCATTTCTTTTCATATATTGAAAGTTAATTATGATTGCAAATATAATGAATTATTTGGTATAATGATATTCAAATATATATTTTCTACCATATTCTTGGGAGTATAGTAACACAATATTAGATATGGAATATACCACATGAGTAACATGTGTCAATGAAATTAATGCTTTAAAGAAAAACTCTTGAATAAAAAGAAATGTATTGTTACATTTCATCCAGTGTGACATTGATAAGAGATATGTATATTTCTTTTCAAGTATCAAAAAAGTAACTAAATAACACGATATATTAAAAAAATCAGTAACTTTGTAGTCAGTGATTATAAGTAATACTTGTTTATTATGAAGCTATATAAGGGCTTTGAGTATTAAAGGTAAATAGAGAATATAAACTAGAATTGATGAAAAAATGGACAGAAACAATATAAAGAAAATCAACAAGGATAAATCTGGGGAATCTTATGATTTCGATAAGATTATAGATCGCTCAGGAAGTGGCGACTTAAAGCATAAAGCATTGTTACCAAGATGGAGACGTAATGATTTACTTCCATTATGGGTTGCTGATATGGATTTTGAGACACCAATGTTCATAACAGACGCTTTGAAGAAACGCCTTGAGCACTCACTCTTTGGATATACTGTTGAACCTAAAGAATTATGGCAATCAACAATTAATTGGGTTAAAGAACATCATCAATGGGAACTGAAACGTGAATGGCTCAAGTTTATACCTGGAATTGTTAAAGGTATAGGTCTTGTTATTAATGTATATACTAAACCGGGAGATAAAGTAATTATACAACCTCCTGTTTATCACCCTTTCCGATTAACTCCAGAAGGAAACGACCGTGAAGTAGTTTTTAATCCATTAAAACTACGTGATGATGGCTATTATGATATGGATTTTGACAATCTTGAAAAAGTTTGTGATGACAAATGCCGAATATTCATACTCTGCAATCCTCACAATCCAGGAGGTATATGCTGGTCAAAAGAAACATTGCAAAAACTAGCAGATTTCTGTTATGATCATCATTTGCTTGTTATATCTGATGAAATTCATTGCGACATGGCTATATTCGGACACAAGCATATACCATTTGCTACTGTCAGCGACAAGGCCAGAGAAAACAGTATCACTTTTCAGGCACCAACAAAGACATTCAATATTGCTGGAATTATTTCAAGCTATGCCATTATACCAAATGCAGACATAAGAAAAAAATTCTATGGTTGGATAAAAGCCAATGAACTTGATGAAGCTAACATATTTGCTCCAATCGCAACAATTGCAGCCTTTACCAAAGGTGAAGAATGGCGAAAATCTATGCTTACGTATATTGAAGATAACGTGCGATTTGTTGAAAAATACTGCGAAAAGAATATTCCACAAATTCATCCTTTGCGCCCACAGGCATCTTTTCTTATATGGCTTAATTGTCGTGAACTAAATTTAGACCATAAAAATCTACTTGATTTGTTTATTGACAAAGCTCATCTGGCACTTAACGACGGAGAAATGTTTGGTCAAGGAGGTGAAGGCTTTATGAGAATGAATATAGCAACTCCACGATCTGTAATAAAGCAAGCATTAGATCAATTAGCAACAGCTGTCAACAACTTAAAATAAGTTATTGACAGTTGCAGTCCGAATTTTATTCAGACATAAATTAAAGAATAATCACTTTTGAAATGAATGATTATTAAAAATCATTATCGTGTTGAGTTGGAAGAATTTCACATCTACCACTCAACACGATAATGACTTTTTTATACAAATTGAGTATATAACATTTATTCCCAAACTTCTTTTGCTATTTCTTTAACAAGTTTTATTTTCGCCCACTGCTCTTCTTCAGTCAGTTTATTGCCAATTTCGCAAGAAGCAAATCCACATTGAGGACTGAGGTAAAGACGATCAAGAGGTATGTATCGTGCAGCCTCATGGATGCGGGCAATTATAGTTTGCTTATCTTCTAGTATCGGACTTTTCGTCGTAATGAGTCCCAATACAACTTTCTTACCCGGAGCAACATGTGCCAAAGGCTCAAAACCACCAGAACGCTCATCATCATACTCCAGATAGAAAGCATCCACATTTTCACGAGCAAATAGAAAATTCTCTACTGCATCGTATGCACCTTCAGAAGCCCATGAAGAATGGTAGTTTCCACGACAGACATGCGTACTGATGACCAATCCTTCATGTCGTTCTTCGAGAGCAAGGTTGTTTAGGCGGAGATAAGTTTCCTGTAACTGTTCAGCATTATAGCTAGAACCAGCCATAGATTTCCAAAAATTCTTATCGCACACCATTCCCCACGTACAGTCGTCAAATTGAATGTTGCGGCATCCGGCATCATAGAGATCACGTATGATTGTGCGATAAGTTTGTGCAATATCCCATATTAATTCTTCATTGTCTGGGTAGATTGCGGTTGTTGTTTTACCATTGTCACCACGAAACAATTCTGCATAGAATTGTGCTGGGGCAGGAATTGTCTGTCGTGCAACAATACTTTCTGTTTCAAACTGTTTCACATACTTGAAATGCTCTATGAATGGATGGTTCTTGCCATTAATCTTTCCTGTTAGTGCTACAGAACCATGTGTCGTTTCCTCATGATGGAAGAAATAACCATTGTCAAGCTCAATATGCTTTGCACCATTTATACCCCACATGAAGTCAAGATGCCAATAACTGCGACGAAATTCGCCATCGGTTATCACCTGCAAGCCTGCTTTTATCTGTTTTTCAATAAGCTCGGCAATGCACTTGTCTTCCACTTGCTTTAGTTCTTCACTTGTAATGTCGCCTTTCGCAAACTTTACCCTTGCCAGTTTTATATCTTCAGGGCGGAGAAAACTGCCCACTATGTCTGCACGGAATGGTGCATTCAGTATATTTTTACTCATCTTGTTTACTTTTAAAATTGTTACTTTATCTTACTTATAATCCGGATTTCATGCAGCGAAGTTACTAAAAGCAATTTTTACAGGCAAATATTTTGATAAATTCAGAAAAATATGCTATTTTTGTATGATAATTCTGTAATTAACAGAATATCATTCTTTAAATTAAACAATATACAAAATGGAAAAATATGAAAATTTAGACAATATAGACATTACAATTCTACGAACTTTGCAGAAGAATTCGCGACTGACCACCAAGGAACTTGCGGCAAAGATACACCTTTCCACATCTCCAGCCTTTGAGCGTCAGAAGCGCTTAGAAAGGGAAGGATACATAAAAGGGTATATGGCAGTAGTAGATGCAGAAAAAGTTGGTAACGGTATTTTAGTACTGTGTAACATTCGACTCAAGCAGCACACGGAAGATCTAATACAGCAGTTTATGGATGCTGTGAAAAATATCGATGAAATCACAGAATGTTTCAACACCAGTGGGGATTATGACTTCTTGATAAAAGTCTATGCAAAGGATATGAAAGACTATCAGCAGTTTATGCAGCACACGCTGGGTAGAATAGAGTGTGTTGGTAGCTTACATAGCGTATTCGTCATTGACGAAACTAAAAATACCCATGGTGTCACGATTCGACGAAAAATATAAGTTTGTTTTATTATATTGTAAGAGAAAACTATATTGATAAAAAAATAGAGAACTAAAACAAAGTAATTTTTAGCTAATTCAAACAAAGCCTAAAGAACGCTATTTCAGCTATTTGAGTACACTTTGTTCCAAATTTAATGCTCAACTATGTCGTTATTTTAAGAACAAAAAGGCATTATAACTTGTTTGTTTTAAAATTAATATCTATATTTGCCGTCGAAAATCATTTAGATTTTTAAAAGAGGGGTGCTGACAAAAATGTCGGCTGAGATTATACCCGTGGAACCTGATGCAGTTAGTACTGCCGTAGGGAGAGACTTTTTTTAAAAGTCGCTTTTTGTATATCCATGTATATATATTAATATATAGTAGCTCCTCTTGATTAATTTATTAAGTGGAGCATGTTTTATTTTACAGCTTTATCTATTGCCGGCAGTGATTGCAGTGGAGGCGCCGGTATTCAAGCAGACATTAAAACAATGTCGGCATTGGGTGTTTATGCTGCATCTGTAATAACTAATATTACCGTACAAAACACATTGGGCGTAGAATCATTGTGTCCAATAGACTCTTATGTCATTGAGCGACAAATTCATGCCGTAATGAATGATATCCGACCAATGGCTGTAAAGATTGGTATGATGGGTAACAAAGATACAGTTGAAGCCATTGTAAAATCATTATCAGTTTACTATCACGGAAACTTGGTAGTTGATCCTGTGTTAGTTTCAACTAGTGGTTCTGTGCTGCTTGATAACAACGCAATAGATATCATGTGTAGAAAATTATTTTTTATGGCTACAGTTATAACACCAAATATTCATGAGGCTGAAGTATTAGCAAACATGAAAATAATCAATAAAGATGATATGAAAGTGGCTGCACTAAATATAATGGATTATGGATGTGGCGCTGTACTTATTAAAGGCGGTCATATAGAAGGTGACAATAAATGTGATATACTTGTTGAACGCAAAAAAAATGGAATTTATGAAGAACATGAATACAACAGTGTAACTGTGGACAGTAAAAATACTCATGGAACAGGTTGCACTCTCTCATCTGCTATTGCTGCATATCTGGCACAAGGAATGAGTTTGACTAACGCCGTGGAAGAGGCTAAAGAATATATAACAATGGCAATAGCTGAAGGTGCTGATGTTTGTATAGGAAAGGGTCACGGACCGCTAAACCACTTTTTTAATCCTATAAAAATGATAAAAACAAATCAGAAATGAAATTAGAAAAATTACAATTCATTACTCACCAAACTGCCAATATAAACTATGCAGAGGGTGCTCTGATGGCTTTATGTGGGGGATGTCGCTGGATTCAGCTACGAATGAAAGATGCTGAAACATCAGAAATAATTGATGTTGCTAAAATTATTGAACCAGCTTGTCATCGTGTTGGTGCAACATTTATTATTGATGATCATGTGGAATTGGTGAAAACAATTAATGCTGACGGAGTGCATCTTGGTAAAAACGATATGTCGATAAAAGAGGCTAGAAATATCCTTGGAAGTAAATATATTATCGGTGGTACTGCAAATACTATTGAAGATATTGTCAATATCTATCAATCAGGTGCAGACTATATTGGTTGTGGACCTTTTAAATTTACATCAACAAAGAAAAACCTTTCTCCCATCATTGGACTTGAAGGATATAAAAAAATAATATCCGACATGAAACAACTACATATTGATATTCCTATTGTTGCTATAGGTGGTATTGTTGATGAAGACATACTGCCTATATTGCAAACCGGAATTAATGGAATTGCATTGAGTGGATGTGTCATAAATGCTGATAATCCTGTAGAAAAAATGAAACAGATAATAAACAAAACTAATACATATAAATAAAATGAACAACAATATTAAATTCTCTTATCCAAATTCTGAGAAAGTATATATTAATGGAAAGATATTTCCTCAGCTAAAGGTTGCTATGAGAAAAATTAATCTTACTCCAACAGTGGAAATTGTTGATGGGAAAAGTATTATGACACCCAACTCTCCTGTTTATGTATATGACACTAGTGGACCATATAGCGACCCTGACATCAAAATTGACTTGAAAAAAGGATTGCCAAAACTACGAAAAGAATGGATTGAAAAACGCAATGATAGTATTAACACTCAGATGTATTATGCAAAACGTGGTATTATAACTCCTGAAATGGAATATGTGGCTATACGTGAAAATATGAACTGTGAAGATTTAGGGATTAAGACTCATATCACTCCTCAGTTTGTATGCGAAGAAATAGCTAATGGAAGAGCTGTTATTCCTGCTAATATCAATCACCCAGAATCTGAACCAATGATTATTGGGCGTAACTTTCTTGTGAAGATAAATACCAATATTGGTAATTCTGCAACTTCTTCTAGCATTGATGAAGAAGTGGAAAAGGCTGTGTGGAGCTGCAAATGGGGAGGTGACACCATTATGGATTTGTCTACCGGCGACAACATACATGAAACAAGAGAATGGATATTACGAAACTGTCCTGTACCAGTGGGTACTGTTCCTATGTATCAGGCATTTGAGAAAGTAGACGGAAAGGCAGAACTCCTTACTTGGGAAATATTCAGAGATACTCTTATTGAACAATGTGAGCAAGGTGTAGACTATTTCACTATTCATTGTGGAATAAGACTTAAAAATATACATTTGGCAGAAAATAGACTTACTGGTATGGTAAGTCGTGGAGGTAGTATTATATCAAAATGGTGTATCACTCACAATGAAGAGAGTTTTCTATATGCTCATTTTGATGATATCTGTGATATCTGTGCTAAATATGATGTAGCAATATCATTGGGTGACGGACTTAGACCAGGTTGCACTTTTGATGCAAATGACAAAGCACAATTCGCTGAACTAGATACAATGGGCGAACTGATAGAAAGAGCATGGGATAAAAACGTGCAAGCTTTCATAGAAGGTCCAGGTCATGTTCCAATGAATAAAATAAAGGAAAATATGGATAGACAAATTGAAAAATGTCATAATGCACCTTTCTATACACTCGGTCCACTAGTTACAGATATTGCTCCGGGATATGATCACATAACAAGTGCTATTGGTGCTGCTCTGATAGGATGGCTCGGAACAGCAATGCTATGTTATGTAACGCCTAAAGAACATTTGGCTTTACCTGATAAAGATGATGTTCGTACAGGAGTTGTTACATACAAAATTGCTGCACATGCTGCTGACTTGGCAAAGGGACATCCGGGTGCAGCTATACGTGATAATGCTTTGAGCAAAGCAAGATATGAATTCAGATGGAAAGATCAGTTTAATCTTTCTCTTGACCCTGAAAAGGCTTTGAAATATTACAAAACATCTAATAATATTGATGGTAAATACTGTACGATGTGCGGACCAAACTTCTGTGCAATGCGTATAAGCCACACTCTAAACGAACAAGATTGTTTAACTAAATAAGTAAAAAAATGATTGAGACACAAGTATCAAAGGGTATAATAAATACCTATTTTGAAAAATTACAAAGTAATCTGGACCTTGACGTTGCTATTGTTGGCGGTGGTCCTTCTGGTATTGTTGCAGCTTATTACATGGCTAAAGCTGGATTAAAAGTTGCTCTTTTTGATCGTAAGTTGTCACCTGGTGGCGGCATGTGGGGCGGTGCTATGATGTTTAATCAGGTTGTTATACAAAAAGAGGCTATGGATATTATCAAAGACTTTGATATAAATTCAACTCCTTTCGATGATAACCTGTTTACAATAGATTCTGTTGAGAGCACTTCTTCATTGCTTTATAATGCAGTACATGCAGGTGCAACCATTTTCAACTGCTATTCTGTTGAAGACGTAGTTTTTAAAAATAATATTGTTAGTGGAATTGTTGTAAACTGGACTCCTGTACTTCGTGAAAAACTTCATGTAGATCCATTGAATATAATGGCAAAATGTGTTATTGATGGTACAGGTCACGACAGCGAAATATGCAAAACTGTTGCCAGAAAGAATGGTATCAAACTAGACACAGAAACAGGGGATGTAATAGGTGAACGTTCACTTGATGTAATTGCGGGTGAAGAAGAAGTCGTAAATGGCACAAAAGAAATATATCCTGGATTATACGTATGTGGAATGGCTGCATCAGCAGTTTCTGGTACACCTCGTATGGGTCCAATTTTCGGTGGTATGCTTATGTCTGGTAAGAAGGTTGCCGAAATGATTATAGAGCGTATAAAATAAGTATTATGAAAAAACGAAAGTTCTTTCTTGAATAGAAATATTTTCTTTTCTTGAAAGAACTTTTATTTTAACCAACCATAAAGGTATGAATGACAACCAATCCGGTAAGATAAGACAACTTATCTAACAATAAATCTAAACTATTACGGCTAAAGACACAGCTTCTACCAGAAAAAGTTTTTTTAATGTCACTAATGTCATAATGTCACAAACGCCCTATTTATAAGGCTTCAGCGAGTGACATTAAGTGACATTATCGGGCTAAAAGTGACATTAAATATAAAATAGCACCTTTTTTTTGCGATATTTTACTAATTATGGTACAAAGATCATTAAATATATCTGTGAATATTTTCCGATGTTCTATCTAGTGATTAGGGCCTTATCACTCAGTGATGCTTCGAAAAACGCAGAGTGATATGGGCCTTATCACTTCAATACATTCAAATTAATTTATTATGATTTTACATGTGTTATTCGTTGATATTAAAGGTAATTACTCAATGCTATATTTATAAAGTATCATGATAGAATTTCTAATAAATCAATATAGCTTTTAAATTGATTTAAATAAACATTTACATTTTATCAAAAGTAAATATTATTAATATTAAGTAAATATATTTCCAATATTATTTTATTATAAGCATATTCATTTGCACACTAAATTAAGTATAACATCTTGTTTTATCATAGAAATTAGCTAAAATTGAATGTAGGATACATGTAGGTTTTCGATTATCATACATTAGTTAACAGACTATCAAATAGTTATTTACAAAAAAACATGTAGGTATGTATGTTTTTAAAACATTTATTTATTTTTTCTATTATATGAACTATAACAAAATATAAAGGTAATAAAAAAATCACTAAAAATTAAGTTAGTTATATTATTATGTTTTACTATTTTTTCTGTGATTGTCTTTGTTAAATACAAAGTAATAATTAACTTAGCAAAAAATAAAGTATCATTGATTAAATCCATTCAAAAATATGACGATAACAAAGGCAAAATATAATGATTTAGAAATAATTATATCTATATACGATTATGCTCGCAACTTTATGGCAAACAACGGAAATCCAAATCAATGGATAGATGGCTATCCCTCACGTGAAATTATAGCAAAAGACATTAGTAATGATAGTTTTTATGTTTGCAAAAATGAAGAAGGAAATATTGTAGGTGCATTTACTTTTATTATAGGCAATGATCCTACTTACGAAAAAATATATAGCGGAAAATGGTTGAATGATAAACCTTACGGTGTTATTCACAGACTTGTATCAAATGGAACGACTCACGGTATTACAAAAACTTGTATAAAATGGTGCTTAAAACAAATTCAGAATATTCGCATAGATACTCATGCTGATAATAAAATTATGCAAAGTTTAATGCTTAAAAATGAATTTAAATATTGCGGAATAATACATACACACAATGGAACAGAAAGACTTGCGTTTCAAATAGCTGAGGGATAATATATATTATTAATTTAAAATTATTCTCTTTCTGAATATTTTAATACAAAAAAAATATGTATGTTTGCATTGCATAAATTTTAAAGCTTATTCGCTATGAAGAAAATAGTATTTCTTACAGGCGCCGGAATGTCGGTGGAAAGTGGTTTCAAAACTTTTAGAGGTAATGATGGATTATGGGAAAATTATCCTGTAGAACAAGTTGCTTCGCATGAAGGATGGGAAAAAGACCCAACTCTTGTAACCAACTTCTATAATATGCTTCGACGTAAATTATGGGATGCACAGCCAAACGATGGACATAAACTGATAAAAGAACTTGAAAAAGAATACGACGTAACTGTTATCACTCAAAATGTAGATAACCTTCATGAGAAAGCCGGTTCTTCAAAAGTTATTCATCTGCATGGAGACCTTACCAAAGTTTGTTCTAGTATAAATCCATATAACTCTAAATACATTCAACAATTGACTCCTGAACATAGCCACGTGAATCCAGGAACAAAAGCTGGTGACGGAAGTTTACTACGACCTTTTATTGTTTTCTTTGGCGAAAGTGTACCAATGATAGAACCTGCGGCTCAAGAAACACAAAAGGCTGATATATTCGTTATTATCGGTACAAGTCTTAATGTTTATCCAGCAGCAGGACTAATACAATACTGTAATCCTGGAATACCTATATATTTGATAGATCCAAGTTCCGTTAAAACAGATAACTATCGTAATATAAAACACATTGAAATGGGTGCTAGCAACGGAATGAAAGAATTGATGAAAGAACTTAAATAATAAAAAAACATCACTATAAAAGTAATGGAGGATAAATATTAATTTATCCTCCATTATCATTTAACTCAGACTAAGCATCTTTTCAATAGGCTTAACTGCGTCTTTTGCTATTTTAGAATCGACCACAACTTCCGGCCAACCATATTTTAGCGTATTATATATCTTTTCAAGACTATTTTTCTTCATATACTCACATTCATTACAACTGCATCCTAAGCCTCCCTCAGACACTTCTGGTGGAACTGGATAGAATGTTGCATCAGGACACGTACGTTCCAACTCGTGAAGAATACCAGCCTCTGTGGCTATAATATACTCATGTTTACCATTAGCCTGAGCATAATTCAACATTGTGGCAGTAGAACCCTTAATATCAGCAATAGCTAGAATAGGAGCTTTACATTCAAGATGTGCCATTACAATTGCGTCAGGATGTTCTTTCTTAAGCTTTATAATCTCCTCTACAGAGAATTTTTCGTGTACATGGCATCCACCATTCCACAACAACATGTTACGACCTGTAACGCTGTTTATATAATTTCCCAAATTGTAATCAGGACCGAATATAAGTTTTTCATCTTCTGGAAAACTGTCTATTACCTTTTTTGCATTTCCACTAGTAACAACACAATCAGTAAGAGCTTTTACTGCAGCTGTTGTATTTACATAACTTATAACCTTATATCCAGGATGCTCCTCCTTATATTTCTTTAGGTCTTCAGCTTTGCAGCTATCAGCAAGAGAACAACCAGCAGTGAGATCAGGACACAACACTATTTTGTCTTCACTCAAAAGTTTGCACGTTTCAGCCATGAAGTGAACACCACACATAACCATAACCTTAGCATCAGTCTCTGCAGCCTTACGTGCTAAAGCCAGAGAGTCGCCAACGAAATCAGCAATATCCTGTATATCACCAATTGTATAATAGTGGGCAAGAATAATAGCATCTTTCTCTTTACACATTCTGCGTATCTCAGCTTTAAGATCAATAGACTTGTCAATAGGTTCGTCTACATATCCCTTATCTATCCATTCTTTCTTTACCATATTTGTTTTATCTTTCATACAGTGTTTTAATTTTTAAACAGATTAATTCACACTATATTATTATTATATTATTTATTTTTCTATTTAATAAAAAGAAATAAGAGTAGTATGATGTGGTGTTGATAAGTTGATAAAATGATATTCAAATATTTGCTTTTTCTATTATCAACGTTTGTCTATCACTTATGCACACATACAACTTATAATTTCTTCTTGAATATCAGAAAGATAGAGAGTTATCCACAATTCTGGTATTTTCTGCAAAGTTAATAAGTTTATATCTTTTTCTGTGATTTTTTAGTGGAAAACTTCGTAAAAAGTATTTCAAAACTATGTGGATATCCACAATATGAAGGGGGTGTATATTAGTGTGTGGATATCTACATAGTTATTAGTTTGCTTATACAGTAGTTTTCAACATGGTTATCAACACTTTTTGTGGATAACTTTTTTGATGAAAATGAGGATTTAATAAAAAAAACAATTAAATATTTTGTATTTAAAATAAAAGTTGTACCTTTGCACTCGCAAAAGCGCCCGTGGCGAAATTGGTAGACGCGCTAGACTTAGGATCTAGTAGTTCACGCTGTGTAGGTTCGAGTCCTATCGGGCGCACCACTTTAAAGAGCTAAATAGTTTATTAACTGTTTAGCTCTTTTTTTTGTATAGTAATATAATGTATTTCTACTCTATTATAGATTAAATAATGAATGCTAATAGCATAGAAAATAAATGCACATTACACCATTTTGCTAATGTCAGCTAAATGGGGCTGAATAAAATCACGGTATTAGTATATAAATAACAATTCCATTGGTAGAATTTAATATTCACTGATTTAATTCCGCCAATGGATTGCATTCATATTTATAGAAAGTTTTATCGCTTATGGGTTGAAATTTTATTTTTTACTCATTTTATTATGCTCATTATTTTTTTGAGTAGTTGAAGATTTCTTTATAGGAAGGTCTTTTACAACAGTGGCCTTAAGTATCTTTATATCATTAATAGGGCGATTATTATTGTCTTTCTCTACATTTTGTATTTTATCTACTACATCCAATCCATCCACTACTTCACCAAATACAGTGTATAGTCCGTCAAGATGTGGAGCACCACCAATTGTCTGATAATCGTTTTTAATTTTGTCATTAAAGAATATTGTTCCTCCTGATTTCTCTGTAAGTTCGTTAAGCTTTGTTTCAAGCATTTTTGGACCGAAAGTTTTTCCTGTTACTATATAAAATTGGCATGAAGATGATGCATGATCTTTTGCATTTTCTTCTTGGGCTGCTGCCACAGCACCACGTTTATGATAGTATTGAGGAAACCTTATTTCAGCAGGAATTGTATAATCTAGGGATACATTGCCTAACAATTGTCCAGAGACTGCTGTTTTACTTGATGGATCACCAGCTTGAACCATAAAGTTAGGTATTACGCGATGGAATAAAATTCCATTATAAAACCCTTCTTTTACTAGTTTAAGAAAGTTGTCTCTATGCTTAGGTGTTTCATTGTATAAGGCAATTTTAATATTTCCCAAAGATGTTTCTATAGAAACTATACATCTGTCATCCACAGACTTTGCTATCGAATCCAGATTATTATTTTGTGCAAACATTGGTAGCGATAATATTGCAAACAAAACAGAAAATAAAATTTTATTTTTCATTGTCATATATATGTAGGTGATAATTTATAGACTAATATCCGCAAGCGGATAGATTGATATTTTTTATAAAACGTAATTCCATTCTTCATTTGAATCATCAATACTGAAACCTTCATATTCAAATGATTTTAGTTCATCTATATTGGTAATTCTATTTTTAATGATGTAGCGTGCCATTGCTCCACGACACATTTTAGTATAAATGACAATAGTCTTTAGTTTACCGTCTTTAATAACTTTAAAACTAGGAGTGATAACTTTTACTTCACTTTTTACACGTTTCCAATCAAACAAATTACGCATTTCGTCGCTAGCTAAGTAGATAAGAATACCATCATCAGCTTTGATTTTATTGATAAACCAGTCTGTTAGAATTGGCTTCCAAAAATCAAATATTGACTTTGAATTATGATTGGAAAGAATAACATTACCTTCCAAGCGATATTTATTAATCATGTCAAGCGGACGCAGAATGCCATATAAAAAAGAACTAATCATAAGATGATCATTGGCATATCGTAATTCGCTGTCTGAAAGAGTTTCGGGAGCAAGTCTCTGGTAAACCATTCCATCATAGCAAAATGCTGCAGGTTGACGGATACTGTTATCATGGAAAGAACGAAAACGTTTCCAGTTTTCTAAAGCCATATCTCGGTTTATATGCAACATCTCACCTAATTCTTCAACAGAATAATTCAACATCTGCATTGCATTGTCATTGGCTTGACTTTGAAATGTAGGTTCAGTTGCAAATGAAATATCAGATGGAGCACATCCGGTCATTATTTTAGCACAGCCTATCAGTATCTGCATATATTCTAATATTAATATTTTGCAAATATAGTGATTTCACTTTATAAAACAAATGAATATTATAAAGTATGTGCTTATAATGATAAATTAAGTAATTACTTAATTGTAATAAAATAAAAAAGGGGAAAGTGTAATATATATTATACACAATCCCCTTACTTATTTGAGTTGATAATAGTTGATCTACTTTAAAAACTTATGAGAAACAAGCATGTTTTTAGGATTCAATGCTTCGTCAAGCTTCTCCTGTGTCATTAATCCCTGTTCCAATACAATATCATATACAGAACGGTTTGTCTCAAGCGCTTCTTTGGCAACTTTTGTACAAGTCTTATAACCAATATAAGGATTAAGAGCTGTAACGATACCAATAGAATTCTTTACCATTTCATAGCAACGCTCTTTGTTGACAGTTATGCCAAGAACACATTCTTCTACAAGTGTGTCAATAGCATTACTCAACCAAACCAAACTCTCAAACAATGACTCTGTAATAACAGGTTCCATTACATTAAGTTCCAACTGTCCAGCTTCTGCAGCGAAAGAAATGGTTGTGTCATTTCCAACAACCTTGAAACATACCTGATTTGTAACCTCTGGAATAACAGGGTTTACTTTTCCAGGCATGATAGATGAACCAGGAGCCTTTGGAGGAAGATTTATTTCATTCAGACCGCAACGTGGACCTGATGCCATAAGACGCAAGTCATTACAAATCTTTGAAAGTTTGATAGCTAAACGCTTCAATGCTGAAGAGTAGCTTACGTATGCACCTGTATCAGGAGTAGCTTCTACTAAGTCGGTAGCTGAAACAAAAGGTTCACCTGTAAGTTTGCTAAGATTAGCTGCACATAGTTTGGAAAATCCTGGGACTGCATTCAATCCTGTACCGATAGCTGTACCACCCATATTTATTTCATGAAGCAACTTCACGTTACGTTCAAGATTCAATATTTCCTCTTCAAGGTTGTTAGCATAAGCACTAAATTCCTGTCCGCTGGTCATTGGCACAGCATCCTGAAGTTGTGTACGTCCCATCTTGATGACATCCTTAAACTCTTCACCCTTATAGCGGAAAGCACTGATAAGTCCAGTAAGGCTAGCAACAAGATTTTTATTCATTCTGATTATTGCCAATCTTATAGATGTAGGATAGACATCATTTGTAGACTGTCCACAATTCACATGATCATTAGGATAGCAATATTGATACTCTCCCTTTTTATGTCCCATTATTTCAAGCGCACGGTTAGCAATAACTTCGTTAGCATTCATATTTACAGATGTACCTGCCCCACCCTGCATCATGTCAATAGGGAAATTTTCGTGTAGTTTTCCGTCAATTAATTCCTGACAAGCCTTGCTGATTGCGCCAGATATTTCATCATTGATCACACCAAGCGAATGGTTAGTCTGGATAGCAGCCAATTTAACGTATGCTATTGCAATTACATAGTCAGGATAGTCACGCATCTTCTTACGTGAGATATGATAGTTGTTGATACCACGCTGTGTCTGTACACCATAGTATGCATCAACCGGAACCTTTAATTCACCTAAGAGATCTGACTCTAATCTAAATTTTTCTTCTGCCATAATATTGAGTTTATTTATTGTAGAGAGTCAACAATATCATTGAAATATGTCAACTCTCTGTTTGTTGTTGTGCAAAATTACACTTTAATTTTCAAATAAATCTTTTTACCTTATTATATTTTTAATATGCTTTAATTCTATACATGAAACCAATTTCTATGCGATTTGTATTGTAATCTTTCAGACCACATTTATCGCTATAGTCATATTTGCGTCCTATATAAGAAAGGAATACGCGGAAGTCCTGATCTTTTATAGGATAGTATTCTATACTTCCAATATAAGCAAATGACTTTCTATAGTCTTTGTATTTTTCTATCTTACTGACACTTGCGGTCTCATACATACCTTTTACCATCAGATTCCATTGTGGAGCGAATTGCCAATTAAGTTTTGTTATAAATGAATTGTAATGCACATCACTGAAGTACATGTTCTTATCAGCAACAGGTTGACCATCGCTTGTAGGCATAGACAGTTCGCTACTTGCAATCTTTAATCTGTCAAGAGCATCCCATGCACCCATATAGTCGAAATACCATTGAGTTTTTGGTAATGCTAACTGCTGTCCAAGTACAAGCATTCTTGAATATTTGTTCTTAGCCTCAGTCTGAGTACCCCATGACCAACGAGTATTGAAAAGTCCACCTGCAAAACTACCATTCCAGTTTACTATATATGTAAGAGGACTATTAGCCTGTTCTAGAGTACGACTTGTTGTTCCGTCACTTTCAATAGACTTCGCGCCTACACCATATTCATTAACAAGTTTACCATTATTGGCATTTGAAATTTCAACAGCAATTTCCTGAGAAGGAACAGGCTTATAAGAAGCCATAACACCAGCCATAAAGTTATCCATATTGTCAACCATATCAGAATACTGATAGATATACATAGGATTCTCGTCAAATTCAAATCCACCCCATATCTGACACATCTTACCGGCTTGGAGACTTACTTTGTTGTTGAACTTATATCCAACCATCATAATGTCTGTAGCCTTGGCAAAATTATCTTGACTCTTGGCGTCTGTAGCCTTATTCAATCTATGACGAAAGCGATAGAACAAGTGATCACCTAAATTACCTTTTATCTCAAGACGCAACTGCTTGTTGGCAAATCCTGTTGCCCAGTCCTGTCCGTCTACTTTCTCAGCTTTAAAGCTATAAGCATAGTTGAGATATAAGTTGAATGCATCATTTTTCTTTTCCAAATTCAGCACTTTTTCTGCAAGCGATTTATAATTACCATCATTGCCGCCCATACCAGTATTTTCTCCTTGTGCGCTTACTGTTAATGTAGCAGCAAGTAACGCACTTATTATCAATATCTTCTTCATAGTTTTATTGATGCTTAAGTTTTAAAAAGTCTTTTCGTAAATTTTTTATGAGAGAACACATATAGTGAGCATCAATACTCCTGGAAGTATTTCTGAATCTGTTGCCAGTCGTGGGTCTTTGTAAGAGCCAACTGAAGAAGAATGCGTGCTTTTTGCGGGTTAAGGTTTAGGGCTGCAACAAAATGATACTTGCTGTCGTCAACCTCACCGTTAAGACATGTTGGACCTGTAGGAACACGGCTTGAACGAACAATCTGGATTCCACTGTTCTGTGCCTTTACTGCTACGTCAAAAACATCTTTGTAGAAATTGCCGTCACCGACACCTGCCAAAACGATACCGTCAAACTTTGCGTTTACGAAAGCCTGCATTGGAAGTGGAGATGCATTAGCATAACCATATACGATACCTACCAATGGGAGTTTAGTAAGATTGTCTACATCAAACTCACTCTGTGTTGTGTGCTTATATGTAGGTTCAAGGATATAATATGGCTTACCATTGTAAACATATCCAATTTCTCCATAAGTACCCTTAAATGTAGCACAATCTGTCGTGTTAGTCTTAATAAGAGACTTTGCATCAATCAGTTTATTATTCATACAAGCCATTACGCCGTGACCATTTGATGATGGATCAGCAAGAGCAGCCACACCATTATAAAGATTGGCTGGACCATCAGCACTGATAGCAGTTGAAGGGCGCATACTACCAACAAGAATCACTGGTTTGTCACTATGAACGGTAAGAGTCAAAAAATATGCGGTCTCTTCCATTGTGTCTGTTCCATGAGTAACGAGTACACCGTCGTAACCTTCCTCGTTTAGAAGTTGATTAATACGTTTTGCTAGTTTCAACCAAACATCGTCGTTCATATCCTGACTACCAATATTTACAAGCTGTTCGCCGCTTACATCAGCAAGATCTTTAATCTGTGGAACAGCATCAATAAGAGTTTGTATACCAACTTGTCCTGCACCATAAGCAGACGAAGTAGCACTTGCGCTTACACCGGCAATAGTTCCGCCAGTAGCGATAATACGAATCTTAGGTTTGGCACTTATTGTTAGTGTGAACACTAAAGCCAAAATCATCAAAATAGAAATTCTAAATGTCTTCATAACTGAATATTTTTAAAGGTTAGTAATTTATTAATAAAATAGGTTTATGATAAGATAGCCTACCCCTATTGATACAAATGTAGTTATAAAACCAGAAAGTTGGAATGAATGGTTTATCACATATTTTCCAATCTTTGTCGTACCTGTTCGGTCAAAGTTTATTGCTGCCACTTCTGTAGGATAGTTTGGAATGAAGAAATATCCATTCACTGCCGGGAACATTGCTACAAGAGCAAGTGGACTTATACCAAGTCCTATTCCTAAAGGATAAAGTGTGCGAACTGTAGCTGCCTGAGAGAATAGCATGATTGACATGAAGAACAATGCAACAGCGAATAAAAATGGGTACTGAGTAACAATGTCTGCAATATGCGATTTGAAAAATTCAAGATTTCCGTTAAAGAAAGTATCTCCCATCCAAGCAATACCAAAGATGCTCACCATGGCGTTCATACCTGCAGCAAAAACATTTCCTTTTACTGCTTCAACAACATTTGCTTTGCCTACAAGTAATATCAATGCAGCAACAGACATCATGATAATTTCAATAGTTTCAGGCATTCCCAAGCGAGTCATCTCTCCATCCACATTGAATGATGGACGAAGTGAAGGCACAGAGCCGAATATCACAACTAATAATACGCCTAAAATAAATGCCATTACAGAATATTTTGCACGTGGATTTGGAGTGGTTATCAATTTCTCCATGTTATTCTTGTCTTCTTCTGGATTTATGATGCCTTCTTTAATACGACGCAGGTATTCAGGATCTGCATCGAGTTCCTTCCCTACTCTATTTTGTACAAACGAAGCTACTAGTATGGCAATAAGTGATGCTGGTATACACACCAACATAATATCCTTCAATTCAATACCTTTTCCACCAAGTAAGTCTGTTGATATGATTGCAGCTGTAGCCGCAGAAACTGGACTTCCCGTAATACCTAATGATGCGGCAATCGTTGCAACGCTTAATGGGCGTTCTGGACGAATTTTAGAGTTTGTGGCAATCTCAGATATAATAGGTAAAAGAGAGTAAGATGTGTGTGCTGTACCTGCAACAAGACAAAACAACCAAGTTACCAGAGGACCATAATATGTAATCTGTTCAGGATGTTTGCGCAAAAACTTCGCAGCAAGTCCAACAAGATAATCTAATCCTCCCGAAGCTTGCAGGGTCGCCGCGGCGGTTATTACAGAAACAATAATCAACATCACGTCTATTGGAATGTTACCAGGTTTCTGTCCAAAGATAAAAACTAGGATAAATACACCTACCATTCCGTAGATACCGAGTCCGATGCTGCCTACGCGAGCACCGATAAAAATCAATGCCAGAACTATAAAGAATTGCAATAATACTAAAAAGGTTACCATATTTGCAGGTTTAATTGTTTAGGTGAAATTGTCTATTAATACCAAATGTTTAATGTCATGTGGCAAAATTATATATTTTTTTTGGACATGTATTTATATATTTCTAACCATTTTTTGTAAAATCGGAAACATTTTGTATATTTGCCAATTATTGACCTTAAATTTTATATTATGGACAAGGGAATTTCACATAATCTACAGGAATTTGCTGTTCAAAACAACATCAAAGACTTATATGGTGCCATAGTGGCAACAATGCCTGTTAATCAGGAAACATTTGAGTCTATCACTAAACAATTGAAGTATGTGGACTTCTATACTATCTTTGTGCTTATTGATGGAGAAGCTGTGATTATGATTAATGACAAGGAAATAGTATTGTCTCAGCAAAGTGTTATAAGAATGACTCTTATGCAGAACACTGAATTCATTAAATGTACAAACGAACTTGATGGATACTTTCTTTTCTGCGAGACAAATTTCTACAATAATATACTTGAAAATGATCCTAATATGCAGGATATTTTTCAACGCAACATTCTTGACTCATATCTCTATTTTGATATTACAGAAGCTAAGATCTCTGAACTTTTAGGAATAATAATGCAAGTGGAAAAAACAATAAATCAACCACATTTATATAAAAAGGAGATGCTAAGTTTCCTTGTGCATTTAGCTCAAATGCATGTTAATGAACTCATTGACAGCGCAAGCAATGAATTACACGACATGAAGCATAAGGAAAACATATTCAAAATATTTATACACCTTGCTTCAAACAACTTTAAAAAGGAAAGACAGATTAATTTCTATGCTGACAGAATGAACATCACGTCTACTTATCTTTCAAGGATAGTGCGTGAAGTTTCAGGAAATACTGTATGTGGATATTTACAAAGCTTCTTATACAGCGAAGCCTGCAAAATGCTTAAGATGACTGATAAAACTATTGGCGAGATTTCAACTGAGCTTAAATTTAATGACCAATCGGCATTTACTAAGTTTTTTAAGCAGAAATCAGGAATCTCGCCAAAAGCATATCGCGAATGATTTTATTAAAATATTGAATTGCCTACACATGCATTAGGCATCTGAATATGCAACATGCTACATATTGTTGGAGCAATGTCTGTCATACTTGTAGGCTTTGAAGTTTCCCCGTGATTGATATTCCATCCCATAAAGATCAAAGGAATATGTGAATCATCTGGATTCCATAATCCGTGGGTTGTACCTTTATAATTAGTTGCATTACTTGCATCTATCCAACCTGGGTTGGTAATAAGGAGTAAATCTCCCCCACGTTCACGACTATAACCATTGATTATTCTTTCACGTATAGGTTGCGGAATACTTTGTGCTGCTACATTATCATAATCTACAACAAAAGCTACATTGTCATATTTCTCAAACTCTTTTTTTGCAGCAGCTTTAACTTCATCAACTTTTAGTCCAGCATTCTCAATACTTTCATGATCAAGAAATATACGTAATGAGTTTTCACCAAGTATTAGTCGGGCTGTTGTTTTAAATTGCTTTTGTAGAGTATCATTCACACTTTTAGCAACGTTCCAGCCTTCAAATCCTCCTGCTGGTAAACGATGTGAACGCATGAAGTTTGGATTGTGTGAACCTCCATGGTCTGCACTAAGAAATAATAGATAATTTCCTTTACCAACCTTTTCATCAAGAACCTTCATGAATTGTGCAATGTCTTTGTCTAGTTGCAGATATACATCATGATTTTCTTTGCCACGTGTACTATAAGCATGTCCAATGGCATCTGTTGATGAAACGCTTACGGCCAACATATCAGTAGTGCTACCCTGCCCTAGTCTTTCATTTTCAAGTGCAGCTTCTGCCATCTTGAATGTCATTGTCACTCCTTGATCGCTGGTCTTAATATCAAATCCAGGTTTGGTGCTATTTTGTTTGTTGAAATCAGTAACCCATTTTGGTAGCTCTTTCATATAAAATGTACTGCTAACGAAATGTCCTGCACTGGTATCCCACCAATATGCTGCATCAGCACTATGTCCGGCAGGAAGAATAGCGGCTCTGTCTTTCAATGCAACTCCAATGACCTTTGACTTGAAGTTTGTAGCTATTTTTAGTTCGTCTCCAATTGTAGAAGCAAGTAGTCTGTGTGGTGACATCTGACCTTCTTTAGAGTCACTTCCTACACTCTTCACGTCATCATCCTGACAGCAATAAACTGCTTTTCCTTTAATGAAAAAGTCATTTCCAAGAATACCTGTCATTGCAGGAACGCTACCTGTATAGATGCTTGAATGTCCAATAGCAGTAACGGTTGGTATATAAGGTATCATTGTGTTTTGACAGCTATACCCTTCGTCAAGCAATCGTTTCAATCCGTCATTACCATATTCGTTATAGTAATAATAAAGATAATCCCAACGCATTTGGTCTACGACAACGCCCACTACAAGTTTCGGACGTTTAATCTGTGCATTGGCAACCATGCATAATGTCAATAATGCTAAAATAAAAATTTTCTTCATAATAATATTGTTGATTGTTATGGCAAAGGTAGTGGAAATATTGAAGAGGACAAAATGAATCTATTCCTTTATCAGGAGATGCGCCCTATTTTCATGTTATTGTAACTCTTGTTTATCAAATTCATTCGCTTTGTCTCTCTTTTCCATTCGCTCAGGCTTGCCGTTTCATTGATGTTGGATTGCATTCTCAATAGACTTCACAGCCAAGTTTTTCGAATGTCTTTAATTGCTTTTGTGTTTGTTCATGATCATGTTAAGTTTGTCGTTCAGAGGCATGGTATTGATATTTTGGTTTGTGTTTTCGACTTTGGTGAGCAGCGCTAATTCTCTCTTCGGTCCTCATTACGTTGGGATGACGAGTGCAAAGGTAGGGCAAATTATCATTCTAGGCAAGCGATTTCAATGTTTCGTTGTTTGGAGGGCTAATTTCAAAACATTAAAGTGCTGATATTGCCAACTTTACAAGGCTAACAATTTGCGTTCAGAGTGTAATTAGCGGCATTCAGATATGATTATCCTCACGATGTGGTCATTTAGTCAAAGTCATTTTGGTCATTTTGGATTTCCATAGTGGGGGGCAGCCCCCTTATATAAATTATATATTTAAATATATAATTTATATAAGTATATATATCCCCCGTATCAGAAGTTGAAAATGACCAAAATGACTTTGACTAAATGACCACATATTGACCACATTCTTTGATAGAAAAGAGCTTATTTGTAAGCCAAATATATTTACATAAATACAATTATTTATAACTGTTTTGATACTTATATTATGAATAAATATTTGACGAGATTGATAGATTTCAGCATGTCGCAATAAGCATGATGTGTTGTTGTCTTTTTTCATAAAAGCACATTCTTGCTGTTTTGATGTTAACTTGCACTACTCTACTGCGGTGAAGGTAAGGTACACTTGGGGAAACAAAATTAAAACGTGTTTTATTTTGCTTTTCCACTCGTTTGCATTACTCTACCTACGGTGAAGATAAGCTGCACTCGGGAAAACAAAATTAAAACGTGTTTTTATTTTGCTTTTCCACTCGTTTGCATTATCTTTGCACATAATTACGCGCACGCGTTATATTTTTTGAGTAAAATATAAAATAACTATATAACTGCAATGGAATACAACTTCAGAGAAATCGAGAAGAAATGGCAAAAATCTTGGGTTGATAATAAGACCTATAAGGTTGCTGAGAACAAAGACAAGAAGAAATTTTATGTACTTAACATGTTTCCTTATCCATCAGGAGCAGGCTTGCATGTTGGACATCCACTAGGCTATATAGCTAGTGATATTTATGCACGTTTCAAGCGTTTGCAAGGTTACAATGTGCTTAACCCAATGGGATATGATGCTTATGGACTTCCTGCAGAACAATACGCTATACAGACAGGTCAGCACCCTGCAATCACAACAGAAACTAACATCAATCACTATCGTGAACAACTTGACAAAATAGGATTTTCTTTTGATTGGAGCCGTGAGGTTAGAACTTGTGATCCTAAATATTACCATTGGACACAGTGGGCTTTCGAAAAAATGTTTAACAGTTATTTCTGCAAAAACTGTCAGAAAGCGAAGCCTATCGAAAATCTTATTGCTTACTTCAAGGAAAACGGAAGTAAGGACTTGAACGTGGCAGAAAGTGAAGAATTGATTTTCACTGCCGATGATTGGAACAAGATGAGCGACAAGGAACAACAGCAGACGCTGATGAACTATCGTATTGCTTATCTTGGTGAAACAATGGTAAACTGGTGCCCAGGACTTGGAACAGTATTGGCAAATGATGAAGTTGTAGACGGCGTTAGCGAAAGAGGTGGATACCCAGTAATACAGAAGAAAATGCAGCAGTGGTGCTTGCGTACTTCTGCTTATTCACAAAGACTGCTTGATGGACTTGATACAGTTGCATGGACAGACTCTATAAAAGAGACACAGCGCAATTGGATTGGCCGTTCTGAAGGAACAGAAATGCAATTCAAAATTGCCGAAAGTGATAAAAACTTTACTATATTTACAACTCGTGCCGATACCATTTTCGGAGTTACATTCATGGTTCTTGCTCCTGAAAGCGAACTTGTGGATGAACTTACAACTTCTGACCATAAGGCTGAAGTAGGAGAGTATCTTGCTTATGTAAAAAAGCGTACAGAACTTGACCGCATGAGTGATAGAAAAGTTACAGGTGTGTTCTCAGGTAGTTATGCTGTAAACCCATTTACTGGTGACAATATTCCAATTTGGATAAGCGAATATGTATTGGCTGGTTATGGAACTGGTGCAATTATGGCTGTTCCTGCACATGATAGTAGAGACTATGCTTTCGCAAAGCATTTCAACTTGCCAATTATTCCTCTTATTGAAGGTGCAGACGTAAGTGAGGAAAGCTTTGACGCAAAAGAAGGCGTAGTAATGAACAGTCCTCGTAACGGAGTGAATACTCTAGACGGATTTAATCTTAATGGTAAGACTGTAAAAGAGGCTATTGCTGCAACTAAGGAGTTTGTTACATCTCATAATCTTGGTAGGGTAAAGATAAACTATCGTTTACGTGATGCTACATTCTCTCGTCAGCGCTATTGGGGAGAACCATTCCCTGTATATTACAAGAATGGAATGCCACAGATGATTCCTGAAGAATGTCTGCCACTTGAATTGCCTGAAATAGACAAATACGAACCTACTGAAACTGGCGAACCTCCATTGGGACGCGCAAAGAAATGGGCTTGGGACGAAACAAACAAGTGCATCGTTGATAAGAGTTTGATTGATGAAGAAAAAGTATTCGCTCTCGAACTGAACACAATGCCTGGATTTGCAGGAAGTTCTGCTTATTATCTGCGCTATATGGACCCAGGTAATGATAAAGCTCTTGTTGGTAAGGATGCTGACGAATATTGGCAGAATGTAGACTTATATGTAGGTGGAACAGAGCATGCAACAGGCCATCTTATCTATAGTCGTTTCTGGAATAAATTCCTGTTTGATAATGGAGTAAGCAGTAAGGAAGAACCATTCCAGAAGCTCATCAACCAAGGTATGATTCAAGGACGTTCAAACTTTGTTTATCGTATTAACAACGAGGACCATTCTAAAGCTCCTGTGTTTGTAAGTCTTGGACTTAAAGATAAATATGAGACAACTCCTATACATGTAGATGTAAACATTGTGAGCAACGATATTCTAGACACAGAAGCTTTCAAGGCTTGGCGTCCTGAATACAACAATGCTGAGTTTATACTTGAAGATGAAAAGTATGTATGCGGATGGGCTGTAGAGAAGATGTCTAAGAGCATGTTCAATGTAGTAAATCCAGACAAGATAGTAGAAGTTTATGGAGCAGATACACTTCGTCTATACGAAATGTTCCTAGGTCCTGTTGAAGCAAGTAAGCCTTGGGATACCAACGGTATAGATGGTTGCCACAGATTCCTTAAAAAGTTCTGGAACCTGTTCTGGGTAAGGAATGCTGACGAACTTGCTATTACTGATGAAGAGCCTACTGCAGAGAGTCTGAAGAGCGTTCACAAACTGATTAAGAAAGTAAGTGAAGATATTGAAAAGTTCAGCTATAATACAGCTATCAGTGCATTCATGATTGCAGTAAACGAATTGGGTCAGCAGAAATGTAAGAGTGCGGCTTTGTTGAAGAATTTGGTAGTTGTTATTGCTCCATTTGCTCCACATATTGCAGAAGAATTGTGGCACACTTTAGGAGAAAAGGGTAGTGTTTGTGATGCAGCATGGCCAAAGTATGAAGAGAAATATCTTGCAGAAAGCGAGATACAGCTCACCATCAGTTTTAATGGAAAGGCTCGTTATCAGAAGACTTTTGCCACAGATGCTAGCAATGATGAAATACAGAAAGCAGTTATTGAAGACGAAAGAAGTCTGAAATATCTTGAAGGAAAGAATATAGTTAAAGTTATCATAGTTCCAAAGAAGATTGTTAATATCGTAATTAAATGATAGAGAGACTAAAAATCTGGAATGAGGTCAAGGATTATCTCTTGATAACCATTGGTCTCTTTCTCTACACCTTTGGTTGGACAGTGTTTTTGCTGCCATATCAAATCGTTACCGGTGGAGTTACCGGTATTGCCGCTATTGTTTTTTATGCCACTAAAATTCCAATTGTTTATACGTATTTTGCTATCAACGTCTGTCTATTGGTAGTGGCGTTGAAAATATTGGGATTTAAGTTCATGATCAAGACTGTCTACGCAATCCTAATGTTGTCTTTTATGTTGTGGATGGCGCAGAAAATTATGACAGATCCCGATGGAACAATGCATCAAGTGTTGGGACGCGGACAGGATTTTATGTCGCTGATTATCGGCTGTACTTTTACGGGTTCTGCATTGGCAATCGTTTTCCTTAATAATGGTTCTACTGGTGGTACTGATATTGTAGCTGCGGTAGTAAACAAATACCATAATATCAGTCTTGGACGCGTGCTGGTGTATGTAGACTTGCTGATTATCGGTAGCACGTATCCTATCTTCCAGGATTGGCGCAAGATTGTGTTCGGTCTCTGTACGATGGTGATTGAAAACTTCGTGCTTGATTATGTGATGAATGCAAGGCGAGAGAGTGTGCAGTTTATGATATTTACAAAGAAATATCAGGAGATAGCTAATGCAATAGGTGTTGAAATGGGACACGGTGTTACAATACTTGACGGTCACGGATGGTACACGGGACAGCAGATGAAAGTGCTGTGTATTTTGGCGAAAAAGCGTGAGAGTACTGAAATATTCAGACTTATCAAGATGATTGACCCTAATGCATTCGTCAGTCAGAGTAGCGTTATTGGTGTCTATGGAGAAGGATTTGATGAGATGAGAGTTAAAGTAAAAACTGATTCATTAGATTCAAAAAAATAACAATCTGTATCATTATGAAAATAGTTTTTGCAACAAATAATAAGAATAAGTTAAGAGAAATAAGAGAGATTCTTGGACCAGATTTCGAGATTGTGTCTCTTAGTGAAATAGGTTGTCACGAAGATATTCCTGAAACAGGGGATACCCTAGAGGAGAATGCTTTGCAGAAGGCTCAGTTTGTATGCGATAAATATCATATCGGTTGTTTTGCCGATGATACTGGTCTTGAGGTTGAAGCTCTTGATGGTCAACCTGGTGTGCACAGTGCAAGATATGCTGAAGGCACTGATCACGATAGTGAAGCTAATATGGCTAAACTATTAGCTAATCTTGAAGACAAAAGTAATCGCAACGCAAGATTCCGTACAATCATCGTTTTGTTGCAACCTAATGCACAACCTATATATTTCGAGGGTAGGGTAGACGGACAAATTGCAACAGAGAAGCATGGAACTGAAGGTTTTGGCTATGATCCGATTTTTGTTCCAGAAGGTTATGATAAGAGTTTTGCGGAACTTGGTGAGGAGATTAAAAACACTATAAGCCATCGTGCAAGGGCTGTCGTGAAACTCTCGGAATACCTTAAGGAAAATAAGCAATAGATGAAAAGAATATTATTACTTGCAATAGTCTTAATGAGTTGCGTAGGCATTATGCAAGCAGCACAGACTGGTAGTTGGAAGGCTTACATGGCTTATTCTGATGTGCAGGATGTGGAGCAGGGCAGTGGAAACATGATTTATGTACTTGCAAGTAATAATATCTATTCTTATAATACTGCAGACCAGAGCATACAGACTTTTGATAAGACAAATGGGCTAAGTGACTGCAATATATTACATATTTCTTATAATAAATCAGCAAAAAGGCTTGTAATAGTTTATTCAAACCAGAATATCGACCTTATGGACGATAAAGGCAATGTGGTGAATATCAGTGACTATTACAATTCTTCAATAACTTTAGATAAGAATATTAATGATATTTATCAAAGTTTAGGATATACTTATTTAAGTACTGGTTTTGGAATTGTGAAACTGAATGTTGCTAATGCCGAAATAAGTGATACATATAATCTAGGGTTTAAAGTAGACTATTCGTATCTGGATTCAGAATACATCTATGCGGCAAGTAGCGTTAACGGTATTTATCGTGCATTGATAACGTCTAATCTGCTTGATAAAAACAATTGGAAACGTGTTGCTGATTATTCTGCAAAGTCTGCTGATAATAAGGCGAGCCTTGTAGAAAAAATATCAAAAGCAAATCCCGGTGGTCCTAAGTACAATTACTTTGGATTCATGAGGTTCTATAATGGAAATCTTTATACCTGTGGAGGAGGGTGGAATCCTGATAAGGATCTCATGCGCCCAGGCTGTGTTCAGGTGTTGAAAGGTGATGAATGGACAGAATATCAAGATAATCTTCAAAGTATTACAGGGCATTCTTATGTGAATTTGATGTCAATGGATGTTGATCCAAATGATAATTCGCATGTATTTGCAAGTGGAAGGATAGGACTCTATGAATTCAAAGATGGAAAATTCGTAAAGGAATACAACTATAACAACAGTCCTTTGCAGGGAGCTGCAACAGTGAAGAATATTAGCAAAGATTATGTTCTTGTTCAGGGCTTGCGCTTTGATGATAGTTCCAACTTGTGGCTGTTTAATAGCAACAGTGCCACGACTTCGCTTTTTGAATTGACTCCTGACAAGAAGTGGAATTCATTTCATAAAGATATTTTTATGAACGATGGTCGTTCGTTTGATAATATGACCAATCCATTCTTTGATAGTAGGAAACTTCTTTGGTTTGTTGATAACTATTGGGGATATCCTGCTCTAGTGTGGTATAATAAGGCAACAGACAAAGCTGGCGTTATCAATAATTTTGTGAATCAGGATGGCACGAAACTTACCTTGTATTACGTAAGGTGTGCTGCTGAGGATAAAGAAAATAATATATGGATTGGTACTAGTGTAGGACCATTAATGCTAGCGTCTTCTAATGTGACAGATGTGAATCCTGTATTCCAGCAGATCAAGGTTCCACGTAATGACGGTACGAATTATGCTGATTATCTTCTTAGTGGCGTTGATATTACATGTATGGCTGTTGACGGAGGTAATCGTAAGTGGTTTGGTACAAATGGAAACGGTGTTTACCTTGTCAGTTCAAACAATATTGAAGAAATACATCATTTCACAGAAGATAATAGTAAACTGCTTTCAAATAATATAGAGAGTATTGCTATAAACGGAACAACTGGTGAAGTGTTTTTCGGTACAGATAAGGGCTTGTGTTCTTATATCAGTGATGCAACTGAAGCCGAAAGCAAGATGACAAGTCAGAGTGTGTATGCATATCCTAATCCTGTACGTCCAGATTATACAGGTTTGATAACCGTTACAGGACTTTCATATAATGCCGATGTAAAGATTGTTACTTCTTCAGGAGCACTTGTTGCTGAGGGTCGTAGCAATGGAGGTCTGTTTACTTGGGATGGCAACGACAAGAATGGGCGTCGTGTCGCTTCAGGTATTTATATGGTTGAGACAGCAACTCAGGATGGATCAAAGGGCGTAGTCTGCAAAATAGCAATAGTAAATTAGTAACCGTGTAGTGAGGGTTATTTGGGCTACGAATCATAATTATTCGTAAATCGCCATAAAATCATAAAAATAAAGGATTTATTTTGCGTTTCGTCTTTATTTGCGTAATTTTGTAATTCAGACGAACTTTTAGATATATGGCTAAGGACGAAAAAGGACTTACGCCGATGATGAAACAGTTCTTTTCGCTAAAGGCAAAACATCCTGATGCACTGATGCTGTTTCGTTGTGGCGATTTCTATGAAACTTATTGTGATGATGCTGTTGAGGCAAGCAAAATACTAGGTATTACGCTTACAAGGCGTAATAACGGTGGTGAATCAGGTTCTGCTGCAATGGCAGGATTTCCGCATCACGCATTGGATACTTATCTACCAAAACTAATTCGTGCCGGAAAGCGTGTGGCTATTTGCGACCAGCTTGAAGACCCTAAAAAGAAGCGAGAGCAGATTAAGGGTAAGAAGGGACTGAGCGAAATGGACAAGATGGTGAAGCGTGGAATAACAGAACTTGTTACTCCTGGTGTCGCCATGAGTGACAATGTGCTGAATTATAAGGAAAACAACTTCCTTGCCGCAGTGCATTTCGGTAAAGCTTCTTGTGGTGTAAGTTTCTTGGATATTTCTACAGGTGAGTTTATGACGGGCGAAGGAACTTATGATTATGTAGAGAAACTGTTGGGCAATTTTATGCCAAAGGAGGTTCTCTATGACCGTAATTATAAGAAAGAATTTGAATGCTATTTCGGTAATAAGTTCTGTGTTTTTGAACTTGATGATTGGGTGTTTACAGAACAAAGTGCGAAACAGAAACTTCTTAAACATTTTGGAACAAAGAACCTTAAAGGATTTGGAGTAGAACATTTAAAAAATGGTATTATAGCCAGTGGAGCTATAATGCAGTATCTTGAGATAACCCAGCATACTCACATCAGTCATATTACGTCTCTTTCACGAATAGAAGAGGAAAAGTATGTAAGACTTGACCGTTTTACAATACGTTCTTTGGAGATTATTGCTCCGATGCAAGATGACGGAAGTTCATTACTTGCTGTGATAGACCGTACTGTTACCCCAATGGGAGGACGAATGCTGCGTAGATGGCTTGTATTTCCACTAAAAGAGGTTCGTCCTATACAGGAACGCCTTGACATTGTGGAGTATTTCTTCAGAGAACCTGAATTCAGACAGATTGTTGATGATCAATTGCATCGTATAGGAGATTTGGAACGTATCATCTCTAAGGTGGCAGTAGGGCGTGTTTCTCCGCGTGAAGTAGTGCAGCTAAAGTACGCTCTAGAGGCAATTCGTCCAATAAAAACAGCTTGTCTTTATGCCAACAATGATGCGCTGAAACGCATAGGTGAACAGCTGAATCTTTGCGAAAGTATAAAAGACCGTATTGAAAAAGAAATACAACCAGATCCACCACAGCTTGTAAACAAAGGTGATGTAATCGCCGATGGATATAATGATGAACTTGATGAATTGCGCTCTATAAGCCGAAACGGTAAGGATTATTTGTTGAAGATACAGGAAAAGGAAATAGAGGCAACTGGCATATCAAGTCTGAAAGTGGGTTATAATAATGTCTTTGGATATTATCTTGAGGTAAGAAATTCCTTTAAGGATAAAGTTCCGGCAGAGTGGATAAGAAAGCAGACTCTTGCACAGGCAGAACGATATATTACACAGGAATTGAAAGAATATGAGGAGAAAATCCTTGGAGCAGAAGAAAAGATATTAGCTCTTGAAACAAAACTGTTTAATGAGTTGATTGTTGCTATGCAGGATTTTATTCCTCAGATTCAGATAAACGCAAATTTACTTGCTCATACCGATTGTCTTCTTAGTTTCGCTAAGATATCAGAGGAAAATCGTTATGTGCGTCCTGTAATTGATGACAGCGACGTGATAGATATTAAACAGGGAAGGCACCCTGTAATCGAGACGCAATTGCCTTTAGGTGAGAGTTATGTGCCAAATGACGTGTATCTTGACACAGAAAAACAACAGATCATGATGATTACCGGTCCTAATATGGCTGGTAAATCGGCTCTGTTGCGTCAAACGGCATTGATTGTACTCTTATCCCAAGTGGGATGCTTTGTGCCTGCAGAAAGCGCGAAAATAGGTTTGGTGGATAAAATCTTCACTAGAGTGGGAGCCAGCGATAATATTTCACTAGGTGAATCAACATTTATGGTTGAAATGACAGAGGCTGCCAATATTCTGAATAATGTCTCTTCTAAGAGTTTGGTCTTGTTTGATGAGCTTGGAAGAGGAACAAGTACGTATGACGGTATTAGTATTGCTTGGGCTATTGTGGAATATCTGCATGAACATTCAAAGGCTCGTGCACGTACGCTTTTCGCTACACACTATCATGAACTTAACGAGATGGAGAAGAATTTCTCTCGCATCAAGAATTATAATGTAAGTGTTAAGGAGGTTGACAATAAAGTGATTTTCCTTCGAAAGTTGATGCGTGGAGGCAGTGAGCATTCATTTGGTATTCATGTTGCCGAGATTGCTGGTATGCCACGTTCGATAGTTAAGCGTGCTAACGTGATACTGAAGGAATTGGAAACTGACAATGCTGGAGTAGGGGGCGCAGGTAAACCGAATACCGCGAAGATCGCTGAACATTCAGGCGATATGGAATTGAGTTTCTTCCAACTTGATGATCCTGTGTTGACTCAGATTCGTGATGAGATATTGGGACTTGACGTGAATAACTTGACGCCTGTTGACGCTTTGAACAAACTGAATGATATTAAAAAGATATTAAGAGGTAAGGCATAGATTGCTTATCATATAAGAAAAGTCCATTGACAAACGAGTTATTCTCATTCAGTCAATGGACTTTTTTTGTTTATATGCTGTTGTCGCTTATTTCTTAGCTCTTATCATACAGTATATTCCCAATATTACGAAAGGTATGCTTAGAATCTGTCCCATGTTTATTAGCATTCCTGATTCAAAATTCACCTGAATATCTTTTGTGTATTCAATGAAGAAGCGGAATGTGAATATAAGAGTGATGCAGAGGCCGAAATAAAAGCCTGTACCAACCTTTTTCTTTGCGACACGATAGAAGTACCATCCGACGAAAAAGAACACAGCATACGCAATTGCTTCATATAATTGACCTGGATGGCGTGGGTATTTATCAACTTTTTCGAAGATGAAAGCCCATGGCACAGATGTAACTTTACCTATAATCTCACTGTTCATGAGGTTTCCCAATCTAATAAAGCATGCTGTGATAGGGGTTGCAATGGCAATATTGTCGAGTACTTGCCACATCTTCAAGCCTGTGTTTTTGCAGTATAACCATAATGCAATCATCAGTCCAAGTGTTCCTCCGTGGCTGGCCAATCCTTCATACCCAGTGAACTTTATGGTTCCGTCGGTCATGAAGTGTATAGGTAGAAACATCTCAATGAAATGCTGACCAGAAGTAAGGAAATAATCAGGCTGATAGAATATGCAATGACCTAACCTGGCACCAATGAGAATACCAAGGAAACAGTAAATGAAGAGGGGATCAAAGACATTCTTCTCAACCTTTTTTCCGTCTACTGTCGTGGAGATCGTTGTTATGTTCTGGTTGTTGAACAACCATTTCACCATAAAATAGGCTCCGATAAGTCCGGCAAGCCAGCATAGTGAGTACCAGCGTAGGCCCCAATTGCCAATTTGAATGGCATATATATCGGGATTCCAGACGATGTAGTTTAATAATTGAACCATAATATCAGCTTATTATATCCTTGTCTTTTCAGACTTTAGATTGTTTATACGTTAAATCTAAAGTGCATGATGTCGCCATCTTGAACTTCGTATTCCTTACCTTCGACACCGAGTTTTCCAGCTTCGCGTATGGCTGTTTCTGTGCCATATTTGATATAGTCTTCATATTTAATAACCTCAGCGCGGATAAAGCCTTTTTCAAAGTCAGTGTGGATAACTCCAGCACACTGTGGTGCTTTCCAACCCTTGTGGTATGTCCATGCCTTTACTTCCATTTCTCCTGCAGTGATGAAAGTCTGTAGGTTCAGTAGTTGGTAGGCCTTCTTTATAAGTCGGTTTACACCACTTTCCTTGAGTCCTAGTTCTTCAAGAAACATTTGTTTGTCTTCGTATGTTTCTAGAGATGCTATGTCTTCTTCTGTTTTTGCAGCAATGACCATGGCTTCAGCACCTTCATTAGCGGCGATTTCCTCAACTTGTTTTGAATATTCGTTGCCATCTTTAGCGCTAGTTTCGTCTACATTACAAACGTAGAGTACTGGCTTTGTGGTTAGAAGGAACAAATCATGTGCTGCTTGTTGTTCATCTTTGCTTTCGAAAGAAGCCTCACGTGCGTTTTTCCCCTGTTCTAGTATTGCCTTGTATGTTTCAAGAACAGTGCAAAGAACTTTTGCGTCCTTATTGCCAGCTGCTGCAGCTTTCTGCTGTTTAGCCATTTGTGAGTCTATTGTTTCAAGGTCTTTCAACTGCAACTCTGTATCGATTATTCCTTTGTCTGACAATGGATCTACAGCCATTCCGCCCTCACGAACAATATTGTCGTCATCAAAGCAACGGATAACGTGTATGATGGCATCACATTCGCGGATGTTACCAAGGAATTTATTACCAAGGCCTTCGCCTTTGCTAGCTCCCTTTACGAGTCCGGCTATGTCAACAATTTCACATGTTGCTGGTACGATACGTCCCGGGTGGATAATTTCCGCAAGTTTGGTGAGTCGCTCGTCTGGAACTGTGATTACACCAAGATTTGGTTCGATAGTACAGAAAGGAAAATTTGCTGACTGTGCCTTAGCACTAGACAGACAGTTAAATAATGTAGACTTACCCACGTTTGGTAAACCTACAATACCACATTTTAATGCCATATTTTTTAAACGTTTAAATGAGCCAATCTTCCCTTCGATCGGCTATTACTTTTTATTTATTTGCAAAATTACACAAAATATCATAAAGGTAAAAGTAAAAAGGGATTTTTAAGGATAAATAGGGAAAAAAAGTAATAAAGCCTTCTTATCGTATGGTTGCGTTTGTAGAACAATGTTGCTACTATATATTTTTACCTTAGCTGTTGGTACAATTTTAATTGCTTGTTTCACTTGATATGATAATTTTATTGTCTTTGCATTTATAATTGGTTTCTAACAACGAAAAATATTTTTTTTAAAGAAAAAACATACATAACATACATGTTTTAATCTAACTTGTTTATAGTCAATGTTTTATCTTATGTATGTCCTTTTCATATCCTACATGAAACCTACATTATCCTACATGGTTCATACATAGATTTTAAACATGAAAACTATGTTTGCCGCTATTTATAATCAATTGGTGCAGCGATAACAAAATCACCGATTTCGTTGCGCTGTTGAGTGATATGGGCCTTATTACTCTACAACGCATGTAGGATAATAGAGTGATAAGGCCCATATCACTCCGTTTTATGTATGTTTTTGAGTAATCATACATATGCTAACATGTTGAATGCTAAATAATTACGACAATCATGTAGGATATCTCCTTAAATTCATGAAAAATATTTTTGGATTATAACTTACATAGGTCAAAATCGTATTAAAATAGATGATATTTTATAATTAGCATATTGCTATTTCTGTTGAGAGTGCCATGTAAACAGAATGATAGTTTACAAGACACTCTCGAGTAAAGTTAGGAATGCTTATATCTGTGAAAAATTTCACATGATGCGAGTTAATTGTTATTTTTAAGGGCATTCATGTTCATATTTAGAATATTCTTATTCATTTCAGCTTGCTTCATACCTATTAATATTATTTTTTCATTCAGTTTTAACTTTTTGTCATGAATTATACTTTCTATATCTGTGTCTATTTTTCCTTTAGATAAAAATGTATTAAACAACTTATTAAACCTCTTAGTTTTCATAGATTTATATAAATCTAATGCCATTAGTGGATTAGCTTTCATCATATCTATAGAGTCTTTGCTAATATGAAAATTTTTCTCTTGTGGAGTTACATCAGCTGCGATATCATGTTTCCCGGCAAATTCTTTTATAGCCATCACTATTTGCTCTTTGGCTTCTTTTATTTCTGGTGAAACAGAATCTGTTTTTGTTGGTTTGGCAGATTCTCTGATCTTTTGAAAAGCATTAGCTTCCTTTTCATTTAGAATCTCTAAATCAGCTATCACTGATTTATCAAAAGAGTTCTTTTCTTTTGAAGTTAGTTTTGATGAACAGCCACAAGTAAGTGTGGATATCATACATGTACATGCGAGTACAATAGTGGTAAATAAATGTTTTTTCATAAAAATGTGTTTATATATTAATTATACATGATTAGGCCAAATACTACTGATGCAATTGCAATAAGTCCTAATGCTACAGCCCAATAATCTCTTTTGCATTCTATTTTTACTATTGCGTATATTGTAAAGCCAATCATTATTAGAAACATGGCAACCGTTAACCATATGTTTCTACAGATTGTTTTCATAAAATGTTGTACCCCTATAGTAAAGAACACAAACAAAGTGTTTACTGTGTATTTGTCCATAATGATTAATTTAAGTTTACATTAAAAATATCTATTTAGATTATTAAGAATGATGCTTCACGGTAACTTCGTTAGTTGTTGCTTGGTAATTCTTTGCTTGCAAAGTTATGCAAAAATTATATATAATAGATGCTTCCTTGTTCCATAAATTTTATGTTATGTAACAAAGTAAGGTTATGAAACAGATAATGCATATAAAACAGACGAAACATACGATTTAAATTATTGATGTTCGTATGTTTCGTCTGTATTCTCAAAATGTCAGTTTGTGCGTTATTTAATGCGCCTCAAGCCAGTTTTTGCCCCATCCAGCATCTGCGATTAGTGGAACGTTGAGGTTGTATGCTCCCTGCATTTCTTCTAAAACTATTTTCTCAACAATCTTTTTTTCATCAGGATATACTGAGAAGTTCAGTTCATCGTGTACCTGAAGAATCATTTTGCTTCGTATGTTCTCTTTCTTGAAACGTTTCCATATACGAATCATAGCAATTTTTATGATATCGGCTTCACTTCCCTGTATAGGAGCGTTGATAGCATTACGCTCTGCAAATCCTCTTACAGTACCATTTTTTGAATTAATATCCGGCAGATATCTGCGACGACCAAAGATTGTTTCAGCATAGCCTTTTGCACGGGCTACTTCTTTTGCTTTCTCCATATATTCTTTTACATTAGGGAAAGTTTTGAAATAACCATCAATGAGTTCTCGTGCCTCATGATTATCGATATTCATGCGTTGAGCTAAACCATAAGTTGTTATGCCATATATGATACCGAAATTGGCTTGTTTTGCTTTCTTACGTTCTTCTGGCGATACATCATCCACATCTTTGTGCCATATTTTTGCAGCTGTTGCTGCATGTATGTCAAAGCCTTCGCGAAAAGCCTCTGTCATATTTTTGTCTTTACTCAAATGTGCCATTATTCGCAACTCTATCTGAGAATAGTCAGCAGAAAAGAATAGGCATCCTGGCTCTGGAATAAAGCATTTGCGTATCTCTTTTCCATCTTCACTCCTTACAGGTATATTCTGCAAGTTTGGATCACTTGACGATAGGCGACCTGTTGCTGTAAGTGCCTGATTGAAAGACGTATGTATGTGTCCTGTATGCTTGTTAATAAGCTTTGGAAGTGCATCAATGTATGTACCGAGAAGTTTTTTTAATCCACGGTAGTTAAGGATGTCTTCTATAATTGGGCTTTTACCTTTCAGTGATTGCAGCACTTCTTCGCTAGTCACGTATTGTCCGGTCTTTGTCTTTTTAGGTTTCTCTAATATATGCATCTTGCCAAAGAGAATGTCACCAACTTGTTTTGGACTTGATATATTGAATGTTTCACCAGCTTCTTTGTATATCGTTTGTTCCAATTGGTTCATACGTTCTGTGAAAAGACCTGATGTTTCCTTCAAGGCCTCTGTATCAAGACATACACCGTTTAGCTCCATATCCGCAAGTACAGGAATAAGTGGCATCTCTATATTCCAGAACAAATCCTCAACATTATTTTCTTTAAGTTTTGGTTCGAGTATATTTTTTAGTCGCAATGTAATATCGGCATCTTCTGCTGCATATTCATAAACATCTTTAGGATCAAGGTCGCGCATTGATTTTTGGTTTTTACCTTTCTCACCAATAAGTTCCTCAATATGAATCGTTTTGTATCCAAGAAGTGTTTCTGCCATGAAATCCATGTTATGATGTATTTCTGGTTGGATGACATAGTGGGCGAGCATTGTGTCAAAAATCTTACCTTGAAGAGTTACTCCATACTTCTTAAGAATTTCGTAATCGTATTTTATGTTCTGACCTATTTTTAATATATTTTCGTCTTCATATACCGATTTAAATATATTAACATATTGCAATGCTTCTTGACGATTAGCTGGTATGGCAACATAGAACGCTTTATTTTCTTCAACAGAAAAGCATAAACCGACCAATTCTGCATCGATAGTATTGGTTGATGTTGTTTCTGTATCTAAACTTAAAATGCTTTTTGTCCTGAAATAATCACAAAGTAATATTGCATCTTTCTGATTATCAATAAGTTTGTATTCGTGTGTTGTTGTTTTAAGTGTTTCAAAATTTTGATTTTCAAAAGTCTCTTGAGGTTCGCTCGCATTTTCTGCAAAGAGATCAAGCTCTTTGTTAACAGATTTTGACTTTTGTTCGTTCTTGTTTAGAATCTTGTTTGCAAGAGACTTAAATTCAAGTTCATTGAAAATTGTGCGTAATTTTTCTTCATCTGGATTTTGAAGTTTTAGTTCTTCAAGATTTAATTCTGTTGGCACATCAATTTTTATTGTCGCAAGGAATTTCGACATTTTAATATCTTCAATTGCGCTTTCAACTTTTTCGCGCATTTTTCCTTTAAGTCGATTTGTATGTGCAATGAGTTCTTCTGTTGATCCAAATTCATTGATAAGTTTAGCAGCTGTTTTTTCTCCAACTCCAGGACAACCAGGAAAATTATCTGCAGAGTCACCCATTAATGCAAGTAAATCAATTACTTGGTGTGGAGTGGGGATACCATATTTCTCTTGAACTTCCTTTTCGCCAATTATATCATATCCTCCACCATGTCTTGGACGATACATGAAAACATTGCTTCGGATTAGTTGTCCGTAGTCTTTATCAGGTGTTAGCATGTAGGTTTCAACACCAGCTTTTCCAGATTTTAATGCAAGTGTACCAATCACGTCGTCGGCTTCATATCCGTCTACCTGTAAAATAGGGATGTTAAAGGCGCTAAGAATATCTTTTATAATAGGAACACTACGTGTAATATCTTCAGGAGTTTCCTCACGTTGTGCCTTATACTGTGGAAATGCTTCGTGACGAAATGTTTTTCCATGATCGAAAGCTACACCTAAATAGGTAGGGTTTTCTTTGGTTATTATCTCGTTTAGAGTATTTACAAAACCAAGAATTGCTGACGTGTTAAGTCCCTTCGAATTTATTCTTGGATTACGTATTAGTGCATAGTATGACCTGAATATTAGTGCATAAGCATCTAAAAGAAATAATTTTTCCATAATTATTGATATATTTGGCGTAAAATTACTAAAAAATTGTCAGTAATCCCGTAAAAATGAGTATTTTTGTATCAAATTACGGAAAGAATGGATTATTTATCTCTTATCAAACAGCCTATTGTAGAAGAACTTAACGATTTTATAAAATTCTTTAATAAGTCGTTGGATCATGATAATGGACTACTTTCTCAGGCTCTTAATCATATCAAGCAGCGTGCGGGTAAACGTATGCGTCCTATGCTTATATTGCTTATCGCCAAGAACTTCGGCAAAGTATCTGATACAACTCTGCATGCCGCTGTAGGCCTTGAATTGCTTCATACTGCAAGCCTAGTTCATGATGATGTCGTTGATGAAAGTGCTGAAAGAAGAGGGCAGAAGAGTGTAAATGCCCTTTATGATAATAAAGTTTCTGTGCTTGTTGGCGATTTTATTCTTTCTACAGCTTTGCTTAATGTGTCTTATACTCATTCTGAGATTATTGTAAGATATCTTGCAGAATTAGGTCGTACTCTTTCTGACGGCGAGATATTGCAGTTGAGTAATATACAGAATGCAGATATTTCTGAAGATGCTTATTATGAGATAATTAAGGGAAAGACTGCTGCTCTTTTTGAGGCTTGTGCTGCTATAGGTGCAGAGAGTGTAGGTGCGTTAAAAGAAGACGTTCTGGCAGCAAAGAAATTTGGACAAAACATTGGTATTATCTTTCAGATTAGGGATGATATATTTGACTATTATAACTCTGATGAGATAGGTAAACCAACAGGAAATGATATGATTGATGGTAAGCTGACTTTGCCGGCTATTTATGCATTAAACTCAACAAAAAATGAGGAAATGATAGCAATAGCACGTAAGATTAAGGCACATCAAATAAGCTCAGACGAAATAGCACGATTGGTTGAATTTACAAAGCAGAGCGGTGGTATTGATTATGCTGAGAAGCGAATGTGGGACTTTCATTCAGAATGTATGACTTTCCTTGAAAGTAAAGTTGCAGATGAGGAAATAAGAAAGTCGTTGACAGCTTATGTTGATTACGTTATAAAAAGGAAATTATAAAAAAGCCTCTCAATTGAGAGGCTTCTTTATTTTATCTAGAAGAAGTTTACTTCTTTTCCTATAATCTCACTAATAAGTAGATTTGTGAGACGACTTGTTCCCATACGGAACCATTTGTTTGTAAGCCATTGCTCGCCAAGAACTTCTTTTACTATTGTGTAGTAGGTTATTGCGTCCATTACGGTGTTTATGCCACCAGCAGGCTTGAGACCTATTTGGATTCCTGTTTCATCGTAGTACTCTTTTATAGCCTGGCACATTACATAGGCAGCTTCGGGTGTTGCACTTATCTTTTCTTTGCCTGTAGATGTCTTAATATAGTCGGCACCAGCATACATTGATAGGATAGAGGCAATCTTTATATTGCTGCAATTCTTAAGGTCGCCCGTTTCAAGTATCACCTTCATTGGAACATCACCGCAGGCTTGTTTCATTTCGCTGATATCGTCGCAAACGCTTTCGTAATCACCACTTAAAAACTTTCCTACAGGCATGACAATGTCTATTTCTGTTGCTCCGTCAACAATCGCAAGCTGGGTTTCCGCAATCTTAACTTCCATTCTGCTCTGTGATGAAGGGAAATTGCCACATACGTTGGTTATTTCCACACCGTCAACTTCAAGAGAATTGCTTACTAATTCAGTGAAAGCAGGGAATACACATATTGTTGCAACATGAGGAAGGTCTGGATATTCACTCTCAAATCTGTTTACAGACTCTGTGAGAGCAAGAATCTCCTCTTCTGTGTCTGTTGTGTGAAGTGATGTTAGTTCCACGCTTCCTAGAAGGAATTTTTTAATATCAAGAGTGTCGTTTTGAGGTACTTTTTCTTCTATTATCTTCTTTACGGCAGCTTTTACTTCAGCGTCGTCAATATTTGTATTATACTTACTAAGAGCTTCTTCGTATTTGCTCTGATCTTTCTTGACATTTAGACTATTCTTGTCAAGGTTTGATGTAACTTCTGTCATAACGTTGTCTTTTATGTTTATAACTATTTTATAATCAATGTTTTATGCTTTTAGTTTCGGATTGTTGAGATGTCTTGTAGCATCTCTTTTGGTTTTCTTCTCGAAACTCTTTTGCAGCTCTTCTGTAATGTCAGTTTCTGTTTGGTTGGCTAGGCATATAAGTACCCACATAATGTCGGCAATCTCTTCTCCGATGTTTGCTTTTTCTCCTTCCTTAAAACTCTGATCACCGTATTTCCTTGCAATAACTCTAGCCAGTTCTCCTACTTCTTCGGTGAGACAAGCCATGTTAGTAAGTTCGCTGAAATACCTAACTCCATATGTCTTTATCCACTGATCTACAGTTTCTTGTGCTTCTTTTATTGTCATATTTCTCTATGGTTATTCTTTATTATGAGTGTCCATAAATATGGTTACAGGACCATCGTTTAATAATTCTACCTTCATGTCTGCTCCGAATTCACCTGTGCCAACTTGTCTACCTAATGCCGTGGACAGCTTTTGGCAGAATTCTTCGTAGAGTGGGATAGATATGTCATGACGAGCGGCTCTAAGCCATGACGGGCGATTGCCTTTCTTATAGCTAGCAAATAGCGTGAACTGACTTATCACCAAAATGTCTCCTTCAACGTCTATTATGGAGCGATTCATAACTCCATCCTCATCGTTAAATACCCTAAGTCCTATCACCTTTTTAACCAGCCAGTCAACGTCTTCTGAGAAGTCTGTTTCCTCTATTCCACATAGTATCATGTACCCTGTCTTTATAGCTGATTTCGTGTTGCCTTCTATTGTTACTGATGCATGACTAACACGTTGAATAATGATTCTCATACTGCAAAGATACTTTTTATTTTCTATTCTACCAAATTATTGTTTTGTATCAGTTATCTAGATACCTTTTTAAACGAATAATTTAAATTATATTTCTTAATACATTCTTGGAATATCTTGTTAAGTGGTTGTATGTCAACAACTTACGGTTTGTAGTGCAATGTTATAATGCCTCTTTAGATGAGTTTGTAGTTACTAACTATCAATTTGCGCCTGTTTATTGAAGTGATCTTGTAATATTTTTGTTTTTGCTTTACCAAGTACTTCTTCCACTGCCTCTGCGTTGCTTTCCTTTATAGCTTTTACAGTTTTAAAGCGTTTTAAAAGAGCCTCTTTTGCTTTGGGTCCTATGCCTTTTATGTCGTCTAGTTCGCTGTGTAATGCATGCTTAGAACGCTTGTCGCGATGGAAGGTTATTGCGTATCTGTGTACCTCATCTTGTATCTGCGTAAGCACCTTAAATAATTCACTTTTTACGTCTATTCCTATTGTTTGTGGTGGGTATCCAAATAACAGTTCATTAGTGCGGTGGCGATCGTCTTTTGCTAGTCCAGCAATAGGTATATTTATATGTAATTGGTCTACTACAACCTCTCTGACTACATCCATCTGACCTTTACCTCCATCAGTTATAATAAGGTCTGGTAGAGGTGTCTTTTCTTCTACCATTCTGCTGTATCTTCGTCTTACGACCTCTTGCATAGAAGCATAATCATCAGGTCCGACAACAGTTTTTATGTTGTATTTTCGGTAGTCTTTTCTTGAAGGTTTCATACCTTTGTAAACTATACATCCTGCAACAGCATCAGTTCCAGAGATATTTGAATTATCAAAACATTCAATCTGATAAGGTAGTTTCTCAAGCTTAAGTTTGTTCTGCAGTTCTTTCATTAACCTTGTTTGCTTCTGCTCGGGATTAAGTTTCTCTGCTTGTTTCAGTCTATCAAACTTATATTGTTTTCCATTCATTTCAGATAGTTCTAGCAGATGTTTCTTATCTCCACGTTGTGGAACAAAGAATTCTGCATCTTTTATCTTCCATTCCATTTCAAATGGGACTATTATTTCTTTAGCCTTGCTCTTAAATCTTTCCCTTATGTCTGGGATAGCTGTAATAAGTAGTTCCTCGTCAGTTTCTTCAAGTTTTCGCTTATACTCATACGTAAAACTTTGGTTTATGGTTCCGTTCTTTACATGTATGTAGTTTATATAAGCATTTTTGCGATCTTCATTGTCTACAATTGTAAATACGTCCACATTGTCTATAGTATGGCTGACAACCTCACTTTTCGCGACAAATTCATTAAGGAGATTTAGCTTTTTCTTTAAATCATCTGCTATTTCGAATTTCAACAGTTCTGCATTTTTCATCATTAGGTCGTATATTCTCTTTCCGACTTCTCTTGTGTTGCCTTTTAGAATTTCACGAGCCTGATTCATATTCTCCTGATATTCCTCGTAGCTTTGCTTATTTATACAAGGTGCATTACAGTTATGGATGTGGTATTCCAAGCAAGGACGATATTTGCCAAGGTCTATTCCTTCACGCGTAATAGGTTGTCTGCATGTACGAGGTTTATATAATCTTTTTATAATGTCAAGTACTGCGTACATACTTGATATGTGCGGATAGGGTCCATAAAATGTTCCAAAGCGCTTGTTTATAGTTCTTGTTTTGAAAATGCGAGGAAAATATTCATTAGTTACGCAAATACTGGGATACGTCTTGCCATCTTTAAGCAAAACGTTGTATTTAGGATTATATTTCTTTATAAGACTGTTTTCTAGTAATAGGGCGTCTTCTTCTGAGTTTACAACAGTATAACTTATGTCTCTTATCTTAGAAACAAGTACTTTGGTCTTAAAACGGTCGACTTCTTTATGGAAATAAGACGAAACTCGTCTTTTTAGGGACTTTGCCTTGCCTACATATATAATGGTATGACTATCATCATAGAACTGATAGCTTCCAGGCTTCTCTGGCATGTTCAATACTATACCTTTTAGATAAGCTAGTCTTTGCTCATTTTCTTCTTTGTTCATATTCTGAATCCCCTTAGTTTAAAGGCGTTTTGAGAAATTTTGTTTCACGTGAAACTGATTACAAAATTGGCTTGAGAAGAAATTAAAACTAAAGCAAGAAGATGGCCAAAGTCCTTCTCTTCCATCTTCTTGCTGATTGTTTTAAAACTTCAGTAAGGAAGTTATTTCAATATCTTTATCAAATAGTTCGCGACTTTTTGGAAATTCACTGTTTAATTCAATAATGAAGTTGCAATAAATCTTCTTTGGGTGGAATTTCTTAACCAAGTTGCATGCTGCAAGCATTGTCCCTCCAGTTGCAAGCAAATCATCGTGTAGGAGTATTATGTCGTTTTCGTTTATGGCATCTTCATGTATTTCTATCGTATCAATACCATATTCTTTTGCATAACTTTCCTGAACTGTTTTGCATGGAAGTTTGCCTGGCTTTCTGCAAAGCACGATACCTGCCCCAAGTTTTACAGCTACGGCAGATGACATTACAAATCCACGACTTTCTATGCCTACAATTTTGGTAATTCCTTTATTTGTATAAAAGTCACACATTTCATCGGCGATTTCTTTTAGAGCTTCTGGGCTCTTAAAAAGGGTAGTGACGTCGCGGAAATTTACACCATCGATTGGCCAATCTGGTATACAACGCAGATTGTCTATTAGCAGTTGATTATTCATTTTATTCTATATAGTTGTTTGTTATATTTTGTTTCGATTTCATCGAAGTTTTACGTTTTACTTTAATGCTTAAAGTACTTAATATCAACACTTTATTGTTTGTTTGGTTTCACGTGAAACATAGCAGGTTCAATGCTTGTGTTTCACGTTTAGCACCCTCTTGTGCTATCTCCCTAAGAGAACCAAAAGGACGTTGATGTCGCTAGGAGAAACGCCTGGAATTCTGCTCGCTTGTGCTAAAGTTTCCGGCTCGATTCTTCCAAGCTTTTGACGGCCTTCTGTCGAAATTTCGTGAAGTTCGTTATATTTGAATCGTCCCTTGATTTTTATATTCTCAAGACGGTGCATTTTGTCTGCAACGATTTTTTCTCGCTCGATGTAACCTTGATATTTCATTTTGATTTCGGCTGTCTCTGCGATTTCTTCTTTTCTGTTTTCTGGCGCATTTATCGCTTCTTTAAGTGAAGGGATTATTTCAGAAAGATTACTTAGAGAAAGGTGTGGACGTGCAATGAGATCTATTAGTTTGCAGCCAGCACGTAATGGAGTAGTACCGAGAGTCTCAAGTTGGGAATTTATTTCCTGCGATTTTATCGGAGTTTCCTTGCAGAAATTAATCAGTCTATTTACAGCCTCTTTCTTTTCAATCCACCAATCATATCTGTCGCGTTTAGCAATTCCCAATTCGAATGCTTTTTCTGTTAGTCTGGCATCGGCGTCATCTTGTCTCAACAGAATGCGATATTCTGCTCTTGAAGTGAACATTCTGTAAGGTTCATCAACGCCCTTTGTTGTAAGGTCGTCTATCAGCACGCCAATGTAACTTTCGTCACGTTGCATTATAAGTGGTTCTCCGCCTCCGCATCTTATAGCTGCATTTATTCCGGCAACAGTTCCCTGTCCACCTGCTTCTTCATATCCGGTAGTTCCATTTACTTGTCCGGCAAAAAACAAACCTGGAACTTTTTTTGATTCAAGAGTGTGCTTTAGTTGCGTTGGGTCGAAATAATCATATTCTATCGCATAACCAGGTCGATAAATCTTCACATCTCTGAAAGCATAAATTTTGTGGATTGCGTTAAGTTGCACATCCATAGGCATGCTTGACGAAAATCCGTTTAGATACATTTCATTAGTATCTTCTCCTTCTGGTTCCAAAAACAAAGGGTGTTGCTCCTTATCAGGAAACGTTACTAGTTTTGTTTCAATTGATGGACAATATCGTGGACCGGTGCTTTGTATCTGACCATTGAAGAGTGGGGAATCGGCAAGTCCGTTTTTCAACGTCTCGTGTACTTCCTTATTAGTATATGTAGTCCAGCAAGGCAATTGTTTCAATACGCGATGTTCTCCAAAGTAACTGAATTGGTGAAAATCAACGTCGCCTTTCTGCTCCTCCATGTCTTCAAAGTGTACGCTGCGTTTATCTATTCTTACCGGTGTTCCTGTTTTCATTCTTGCTGATGCAATACCGAGTCGGTTAATGCTTTCTGTGAAATTATGCACGGCTGGTTCGGCACATCTTCCGCCTTCAACCATTTTTCTTCCTACGTGCATCAATCCATTAAGGAAAGTGCCTGCGGTGACGATTACGCTTTTGGCTCTGAATTCCACTCCCCAGATCGTATTTACACCAACAGCTTCTCCGTTTTCAACTAAAAGTTCATCGGCTTGATCTTGCCAGATGTCAAGATTCGGAGTGTTGTCAAGAACAGTACGCCATTCCCATATAAATTTACCACGATCACATTGTGCTCGAGGGCTCCAAACGGCAGGCCCTTTGCCAATGTTTAGCATGCGGAATTGTATAGCTGTCTTGTCAGTCACTCTAGCCATTTGACCTCCAAGTGCATCAATCTCGCGTACAATCTGTCCTTTCGCAATTCCGCCAATAGCAGGGTTGCAACTCATCTGACCAATCTTGTTCATGTCCATTGTTATCAGGCACGTCTTCGCCCCCATGTTAGCTGAGGCAGCAGCCGCTTCACAGCCTGCATGACCGCCGCCGATAACAATAACGTCGTATTTAAAAAGCATTATTAGTATATACTTATATTTTTCGCAAAAGTAAGAAATAAAATTGGATTTTTTATAAAATAGCTTTGAATTATCACTAAAATATAGTATTTTTGCAATCTGTTATGAGGATAAATATACCTATTAATAGGTATTATATTGTGATTTTTTATAACGTAAAATAGATTAGTGTAAATTAAATTGAATATAATTTCTAACAGTTAAATATTTAAAAATCAATCATTTATGTGGTTAATCAATTCATCTATTGGTAGAAAATTGGTAATGTCAATAACAGGCGTTGCCCTTATTCTATTTATGACGTTCCACTGTTGTATGAACGTTGCGGCCATTTTCTCAGGAAAGGCTTATAACACAATCTGTGAGTTGCTTGGAGCCAATTGGTATGCAGTAGTTGCAACAATTGGATTGGCAGCACTTGCAGTTTGTCACATCGTTTATGCTTTCATTCTTACTGCGCAGAACCGCAGCGCACGCGGTAGCGAGCGTTACGCAGTGACAGCTAAGCCTGAAAAAGTAGAGTGGGCTAGTCAGAACATGCTTGTACTCGGACTTATCGTTGTTTTGGGTATAGGTCTTCACTTGTTTAACTTCTGGTACAAGATGATGTTTGCAGAGCTTGCTGGCATGCAGACAGCACTGGCTCCATCAGACGGCTTTGGTCTTATTAAGGCAACATTCAGCAATCCTGTATATGTTGTTCTTTATATCATTTGGCTTGTTGCTATCTGGTTCCACCTTTCACATGGTTTCTGGAGTGCTATGCAGACACTTGGTATCAATGGTAAGGTGTGGTTCAATCGTTGGAAGGCAATTGGTATTGTTTACGTAACAGTACTTATGCTTGCTTTCGTTGCTGTAGTGCTCGCTTTCTACTTTGGTCTTGCACCTAGTCTTTGCGCTGCTGCATAATTTATAATCAATATTATTTCCACATAGTGAAAGCATGTGGCTTATAATTCAAAACAAAGAATATTATGACTAAGACATTAAATGCCAGAATACCAGAAGGACCAGTGGCTGAGAAATGGACCAACTATAAGGCTCATCAGCGCTTGGTTAACCCAAAAAATAAATTAAAACTGGACGTTATCGTTGTCGGTACAGGTCTTGCAGGTGCAAGTGCTGCCGCATCTCTAGGTGAGATGGGTTTCAACGTTCTCAACTTTTGCATACAGGATTCTCCACGCCGTGCTCACTCTATCGCAGCTCAGGGTGGTATCAATGCAGCTAAAAACTATCAGAACGACGGTGACTCTATTTATCGCCTTTTCTATGATACAGTAAAGGGTGGTGACTACCGTGCTCGTGAGTCAAACGTGTATCGTCTTGCTGAAGTTTCAAATGATATTATCGACCAGTGTGTTGCTCAGGGCGTTCCTTTCGCACGTGAATATGGTGGTATGCTTGCTAACCGTTCTTTCGGTGGTGCACAGGTAAGCCGTACATTCTATGCAAAGGGTCAGACAGGTCAGCAGCTTCTTCTTGGTGCTTATTCTTCTTTGAGTCGTCAGATTCAGGCAGGTAAGGTTAAGCTCTATACTCGTTACGAGATGGAAGATGTTGTTATCGTTGACGAGCATGCTCGTGGTATTATTGCTAAGAACCTTGTTTCTGGCGAACTTGAGCGTTTCACAGCAAATGCTGTTGTAATTGCTACTGGTGGTTATGGTAATACATATTTCCTTTCAACAAATGCTATGGGTTGCAACTGTACAGCTGCTGTTCAGTGCTATCGTAAGGGCGCTTATTTCGCTAACCCTTCTTATGTTCAGATTCACCCTACATGTATTCCTGTACATGGTGACAAGCAGTCTAAGCTTACTCTTATGTCTGAGTCTTTACGTAATGATGGTCGTATATGGGTTCCAAAGAATATCGAAGATGCTAAGAAATTGCAGTCTGGTGAAATCAAGGGTTCTGATATTCCTGAGGAAGCACGTGACTACTATTTGGAGCGTCGTTACCCAGCATTCGGTAACCTCGTACCTCGTGACGTTGCATCTCGTGCCGCTAAGGAGCGTTGTGATAAGGGATACGGTGTAAACAATACAGGTCTTGCTGTTTACCTTGACTTCTCTGAGTCAATCAACCGTCTTGGTATTGATGCTATTCTCCAGCGTTATGGTAACCTCTTTGATATGTATGAGGAGATTACAGACGTTAATCCAGGTGAAGTAGCAAGTGAAATTGATGGTGTTAAGTATTATAATCCAATGATGATATTCCCTGCTATCCACTACACAATGGGTGGTATCTGGGTTGACTACGAACTTATGACTACTGTTCCTGGTCTATTCTCAATTGGTGAGTGTAACTTCTCTGACCACGGAGCTAACCGTCTTGGTGCTTCTGCTCTTATGCAGGGTCTTGCAGATGGTTACTTCGTATTGCCATATACAATTCAGAATTATCTTGCAGATCAGGCTTTATGGCCACACCTTGATACAAATCGTGCTGAGTTTGACGAGGCTGAGAATGGTGTTAAGGCAGAAATTGATCGCCTTATGAATATTAAGGGTAAGCGTTCTGTTGATTCTATCCATAAGGAACTTGGTCATATTATGTGGGAACACGTTGGTATGGGCAGAACTAAGGAAGGTCTTGAAGAAGGTTTGAAGCAGATGGCTTCTCTCCGTGAAGAATTCAATACTAACTTGTTTATCCCAGGTTCTAAGGAAGGTCTTAATATCGAACTAGACAAGGCTATCCATCTTCGTGACTTTATCCTTATGGGTGAACTTGTAGCTTATGATGCTTTGCATCGTGAGGAAAGCTGTGGTGGTCATTTCCGCGAGGAGCATCAGACTGAAGAAGGCGAAGCAAAGCGCGACGATGAGAACTTCTTCTATGTTGGTTGCTGGGAATATAAGGGCGACGATGCAAAGGCTCCTGAACTTATCAAGGAACCACTTGAGTATGAGGCAATTAAGGTACAAACACGTAACTATAAGAATTAATAATCATGGTAAAAAATATTTCTTTCACAATAAAGTATTGGAAACAGAATGGTCCTAAGGAACAAGGTCATTTCGATACACACGAGATGAAGAATATTCCTGAAGATACTTCATTCCTTGAGATGCTTGACATCCTTAACGAGGAACTTATCGAGGCAGGTCAGGAACCATTCGTCTTCGATCACGACTGCCGCGAGGGTATCTGTGGTATGTGTTCTCTTTACATCAACGGAACACCACACGGAAAGACTGAGCGTGGAGCTACCACATGTCAGCTTTATATGCGTCGTTTCAACGAAGGTGATGTTATCACTGTAGAGCCTTGGCGTTCTGCCGGTTTCCCTGTTATCAAGGACTGTATGGTAGACCGTTCTGCATTCGATAAGATTATTCAGGCTGGTGGTTATACAAGTATCCGTACAGGACAGGCTCAGGATGCTAACGCAATCCTTATTCCTAAGGGAAACGCTGACGAGGCTATGGACTGCGCAACTTGTATTGGTTGTGGTGCATGTGTTGCAGCTTGTAAGAATGGCTCTGCGATGCTTTTCGTTAGCTCTAAGGTTAGTCAGTTGGCTCTTCTGCCACAAGGACGTCCTGAGGCTGCAAAACGCGCTAAGGCAATGGTTGCTAAGATGGATGAACTTGGCTTTGGTAACTGTACAAATACTCGTGCATGCGAGGCTGTATGTCCAAAGAGCGAATCTATCGCTAACATAGCACGCCTTAACCGTGAGTTCATCAAGGCTAAGCTTGCAGATTAAGATAAATTATAATTATACTTTTAAAGCCCTGCGTCAATTTATTGATCGCAGGGCTTTTTCTTTTTATAATATATGAAACCAAAAAGATATGTATTATTCTCTTGGTTAATCAATAAAAAAGCGCTGGAACTTATTATAATAAGTTCCAGCGCTTATATTTTGCAAGTCGGGATGACCGGACTTGAACCGGCGACCTCGCGCCCCCCAGACGTGTACGCTACCAACTGCGCTACATCCCGATTGCATTATTTAAATGCTGTGCAAATTTAATAATAATAATCGTAATCACCAAATTTATACAGCCATCTAAATCAATAGCATAAAATGTATAAAAGTCGTCTATATAGACTTAATGATATTTTCTATCTCTGATATGTTATTGGCTACGCGTATATAATCTGTCCATTGACCACGAATCATTCCACGAGATTGCATATCATTGAGTAGTGCGATTAGTGAATCGTAGAATCCTTTCATATTATAGAGTATCACTATTTTCTTATGATACCCAATTGTATTGCTGGCTGCGACCGTGAATATCTCGTCAAGAGTTCCGATTCCTCCAGGAAGTGCAATCACAATATCGCTTTTTGCCAGCATCAGTTCCTTACGGTCGCTAAGATTGTCACATGCTATGTTTACGTCTACTGAGTTGCTAACTTTTCCACCCTTTTCAATAATCTGCGGAATAACTCCTATTGTCATTCCTCCAGCTTCGTGAACACTTTTGCCTATACATTCCATAAGGCCACAGTTACATCCTCCAAAAACGATTGAATGGCCGTTTTGTACTATCCATGCTCCCAACTCTTCTGTCATTTTGAAGAAATCTTTGTCTATATTCTCGTTGGCAGAGCAAAAAACTGATATTTTCATATTTAAATATATTGTTAATGTGGCATTTCTGTTTATGCCAAGTATTGATGTTTATTTATTAAGATGCTTCTTTACAACGGCAGGATTGCCGGCAGCCATGCAATCATCCGGTATATCGCGTATTACGACGCTTCCTGCGGCGATTATACAACGCTTCCCTATTCTTACCCCAGGACATACAATAACGCCGCCTCCGAGCCACGTATCGTCGCCTATCGTTATCGGAAATGATGTTTCACAAGTTCCTCTTCGTGCTTTGAAGTCTATTGGATGTTGTGGAGTTAGCAATTGGCATGAAGGTCCAATCTTCACATCATTGCCAATTGTGACGTATGCACCGTCAAGAATTACGCAATTATAATTAATAAACGAGCGCTCGCCAATTTTTATTCCAGAACCATGGTCGCAATGAAAAGGAGGACAAATCCCAGATGATTTTGGAAAATTAGGAATGAGTTTCTCAATTACATCTCTATATTCAGATGATGAAAGAGTGAGTACCTGTAGACGTGTGCACAAATCTTTGGCATTCCTTAAACTCATGTTTATCTCTTTATCCAAGAAATTATAAAGTTCCTCGGAACGCATCTTTTCAAATTCTGTTTTCATTATATGTTGCGAATAAATACGAAGTCTATTTAATTAGTGATTTAGCTGTGACATTCAAAAACTTATTCAATTGCGAGTAAGGTATCGTTAATTGTGGAGTCCCTGCTGCATAAGGAGCTATCTCATATTGTCCGTAGACTAATTTAATACCATCTCTAGTAAACAAGGGAGGGCATTTTGGGAGCGGAATAATATACATGTTGTCAAGCATTAAGCAACTTTTCAGTTCGTCATCATTATTGACATTGAAATATTTTCTCAGTCCAGTCTTTATTATATTCTGGAAGTCATCGTCATACGTGTTGTTTAATACTTCCCATCCTATTCGTCTTCCGTCGCTTTTGCGGAATGTCTGTCCTGTCACAATTGTTGAGCCATGAGCACCTCCTTGATATTCATAACATGAATATTCAAAAGTGACGAACTTCGCAGTCTCAGCAGTTTTTTGTGAATTGCAAATGTATTCGTACTTCCATTCACGGTCATTGTTAGCTGTATCCTTTTTTAGTTCGGCATAATCAGCCGAGTCATGACCGAAAGCGGTATTAATATAATGCTTTGCAATAGGCATAGTCTCATTGTATCCTCCTTCGTATGTTCCGCCCATTGTTTCACTCAACCATTCATTTATAGTGCTAGTCAAAGCTTCTGTTTTGCTTGTTGGGCAATCTGCCTTTATAGAGAAGTTGCCAACTTTATTGTTTATAGTAACGCTGTCGGTCTTAACTCTAATATCATAAGGAATAGTTTCACTGTGCGTACAGGCATTCAAAGCACATAGTGCCAATCCTCCGATAACAATTGTCTGTAATGTTTTTCTCATAAATCTTTATTATTTACGAATAATGAAGTGTAAAAATACTCAATTATATTAATATTCTAATTAGTTAGCTGTCATTTTTATATAAAATTAAAGGGCTTTGATTCAGATATGCTTACTCAAAAAGTGAAAATAAAACAAATAAATATGGTTTTATGATGTTGTTACAAAATAAAAGTGTAACTTTGCACCCGATTTTAAGTCACAACTTATTGTTTGTGATAATTTATTCATTTAGCGGAAGGTCTTCACGCCCAAGTATATGGCTGGGAGGGCGATTGTCCTTCCAATATAAAATTTTATTTTTTGAAGACATTTGAAGAGTTAGGCGTAAGCGAAGAGATTCGCCGTGCCATTGAGGAATTGGGTTTTGAACATCCAATGCCAGTTCAGGAAGAAGTAATCCCTTATTTATTAGGAAGTAAAAACGATGTAATCGCACTGGCACAGACCGGTACGGGAAAAACTGCAGCTTATGGTTTGCCAATGCTGCAAAAGATTGACCCTAAAAACAATGCTACTCAGGCTATTGTTCTTAGTCCTACACGTGAACTTTGTATTCAGATTGCGGATGATCTTAACGGTTTTGGTAAGTATATTGACGGACTTCATATAGTAGCAGTATATGGAGGTGCAGATATTCGTTCACAAATCCGTACGATCAAGCATGGTGTGCAGATTATTGTTGCCACACCAGGCCGTATTGTAGATTTGATTAACCGTGGTGTCACCGAGTTAGGCCATGTCAACAATATTGTTCTTGACGAGGCTGACGAGATGCTCAATATGGGTTTCTCAGACAGTATAAACGCTATTTTCGAGCAGTTGCCTGAAGATAAGAACACGCTTCTTTTCTCAGCTACAATGGGTAAAGATATTGAAAGAGTAGCAAAGAAATACTTGCATGAATATAAGGAAATTGTTGTAGGCAGTCGTAATGAAGGTGCTGAACACATAGACCATATATACTATATGGTTCATTCAAAAGACAAGTATCTTGCCTTGAAGCGTATTGTGGACTTCTATCCACATATCTATGCTATTATTTTCTGCCGTACAAAGATTGAAACTCAGGAAATAGCTGATAAATTGATTAAGGAAGGATATAATGCCGAGGCTTTACATGGAGACCTAAGTCAACAGCAGCGTGATCTCACAATGCAGAAGTTCCGTCAGCACACAGTTCAGTTGCTTATCGCAACAGATGTAGCTGCACGTGGTCTTGATGTTGAAGACCTTACTCATGTTATCAACTATGGTCTGCCTGATGATATTGAAAGTTATACTCACCGTAGCGGACGTACAGGACGTGCCGGAAAGAAGGGTACATCAATAAGTATTATCCATATAAAGGAAAAGTGGAAAGTTCGTCAGATTGAGAAACAAATTGGTAAGGAGTTTATCGATGGTGAATTGCCAAAGCCTGAAGAAATCTGCACAAAACAGCTTTATAAGGTAATGGACGAAATAATGAAGACCGATGTTGATGAAGATCAGATTGCTCCATATCTTGATGAGATTACGCGTCAGTTTGAATGTGTAGACAAGGAAGACATTATCAAGAAGATGGTAACAATAACCTTTGGCCGTTTCCTTGAATATTATAAGAATGCACGTGAAATAGAGAAACCTACCGGAGCACGCAAGGGTGACCGTGACGGTGATCGTGGTGACAGAGGCTCAAGAGGTAAAAGTGCAAGCGGTGTTCGCCGTAAGCATGATACTGAGGCTGGATTCAGTCGCTTGTTTGTCAACCTTGGAAAGAACGATGGTTTCTATCCTGGCGAGATAATGCAATACTTGAATAAGAATATCCACGGACGTCAGGAAGTGGGACATATTGATATCTTGCAGAATTTTGCTTATATTGAGGTTCCAGAAGGTGATGCCCAGAAAGTCATGGCAGCTCTCAACGGTACAAGTTATAAGGGACGTGAAGTTCGTTGTAATGACGCTGAAGAAGAGGGACACGGACGTTCTTCTCGTGGTGGTGAGCGTAGCAGCCGTGGCAGTGATCGTGGCGGATATCGTAATGATCGTAATGATCGTGGAGGTCGTGATAGTCGTGGAGGCAGACGTGATGGAGTTAGACCGGAAAGACGTTCAGACAAGCCACAAGACAAGCCACAAGATAAGCCTGAGGACTGGAGAAATCTTATGAAAGGTGGTGATTTGAAGGGTGCAGAACCAGACTTTAGCGAGGAAGGTTGGGCACGCAGAAAACCAAGAAAGAAATAGTTTTAAACACTTTATAGATAAACGGGGTCGCAGATTAGTCTGCGACCCCGTTTCTGTTATTATTACTTAAATTAATTACACTTTATATTCATTTAAGTGTGTTCCGGTTGTACATTTGTATCAAAATAGATAAAAATATAAAAAACAGTTTTATGAATAAATTATTTCTAGGTATAGCGATGTTGCTTTCTGTTCAAGCTACATTCGCAGATAACGGCAACTTTACCGTTAAGGGTGAACTGAAGAACTTTGGTGATACAATAATTGCCTTTGTTCCTGTTAACAAGGACTATGTGCGTGATACAATTCTTGTAAAGGATAATAAGTTTGAGGCAAAGCTTAATGTCGCCGAAGCATCAAATATATATCTTATGTCTCCTGGTACTATGCGCCACACAGAGAGCAAGCGTATTGTTATTCCGGCTATTCCTGGTGAGATGGCTGTTCTTACAGGTGATATCGCAACAAGATATGATATAAGTGGTAGTTTATTCTATAAGCAATATGGTGAGTTTGATCGTGCTTTGGAGACTGCAAGCAAACCAATGAAGGATTATGAAGCAAGTCTTGATAAACGCATTGCTGCGGGTGAAGATCGTGGAAAGATAATGGATGAATACGAGGCAAAAGCTCCAGAATTTGAAAAAGCTATCACTTCTACAATATTCTCTTTCATAAAGAATCATGCTAATTGGGAAGCAAGTGCCGTTGCTGTTACTAATCTTAATGCCGATACAATTAATTCTGGTGTAGCTTTGTTGGCAGAGAATGTAAAGAATGGAAGAATTAAACCATTCTATCAGTCTGTTTTAGACAATTATAAGGCTAAATCCGAACGTGAGGCAAAAGCAAAGGCAGCACAGGCTTCTGGTGTTATGGCTCCAGACTTCACATTAAATGATATCAATGGTAAACCATTAACGCTTTCAAGTCTGCGTGGCAAGTATGTTCTCGTTGATTTCTGGGGTTCATGGTGTATCTGGTGTATAAAGGGTATGCCTCAGATGAAGGAGTATTATCAGAAATATGCTGGTAAATTCGAGATTCTTGGTGTAGACTGTAATGATACAGAAGCTAAATGGAAAGAGGCTGTACAGAAGCATGAATTGCCTTGGTTGCATGTATATTGTCCTAAGGGCAGTACTGCTATTGACGGTTATGCTATTCAGGGTTTCCCAACAAAGATTCTTATCGGTCCTGACGGAAAGATTGTTAAGACAATAGTTGGTGAAGATCCAGCTTTCTATAAGTTCCTTGATGATACATTCTCAAAATAAAATAATAACGCCACGGAAATTTCCGTGGCGTTATTGTTTTAATATCTAAGCCCAAACCTAGTTTTCATAATAAATAGGCTTGTATCGATGTTTCCGTAAATATAGCTTTGTCATGTTGCTTTATTTATGGAAATGCCTGATATATAATAATCTTATTTTCTACAGTCTATCCTTTATACTGTTATAGTTATCAATTTTGTTTTTATTTGTTTTTGACTTGGTAGAAAAGCTATATGCAATTCTACACCATATTTGACGTGTCTGATTCTTTATATATACATTGTATTCTAGTGTTGGAACGCGATTAATAGCTTTTGTTTTACTACCGTTAAATAAGTCATCCGTACCAAGTTGTATTGTCAATGCATCCTTTAAAAAAGAGTGTTCTATTGACAAATCCATAGTCGTAGAACCTTTACAATATAAATTTCCGCTTATAAATGGTGAATTGCAGCATGCACCAATGGAAAGTATTCCAAAATGATTCCAGATCATTCTATTATTAAAGTTCATTTCACCGCCAAATAGTTTTGTTTTATTATAACTTTGTGGGATGCGTGTATAATTTCCTGATAGGTATAAATTTGTTTGCCACCACTTGAAAATTGAACCGCTGTATGAGTAATTAAGCATCAGGGATGATGTTGTACCGTAGTTTATATTTGTGTGGTAAGTGATTCCATTTTCAACTTCAAAATACTCAGTAATAGTATTCGGCGTATGATTATATATCAATGATAGCGTATGTCTTGCATGAGAAACTGTAAAGTTTAGCATGTCTGTTTGTTCTGCTTTCAAATTAGGATTTCCTTTGTCATACAATACATCTGATATGCGATTAACATACCCATTCATCAAAGAGAATGGCGGTCTGTTAATGGATTTTGTGTAATAAAAAGAATATTCATAATTGTGGGTTGTATGGTATGAAGCGAAAATGTAAGGAATAAAATTCGTATATTTTATACTAGTATTATTTTCATCTACATGACCATTAATGTTTGTCTTCTCAATACGAAAGTTTAATTTCAAAAATAAATTCCCTATATTTTTGGAGCCTCCTATATATCCACCATAGATATTTTCTCTATATTTCCATCCTGCAGTAGTTCTGCTAGCATCAATATTGTTGTCTACAGAATAAAAACTATTCCTTTTGCTTGTTAAAAGTTTTACTCCTGATAAGAAACTCCATTGTCCAAGGAAGTTCTTACGTAAATCAATATTTGACGTGATATTATGCGATTGCGCAGATGTTACATCTGTTTCATTTATATTTTTCTCTGAATAATTCAGATAGTTTGTTTCTAATCGATTATCAGTTTTCTGATTTTTATTATTATAGTTTAATAATACTTTTAGCAAACTCTTCTGATTATCAATGTTCCAATTATATGACCCTACAATATTATAAAAATCAGAATGACTATAATAATGTGATAGTCCTTCTCCATTAAAAGAATTATTGTTTTCTAGTGTATAAGTCACGTCATCTTTCCCATAACTATTAGTTGGTAGACTACTTATCCCATTTAACTCCAGCCCAAAGGTATGTTTTGGGGTAATATTAAAAATGGCTCCAATACGATACACGTGCTGTTTCTTAAAGCTTAGAGAACTTCCTTTTTCAGCGTGCTTTGTGCCATTATATAAATAAATATTTTCTGTTTCATTGTATTGTGAAGCTCTTGCTTTAGAATATGAGTAACTGCCATATATGTTCCATTTATCTGTTCCAAAAAACATATTTGCAGACGGTGCAAGATTGTAATATCCTGACTGTGGTGTACTTGAATATAAATCCATATTACCAGTAAAACCATGTCTATTTTTCTTGGTTATAATATTTATGATACCACCTTGAATGCTTGCATCATTTTCACCACCATGATTTTGAGACAACTCTATTTTTGATATTTCTGAAGCTTTAAGATTTGTCATGAAAGCGCTTTGTTCTTCATCAGACAATTGTCTGCCATTAACGAAAACTGTTGCTTTCTTCCCTGCCATCTTGATTTCGCCATTTGAATTTATTATTACTCCAGGTGCAAACTTCAATACATCTTTGGACGTTAGGTTCTCAATCTTTTGCATCTGATTAATATCAAAAATTATTTTGTTTTCTTCATGCTTAAATATTGGACGATGTCCTTTAACAATGACACCTTTGATTACTTGCATATCTTCTGTCATGATTATCTTGCCAATATCCCCGGCATCGAATGCCCTTAAAATGGTCTTATAGCCTATGCAGGATACTTTGACCAAGGCATGCTTTGCACTACATGGAATAACAAACTTGCCTGCCAGATTGCTTACTCCACCATTGATGAATGTTGAGTCTTTGGCAGACAGCAATGATATATTGGCGTAAACTATGGGTTGCCCTCTCTTGTCGACAACCTCCCCAATTAGTTTCGTATTTTCTTTCTGTACACACTCTACAAAGATGTTATCTCCATCAACAGTCATCTTTAAGGGATAAAAGCCTATCACGTCTCTTATGGCATCGGGAACAGTTTTCTTGTCAATGCTCGTAGTAACGGTAAAGTCTTCAAGTTCGTTATAGATAAAGTTAATCTTGTACTTACTGGTATTCGCCTCTATAATCTTCAGAGCCTTTGACATGGAGACGTCTCTAAAATCATGTGTGATTCTCTGTGCACTGACAGAGATGGCAACCAGAGATGCAATCAGAAATAATATATATCTTTTTATTTTATTGTCTGTC
>NZ_KB890640.1:0-37912 GCF_000373185.1 Segatella paludivivens DSM 17968 = JCM 13650
TCTCTCCGCGAGAGAGAGACATTTTTTAATTAATAATGGTGCAAAAGTAGATTTTATTTATAAACAATCCAAATTTTTAGAAACTTTTTTTACGCAAAAATTACAAGTCAACTGATTTTTAACACTTTACAGATTATTTTGTGCCTAAATATGAATAAAATAGTATATAATATCTGTTATGTGAATAACAAATTCTAAAAGATTCAGTATTAAAAATATAGTGATATTTCTTTGATATAAATTTATAGTCATAAACAAAAATATTCTTCATGTTTAAATCAACAACTATGTCCTTTAAAACTTTTATTTTGTTATTTAGAACTTCTACATTATTAAGTGGGAATATAATCTCCATATCAGACAAGTATTCTAGTTAACTTCCTCTTCATATTTACTACATCTATTATATCAACTAAAGGAACTTTCATAAGTATTATCCAAACTAATACTACAAGCATTTATATTTAAAGTTAGGTATTCCTATATTTCTGTTCTCTCGCGGAGAGAACAGAACAGAAAAGAATTGAGTTATGGGAAAGAAGTCTTTGCTTAGAATAAATGTATTATTTTTGTTATTAATAGTTATTTCTATGTTTTGTTCATGCACTGGTGAAGCAAATATTATAGGCTGCAATAATAATGAACAAATTAACTTTTCTATATCAACTCCAAAATGGGAAAATACAGATTCATTGTCTAGTCCAAAGACTTCACGTGCAACACCAATTACAGATGCATCATTAAGCCTTTCCAATACATTTAAATTGATAGCTGACAAAAATGACGGAACAGGTATTTACAGTACATTAATAGATAAAGAGCCCGTTTCTTTCACTAATAACATGTGGCAGACCACGACTCCTCATTATTGGTCTGGAATCACTAATAAGACTGTTAATTTCTATGCATACTACCCTACTAGCATTTCTGGTAATATTTCTCATACCGTTGGAACTGCGCCAACGTTATCATATATAGCCCCAGATGATGCCGTCAACCAACTTGATATAATGACAGCTACAGCTAATAATATTAGTGGTAGCACTAATATTTCTACACCATTAACTTTCAATCATATTTTCGCTGCCGTAAGATTTGCTGTAGGCAATAATGGCTTACCTAGTGGAACTATAAAATCAATAACAATAAGTGGAATAAAGAATTCTGGCACATACACTTTTGGAAGTGGATGGACTCTTGGTTCAACAATATCATTATTTACAGTATCACCATCTACTACAATAACAGGTGCTAACGGAGAAAATATCACATCTGATGCTTTTACATTGATGATGATTCCTCAAATATTTACAAATGCAACTATAACACTAACATATACTACAGGAACATCATATAAACAAACAATATCTGGTACATGGAATGCAGGAAATACTTATAATTATAATTTATCGAAACCTGTAAATATTGGTGATTACTACTATAGTGATGGAACTTGGGGTACTATTGCAGAACATTCAAATTCAACGGCATCACCTATCGGTGTCATCTTTAGTAATTCTACAAGTACTATTGATAAAGGGCATAAATGGACTCATGGGTATGCAATGGCATTACGAAATGCATCAATTTCTACGACATGGGGGCCATATGGTACAGACACGCCAATACCGAATGTATCTTCTTGGGAAGATATAATAAAAGCAAAAGATGGATATTCTGATACCCAATTAATTAAAAATGCTTATGGTATTTCACAAAATAGTTATCCTGCTTTCTATTTCGCATGTAGTTATAATGAAACTGTACCAACAAATTCTAGCGGTTGGTATCTTCCTAGCATTGGTTTATGGTATGAAATAGCCATAAATCTTGGAGGTATTCCTCCTATATATACAAATTGGAGAGATGCAGAGCCTGGTTGGCTTGGATATTCCGAGAGTTGCGCAAACTCATTAAATAAATATTTAAATATACAAGGAATATCTACAGATATGTTTCCGAATAATAATGATTGGTATTGGTCGACAACAGAATATACATCGCAATGCGTATATCGTGCCTATTTTTTCACGCCAAACTTTTGGTTAGATGGAAATGACAATGATAATCATAAAGATTTAATAATGCGTGTCCGTTCAGTTATCGCTTTCTAATCTATTTATCAATATATGACAACTGATGTAGACTTTTTCTTATTCATATTTCAAAGAAGGTATACTCACTTTCTCTTCTCTCGCGGAGAGAAGAGAAAGGATTGAGTTATGGGAAAAAAGTCTTTGCGAGATATTAATGTATCACTTTTGTTATTAATAGTTATTTCTCTGTTTTGTTCATGTACTGGTGAAATGAATATTTTTGAAGGAAATAATAACAAACAAATTAACTTTTATGTATCTGTACCAGAATGGAAAAATACAGATTCATTAGCAACTACGAAAACTTCACGTTCTACACCTATTATGGACACCTCGTTTGGTGCTGATAAAAGTTTTAACTTAATAGCAGACCAAAATGATGGAGCTGGCAACTACAGTACATTGATAGACAAAGAGTCTGTATCTTTCACTAATAACATATGGCAGACAACTCCTTCTCATTATTATTGGTCAGGATTTGCAAATAAAACGGTTAACTTCTATGCATACTATCCTATAAGTATTTCTGGTAGTATTTCTCATACAGCAGGCTCTGCTCCAACTTTATTATATACAATCCCTCCTGATGCTAGCAACCAGATTGATATAATTACAGCAATTAATCCAAATATATTAGGAAGTACTGTAACATCAACATCTTTAACTTTTAACCATATATTTGCAGCAGTAAAGTTCGCTGTAGGTACAAGTGGACTACCTAGTGGAACTATAAAATCAATAACGATAAATGGAATAAAGAATTCTGGCACATACACTTTTGGAAGTGGATGGACTCTTGGTTCAACAACATCATTATTTACAGTATCACCATCTACAACAATAATAGGTGCTAACGGAGAAAATATTACATCTGATGCTTTTACAATAATGATGATTCCCCAAGCTTTCAATAATGCAACCGTTTCATTAGTTTACAATAATGGAACTACGTTTTCTGCTAAAATATCGGGAACGTGGAATGCAGGTGAAGCTTATACTTATAAGCTTTCTAAAACTATTGTCTTTAATTATAATTACACTGGCGCGGTTCAGACCTTTACAGCTCCATACACAGGGACATATAAAATTGAATGTTGGGGAGCAAAGGGAGGAGATGATCCATGCAATGGTGGGGCTGTATATGGTAAGGGTGCCTATACCTCTGGATATATAAAATTTACATCTGAGAAACAATTATTTATCTATGTTGGTGGTGTGGGGAACAGTATTTATAAACAAATAAACTATGGTGGATGGAATGGAGGTGGCACTAGTACTTCAAATGCAAATATATCTTTTCCATCAGGTGGTGGTGGTGCCACAGACATAAGACTCATTATGCATTCAGGAAGTGATGGCTGGAGTGGAATATCATCTCTTCGAAGTAGGATTATGGTTGCGTCTGGTGGTGGTGGTTGTTTTACAGATGGTGCTGGAACTATAGCTCATGGTGCTAATGGAGGAGGTTCCCAAGGGTATGCTCCATATAATACAGTTAATAGTCAATACACAGAGTCTATGTATGATGGTACTGGTACTACTCAAACATCATGTGGATCTTGTCCTGCCTATAATGATCCCAATTGGTTTGACTATAAATATATCAAAGATGGAACCATAAATCCATGGGGATATTTTGGATATGCCAATCAAACATATGTTGATTTATTTTGGGCTGGCGGCGGTGGCGGTGGATGGTGGGGAGGACTTGCCATACACGGTCGCGGAGGTAGTGGTGGCTCTTCTTTTATCTCAGGAATGTCAGGTTGTGTAGCAATATCTGCAGATGGAACTCAAAATGCGAGTGTGAATTATATGACAATTAATGGAATAATATATACATTTACATCACCTGTTATGAAAGATGGTGCATCTTCTATGCCATCACCTACAGGTGGAACAGAAACAGGACATTCTGGCAATGGATACGCAAGAATAACCTTCGTTTCTGCGAATTAAAAGACTTATTCCCAGTCTTTTCTCTTCTCTCGCGGAGAGAAGAGAAAGGATTGAGTTATGGTAAGAAAGTTTTTGCGAGGTATCAATGTATTACTTTTGTTATTAATCATTATTTCTGCGTTTTCTTCATGTGCAAACGAAATGTATATTTTTGAAGGAAATAATAATAAACAAATTAACTTTTCTATATCTGTACCTGTATGGAAAAATACAGATTCATTGGAAACGACGAAAACTTCACGTTCCACACCAATTATGGATACTTCATTTGGTACAGATAAAAGTTTTAACTTAATTGCAGACCAAAATGATGGAGCTGGCAACTACACTACATTGATAGATAAAGAGTCTGTATCTTTTACTAATAACATATGGCAGACAACTCCTTCTCATTATTATTGGTCAGGAATTGCAAATAAAACTATAAACTTTTATGCTTACTACCCTACCACTATTTCTACCAGTATTACTCATACAGCAGGCTCTTCTCCTACTTTATCCTATATTGTCCCTTCTGATGCTAGCAACCAGATTGATATAATTACCGCAATTAATCCAAATATATCAGGAAGTACAGCAACATCCACTCCATTGACTTTTAATCACATCTTTGCTGCGGTAAAGTTTGCTGTAGGTACTAGCGGATTGCCTAGTGGAACTATTAAATCAATAACGATAGATGGGATAAAGAATTCAGGCACATACACTTTTGGTAGCGGATGGTCTCTTGGTTCAACAATATCATCATTTACAGTATCACCATCTGCGATAATAACTGGTACTAGCGGAGAAAATATCGCATCTGATGCCTTTACTTTAATGATGATTCCTCAAATTTTCACTGATGCAGATGTTTCATTAGTTTACAATAACGGCACTACGTTTTCTGCTAAAATATCGGGAACATGGAATGCAGGTGAGGCTTATACTTATAAGCTTTCTAAAACTATTGTCTTTAATTATAATTACACTGGTGCATCTCAGACATTCACAGTTCCATACGCAGGGACATATAAATTAGAAGTTTGGGGAGCACAAGGTGGAACAATGATAACTTCACCATGGACTGGTAAAGGTGGGAACGGAGGTTATACGACTGGAAATATAAACTTGCAATCAGGTTATACACTATACGTGTATGTAGGAGGACAAGGTGAAGGTTTTGTTGATGTTAATACTAAACCTAATAATCTTGGTGGATGGAATGGTGGAGGAACCTGTTATCAGGGTGCTTCTGGCGGCGGTGGAGCAACAGATATAAGAACAGTTTTAGGTCCTTGGAATAGTATCACTAGTCTAAATAGTAGAATTATTGTAGGTGGAGGTGGTGGTGGTTCGAACGATTACACAGAAGGTGGTTCTGGCGGTGGTTTAGTAGGTGGAAATGGTTCTGCTTCATCTGATGTTACTAACCCAATAATTGCAACAGGAGGAACTCAAACTTCAGGAGGTGTTGGATGGATAAATGGGTCGTTTGGTATTGGTGGAGGTGCAGCAGATTCTTATGGAGATGGTGGCGCTGGCGGTGGAGGCTGGTATGGTGGTGCAAAATCACAAGGTTTTAATGTTAGTGGTGGCGGTGGATCTTCATACTATGGAAATCTTAAAAATCCAAAAACAACAGATGGTGTTCAAACTGGTAACGGATACGCCCGAATAACGTTTATTTCCGCAAATTAAAGACTTATTTCCATTCTTTTCTCTTCTCTCGCGGAGAGAAGAGAAAGGATTGAGTTATGGGAAAGAAGTTTTTGCGAGGTATCAATGTATCACTATTATTATTAATAGTTATTTCTCTGTTTTGTTCATGTACTGGTGAAATGAATGCTATTGATGGAAATAATAATAAACAAATTAACTTTTCTGTATCAGCACATCAATGGAAGAATACAGATTCATTGGCAACTACGAAAACTTCACGTGCAGCTCCAATTACGGACAACTCGTTTGGTATTGATAAAAGTTTTAGGTTATTAGCAGACCAAAATGATGGAGCTAGCAATTACAGTACATTGATAGATAAAGAATCTGTATCTTTCACTAATAACATATGGCAGACAACCCCTTCTCATTATTATTGGTCAGGAATAGCAAATAAAACTATAAGTTTTTATGCATATTATCCTAGTACTATTAGCAATGTTAGTCATACAGCAGGCTTTTCGCCAATTTTGTCTTATACAGTTCCTGATAATGTACCTGATCAGATTGACATAATTACAGCAATTAATCCAAATATACCAGGAAATACAGTAACATCCACATCTTTAACTTTTAATCATATATTTGCAGCAATTCAATTTTCAGTAGGAAGTAATGGGATTGGTAGTGGAACAATATCATCAATATCAATCGGAAATGTAGCCAATTCTGGAACATATACATTTGGTGGTGGTTGGTCAAATGTTACAGGTTCCAAAACATTCACTATATTACAATCAAAAACAATTGCAGGAACTTCTGGAGAAGACATCTATTCTGGTAATTATACTTTGATGATGATTCCACAAATAATAAATAATGTTACTATAACCATTACTTATAGCAATGGTAGTTCCTTAACAAAAACTATATCAGAAACATGGGAAGCTGGAAAGACTTATAATTACAAAATATCATATTCTCCTAGGACTTTTGATTATACAGGAAACATACAAATGTATACAGTTCCAGTTACAGGAACTTATAAACTTGAAGTTTATGGTGCTCAAGGGGGAGGGGCTAACAATAATACAATAGCTGGTGGACAGGGTGGATATTCTTATGGAAATATAAAATTGAAGAAGGGAACTACTCTATACATAGTTATAGGCGGAGCTGGATCATCTTATAATGGAAATAGTGGAGGGCTCGGTGGATATAATGGTGGTGGAAACGGAGGGAATGGATCTACAGACATAATCGCTACTGGTGGTAGTGGTGGTGGGGGTGCGACACATATATCTGTATTTGATAGAGGAACTCTTAATAATTATAGTTCGACCCAAGATGAAATCCTTATTGTAGCTGGGGGTGGCGGGGGATATTCAAATGTTTTTATTAATTTGGAAAATGGTTCAACTGGAGGAGGAATAAATGGCGGTAGTGCTACTGCTAATGATTATAATCATTCTGTTAATGGTGGAACACAAAATAATGGATATGCTTTTGGAAAAGGACAACAAGGAGCAAGTAAATCAATTTGGAAAGGTGCCGGAGCTGAAGGTAATGGTGGCGGTGGTGGTGGTTGGTATGGTGGCTATGCTTATCAAGAAACAGGAGAAAATAGTTGTTGTTATGGAGCTGGTGGTTCTGGTCATCTTTCTTCTAGTTTAATTAGTAGTACTACAGGTATGACTAATGGTGTGCGTTCTGGCAATGGTTATGCTAAAATAACGTTTATTTCTGCGGATTAAGGGTTCATTTCCACTCTTTTCTCTTCTCTCGCGGAGAGAAGAGAAAGGATTGAGTTATGATAAAAAAGTTTTTGCGAGGTATCAATGTATCACTTTTATTATTAATTATTATTTCTACATTTTGTTCATGTGCAAACGAAATAAATATTTTTGGAGAAAATAATAATGAACAAATTAACTTCTCTGTATCTGTACCCGAATGGAAGAATACGGATTCATTGTCTATCTCAAAGACTTCACGCGCAATGCCTGTAGGAGGCACATCATTAAGCACTTCCAATACATTTAACTTAATAGCAGACCAAAATGATGGAGCAGGTAACTACACTACATTAATAAATAGTCAAGCTATTAGTTATACCAATAATATATGGAAAACATCAAAGGATTATTATTGGTCAGGAATAGCGAACAAAACTATAAGCTTTTATGCATATTATCCTAGTACTATTAGCAATGTTAGTCATACAGCAGGCTCTTCTCCAACATTATCCTATACTGTTCCTGATAATGTATCTGATCAAATAGATATAATGACAGCTACAAATAATAATGTTAGCGGCAATACTAATTCTTCTACTTCATTGACTTTTAACCATATATTTGCAGCAGTACAGTTTAATATTGGTAGTTCTGGTATGCCTAACGGTACTATCACAGGTATTTCTTTAAATAATGTATTGTATAAGGGCACTTATAACTTTAATGGAATATGGACTCAGGATGCAACTACAAAAAAGTCTTTCTCGCAGACGGTTTCATCTTCAACAAGTGGCGGTACTATTATCACATCAGGTGCAACAACTTTTATGATGATGCCTCAAACATTAGGTAGTGATGCTAGCATAACTGTTACCTATAGTAATGGTGGCACACTTACGAAATCAATATCAGGAACATGGACAGCAGGGAACATATATACATATAACATTTCAAAAACGATTTCCGTATCTTTTAACTATACAGGCAATGTGCAAATGTATACAACACCTTTAGCTGGAACATATAAAATAGAGTGTTGGGGAGCTCAAGGGGGATGCTGCGATAATGGAGGAGGTGGCAAGGGAGGATATACTAAAGGTGAAATTTTGCTGAAAGCAGGGACCACCATTTACTTTTATGTTGGACAAAACCCATCCAAGAACAGTCTGGAAGGTGGATGGAACGGTGGTGGCAATGGGAGCAGTCATGCCGATGCTAATGGTTTACAAACGGGCTGTGCTGGTGGCGGCGCTACAGATGTCAGATTTGTTTACTCACAAGATCCTCAGAATTTTAATAGTTTAAAATCTAGAATAATGGTTGCTGGAGGTGGAAGTGGTACAGGGTATTGTGCAGTGTATACTCTTTACTGTGGAATTGCTGGTGCAGGAGGAGGACTTAATGGCATAGATGGTAATGATATTTCTCAAAATGGGAATTTGGATTATACTGCTTCAGGTGGAACACAAACATCAGGTGGAAATACTAAAAACAATTTTGAATATGTTGATGGAGATAGTTCAAAAGGCTTAATCATTACTTCAGGATTAAATAAGGGTGGATTTGGCTATGGAGGAACAAACGATGGATATAAATCTGTATTAGGTGGATGTGCAGGAGGCTCTGGATATTATGGAGGTGGTGCTGCAAATAGAGCACATGGAGGTGGCGGCGGAGGCTCTTCATTCATATCAGGACATCTAGGCTGTAATGCTATATCGGAATCGTCAACATCTAATAATATCATTCATACAGGATCACCTAACCATTATTCAAAATATATATTTACAAATTCACAAATGGTAGATGGCGCTTCATCTATGCCATCACCAACAGGTGGAACAGAAACAGGACATACTGGCAATGGATATGCCAGAATAACCTTTGTTTCAGCCAATTAAAAGACTTATTTCTAGTCCTTTCTCTTCTCTCGCGGAGAGAAGAGAAAAAGAATTGAGTTATGGTAAAGAAGTTTTTACGAGGTATCAATGTATCATTTTTATTATTGATTATTATTTCTACGTTTTGTTCATGTGCTAACGAAATGAATGTTTTTGAAGATAATAAACAAATAAACTTTTCCGTATCTGTCCCAGAATGGAAGAGTACTGATTCTTCTACTACTATGAAAAGTTCACGCGCAATGCCAATAGCAGGCACATCATTAAGCACTTCTAATACATTTAACTTAATAGCAGACCAAAATGACGGAGCTGGTAATTACAGTACATTGATAAATAGTCAAACTGTTACTTGTACCAATAATTTATGGAAAACATCAAATAATTATTATTGGTCAGGGATAGCTACTAAGACTATAAACTTCTACGCATACTACCCTACCACTATTTCTACCAGTATTACTCATACAGCAGGCTCTGCGCCAATTTTATACTATATAGTTTCTGATAATGTAGCTAATCAAGTAGATATAATGACATCTACAGGGACGAATGTTAGTGGGAATACTAATTCTGCTACGCCATTAACTTTTAATCATATTTTTGCGGCCGTACAATTTAATATAGGTAGTTCGGGTATGCCTAATGGTACAATAACAGGTATTGCGTTGAATAATATATTATATAAGGGAACTTATAACTTTAATGGAACTTGGACTCAAGATGCAACGGTAAAAAAGTCTTTCTCACAAACAGTATCATCTTCTACAAGTGCCGGTACAGCAATAACATCAGGCACTACAACCTTTATGATGATACCTCAAACACTAGCTAGTGACGCAAGTATAACAGTGACCTATAGTAATGGTGGCACACTTACAAAATCTATAGCAGGAACATGGAATGCTGGAAAAATATATACTTACAATATTTCAAAAACTATACCTGTTGCGAATTTTGATTATACTGGTAATGTTCAGACTTACACAGTCCCTCTTACAGGAACTTACAAATTAGAAGTTTGGGGCGCTCAAGGTTCTTCGGGATGGTCTGGCGGCATAAGTGCAAATGGAGGTTATAGTTATGGAAATATTTATCTAACGACTGGAGCAGTACTTTATATCTATACAGGAGGATCTGTAGCTTATAATACTTTTAATGGCGGTAGTGAAACCTATAATGGTGGAGGAAAAGGTGCTGCACCTGGAGGAGGTGCTTCTCATATAGCCACAACAAACAGAGGGGTATTAAGTAATTATAAAAATTATCAATCAGAAGTATTGATTGTCGCTGGAGGTGCAGGAGGAGTAGAATGGAGTGGTACCGGTGGCTTTGGCGGAGGTTTGAATGGGGGGAATGGAAATTCACAACAAAGTAGTGATTTTGCAGCTTCAGCATCGGCATATGGTGGTAGTCAAACTTCAGGTGGTGCTTCCGTAGCTCAATCTACATCTGTCTATCCAAGTCCTAATACATTAGTAGATGGTAGCTTCGGGCAGGGGGGGTATGGATATCAAAGTTCTCTCAATGATTATGGTGCAGGCGGAGGCGGCGGTTGGTACGGTGGCGGTGGTACCTCGTATTCTGGTGCTGGTGGCGGTGGTTCTGGACATTTAGGTTCAAATCTAATAAGTGGAACAACAGGTATGAGCAATGGCGTTCGTTCCGGTAATGGCTACGCTAGAATAACTTTCGTTTCAGCCAATTAAATTCCCGTTCTCAATCCTTTTCTCTTCTCTCGCGGAGAGAAGAGAAAAGAATTGAGAAATGTGTAGTAAGAATAGATATAAGAAGAACTCTTTATTATCATTATTTATAGTATCAATTGCAATAGTACTTCTATGCTCATGCTCAAATGAAGACTTTGTATATTCTGATTTATCCACAAATAAGATTTCATTTAAAGCCATTGCTTCAGCCTCTTGGACTAATGGTAATTCTAATAGTTCATCCGCAGAATCCAAAATAAGTCGTGCCGTTTGTCAAAGTAATGAGCATGGTCCTATTATTGTGAAATCAGAGCTGAAGCATGCACTTTACCTGCACCCTGTAATACAAATAGGAATACATATACTGAATTCCAAAGATAAGCCTGTAACTAAAAGTGGAACACGTATCCTGGACGAGTCAACCGAAACTGTCATTCCTACCCGTGGAGCTCCTTACGTATCTGCCAATATGATTAATTCATTTGGCGTTCTTGCCTACAGGACACCAAGTACTGCTACAGATGTAAGTGGTACAGCACCGGATTTCATAAATGATCAACAAGTTAGTACTTCTGGAAACATCTGGAAAACGGGTACTGACTATTTCTGGCCAGACAATGGTGATAAACTGTCTTTCTTCGCCTATACTCCTTTTGGTAACAATGATGTGAACGTTGCGAGTGCTTCGTCAACTGGTACCCCATCTATAACATATGCAGCTAACACTGATGTAACGAAACAACCTGACCTGATGGTTGCGAAGACATTAAATCAGACAAGAAATACCACATCCATTGCGGCAGGAGTTGATATGTCATTTTCACATATTCTTACAGCCATAACTTTTGCCGTTGGTAAGGATATGGTGCCTGGTGTATTCAAGAGTATATCAATAAAAAACGCAATAACTACAGCTACCTATAATCTTTCTACTAATACTTGGAACACAAGTAGTGGTACAAGTACAGGCAATGTAATTATAAATCTGAATGGTACTACAGGTATCACCATTGATGGTACATCTGATGTTGCTCTAACAAGTGGTACGACCACTATGATGATGATACCCCAAGCTTTTGCATCTGGTAGTACTGCTGTCATTGAGGCTGTATTCAATAATGGAAACGGAGATAAGACTCTTACAGCCTCTCTGGCAGGAACTGCATGGAGTTCTGGTACATCTATTATATATAAGTTGTCAACATCTTCGGTTAATACTATGACATTAGGAGCTATTTCCTACCCTAGTTCTTGGGGAGGAACTGCGTCGCCGATTTCAAGTTTTAACAGCGGAGAAGCTGTTGGTATATATGTAGTGGATCAGAACAACAATATAAAGAATTCAAATGTAAAAGCTTCTTATAATGGCAGTAGTTGGATTTTAGATAATAACATTTTATTTTCTCCACAGTATAAGTATTTTGCTTATTATCCGTATAAATCACCTCAAACATCAAGCGTTACTGCTGCGGCAACTTCAGCTGATGCATTTTTTACTAATATCATTTCTAATTGGTCTGTTACAGCAAATCAAAACACAGCAAGTGATTTTAAAGGAAATGACCTACAAGTTGCAATGGGAACAATAAGCAGTACTGCAAGCAGTATTACTTTTGATATGGCACACAAAATGGGACTAGCTGTTATAACTCTAGGAACAAAGAGTGTTCCTACAACAAGGACATACACTGGGGGAAATTCAACATATTCCGATTCTTCAGATAAGACAATAGTTACCGCATCAAGTAATTTTTCGGGAAATCAACCTTTGCTTTATAATAATAAGTATTATTATATAGCAAAGGCAGGTTCGGGTACTACATTCAATAGCATTACTGCAGATAATGATGCTTGGTCTGCCCCACTTTCAACAACTATATCATCAGGGAGCTATTCAGCATTGACAGCGACAAATACAAGCCGAACTTTTTATAATTTCATAGCAAATTTCAACTATACAGGTGCTGCTCAAAGTTTTACAATCCCTTTATATGGAACAAGTAATTTGGAAGTTTGGGGAGCTTCAGGAGGCTCTGCAACATACAATACGACAGTAGCAGGAGGTCAAGGTGGATATTCTACTGGTAATATAAAATTGTCCAAAGACAAAATATTATATATATCAGTTGGTGGTGTTGGCTCGAATGGTACTACTATGAATACAACTTTAGGTGGCTGGAATGGCGGAGCATCACGTGTTGGAACAAATCCGGATCATATAGTTGGTGGTGGCGGCGGATGTACATCTATTCAATCCACATTAATAGGAGATGGTCAATTAAAGAATTATGAATCTGTGAAAAACGTAGATGTATTAATTGTTGCAGGTGGTGGCGGTGGTGGATTTTGGCATACGGTTTCTAATTTTTCAGGAATTGGAGGATCTGGTGGAGGTGCAAATGGTGGTAATGGAACTAGTGGATTTATAGGGACTCCACAACCTTGGGGTAGTGGAGGAACACAAACTAGTGGTGGAACCAACTCCTATAATGAACCAGGATCTTTTGGAATGGGTGGTGGTGACCAAAACCTTCATGCAGGTGGTGGTGGTGGCTGGTATGGTGGTGGCGCAGGATATGGCGGCGCAGGTGGAGGGTCTGGATATGTAGGTGGAGTAACGAATAGCAATATGATGAATGGCATCAGATCAGGTTATGGTTACGCCCGAATAACCTTCGTTTCTGCCAATTAAATATCTGTTCTCAATTCTTTTCTCTTCTCTCGCGGAGAGAAGAGAAAGGATTGAGTTATGGTAAAAAAGTTTTTGCGAGGTATAAATATATCACTTTTATTATTAATTATTATTTCTACGTTTTATTCATGTGCAAACGAAATAAATGTTTTTGAAGAAAATAATAATAAACAAATTAACTTCTTTGTATCTGTACCTCAATGGAAGAATACAGATTCGTTGGCAACTACGAATACTTCACGCGCAACACCTATTACGGACAACTCATTTGGTACAGATAAAAGTTTTAACTTAATTGCAGACCAAAATGATGGAGCTGGCAACTACAGTACATTGATAGATAAAGAGTCTGTATCTTTTACTAATAACATATGGCAGACAACTCCTTATCATTATTATTGGTCAGGAATTGCAAATAAAACTATAAGCTTTTATGCATATTATCCTAGTACTATTAGCAATGTTAGTCATACAGCAGGCTCATCGCCAATTTTATCCTATACTGTTCCTGATAATGTATCTGATCAAATAGATATAATGACAGCAACAAATAATAATGTTAACGGTAATACTAATTCTTCTACTCCATTGACTTTTAATCATATATTTGCAGCCATACAGTTTAATATAGGTAGTTCTGGCATGCCTAACGGTACTATCACAGGTATTTCTTTAAATAACATATTGTATAAGGGCACTTATAACTTTAATGGAACATGGACACAGGATTCAACAACAAAAAAGTCTTTCTCTCAAACTGTATCATCTTCAACAACTGCCGGTACAACTATCACATCAGGTGCAACAACTTTTATGATGATGCCTCAAACACTAGGTAGTGATGCAAGTATAACAGTTACTTATAGTAATGGTGGCACACTTACGAAATCAATATCAAGTACATGGACAGCAGGGAACATATATATATATAATGTTTCGAAAACAATACCTTTAGCTGCTTTTGATTACACGGGGTATGTTCAGACATATACGACACCTTTAGATGGAATATATAAAATAGAATGTTGGGGGGCCTCAGGTGGTACTGCTAGTAGTTCTTTAGCAGGAAGAGGAGGATATGTTTCAGGAAATTTAAAGCTAGAAAAGAATAAAATAATATATGTATATGTTGGCGGCTATGGAAATACAATAACATCAACAGGACATACAGATACAACCCCAGGAGGTTATAATGGTGGAGGTACATGTGTTAATTCTGCTGCAGGAGGTGGAGGTGCCACAGATATAAGACTAATCGGTGGAAATTGGAATGACTTCAGTTCTTTAAAATCTAGGATTATGGTTGCAGGAGGCGGAGGCGGAGAAAATAATTATTCGGATACGTATGGTCCACAGACAACACGAGGTGGATGTGGCGGTGGTCTACAGGGAGGTAGCACAATATCAAGAGTTAATAACATAACGATGCCTGGCGGAACACAAACATCTGGTGGAATAACAAATCAATACACATCGCAAACAAAAGGTGAAAACGGAAAATTTGGAATTGGTGGTAATTCCTCATCCAACTATGGTGGTGGTGGTGGTGGTGGATACTATGGTGGTGCAGGTGGATGTAATGTCCCGAAAGAGAGTAGTAATGCTTCATTGTCTGGTGGAGAAATGCCAGGTTCAGGTGGTTCTTCTTTTATATCAGGGTATACTGGTTGTAATGCGATATTAGAATCATCAACATCTGATAAGATTCTATCCGCAAATTCTCCCAATCATTATTCTGGGTATATATTTATAAATATGCAAATGTTAGCAGGAACGGCATCAATGATGTCTCCAACTGGGTCTGTAGAAACTGGGCATGGGGGCAACGGTTACGCCAGAATAACCTTTGTTTCAGCTAATTAAATACCTATTTCCATTCTTTTCTCTTCTCTCGCGGAGAGAAGAGAAAGGATTGAGTTATGATAAGAACGTTTTTGCGAGGTATTAATGTATCATTTTTATTATTAATTATTTTTTCTACGTTTTGTTCATGTGCAAACGAAATAAATATTTTTGGAGAAAACAATAATGAACAAATTAACTTTTCTGTATCTGTACCCAAATGGGAGAATACAGATTCATTGGCAACTACGAAAACTTCACGTGCAATGCCAGTAGGAGGAACATCATTAAGCACTTCCAATTCATTTAACTTAATTGCAGACCAAAATGACGGAACTGGCAATTACAGTACATTGATAGATAAAAAGTCTGTATCTTTCACTAATAACATATGGCAGACATCTCCTTCTCATTATTATTGGTCAGGAACTGCAAATAAAACTATAAGCTTTTATGCATATTATCCTAGTACTATTAGTAATGTTATTCATGCAGCAGGCTCATCTCCTACTTTATCTTATACAGTTTCTGATAATGTATCTGATCAATTAGATATAATGACAGCTACAAATAATAATGTTAGCGGCAATACTAATTCTTCTACATTATTGACTTTTAACCATATATTTGCAGCAATTCAATTTTCAGTAGGAAGTGCAGGAATTGGCAGTGGAACAATCTCCTCAATATCAATTGGTAATGTTGCCAATTCAGGAACATATACATTTGGTAGTGGTTGGTCAAATGTGACAGGTTCTAAAACATTCACTATCTCACAATCAAAGACAATTACGGGAACTTCAGGAGAAGATATTTATTCTGGTTCATATACTTTGATGATGATTCCACAAGCAATAAATAATGTTACTATAACTATTACTTATAGCAATGGTGGGACATTAACAAAAGTTATATCAGGATCATGGAAAGCAGGAAATACATATAATTACAAAATCTCATATATCAGAGAATATAATTATACGGGTAATGTGCAATCATTTTCCGCTCCAATCTCTGGTACTTATAAAATAGAATGCTGGGGAGCACAAGGAGGGACACTCGGATCACTAGATACAGAAATAGGTGGAACCGGTGGTTATACTACTGGTGAAATTAAATTATCAAAAGGAACAGCTTTGTATGTATATGTTGGGCAACAAGGACAAGCAACTCTAGGTGGAACAATTAGTGGAGGTGGATGGAACGGTGGTGGCAACGGCGATGCAACAGGATATACTGGGAATGGAAGAACTGGAGGAGGTGGATCTACTGATATAAGAGTATTAACAGGAGCTTGGAATGATTCAAAATCACTTAATTCTCGTATTATGGTTGCTGGAGCTGGTGGAGGCGGAGGTGGAAATGGACTTGCTGGAGGAGCTGGAGGTTTATCTGGTTACAATGGTTCAATATCTACTGCAGGAAGGGGGGGAACTCAAAGTGCTGGTGGTTCTGGTGGCTCTGGTTCTTGGGGTAATGCAACAGCTGGTGGACTTGGATATGGAGGGACTGGCTGTAGTTATGCAAGCGGTGGTGGAAGTGGATATTATGGTGGCGGCGGTGGTGCAAGAGATTTATATGACGGAAATGGTGGTGGAGGTTCTTCATATATATCGGGGCAATCTGGCTGTTCTATTTATTCTTCTACTTATATATTTTCAAAGACTTCAATATCAGATAGTAAAACTACAATATTATCTCCAACAGGATTACTAGAAACAGGGCATTCTGGTAATGGTTATGCAAGAATAACCTTTGTTTCTGCGAATTAAATACTGATTCTTTATTGTTTCTCTTCTCTCGCGGAGAGAAGAGAAAGGATTGAGTTATGGGAAAGAAGTTTTTGCGAGGTATCAATGAATCACTTTTATTATTAATTATTATTTCTACATTTTGTTCATGTGCGAACGAAATGAATGTTTTTGAAGAAAATAATAATAAACAAATTAACTTTTCTATTTCGGTGCCCGAATGGAAGAATACGGATTCATTGGGAACTACGAAAACTTCACGCGCAATGCCAGTAGGAGGCACATCATTAAGCACTTCCAATATATTTAATTTAATAGCAGACCAAAATGATGGAGCAGGTAACTACACTACAATAATAAATAGTCAAGCAGTTAGTTATACCAATAATATATGGAAAATATCAAAGGATTATTATTGGTCAGGAATAGCTAACAAAACTATAAGCTTTTATGCATATTTTCCTAGTACTATTAGTAATGTTAGTCATACAGCAGGCTCTTCGCCTACTTTGTCTTATACAGTTCCTGATAATGTATCTGACCAAATAGATATAATGACAGCTACAAATAATAATGTTAGTGGGAATACCAATACTTCTACTCCATTGACTTTTAATCATATATTTGCTGCTGTGAAATTTTGTTCAGGGAGTTTAGGATTACCAAGTGGAAATAATACTATTCTAAAAATAAAAGGAGTACAATATAAAGGAATATATACATTCAATAATGGATGGGTAAATTCAGCGGATAGAAAAGACTTTTATCAAAATGTGAACTTATCAACATTTGGTGTTTCTACTAATATAACTAATGATGGAGCAACATTTATGATGTTACCACAAACATTTAGTAATATTACTATAGAAGTAACATATAATAATGGACTAGTGCTAAGTAAAACGATTAGTGGGAAATGGGAGGCTAATAATGTATATACATATAATCTTTCTAAAACTATAACTACAGAATATGGATTTAACGGTAATTACCAAACATTTACGGCTCCTTACTCTGGAGTTTATAAAATAGAATGTTGGGGGGCTTCAGGGGGAGATTTGAATACATATAAAGGTGGTAAAGGCGCATACACAAATGGAAATATAACATTAAATAAAGATCAATTACTATATTTATATATTGGAGAATTAGGAGGACGGACTTCAAATCCTTCAACTCCATTCAATTCAGGAAGTTGTCAAACTGATAACGGAATAGAATGGCAATGGGGACGAGCTGGAGGTGGAGCTACAGACATAAGGTTGGTTTCTGGAACTTGGAACGACTTTAATAGCTTAAAGTCTAGAATAATGGTAGCTGGTGGTGGTGGAGGTGCTGATAATAGAAATTGCACAGAGATAGGAAGTACAACAAGCCCATATTATGGAGATGGAAATGGTGGTTATGGCGGAGCGCTAATTGGCGGCGACGGAACAACAGAAAATCATATTAATCCCTTAAATAATATTGTTGGCGGATATTTTACTGACACAGGTGCGACTCAAACTTCAGCAGGATATTGTACAGCTTACTTGCCATATACGAATAGTGGATATGGAGGAGGGTTCGGATTTTCTAATGGTAATGCTCAAGCTGGAGGTGGTGGTGGATATTATGGAGGGGCGTCATTATTACATTGTGGCGGTTCTGGTGGATCTTCTTTCATATCAGGTTATCTTGGTTGCAATGCCATTGATCCATCATCAACATCAGATAAAATTTTACACACCGGATCTTCTGTTCATTATTCAAAGTTTATTTTTACGAATTCACAAATGATTGCTGGTAATGCTTCAATGCCTTCACCTTCAGGTGGAACAGAAATAGGACATACGGGCAATGGTCACGCCCGAATAACTTTCATTTCTGCAAATTAAATACCTATTTTCAGTCTTTTCTCTTCTCTCGCGGAGAGAAGAGAAAGGATTGAGTTATGGGAAAGAAGTTTTTGCGAGATATAAATGTATCACTTTTGTTATTAATTATTATTCCTACGTTTTGTTCTTGTACTAACGAAATGAATATGCTAGAACGCAATAATAATGAACAAATTAACTTTGCAGTGTCTGTTCCTTCTTGGAAAAGTGATGATTCTACTGCTGGCAATCCTGCTAAAACAGAAACACGTGCACCTCCAATAGCAGATACTTTTCTTGGGACAGACAAAACATTTGGAATAATTGCGGATGTTGTAAACGGAAGTAATTATACAACCGAAATAGACCAAGAAGTAGTATCTTACAATGCAACAAATAAGATTTGGGAAACAGTAGCTAATCATTATTGGCCTGGTGCAAACAAAACGGTTAATTTCTATGCATACTATCCCGCAAGTATTACAAATGGAACTATAACTCATACGGCGGGTACAACTCCGACATTAACATACACCGTTCCTGCAGACGCAACCACTCAAGTAGATATAATGACGGCTACAGGGACTAATGTTAGTGGAAACACTAATTCTTCTACACCATTAACATTTAGTCATATATTTGCTGCTGTAAAGTTTGCAGTAGGTACAAATGGACTACCTAGTGGAATTATTAAATCAATTACGATAAGTGGAATAAAGAGTTCTGGTACATACACTTTTGGAAGTGGATGGGCTCTTGGTTCAACAATTTCATCATTTACAGTATCACCATCTACTACAATAACTGGAGCAGCCGGAGCAAATATTACATCTGATACTTTTACTATGATGATGATTCCTCAAATTTTCACAAATGCGACTATTACGCTTACATATAATACTGGGACATCATATAAACAAACAATATCTGGGAACTGGACTGCAGGAACAACATATACTTATAATTTATCAAAACCTGTAAATATTGGAGACTACTATTATAGCGATGGCACTTGGGGAACAATTGCAGAGCATTCTAGTTCTACAGCATTACCAATTGGTATAATATTTTACAATTCTACAAGTCTTCTTGATAGTGGACATGGATGGAAGCATGGTTATGCTATGGCTTTGCAAACAGCAGCGAAATCAATTCCTTGGGAAAGTTCTAATGACGGAATTGTTGACAACAAAGATGTTAATACCAATTTTCCAACCACTTTTGATAAAATGAAATTGGACATGGATGGCTATACTCATTGTCTCTCAATGAAAACTTATGGTGGCAGTAACTCTAAAATTTTATCTAATTCAAACTATCCTGCTTATTATTCTGCTCTTAATTTTGGAAATGGAACTTATGGAAGTGTTATAAATGCAGCACCAAAAACCAATAATAGTGGATGGTACCTTCCTAGTATTGGTCAATGGTATTATTTTATGCTGAATATAGGCAAAGCATCTTTCATAAATAACGGGACAAGTGGATCATCTGCTCAAGCATCAAGCACTATAGAAAATTCAATAAATACATATATTAATTTAGCAAAAACATATAATAACACATCAGAAACTGTTTACTCTATTTCTTGGAATTGGTGTAGTTCAGAATATAGTGCTTCAATAGCTTGCGATGCAGCGTTCTCTGGAGATGCTGTATATATAATAGGAAACTTATCAAAAGAATATATTGATAATATGGTTGTAAGACCAGCTATAGCTTTTTAAAGTTATGTAGAGCATATATTATCAACAATGTTTATGATCGTTTGAGGAATACTAATGATACTCATTTATAAAACTGTTATAACTTTATTTACTAATATTTTTTGTTTAAACTAACCTTTTCTCTTCTCTCGCGGAGAGAAGAGAAAGGATTGAGTTATGGTAAAAAAGTTTTTGCGAGGTATTAATGTATCACTTTTATTATTTATTATTATTATTTCTACGTTTTCTTCATGTGCAAACAAAATGAATGTTTTTGAAGGAAACAATAATGAACAAATTAACTTTTCAGTATCTGCACCTGAATGGAAGAATACAGATTCGTTGGCAACTACAAAAACTTCACGTGCAATGCCTATAGGAGGCTCTTCATTAAGTACTTCCAATACATTTAACTTAATAGCAGACCAAAATGATGGAGCAGGCAACTATTGTACTTTGATAAATAGTCAAGCTGTTAGTTATACCAATAATATATGGAAAACATCAAGTGATTATTATTGGTCAGGAATAGCAAACAAAACTATAAGCTTTTATGCATATTATCCTAGTACTATTAGCAATGTTACTCATACAGCAGGCTCTTCTCCTACTTTATCCTATACAGTTCCTGATAATGTATCTGATCAAATAGATATAATGACAGCTACAGGGACCAATGTTAGTGGAAACACAAATTCATCTACACCTTTATCCTTTAATCATATATTTGCAGCAATTCAATTTTCAGTAGGAAGTGCAGGAATTGGCAGTGGAACAATCTCCTCAATATCAATTGGTAATGTTGCCAATTCTGGAACATATACATTTGGTAGTGGTTGGTCAAATGTAACAGGTTCCAAAGCATTCACTATATCACAATCAAAGACAATTGCAGGAACTTCAGGAGAAGATATCTATTCTGGAAATTATACTCTAATGATGGTACCTCAGGATGTTAACAATATAACAATAACTGTGACTTACAGTAATGGAGGGACACTTACTAAAACTATATCAGGTAAATGGGAAGCAGGAAAAGTGTACAAATATAATTTATCTTATCAACCAAGGAACTTTGCTTATACTGGTACTGTTCAAACCTACACTGCACCAGTTACTGGCACATACAAGTTTGAAGTATGGGGGGCTGAAGGAAGTGTAAAAGGAGGATATTCTTCTGGTACAATTACTTTGAGTGCTAGTAAAACAGTATATATTTATGTAGGAGGAAAAAACAGTGATGGCTCTTATTTGAATGGTGATGGAGCTACAGATATAAGATTAAATGGATTAATCTATAATCCCTTAAGAACTACAACTATTGGAATGATGCCTGGTTGTAACGCATGTTACTATGGCCCTTACTGGCATAATTCAACAGGGAATTATCAGATAGATGCCACAGGAACAGGATTTGACAATAGCTCTTTTGAGGCATATAATTCAACACCCTCATATCCTTTCGCTATAACAAAAATAACACAGACAGCATGGCATTTTACATTCTATATTAATGTAAATGTAGACGTGTCTACGGCTGCCAATAGTGGTATTGAGTTTATTGTTGCTTGGGATAATACTAGATATAATGTAACAATCTCAGATGCTGCTATATCAAAATTATCAGATCGAGTTATTATTGGTGCAGGATATAATAGCAGTAACTCTACCAGTGGTGTTACAAATGGTTCTTCTCAAGTATATGCAAACTCAGGTAATGGAAAGGCTAAAATAACGCTGCTATCCGTTCCGTAAAAACTCATATTTTAATGATGCTTTTACATATCATCCATTGCCAAACCTCTATAAGAGATTTCATATTTCTTATATTCTCCAGTTGTTTTAAAAAATGATGCAGCCTTAGAGCGAAGTATTGAAAGATCTATATCTGATTTTTGACGCTTCACTTCTATAAAATCAACTTTCTTACTCAAATCATCAGAGGCTATTATATCAATTTCGTTTTCTCCCTTACGATCTCTCCAGTTAGCAATACGAGTATAATTTTCTGATTCAATCATCTTTCTTTTAAAATATCCTTCAAGAATCTTACCACTATATGATTCATAATCGCGCTTAACAATCTCTCTCAACTTTTTAAATGCACCTATTTCTATCATATAATTATATTTGTATATGAAACGAAACCAAAATCGAAGAAAATTATCTTCTATAGCATAGTGAACATTTTTATTTGAAGATTTTTCAAAAAGTGGCTGATTTTTTATAATCAAGTTATAATCCTTCTCTAGCTTGGTGAGATAACCACCAATTTCACTCTTTAATATTCCCTCTATATCACCCCTTGTGTTATGTCCTTGAGCGATGAGAGTAAGTATTGAAAAATAAAAGCCATAATCTTTACCAAATTCTTCTATTAGCATATTTTTACCTTCTGTAATGAATGGAGAGTCATTGTCAATTATTCGATCAATCATTTTAGAATAATTTGTAGCCCCACTATCAATTAACAGTTCTATGTATTTGGCAACTCCTCCTGTATAGAGGTAAAGTGACAGTAAATCTTCTTTAGAATAAGAAGGATGATATTCATTTAGAATCTCTTTTAATACAGATGGTGGAAATGGTTCTACCTTTAGTGTTAGTGTTTGTCTACCATATAAAGGTTCATGACTATCTTTAAACAGCTTATTCATAAGTGAGTTTACAGAACCACAAACAAGAAGGTTAATTTTAGAATCTTGCTTATTTAAATCCCAAATACGTTGCATTTCTGAAAATACAGATTTATTGACACGTATAAATTCTTGAAATTCATCAATTATAAGAGTAAATGATCTTGTTTTTGATAATTTCATTATATATTCAAATATTGATGAAAATCTATCTGTACCTCCTAATATTGGAATATTAAGTTTTTCTTCTATTTCATTAGCAAAATCAACACATAGCTCACTTTCGGCCTTACGTGACACAAAGAAATACAACACAGGCTCATCAGTATATGCTTTAAGCATTAGAGAAGTTTTACCGATACGACGACGTCCTGTAACAACTGTAAACTGAGCAACATTGTGTGACAGTTCACGTATTTCCCTAAGTTTTTTAATTTCTCTTTTTCGATCAAAGAATTTCATAAGCTGTATTATATAAGAAATGGATAGTTCCGAAATGTTCATTTCGGTACTGCAAAGATATTGTTTTATTTCATACAAACCAAATGTTTTCATTCTTTTCTCTTCTCTCGCGGAGAGAAGAGAAAGGATTGAGTTATGGGAAAGAAGTTTTTGCGAGGTATGAATGTATTGCTTTTGTTATTAATTATTATTTCTACGTTTTCTTCATGTACAAATGAAATGAATATTTTTGAAGGATATAATAATAAACAAATTAACTTTTCTATATCTGTACCTGTATGGAAAAATACAGATTCATTGGAAACGACGAAAACTTCACGTGCAGCACCAATTATGGATACTTCATTTGGTACAGATAAAAGTTTTAACTTAATTGCAGACCAAAATGACGGAGCAGGCAACTACAGTACATTGATAGACAAAGAGTCTGTATCTTTCACTAATAACATATGGCAGACAACTCCTTCTCATTATTATTGGTCAGGATTAGCAAATAAAACTGTTAACTTCTATGCATACTACCCTACTAGTATTTCTACTAGTATTACTCATACAGTAGGTTCTGCTCCCACTTTATCCTATACAGTTCCCAATGATGTTAGCAACCAAATTGATGTAATAACAGCTACAAGAACTAATGTTAGCGGAAATACGAATTTTTCTACATCATTGACTTTTAACCATATATTTGCAGCAGTAAAGTTCGCTGTAGGTACTAACGGATTGCCTAGTGGAACGATAAAATCAATAACGATAAGTGGAATAAAGAATTCTGGCACATACACCTTTGGAAGTGGATGGACACTTAGTTCTGCAACATCATCATTTACAGTATCACCATCTACCACAATAACTGGTGCTAATGGAGAGAATATCACATCTGATGCCTTTACGTTGATGATGATTCCTCAAGTTTTTAATAATGCAATAGTTTCATTAGCTTACAATAATGGTACTACTTTTTCTGCAACAATCTCTGGTGCATGGAATGCTGATGGAGTTTACACTTATAATCTTTCTAAGACTATAGTCTTTAATTATGATTACACTGGTGCATCGCAGACATTTACAGCTCCTTACACGGGGATTTATAAGTTAGAAGTATGGGGAGCGCAAAGTGGAGGGTGGGGTTCACATACAAATGCTCCAGGAGGATATGCAGGTGGCTATAAAAGACTAATCCAAGGAGACGTCTTATACATTGTAGTCGGTGGTAAAGGTTATGATGTAAATTACTATGCTGATGGAACTAGCTATAATGGTGGTGGTACAGGATCTATACCTGAAGGAAAATATGGTGGTGGAGGTGCTACTCATATTGCGACACATACCGGTCTTTTAAAAGATCTTGTAGCTTACAAATCAACAGTTTTAGTTGTTGGCGGAGGAGCCGGAAGTAATGGCGCTTGGGCAGATCAAGACATATCAAAATACTTATGTGGTGGCGGAGAGATTGGATTAGGTAGTAATACAACATATTATTTAAATGCTAATACAACTAGCACAACAAATGGAAACACTGGTGGTACTCAAACAGGAGTTGGTCCTGATGGTATAAAAGGAGGATTTGGATATGGTGGTAACGCTGCTGATTATGGTGGTGCAGGTGGTGGTGGTTGGTATGGTGGTAACGCCGCCGGAGATGGTGGTGTCGTAATCGGAACAAATGGTGGTGGTGGCTCTGGATATACAGGTGGTGTTAATAATGGTTCTTTTCAGACAGGGGCTCGTTATGGCAATGGCTATGCCAGAATAACCTTTGTTTCAGCGAATTAAAGGCTCAAGCTCATTCTTTTCTCTTCTCTCGCGGAGAGAAGAGAAAAGATTGAGTTATGGGAAAGAAGTCTTTGCGAAATATTAATGTATCACTTTTGTTATTAATAGTTATTTCTTTGTTTTATTCATGTACTGGTGAAATGAATATTTTTGAAGGAAATAATAACAAACAAATTAACTTTTCGGTGTCTGTACCTGTATGGAATAATACTGATTCATTGACAACTACGAAAACTTCACGTGCAACACCTATAGGAGGCTCTTCTTTAAGCACTTCCAATACATTTAACTTAATTGCAGATCAAAATGATGGAGCTGGTAACTACACTACATTAATAAATAGTCAAGCCGTTAGTTATACCAATAATATATGGAAAACATCAAAGGATTATTATTGGTCAGGAATAGCGAACAAAACTATAAGCTTTTATGCATATTATCCTAGTAATATAAGTAATGTTAGTCATACAGCAGGCTCTTCTCCGACTTTGTCTTATACTGTTCCTGATAAAGTATCTGATCAAATAGATATAATGACAGCTACAGGGATTAATGTTAGTGGGAATACTAATTCTTCTATATCATTGACTTTTAATCATATATTTTCAGCCGTACAGTTTAATATAGGTAGTTCTGGTATGCCTAATGGTACAATAACAGGCATTTCTTTGAATAATATATTGTATAAGGGAACCTATAACTTTAATGGAACATGGACTCAAGATGCAACAAAAAAGTCTTTCGCACAAACAGTTTCATCTTCAACATCAGCTGGTACAACTATTACATCTGGTGCAACAACTTTTATGATGATGCCTCAAACGCTAGGTAGTGATGCTAGTATAACTGTTACCTATAGTAATGGTGGCACACTTACGAAATCAATATCAGGAACATGGACTGCTGGAAACATATATACATATAACATTTCTAAGACAATACCTATCGCAGATTTTGATTATACTGGTAGTGTTCAAACTTACACCGCTCCTCTTACTGGGACTTATAAATTAGAAGTTTGGGGAGCTCAAGGTTCTTCAGGATGGGCTGGCGGTATAAGCGCAAATGGAGGTTATAGTTATGGAAATATTTATCTGATGGCTGGAACTATGTTATATATTTATACAGGAGGATCAGTAGCTTATAATGTTTTTAATGGCGGCTGTGATACATATAATGGTGGAGGAAAAGGTGCTGCACCTGGAGGTGGAGCTTCTCATATAGCTACAACAAATAGAGGGGTGTTAAGTAATTATAAGAATTATCAATCAGAAGTTGTGATTGTCGCGGGAGGTGCAGGAGGAGTTGAATGGAGTGGAACTGGTGGTTATGGCGGCGGATTGAATGGAGGTAATGGAAATTCACAACAAAGTAGTTATTCAGGAGTTTCAGCCTCGGCTTATGGGGGTAGTCAGACTTCAGGAGGTATTTCTGTAGCTCAATCTACATCTGTTTGTGCAGGTCCTAATACATTAGTTGATGGTATTTTTGGGCAAGGAGGATATGGATATCAAAATTCAGCAAATGATTATGGAGCTGGTGGTGGAGGTGGCTGGTACGGTGGAGGAGGTACCTCATATTCAGGAGCTGGTGGAGGTGGCTCTGGTCACTTAGGCTCAAATCTAATCAGTGGTACGACAGGTATGAGTAATGGTGTGCGCTCTGGCAATGGTTATGCAAGAATAACGTTTATTTCCGCAAATTAAAGACTCTCACTCGATCCTTTCTCTTCTCTCGCGGAGAGAAGAGAAAGGATTGAGTTATGATAAAAAAGTTTTTGCGAGGTATAAATGAATCATTTTTATTATTAATTATTATTATTTCTACATTTTGTTCATGTGCAAACGAAATAAATGTTTTTGAAGAAAATAATAATAAACAAATTAACTTTTCTGTATCTGTACCTCAATGGAAGAATACGGATTCATTGGCAAATACGAAAATTTCACGTGCAACACCAATTACGGATACATCATTTGGTGCAGATAAAAGTTTTAACTTAATTGCAGATCAAAATGACGGAGCTGGCAACTACAGTACATTGATAAATGGTCAAGCTGTTACTTATACCAATAATATATGGAAAACGTCAAATGATTATTATTGGTCAGGAATAGCTAACAAAACTATAAGCTTTTATGCATATTATCCTAGTACTATTAGCAATGTTAGTCATACAGCGGGCTCTGCTCCAACTTTATTATATACTGTCCCTTCTGATGCTAGCAACCAGATTGATATAATTACAGCTACAGGTAATAATGTTAGTGGCAATACCAATTCTTCTACCCCATTGACATTCAATCATATTTTTGCAGCAGTAAAGTTTGCAGTTGGTACTAACGGGCTACCTAGTGGCACTATAAAATCAATAACAATAAGTGGAATAAAAAATTCAGGAACATATACTTTTGGTACTGGATGGACTTTAGGATCATCTACATCATCATTTACTGTATCACCATCTACTACAATAACAGGTGCTAGCGGAGAAAATGTCACATCTGATGCTTTTACTTTGATGATGATTCCTCAAGCTTTCAATAATGCAACTGTTTCATTAGTTTACAATAATGGTACTACGTTTTCTATTACAATATCAGGAACGTGGAATGCAGGTGGAGTTTATACTTATAATCTGTCTAAGACCATAGTCTTTAATTATAATTACACTGGTGCGGTTCAGACCTTTACAGCTCCTTATACAGGTACATACAAGATAGAATGCTGGGGAGCTAAGGGAGGAGATGACCCTTGTAAAGGCGGAGCTTTACCTGGCAAAGGAGCCTATACCTCTGGATATATAAATCTAACATTTGGTAAACAATTATTTCTCTATTTGGGTGGTATAGGTAATAGTATTTATAAACAAATAAACTATGGTGGCTGGAATGGAGGCGGCACTAGTTCTTCAAATGCAAATATATATTTTCCTTCAGGTGGTGGTGGTTCTACAGATGTGAGACTCATAAAGCATTCTGGTAGTGACGGCTGGAGCGGAACTTCATCTCTTCTAAGTAGGATTATGGTTGCAGCAGGCGGAGGTGGATGCTTAGGCGATAATGCAACAATTGCTTATGGTGCTAATGCTGGAGGTCTCAAAGGATATGCTGCATATAATTCTGATAATAGCAATTATACCGAGTCAGAATATGATGGTACTGGTTCTAGCCAAATATCATGCGGATCGTGCCCAGCTTATGAGGACATTAATTGGTTTGGCTATATATATATCAAAGATGGGACAATGCATCCATGGGGCTACTTTGGTTATGCCAACCAATCATACGTTGATCTATATTGGGCCGGCGGTGGCGGTGGCGGCTGGTGGGGAGGAGTCTCTATATTTGGTCGTGGTGGTTGTGGCGGTTCTTCATTTATATCAGGAATGACTGGTTGTGTAGCTATGTCTGCGGATGGAACGCAAAATGCGAGTGTGAATTATATGACAATTGGTGGAACAACATATTCATTTACATCACCAGTTATGAATGACGGTGCATCCTCAATGCCTTCACCTAGCGGTGGAACAGAGACTGGGCATAATGATAAAGGCTATGCTCGTATCACATTTGTTGCTGCTAATTAAACACCTCTTCTCAACCTTTTCTCTTCTCTCGCGGAGAGAAGAGAAAGGATTGAGTTATGGGAAAGAAGTCTTTGCGAGATATTAATGTATCACTTTTGCTATTAATCATTATTTCCATGTTTTGTTCGTGTGCTGCTGATATGAATATGCTTAATGGAAATAATAATAACCAAATTAACTTTTCTGTATCTGTGCCTGTATGGAAAAATGCAGATTCATTGTCTAGTTCAAAGACTTCACGTGCAACACCAATTACGGATACATCATTTGGTGCAGATAAAAATTTTAACTTAATAGCAGACCAAAATGATGGAGCTGGCAATTACAGTACATTGATAGATAAAGAATCTGTATCTTTCACTAATAATATATGGCAGACAACTCCTTCTCATTATTATTGGTCAGGAACTGCAAATAAAACTATGAACTTTTATGCTTACTATCCTACAAGTATTTCTGGTAATATTTCTCATACAGCAGGGGCTTCACCAACTTTATCATATACAGTTCCAAATGATGCAGTCAACCAACTTGATATAATGACAGCTACAGCTAATAATATTAATGGAAATACCAATTCTTCTACCCCATTGACATTCAATCATATTTTTGCAGCTGTAAAGTTTGCAGTCGGAACTAACGGGTTACCTAGCGGCACTATTAAGTCAATATCCATAAGTGGAATTTATAATTCAGGGACCTATACGTTTGGTAGCGGATGGTCAAATGTAACAGGTTCCAATACATTTGTAATATCACCATCAACTGTTATAACAGGTACATCTGGTGCTAATATTACCTCTGATACATACACATTGATGATGATTCCTCAAATATTTACAAGTGCTACTATAACACTTACATATAATACAGGAACATCATATAAACAAATAATATCTGGAAATTGGACTGCTGGAGCAACATATACTTATAATTTGTCAAAACCTGTAAATGTTGGTGATTACTATTATAGTGATGGAACGTGGGGTACAATTGCTGAGCATACTAATTCTACAGCTAAACCTATTGCAGTCATATTTAGTAATTCAACAAGTGCGATAGATAAGGGATATGGATGGAAACATGGCTATGCTATAGCATTACAATACGCATATAAAGGTACACTTAATTGGTCTTCAAGCACTTATGCAAATACATTAGAAATGGGACAGACATATACAGACATAAGCAGCGTTGAAAGTGATTTAGAAGGATATACACATACAAAAACCATAATAACGAAGTCAACAAACCTATCAACAGATTATCCTACGTTTTATTATGCATATAACTATAATAATACGGTAGTTCCACCTACTAATAGTAGCAGATGGTTTTTAGCAAGTATTGGTCAATATCATTTGTTTTCTATAAATATTTGCAAAATACCAACATCTACATATTATTTATCATCAACTTTTATTTCTTCAGGTTGGGCTTGGGCACGTAATGACAATGGGGCATTTAACTCTTCATTCTTGGCCAGAGATAACTTTAACGCATGTTTAACAACAGCAGAAAACGCAGGAGCAAGTGTTGATAAGGTGTTGTGTGGATCATCGGACTATCCTGATTGGGTTGATTCTTGGTATAATTCAAGTTCTGAATATTCTGCAACAAATCCATATTTTCTATTATTTGGTGCAGGTGGTGATTTAATGTATGATCATAGAAGAACTAAAAATAATACAACCGATAATTTACGTGTGTGCATAAGACCTGTTATTGCCTTTTAATTAATCATTGTTAATGAAACTTTCCTCATAAAAATAAGTTTTACTAGAATAAGCACTTATTTTGCTAATAAAATACTAGTTTTCCATTCCTTTCTCTTCTCTCGCGGAGAGAAGAGAAAGGATTGAGTTATGATAAAAAAGTTTTTGCGAGGTATCAATGTATCACTTTTATTATTAATTATTATTTATACATTTTGTTCATGTGCGAACGAATTGAATGTTTTTGAAGGAAATAATAATAAACAAATTAACTTTTCTGTATCTGTACCCGAATGGAAGAATACGGATTCATTGATAACTACGAAAACTTCACGCGCAATGCCTGTAGGTGGCTCATCATTAAGCACTTCCAATACATTTAACTTAATAGCAGACCAAAATGACGGATCTGGTAACTACAGTACATTAATAAATAGTCAAGCTGTTACTTATACCAATAATATATGGAAAACATCAAAGGAATATTATTGGTCAGGAATAGCTAACAAAACTATAAGCTTCTATGCATACTATCCTAGTACTATTAGTAATGTTAGTCATACAGCAGGCTCTTCTCCTACTTTGTCCTATACAGTTCCTGATAATGTATCTGATCAAATAGATATAATGACAGCTACAAATAATAATGTTAGTGGTAATACTAATTCTTCTACTCCATTGACTTTTAATCATATATTTTCAGCCGTACAGTTTAATATAGGTAGTTCTGGTATGCCTAACGGTACTATAACAGGAATTTCTTTAAATAATATATTGTATAAGGGAACATATAACTTTAATGGAACATGGACTCAGGATGCAACAACAAAAAAGTCTTTTTCACAAACTGTATCATCTTCAACGGCAGGCAGTACAGTAATAACATCAGGCGCAACAACTTTTATGATGATGCCTCAAATATTAGGTAGTGATGCAAGTATAACCGTTACTTATAGTAATGGTGGAACGCTTACTCAATCTATAGCTGGTACATGGACAGCAGGGAACATATACGCATATAATGTTTCGAAAACAATATCTGTAGCGAATTTTGATTATACTGGTGGTGTTCAAACATATACTGTCCCTATTACTGGGACATACAAAATAGAATGTTGGGGAGGTCAAGGTGGTTCTGCGACATACAATGCAACAGTATTAGGAGGAAAAGGTGGTTATTCCTATGGCAATATAATGTTAACAAAAGATAAAAAATTATATATATCAATAGGTGGAGCAGGTGCTAATGGTACCACTATGAATACGACTCTTGGAGGATGGAATGGTGGAGCATCGCGCGTAGGAACAAATCCTGATCATATAGTTGGCGGTGGTGGTGGATGTACGTCTATTCAATCTACCTTTATGGGAGATGGTCAGTTAAAAAATTATGAAACTGTAAAAGATATTGAGGTTTTAATTGTTGCTGGAGGAGGAGGTGGTGGATTTTGGCGTACAGCTTCTGGCTATATATTTTCTGGAGTTGGGGGAAATGGAGGAGGAATAACTGGTGAAAATGGAACTAGTGGATGGACTGAGACATCACAACCTTGGGGTAGCGGAGGAACACAAACAAGTGGTGGAACCAACTCATATGACGAACCTGGATCTTTTGGAATGGGTGGTGGTGACCAAAATTTGCATGCAGGCGGTGGTGGTGGATGGTACGGTGGCGGTGCTGGATATGGTGGTGCAGGTGGTGGTTCTGGTCACTTAAATTCAAATCTAATCAGTGGAAATACAGGCATGGGTAATGGTGTGCATTCTGGCAATGGATACGCCCGAATAACCTTCATTTCTGCAAATTAAATGTTTATTCCCATTCTTTTCTCTTCTCTCGCGGAGAGAAGAGAAAGGATTGAGTTATGGGAAAGAAGTTTTTGCGAGGTATCAATGTATTGCTTTTGTTATTAATCATTATTTCTACGTTTTCTTCATGTGCAAACGAAATAAATATTTTTGGAGAAAACAATAATGAACAAATTAACTTTTCAGTATCTGCACCTGAATGGAAGAATACAGATTCATTAACAACTACGAAAACTTCACGTTCCACACCGATTACGGACAACTCATTTGGTACAGATAAAAGTTTTAACTTGATTGCAGACCAAAATGATGGAGCTGGCAATTACAGTACATTAATAGATAAAGAGTCTGTATCTTTCACTAATAACATATGGCAGACAACTCCTTCTCATTATTATTGGTCAGGATTTGTAAATAAAACGGTTAACTTTTATGCATACTACCCTAGTAATATAAGTAATGTTAGTCATACAGCAGGCTCTCCTCCTACTTTATCCTATACAGTTCCTGATAATGTATCTGATCAAATAGATATAATGACAGCTACAGGGATTAATGTTAGCGGTAATACTAATTCTTCTACTCCATTGACTTTTAACCATATATTTGCAGCAGTAAAATTTTCAGTCGGTACTAATGGCCTACCTAGTGGAACTATAAAATCTATAACAATAAGTGGAATAAAGAATTCAGGCCCATACACTTTTGGAAGTGGATGGGCTCTTGGTTCAACAACATCATCATTTACAGTATCACCATCTACTACAATAACTGGAGCAGTCGGAGCAAATATTACATCTGATACTTTTACTATGATGATGATTCCTCAAATTTTCACAAATGCGACCATTACGCTTACATATAATACTGGGACATCATATAAACAAACAATATCTGGGAACTGGACTGCAGGAACAACATATACTTATAATTTATCAAAACCTGTAAATATTGGCGACTATTATTATAATGATGGAACTTGGGGTACTATTGCTGAGCATTCAAACTCAACGGCATCACCTATCGGTATTATCTTTAGTAACTCTGCGAGCAATATTGATAAAGGGCATAATTGGGCTCATGGTTATGCTATGGCACTTCAAAATACAGGATCAAGCAGTGCAACCTATCAATGGTACACCTCAGACAGTAGCAACCCGACTGGAACATATATTAACGGACTAGATGATATCATGTCCGACAAAGACGGCTACACACATAGCTGTTATCTACAAGCATCAAACTATGCCGCAGGTATTGCAGCCAATAGTTATGTGGCAAAGGATAAAAATGGCAATAACGTTGGGCTTCCTATAGGTACTAGTGGTTGGTTTCTTCCAAGTTCTGGCCAATGGTATGATATATGTGCTAGACTCGGAGGAATGGCAACTGCCAGTGGCAAGAACTATACAAGTGGTAGTGAGCGCAACCTACGTTGGTACAGTATTGATATAAGTGGGGACACTAATAATTATTCCAGTTTGTGTGTATCGGATCTCAATATTTATTTGAACGCCTTAAGGGAAAGAGGCTATAGTGTAGATCTATTCAGTAACAACAATGAGTATTATTGGAGTTCATCTGAGTATAGTAGTTTTGGGGCATGCAGTGTTGGTTTCGTTAGTGATGGTGACGTAGGTCTGGACTATAGTTGTTACGGCAAAACGAGTTCTTTCAGGGTCCGGCCTATCGTTGCCTTCTGACCTATTTATTTAACTATTAGAACTTAAAAAATAAATTTATAGGTATTATAATAAATTGATTAAAATCTGATATGTTTGTCTTTTCTCTTCTCTCGCGGAGAGAAGAGAAAGGATTGAGTTATGATAAAAAAGTTTTTGCGAGGTATCAATGTATCACTTTTATTATTAATTATTATTTATACATTTTCTTCATGCGCAAACGAAATAAATGTTTTTGAAGAAAATAATAATAAACAAATTAACTTTTCTGTATCAGTACCCGAATGGAAAAATACGGATTCATTGGCAACTACGAAAACTTCACGCGCAATGCCTGTAGGTGGCTTATCATTAAGTACTTCCAATACATTTAACTTAATTGCAGACCAAAATGATGGAGCTGGCAATTACAATATCTTGATAGATAAAGAGCCTGTATCTTTCACTAATAATATGTGGCAGACTACGACTTCTCATTATTGGCCTGGCAAAAGCAATAACACTATCAACCTCTATGGATATTATCCAAATAGCATTAGTATTATTTCTCACACAGCTGGTTCTGCACCAACTTTATCATATACAGTTCCAAATGATGCAGTCAACCAAATTGATATAATGACTGCTACAGCTAATAATGTTAGTGGTAGTACTAATTCTTCTACTCCATTAACTTTTAATCATATATTTGCTGCTGTAAAGTTTTCTGTAGGTACGAACAGACTACCTAGTGGAACTATTAAATCAATAACAATTAGTGGAATTCATAATTCAGGAACATATATTTTTGGCAGTGGATGGACCTTAGGGCCGTCGACATCAGCATTTACAGCATCACCATCTATTACCATAACAGGAGCGGCAGGAGCAAATATTACAGCTGGTACTTTTACAATGATGATGATTCCTCAAACATTTACAAATGCGACCATTACGCTTACATATAATACTGGAACATCATATCAGCAAACTATACATGGGACCTGGACTGCTAATAATATTTACACCTACAATTTATCAAAACCTGTAAATATTGGAGACTACTATTATAGCGATGGAACTTGGGGAACTATTGCAGAACATGTGAATTCGACAGCATCACCTATTGGCGTAATATTCTGTAATTCTACAAGCAATATTGATAAAGGGCATAACTGGAATCATGGGTATGCAATGGCACTGCAAAATTCAGGATCAGCCAATGAGACTTATCCATGGTCTATATCAAACAGCGGTAATCCGACAGGAACATATATAATAGGAGCAGACAATATAATGTCCGACAAAGACGGCTACACACATAGCTGTTATCTACAGACATCAGACTATACGGCAGGTATTGCAGCTAAAATTTATATGGCAAAGGATAAGAATGGTAATACCGTCGCTGTTCCAATAGGCACAAGTGGCTGGTTTCTTCCAAGTTCAGGTCAATGGTATGATATATGTGTTAATCTTGGAGGGATGAAGGCTTATACTATGAGCACACAAAATTGGGTTAGATGGTACTGTGAAGACGATGGCTCTGGAATAAATTATGCCTCTATATGTGCATCAAATATAAATACTTACATGAATGCTATAATAGAAAAAGGATATAATGCAAACTTATTTGATATAAATAACGAATACTATTGGACTTCTTCTGAATGGGATGCTTCTTCTGCATGTCATGCACCATTTCGCACTGTTGGTGTGGCTGTTGGAAATTGGGAGAAAACAGAACTTTGTATAGTCCGTTCTGTTATAGCTTTCTAAGCTATTTATAAAATTAAAGATTACTCGTTAATACCATTGATATAAGCTTTTATTGATTTGAAATTGTAATAGGATTATTATTTCTCATACCTTTTCTCTTCTCTCGCGGAGAGAAGAGAAAGGATTGAGTTATGGGAAAGAAGTTTTTGCGAGGTATCAATGTATCACTTTTATTATTAATTATTATTTCTACGTTTTCTTCATGTACAAACGAAATGAATATTCTTGGAGAGAATAATAAACAAATTAACTTCTCGGTATCTGTACCCGAATGGAAGAATACGGATTCATTGAGAACTACGAAAACTTCACGCGCAATGCCTGTAGGTGGCTCATCATTAAGCACTTCCAATACATTTAACTTAATAGCAGACCAAAATGACGGAGCTGGTAACTACAGTACATTAATAAATAGTCAAGCTGTTACTTATACCAATAATATATGGAAAACATCAAAGGATTATTATTGGTCAGGAACTGCAAATAAAACTATGAACTTTTATGCATATTTTCCTAGTACTATTAGTAATGTAAGTCATACAGCAGGCTCTTCTCCAACTTTGTCTTATACAGTTCCTGATAATGTATCTGATCAAATAGATATAATGACAGCTACAGGCAATAATGTTAGTGGGAATACTAATTCTTCTACTTCATTGACTTTTAACCATATATTTGCTGCAATTCAATTTTCAGTAGGAAGTAATGGTATTGGCAGTGGAACAATCTCATCAATATCAATTGGAAGTGTAGCCAATTCTGGAACATATACATTTGGTGGTGGTTGGTCAAATCTTACAGGTTCCAAAACATTCACCATATCACAACCAAAGACAATTGCAGGAACATCAGGAGAAGACATCTATTCAGGTAATTATACTTTAATGATGATACCTCAGGCATTTAATAATATAACAATAACTGTCACTTACAGTAATGGAGGGACACTTACTAAAACTATATCAGGATCTTGGGAAGGAGGAAAAATATATAATTACAAAGTATCTTATATGTCAAGGACTTTTGATTATAGCGGCACTGTTCAAACCTATACTGCTCCAATTACAGGCACATACAAATTGGAAGTATGGGGCGCACAAGGTGGCGGAGGCGGATATGGTGGTTATTCATATGGCAATTTAGCTATAACACAAAATAGTCAGTTATATATATGTATAGGTAGTTCAGNAGGATATAATGGAGGAAAACCTTCTATAGCATTAGATTCATATAATTCAGGTGGTGGTGCTAGTCATATTTCAACCACAAATAGGGGTGAACTAGTAAACTATAAAAATTATCAATCTGAAATATTGATTGTAGCAGGTGGTGGTGGATCTGCAGAATGGACAGGCGCCATTGGTGGTTCTGGAGGAGGACTCGTTGGTGGCAATTCTAATTATAACGTAAACTTAAATAATAATGGGACATATCAACTTGAAGCAGCAACTGGAGGAACACAAACTGCAGGTGGAAAAACAGCAAGNACGACTATTGATGGAATAAAAGTTGATGGTAGTTTTGGCCAAGGTGGCTATGGATATTCTGGCACGGATGCTGGTGGAATTGGTGGCGGCGGATGGTATGGTGGCGGCG
>NZ_KB890640.1:37918-67138 GCF_000373185.1 Segatella paludivivens DSM 17968 = JCM 13650
ACANCACGACTATTGATGGAATAAAAGTTGATGGTAGTTTTGGTCAAGGTGGCTATGGATATTCTGGCACGGATGCTGGTGGAATTGGTGGCGGTGGATGGTATGGTGGCGGCGGATCTGTTTATGTTGGAGGTGCTGGAGGTGGTTCTGGGCACTTAGGCTCAAATCTTATCAGTGGAACAACAGGAATGCAAAATGGCATCCGCCCTGGCAACGGTTATGCCAGAATAACCTTTGTTTCAGCTAATTAAATACCTATTTCCATTCTTTTCTCTTCTCTCGCGGAGAGAAGAGAAAGGATTGAGTTATGATAAAAAAGTTTTTGCGAGGTATAAATTTATCACTTTTATTATTAATTATTATTTCTACGTTTTCTTCATGTGCAAACGAAATGAATATTTTTGAAGGAAATAATAACAAACAAATTAGCTTTTCTATATCTGTACCTGTATGGAAAAATACAGATTCATTGGAAACGACGAAAACTTCACGTTCTACACCGATTACGGATACATCGTTTGGTACAGATAAAAGTTTTAACTTAATAGCAGACCAAAATGACGGAGCAGGCAACTACAGTACATTGATAGATAAAGAATCTGTATCTTTCACTAATAATATATGGCAGACAACTCCTTCTCATTATTATTGGTCAGGAATAGCAAATAAAATTGTTAATTTCTATGCATACTACCCTACAAGTATTTTTGGTAATATTTCTCATACAGCAGGCTTTGCTCCAACTTTATTATATACTGTCCCTTCTGATGCTAGCAACCAGATTGATATAATTACAGCAATTAATCCAAATATATCAGGAAGTACAGTAACATCCACATCTTTAACTTTTAAGCATATATTTGCAGCAGTAAAGTTCGCTGTAGGTACTAGCGGATTGCCTAGTGGAACTATTAAATCAATAACGATAAATGGGATAAAGAATTCAGGCACATACACTTTTGGAAGTGGATGGACTCTTGGTTCAACAACATCATTATTTACAGCATCACCATCTACGATAATAACAGGATCAGCCGGCTCAAGTATTACATCTGATACTTATACTTTGATGATGATTCCTCAAGCTTTCAATAATGCAACTGTATCATTAGCTTACAATAATGGTACTACTTTTTCTACAACAATATCTGGCACATGGAATGCTGGTGGAGTTTATACTTATAATCTTTCTAAAACAATAGTTTTTAATTATGGTTACACTGGTGCATTTCAGACATTTATAGCTCCATACACAGGTACATATAAAGTTGAATGTTGGGGCGCATCAGGAGGAGATATAAATGGATTTTTAGGAGGCCATGGCGCTTATACTACAGGAAATATAAGTTTGCAAAAAGACAATGCAGTATATATTTATGTAGGACAACAAGGTAGTACATTAGTAGCAACATCCACCCCTTTTAATTCTGGTTCTAATTTAATCAACGATAATGCCCAATATCAATGGGGAAGAAATGGAGGTGGAGCATCAGATATTAGACTTACATCAGGAGCATGGAATGATTTTAATAGCTTGAAGTCTAGAATAATGGTAGCTGCAGGCGGCGGAGGTGCAAATAACAGAAACTGTACTGAAATAGGAAGTACAACAGGACCGTATTATGGAGATGGAAATGGTGGCTATGGTGGTGGACTAATTGGTGGTGACGGAACAACAGAAAATCATATAAATCCATTAAGTAATGTTGTTGGTGGATATTATACTGATACTGGTGCGACTCAAACGGCTGCTGGCTATAGTACGGCATACTTGCCATATACAAATAGTGGATATGGAGGTGGTTTTGGATTCTCTAATGGAAATTATCAATCAGGAGGTGGTGGTGGATATTATGGAGGTGCAACAGTTGCCCATTGTGGTGGTTCTGGTGGTTCGTCATTTATATCTGGTTATACAGGTTGCAATGCTATTGCTCCATCATCAACATCTGATAATATTATACATACAGGTTCGCCTAATCACTATTCTGGATATGTTTTTACAAATTCACAAATGATTGCCGGCAATACTTCTATGCCAGGACCTACAGGTGGAACAGAAATAGGACATACGGGCAATGGCTATGCCCGAATAACCTTCGTCTCAGCTAATTAAATACCTATTTCCATTCTTTTCTCTTCTCTCGCGGAGAGAAGAGAAAGGATTGAGTTATGNTAAANAAGTTTTTGCGAGGTATNAATNTATCACTTTTATTATTAATTATTATTTNTACNTTTTNTTCATGNGCNAACGAANTNAATNTTTTTGNAGNAAATAATAATAAACAAATTAACTTTTCTGTTTCGGTGCCAGAATGGAAGAATACTGATTCATTGGCAACTACGAAAACTTCACGTTCTACACCGATTACGGACACCTCGTTTGGTGCTGATAAAAGTTTTAACTTAATAGCAGATCAAAATGATGGAGCTGGTAGCTATAGTACATTGATAAATAGTCAAGCTGTTAGTTATACCAATAATATATGGAAAACATCAAAGGATTATTATTGGTCAGGAATAGCGAACAAAACTATAAGCTTTTATGCATACTACCCTACGAGTATTTCTACTAGTATTACTCATACGGTAGGTTCTGCTCCTACTTTATCATACACTGTCCCCAATGATGTCAGCAACCAATTTGATATAATAACTGCTACAGGAACTAATGTTAGCGGTAAAACTAATACTTCTACACCATTAACTTTTAATCATATATTTGCAGCGGTAAAGTTTGCAGTTGGTACCAACGGTCTACCTAGTGGAACTATAAAATCAATAACGATAAATGGAATAAAGAATTCTGGGACATACACCTTTGGGAGTGGATGGTCTCTTGGTTCAACAACTTCATTATTTACAATATCACCATCTACTACAATAACAGGTACTAGCGGAGAAAATATTACATCTGATGCTTTTACATTAATGATGATTCCTCAAGTTTTTACTAATGCAACCGTTTCATTAGTTTACAATAATGGCACTACGTTTTCTGCTAAAATATCGGGAACATGGAATGCTGGTGGAGTTTATACTTATAATCTTTCTAAAACAATAGTTTTTAATTATGATTACACTGGTGCGGTTCAGACATTTACAGCTCCATATACAGGGACATACAAAGTCGAATGTTGGGGAGCACAAGGTGGCACCATTCCGAATCAAAATTTTGCTTATCCAAATGGTGGACTTGGTGGATATACGTCTGGTAATATTAATTTATTATCAGGAACAATATTGTATATTTATGTTGGTCAAAAAGGATCTTTACCAAATGAAATGTTTAGAACTTACAATGGAGGGGGCATGGGAGCAGCCAATGATGGTGCTTGTTCTTCTGGCGGAGGTGAGACTGACATTAGAATCATAGGTGGTGAATTTAGTGATTTCAATTCGATAAAATCAAGAGTTATGGTTGCTGGTGGTGGTGGAGGATGCGAAAGATCTTATCTAGCAGGTGCAGCAGGAGGACTTATTGCTTATAACAGCAATAACACAAGCACAAATAATTTTATTGTGAATCAAACAAATGGTTATCGTTTATGTTTTGGTGAAAATGCAGACTTAAGCATAACTGCTAGTGGAGGTGGAGGTGGTTACCAGGGAGGTATAACTGGTGATGCTATAGGTATGGGGACTTTATATCTAGGCTCCACAGGCGGAAGTTCTTTTATATCTGGACATAATGGTTGTAATGCAATAAATTATGATAAAACAATAACTGGGACAAGAACTGTAAACTCGGTAAATGAGACTTATGATATATGTTCATTTACTGATCAAAGTATTCTTTATATAAATGGAGTCTCTTATGTTTTTAATAATACCAAAATGATAGATGGACAGGGATTTTCTTGGACAGATATAAAAGGAACTTTATTTGGTATGCCTTCACCTGTTGGTGGAACTGAAACGGGGCATACTGGCAATGGATATGCTCGTATAACCTTTATTTCTGCTAATTAAATAATTGTTCTCTATCATTTTCTCTTCTCTCGCGGAGAGAAGAGAAAGGATTGAGTTATGATAAGAACGTTTTTGCGAGGTATAAATGTATCATTTTTATTATTAATTATTATTTTTACGTTTTCTTCATGTGCAAATGAAATGAATATTTTTGGAGAAAATAATAATAAACAAATTAACTTTTCTTTATCTATACCCGAATGGAAAAATACAGATTCGTTGGCAACTACGAAAACTTCACGCGCAATGCCAATTACGGGTACATTATTTGGTACAGATAAGGCTTTTGGAATGATAGCTGATGTTAGCGATGGAAGTAATTATACAACAGAAATAGATAAAGAGGTAGTCTTGTATAATACTGTAAATAAAATGTGGGAAACGACAGCTGATCATTATTGGCCTGGTACAGATAAAACGGTTAATTTCTATGCATACTATCCAACGAGTATCACAAATGGAACCATAATTCACACGGCGGGTACAACACCAACATTAAAATACACCGTTCCTGCAGATGCAGCCACACAAGCAGATATAATGACATCTACAAGTACAGGAGTATCTGGAACAACATACTCCTCAACGTCAGTTTCTTTTGAACATATTCTTGCAGCAGTAAAGTTTACTGTTGGAACAAGTGGGTTACCTAGTGGAACTATAAAATCTATAACAATAAGTGGAATAAAGAATTCTGGGACATACACTTTTGGAAGTGGATGGACTCTTGGTTCTACATCATCATCATTTACAGTATCGCCATCTTCTGTAATAACAGGAGCCGCAGGAGCAGATATTACATCTGGTACTTTTACAATGATGATGATTCCTCAGTCTTTTACAAATGCAACTATAATACTTACATATAATACTGGGACATCATACAGAAAAACAATATCGGGGAATTGGACGGCCAATAATATTTACACATATAATTTGTCAAAGTCTGTAAATGTTGGTGATTATTATTATAGTGATGGAACCTGGGGGGCTATATCTGAAAATCCTCAAAAAGTACCAATAGCAATTATTTTTAGCAATATAACAAGTGAAAAGGATAAAAAATATGGATTCACACATGGTTATGCTATGGCATTAAATAATACGAATGCACCGAATTGCTGGTCTTTATCACAAGGCTCTTCTGACAATATGACAATAGAATCATCTAACCTTCAAACAGATTATGATGGTTATGATCATTTTCTACACATATCTACTAACAAAGGAGCTTTAGTATATTCTGCAACAAATTATCCTGCATTTTATGATGCAAGAAATTATAATGTTGTTGCACCAAGTAACTCTAGTGGGTGGTATCTCCCTAGCGTAGGGCAATGGTTTTTATTTATATCTAATATCGGAAAAAGCTCTGATGTAACATATAACTTTGATAATCAAACGGGATCTTATAACATATATTGGACTAATTATGCTTCTATCAGTTTTATTATAGAATCAGTAGTTAAAAATACAAACTCTGATACTTTTGTTGGTTATTGGTATTGGTGTAGCTCTGAACAAAATTCTAATTATGGTTCACTTACAAATATTTCATCAAACAGCGTTTATACAGGAGGTGCAGATCCACACAAAGGAAGGAATCCAGATGATTCAGAGAAACTACGTTCTGTTATTGCATTTTAATATGAAATAGATTTATTACCATTTTATAAATATCCAACAATAAATAATATTTCTATAGAATCCCCCTAAATAATATTAGATGAGTGTTGATTCTCAATCTTTTCTCTTCTCTCGCGGAGAGAAGAGAAAGGATTGAGTTATGGGAAAGAAGTTTTTGCGAGGTATCAATGTCTCACTTTTATTATTAATTATTATTTCTACGTTTTCTTCATGTACAAACGAAATGAATATTTTTGAAGGAAATAATAATAAACAAATTAACTTTTTAGTATCAGTACCCGAATGGAAGAAAATAGATTCGTTGGCAACTACGAAAACTTCACGTGCAATGCCTGTAGGAGGCTCTTCATTAAGCACTTCCAATACATTTAACTTAATAGCAGACCAAAATGATGGAGCTGGTAACTACAGTACATTAATAAGTAGTCAAGCTGTTAGTTATAGCAATAATATATGGAAAACATCAAATGATTATTATTGGTCAGGAACTGCAAATAAAACTATAAGCTTTTATGCATATTATCCTAGTACTATTAGTAACGTTAATCATACAGCAGGCTCTTCTCCAACATTATCCTATACTGTTCCTGATAATGTATCTGATCAAATAGATATAATGACATCAACAAATAATAATGTTAGTGGTAATACTAATTCTTCTACTCCATTGACTTTTAATCATATATTTGCTGCAATTCAATTTTCAGTAGGAAGTAATGGTATTGGCAGTGGGACAATCTCATCAATATCAATTGGAAGTGTAGCCAATTCCGGAACATATATCTTTGGTGGTGGTTGGTCAAATGTAACAGGTTCCAAAACATTTACTATATCACAATCAAAGTCAATCGCAGGAACATCAGGAGAAGACATCTATTCAGGTATTTATACCCTAATGATGATACCTCAGGCATTTAATAATATAACAATAACTGTGACTTACAGTAATGGAGGGACACTTACTAAAACTATATCAGGATCTTGGGAAGGAGGAAAAATATATAATTACAAAGTATCTTATATATCAAGGACTTTTGATTATAGCGGCACTATTCAAACCTATACTGCTCCAATTACAGGCACATACAAGTTGGAAGTATGGGGCGCACAAGGTGGCGGAGGCGGATATGGTGGTTATTCATATGGCAATTTAGCTATAAAGAACGAGTGCGGAATGCAAAATGGCATCCGCCCTGGCAACGGTTATGCCAGAATAACCTTCATTTCGGCTAATTAAAAACCTGTTTTCAGTCTTTTCTCTTCTCTCGCGGAGAGAAGAGAAAGGATTGAGTTATGGTAAAGAAGTTTTTGCGAGGTATCAATGTATCATTTTTATTATTGATTATTATTTCTACATTTTCTTCATGTGCAAACGAAATGAATGTTTTTGAAGGAAATGATAATAGACAAATTAACTTTTCAGTATCTGTACCTGAATGGAAAAATATAGATTCATTAGCGACTACGAAAACTTCACGCGCAATGCCTGTAGGAGGAACTTCTTTAAGCACTTCCAATACATTTAACTTAATAGCAGACCAAAATGACGGAGCTGGTAACTATAGTACATTGATAAATAGTCAAGCTGTTAGTTATACCAATAATATATGGAAAACATCAAATGATTATTATTGGTCAGGAATAGCTAACAAAACTATAAGCTTCTATGCATACTATCCTAGTACTATTAGTAATGTTAGTCATACAGCAGGCTCTTCTCCTACTTTATCCTATACAGTTCCTGATAATGTTTCTGATCAAATAGATATAATGACAGCTACTGGAACTAATGTTAGCGGTAATACTAATTCTTCTACACCATTGACTTTTAATCATATATTTTCAGCCGTACAGTTTAATATAGGTAGTTCTGGCATGCCTAATGGTACTATCACAGGAATTTCTTTAAATAATATATTGTATAATGGAACATATAACTTTAATGGAACATGGACTCAAGATGCAACTACAAAAAAGTCTTTTTCACAAACCGTATCATCTTCAACAACTGCGGGTACAACAATAACATCAGGTGCAACAACTTTTATGATGATGCCTCAAACATTAGGTAGTGATGCAAGTATAACCGTTACCTATAGTAATGGTGGCACACTTACGAAATCAATATCAGGTACATGGACAGCAGGGAACATATATACATATAACATTTCAAAAACAATACCTGTAGCAAATTTTGGTTATACTGGTAGTGTTCAAACTTATACAGTACCACTTACAGGAACTTATAATCTTGAAGTTTGGGGTGCGCAGGGTAATGATGGATCTTTGGGTAAAGGAGGATATTCATACGGAACAGTTTCACTAACAAAAAATACTATACTATATATTTATGTTGGTGGACAAGGAGGCAATCCAACATTTTCTGCTGATTATTCTTATAGCGTTTCTGGTAAAAGCATAGGTGGAACAGGAGGTTATAATGGTGGTGGAAAAGGTGGTGATGGATATCCTACGTTTGCAGCCGGTGGTGGTGGTGGTGGTGCTACACATATTGCTAGGACAACTGGTCTATTAAGTGCATTGTCAACAAATCAATCTTCTGTTTTAATTGTTGCTGGTGGTGGTGCATCAACATCTTATAGCGGCACTGGTGGTAGTGGTGGCGGTACGAATGGCATATCGTGCGTTAATGCTTATTATACAAGTGCTGGTGGAGGACAAACTTCAGGATTCCAATTTGGACAAGGTCAGGCTGGGTATACTAAAACTGCATATGGAAGTGGTGGCGCAGAAGGTAATGGAGGTGCTGGTGGTGGTTGGTACGGTGGATATGCATGCCAGACAGGGAGTGGAAATAGCACGAACATCGGTGGAGGAGGAGGATCTGGCCATATTGGATCTGGAGTAACAGGATCTACAATAGCTGGTAATACTTCTTTTACAGATTATGATGGTACAGCTGTTACCGGACATGCGGGCAATGGTTATGCAAGAATAACTTTCGTTTCAGCTAATTAAATGCCTTTTCCTATTCTTTTCTCTTCTCTCGCGGAGAGAAGAGAAAAGAATGGAGTTATGGGAAAGAAGTTTTTGCGAGGTATCAATGTGTCATTTTTATTATTTATTATTTCTACATTTTGTTCATGCGCAAATGAAATGAATATTTTTGAAGAAAAGAATAATAAACAAATTAACTTTTCGGTGTCTGTACCCGAATGGAAAAATACAGATTCATTGGCAACTACGAAAACTTCACGTGCAATGCCTATAGGAGGCTCTTCATTAAGCACTTCCAATACATTTAATTTATTAGCAGACCAAAATGATGGAGCTGGTAACTACAGTACATTAATAAATAGTCAAGCTGTTAGTTATACCAATAATATCTGGAAAACATCAAAGGATTATTATTGGCCAGGAACAGCAAATAAAACTATTAACTTTTATGCATATTATCCTAGTACTATTAGCAATGTTAGTCATACAGCAGGCTCTTCTCCTACTTTATCCTATACAGTTCCTGATAATGTATCTGATCAAATAGATATAATGACAGCTACAAATAATAATGTTAATGGTAATACTAATTCTTCTATATCATTGACTTTTAAACATATATTTTCATCCGTACAGTTTAATATAGGTAGTTCTGGTATGCCTAATGGTACAATAACAGGTATTTCTTTAAATAATATATTATGTAAGGGAACTTATAACTTTAATGAAACATGGACTCAGGATGCAACAACAAAAAAGTCTTTCTCACAAACCGTATCATCTTCAACAACTGCCGGTACAACTATCACATCAGGTGCAACAACTTTTATGATGATGCCTCAAACACTAGGTAGTGATGCAAGTATAACTGTTACCTATAGTAATGGTGGAACGCTTACTCAATCAATAACTGGTACTTGGACAGCAGGGAACATATATTCATATAACATTTCGAAAACAATACCTGTAGCGAATTTTGCTTATACTGGTAGTGTTCAAACTTATACAGTTCCAGTTACTGGAACGTATAAGTTAGAAGTTTGGGGAGCACAAGGAGGACAAGGAACACAGACAACTTCAGGTAAAGGAGGATATTCATGTGGCACAGTTTCACTAATCAAAAATAAGGTTTTATATGTTTGCATTGGTGGACAAGGATGTCTTCCTACTTATTCTTCTGATTATTCTTATGGGGTATCAGGTAAAAGTATAGGAGGTACTGGTGGATATAATGGCGGTGGACAAGGAGGCGATGGATTTACTGCATATTCTGGTGGTGGCGGTGGTGGCGGTGCGACACACATTGCTACATCTAATGGTTTATTAAAAGAATTATCATCAAACCAGTCTTCTGTTTTAATAGTTGCTGGCGGAGGCGGTTGTTCTTGGGTTAGTGGATCTGTCGCAGATGGTGGTGGACAAATTGGTTTATCAGCTAGTTTTGCAACTTACACAAGTGTTGGTGGTAGCCAAACATCAGGTTATCAATTTGGACAAGGCCAAAATGGTTCTTCAAAAATAGGAGTATGGAATTGTGGTGCAGAAGGTAACGGAGGTGCTGGAGGTGGCTGGTATGGGGGATATGCATACCAGATAGAAAATGGAGAAAATACAAATGTTGGTGGTGGAGGAGGATCTGGTCATATTGGATCTGGAGTAACTGGATCTACAATAGCTGGTAATACTTCTTTTACAGATTATGATGGAACAACTGTTACCGGACATGCGGGCAATGGTTATGCAAGAATAACATTTGTATCAGCAAACTAAATATATATATGACAGAATAGAAATATTTTTGTGATAAAAAACATCATGTGAATTAGAAACTATCAATCTGTATCATAAAGCTTATACAACGTTTCCTTAATGAAATTACAGCCAAAATCTTAACAATAACAATAAAAATTTGTTTTTTATTTTGTATTGTGTTTGACTTGTACTACCTTTGTCATTATGAGCAATACATTTATTCCTGATGCCAGCCAACAGAATGTGATAGATATCGATAATGGATATCATTTGGTATTGGCGCCTCCTGGATGTGGTAAAACGCAGATATTAGCATGTAGAGTAGGGCAAGCACACGCTGCTGGAATCCCATACAGTGAAATGCTTTGTCTAACTTTTACCAATCGTGCTGCTCGTGGTATGCAACAGCGTATAAATGATAATATAAACGATGATACGTCAGACTTGTTTGTCGGTAATGTACATCGTTTCTGTTCACGCTATTTATTTGATTCCGGTATTGTGGCGGCATCATCCTCTATAATTGATGATGCCGACGCATTAAGTATAATGTGCCAATATACTAATGATGACGAACAAGAAGTGGCTGCAAGTTATAAGCGCATGCGAGAATATAACGAGGCTATATTCCTTTCACATCTGATGTATCAGATAAACCATAATTATCCACGTGACCTCAGACTTCATGCTGATTGCTTAAATAGTGACGATGTCAAGGCACTTGACGCTATTTGTAAATCACATAAAATGCTATTTACAGCAAAGTCTATGAATGACATTTATATGAATACCGACTTCTATAGAGACAGTTGTAGTGACCTCGGTATGCAACAGATGATATATGTGACGTTGAAAAAAATGCAGTTGGCTCGCAACTATGAAAAATACAAGGAAACAAATAATCTTCTTGACTTTGAAGACATATTATTATTGTCTTATGATAGTTTGAAGAATAAGTCTTCTGATGCATCGAAAGAATGTAAATCAAGATATTCGTGGATTCAAGTAGATGAGGTTCAGGATTTAAATCCTCTACAATTAGCCATTATAGACCTACTTTCTCCGCAAGAAGAAAATAAAAGAGTTGTGGTATATCTAGGTGATCCGCAGCAATCAATATTTTCATTTATGGGGGCTAAAATGTCAACATTGGAATTACTTCGCAACCGCTGTAAAGGGAATATACACACTTTGAGCCATAATCACCGTTCTCCAAAATATCTGCTTGACGCATTTAATGCTTATGCAGTTGAAACTCTGAATATATCACCAGACATCTTACCAACCACAGATTATGTTCCACAGACTATAGGTAATGAATTGCAATTGTATCAATCAGAAACGATAGATACAGAATATCTGGATGCAGCGCAGCAAGCAATAAGACTTGGTACAGAATCGCCTGAAGATACAACTGCAATTATCGTTAGTTCTAACCGCGATGCCGATGCTGTAAGCAATGCCTTGAAGAATATGCACGCAAGTCATTTCAAAATATCAGGTGACGATTTATTCTCTTCAGCGCAGGTAAAACTTCTTTTTGCGCATCTCACGATATTATGCAATGAACAAAATTTCATAGCATGGTCACGACTGCTAAACGGAATGAAAGTTTTTCAGACCACAACAGCCGCACGTAATTTCGTTCAATCATGTGCGGACCGTGCAATGCTACCATTGGACTTTTTGTTGTATGACGAATCCACTTATATACAGCAGTTTGTCAGTGCTTATGAGACAAAAGAAATAACAATCTTTGATACAGAAACAACAGGATTAGATGTTTTCAATGACGACATATTGCAGATTGCTGCCGTAAAGATACGCAATGGAAAGATTGTAGAGGGTTCGCAGTTGTCAATTTATATAGAAAGTGACAAGCCTATACCTGAAATGCTTGGCGATATTGTAAATCCGATAATAGAGGAAAGAAAACATCAAAAGTTACTTTTACGTAAGGATGCATTCTGCAAATTTATGGATTACATAGGAGACTCTGTTCTGTTAGGTCATAATGCCGACTATGACATCAATATATTAAAAAACAATCTCAGGCGGGAATTTGGAACAGAAGAAGTCAATGAGAAACTAATGTTACCATATATAGACAGTTTACGGTTGATAAAACTATTATGTCCACAGTTACGCCAATACAAATTAAAATACTTGTTAGAAATGTTACATCTTGAAGGCGAAAACAGCCATCTCGCTGATGCTGATGTTGATGCAACACGAAATCTTGTGGCATATTGTTATTCCAAAGCAAAAGATATTATAGATAGTCAGCTGCAGTTTATGCAGCAGAAAAGAGTAAAAGACAGAGTAAAGACGTTGCGTGACCATTATGGTAAAATATATGGAGAAACACGCAGCATGCTTTGGAGAGAAACTGGCGATGAAAAAATATTGGTATCTAAACTGAAACAGATGTATGATAATCTTTTGGCAGCTGATATCATTCAACCATTAGATAATATCGCATACATATTTAATTATATAGCATCAGACATAATAAATTCTGCTGATAATACAGCTTTGATAACTCAATTGAGTAATCACATGCTTGAAATCAATACTTTGAAAGAAGCTGATTTGTGCGGTAGTGATACGATAAATGAAAAAATATTCGTGACGACAGTACACAAGGCAAAAGGATTAGAGTTTGACAATGTAATCGTCTTCGATGCAATCGAAGGCAGATATCCTAATTATTATAGTAAGAATAATAAAACAATGCTTGATGAAGATGCTCGAAAGTTTTATGTTGCAATAACAAGAACCCGAAAGCGACTCATCATTATGCAGAGTTGCTTCCGGGTTGATTATCATGGATATAGGCAACCTGTGCCTCTTACCCGATTTGCCGATCCAATAAAGAAAAGTTCAAATATATGGTCGGTTGTGTCAAACAAAAATAAAGAGTGATTACATTGCGAAGATGTTGAAACCACCGTCTACAACAGCTACAGTTCCTGTAACGAAAGCTGCAGCATCACTCATTAGATACTGAATCGTACCGCAAAGTTCTTCTGGCTTACCCATACGACCAAACGGAGTTTGTCTGATAACATCCTTTCCACGCTCTGTATAACTTCCGTCAGGATTTGTAAGCAAAGCACGGTTTTGTTCTGTAATGAAGAAGCCTGGAGCAATAGCATTTACACGAATTCCTTCGCCAAATTTCATTGCGGTTTCATGAGCCATGTATGCTGTGAAATTACTAATTCCTGCTTTTGCTGCAGCATATCCGCAGACACGTGTCATTGGACGGAATGCAGCCATGCTTGAAAAGTTGATTATACTTCCCTTGCCCTGTTCAACCATAGGCTTAAGAAATACCTGCGTTGGAATAACTGTACCTGTAAGATTTAGGTTTAAAACTTTCTGGAACTGTTCTGGATCCAAGTCAAAAAAGTTTTGGTCAGGACCGATAACGGCACCCGGCTGGTTACCTCCGGCAGCATTCAACAATGTATCAATGTGCCCATATTTTTCTAAAATATCTTTGCAGTTCTGCTCAACAACCTCCTGATTCATAACATCAGTTTTAAAGAAACAAGCGTCACCGCCCGCCTTCTTTATATCATCCACAATAGCGTTACCAATCTCTTCTTTGCGACCTAGAATTGCAACTTTTGCACCATTCTGTGCTAAATATTTAGCTATGCAGCGACCCAGAACACCTGTTCCGCCTGTTATAACTACAACGTAGTCTTTTATATCAAATAGATTTTTCATTATATATTTTTATATTACTTGTTTTTGCTTTTTCACGACTTCAATTTAATCAGTCAAAAAATCCAGGTTGTTTGTATTCAATACCTAGTTCACGGTCGACAGTTGCAAGAACACCCTGAACCTGTCCCATTGCGAACATACGTCCCAAGAAACTATAACCAGCATTATATCCACGTTCCTCGTCACCAAGCATAGTCATACCATGGTCAACTCTCATCGGAAGTTTTGGATTTGTTTTCTCGAAAATTCGTGCAAGTTCAATAATGTCAGCTCTTCCGCCTAAATGACTAGCCTCAGTGAAGTCTCCATTAGGGAAAATATGGCAGCTGCGTAAGTGCACAAACCAAGTGCGGTCTGCATATTTTCGTGCAAGTTCTACTGGGTTGTTGTGTGCTCCAGCAGATATACTTCCTGCACAGAATGTTAATCCATTATGTGGATTATCTACAGCTTTTAGGAACCAGTTTATATCCTCGTCGCAAGTAACGATACGTGGCAATCCCAAAACTGGGAATGGTGGATCATCTGGATGCACACACATATACATGTCGCATTCGTCGCATACAGGCATGATGGCTAACAAGAAATAACGCATGTTTTCTCTTAACTGTTCCTTCGTGATTCCCTTATATAAATCAAGCAGTTGTCTGAACAATTCAACAGGATGTTCATCACCCTCCTTAAAGTTTCCAGAAACAAATCCTTGAGTTTTGATGATTATATTTTCAACCAGTGCGTGGTCTTTTTCCGCAGTCATAGTCTTTTTCAGTTCTTCAACTTCAGCAAGAATGTCACGGTTCATACTTTTGCCCATTTCTTCCCAATCCTTTTCTGCACCTTCGCGTTTAAGAATATACTTATCAAAATAAGCAAATTCTGGGAAACTGAAATAAAGGTTTGTAGATCCGTTAGGATTAGGATGCGACAAATCTGTGCGAGCCCAATCCAATACAGGCATGAAATTATAGCAAATAGTATGTATGCCCTCTGCAGAAAGATTTCTAAGACTCTCCTTGTAGACTTCAATCTGCTGTTCACGATCAGGACCGCCATATTTAATAGTCTCAACAACAGGAAGTGATTCCACAACCGACCATTTCATGCCGAATGATTCGATATAAGTTTTTAAGTCGTGGATTTTTTCTCTACTCCAAACTTCACCCAATGGTACATCGTGCAGAGCAGTGACAACACCTTCTACACCAATTTGTTTCAGCATGGCAAGTGTAATCTTATCATTTTTGCCAAACCATCTCCAGGTTCTTTCCATAAATGTTTATAATAGTTTTAAGTTATTGCTTACTTTGGTTATTATGATATTAATCATGAAAGCCCGATATTTTAAGTATTGCGTGATGCAAATGTACAAAAAAATAAGTTAGGAGATAACTATGTTCCTCTATTTTTTCATTAATTCGTATAAATGTATTAATTTTGCGTCTCGTTTCAGGATAGTGTCCGCATATTCATGTCAATGATATATGGACATGTGCCGTTTTGAATAAAAAGACGCCCACATTTTACAACATTATGGATAAAACAAAAATTGAATATCAAGAAGCTTGCTATACTCCTTACGTAGCTGAGCCCCTTTTCTCAGAACGTGATGTTAATTTCTCTTTATGTCGTGATGGCGAGAATCCTCGCCTAGTTCGTCTATCGTTTGTCGTGTTTGCCGAAGATAAAGACGGTGAATGGGAAGATGACGCACCTATTGGTGAATGCTATGCTACAGTGCTAGGTGAAAATGATGATGACATCGTAGAACCAGTTAAGATATACAATCTTGGTATATCAGCATCAGATTTTGTGACGATAGTACGTTCAGACTCAAAGTCAACAGTGTTTCGCATATTCTGGCCTTATGGTACCGTTGAAATAGAAAGCGCCAACCGTACGGAAGAAGGTTTTGAAATATCAAAGACAGACCTTGGAACTGGTGAACATATTAATTGCACTCTGATTCCAAAAGATTCAGACCGTAGTTTTAATCTCACATTGCAACTTCCTGTTTTCGGTTTCTCAATTCGTGATTTTGACGGAAATATTGTCAATGACATACTGGAAATCAAAGAGGAAGAATTATCAAAATATCAATATGTCTTTGCTGGAACTGAAAACGATGATCGCATAACAATTCATTCAGATGCCGACCATATTACATATAAATATGTGTGGAATCAAGAGGGATATATTACTGTGCGTAACATGGCTGATATAAATGTAATTGTAGATAAAATCCCTTCAAGAGGAAATCTTGCACAGTTACTTCTTGGTTCAGAATATGTACGAGGTCTGATGCAGTTTTCTTCTGAAATTCCAGCAAAAGAAAATATAGCATTTGTTATAAAACAAAAAGATCAGCGTTGGCGTATAAATATCAGCTCGTCGGTTGAAGAAAATAGTGATGATGCTACGCTTCTAGAACCAACAGAACTCTGCAAGGATGTGTTTGGCAAATTAATTAATCTACACGTTGGTAGCAATAGTAATGAACTGATTAATGAGCTTATGAAAAAGCAAGATCAAGGTGCTTTTCAATGGCTTTGGTTGCATGAGAATGATTGGGCTTACGATAAATTGGAAGAACATTTCAACACCCTCGTAGATCCAGAAATGGAAATGATGAAGCGTGCTTTGGTATTCAATGACTTTGATAACTTTATGCATCGTTTGCGTCTAGCATCTCTTGATGACAGAAGTCCTATTCAGGCAGATGCACTGCTTGCACGAAATGCTAAGCGAAAGATAATGCGAGTGAAGACTCTGATTCAGGAACACGATAGTGGTGTCTCTTCATTATGGTCTTTGCAGCGTGAAGAAAGAATGAAAATATTATATTATTGGCGAAACTTCCATTCAAGTTTTGAATGATTTCATAAATCGCTATTTTATTCTAATATATTCGAGGTGCATTCTATGTGAAGTGATCCCCAAAAGTTTTTGTTTAACTTTTGTGGTTCATATCACATGATGTGCCTTTTTTCTATTTGCTTATTAAAAATTTCTTTCCATCTTTGATGTATATACCGTTTGGAAGGCTTGCTGTGCTATTTCCTACACATTGTCCCATCATATTGTATATACGTTGATGGATATTATCAGATGATTTGTTTATTTCTGTGAGACCAGTGTCTGTGCGATTCTCTTTGCTCTTTACAACAGCTACGTCATCAATAATTAAGCGACCTGTAGTGACAAATTCGACTACAGTTTTTCCACTATATTCAAAATCAAAAGAGAAGGATGTCCATTTCCCTGATTTGTTTTCTAGCATAGAAAACGATTTGTTTCCAGTATGGACGTCAAGACTTTTTTCATCGTTGTCGAATGTTGCAACTCTAAATGTGAGAGTAGCCTTACCATTTATGTTGAATTCTGGAGAAGCTGTAGTTCCGCTTATTCTAGTAGTTCCGAATTTTGCGCATTTATAACCCGAATAAACATTTGTGTTGCTCCATCCTTCGTGGTCAGGATTAAATGATCTTCCAAGAAAATAGCGTCCGGTCCAGTTATTGTCGTTTCCACCTTTGCCCATACATTTATCAAATGATTCATGAAACAATGTATCTCCAGTTACTTCACTTTCTTGAAAATTATATCTTTTGAACACAAAATTAATAGTGCTGTCGCTATTTGAATTAATATCATTCAAACCCATGTTTAAATGGTTGCTTCCATTTTTTCCTTTATTGTATATATCTGCTGAAGGTACAGAATTAGCAGTGAGACTATCTTTAACCCAGACCGCAGATATTCTGTGGTGGTCAGTTTCGCTGTTTACAGTGTTGTTTTCCCAATCCTCTTTCAAATAGTCTATATGCATCGCAAGCATACCACTGTTTGGCAGATATTTGTCCCAACCAGTGCGTTGTCTGTTTTCTATGATGTAATATTCATCATTATTTGCATCATTATATATAATGTAAGCCTCTCCGTTATTGTTTGTTGTATTAAGATTTGATATAATCGTATCGTTATTCAGTGTTTTTGGACTAATCCATCCGCATGAAGTCTTTTCATAAGCCGAATATCCGCATGGACAATATCCACCTCCAAGATAACTTCCTGCAGCCATCAAACTGTTGTAACCAATTCCATTATCCTTGGTGTTTTTAGTGTTATACATATCAGGCAGCCCTAGACAATGAGAAAATTCATGGCAGAAAGCACCTATTCCAGAAATGCTACCAAAAGAGTTAAGTTCCGAAGCACAAGCATATACATTAATCTTTTCACCACTTATTTTTAATACCTTATTATATGATGAGGCCGAAAGTGCCCATTTATGTGGCCATACCAGATTTGTGTCGTCATAATCAGCTTCTCCATGGCCGGCATATACAATAAATACTTGTTCCACTTCACCATCACCATCCCAGTCGTATTTGCTGAAATCAGTTGTGTTGGCTATAGACTTACAAGCCTCTATTACCATTTCTTCAGGATGTGCATCATCACCGTTGCTATCATTGTTTGCACCATAGTAAGCATAAGGATGAGCAAGAGTCACCGGACCAGCAATGTCAAATGAAAGATTAAACAAACCGTTGCTTTGATTAATAAAATAATCATGAGCAGAACCATTAAAAAGCTGATTCCTAAATCCTGTTTGATTCAAAATCTTGTCATATAGGTCTAAAGTAGAAGTTTCCTTAAAATGGGTGTCTTGAAAATTAACAAGTATAACTAGAGCTTTTTTGTTGCCTGTTGAACTACGTGTTTTCTTGACAGAATTCAACATCCTCATCGTCCTTTTTTGTAAAGCTATATTGATTCTTTTGGTAAACACCTTATTTGAAAGTTTAGAGTATATACCATTTTGTGGCATATATTCATATTGCTCACCGTTGGCAGACTGCCAATACTTAAAGGACTCGTCGCCACATAGTTCTGCGGTTATCACTTTGTTGTTGCCTATGTTGATTCTCTTGGTACGTCCAGGCATTACAGGTATCGAAAAAGTCATCATGGTAATAGCAAAAAGATACATTACTAAAGCTATTTTACGCATTTTTGTCTAATTATAATGCAAATGTACGACTTTTATTTTGTTTTTAGCCCAAAATAGAATATCTTTGTGCATATTTTTTGAATTATGGGAAAAGAAAATAAAGAACAAAAGGCGGTGCAACTGCCAGAGAATGCCTTTAGAGAATTGAAGGAAGGCGAGGAATATGAGCCTCTGATGCAGGCCGATAAAGTTTATCCTGAAGTAAATCCATGGTCAGTGACTTGGGGTATATTGATGGCAGTATTGTTTTCAGCTGCTGCAGCCTATCTAGGATTGAAGGTTGGACAGGTTTTTGAGGCAGCAATACCAATAGCCATAATCGCTGTTGGTGCTTCAACGGCAGCAAAGCGCAAGAATGCTCTTGGCGAAAATGTCATTATACAGAGTATCGGAGCTTGTTCAGGAGCTGTCGTTGCAGGAGCAATTTTCACGTTACCTGCAATCTATATCCTTCAGGCTAAATATCCTGAGATGACTACTTCTTTCATGAAAATTTTTCTAGCTTCTGCATTAGGTGGTATTCTTGGAATTTTGTTTCTTATTCCTTTTCGTAAATATTTCGTAAGTGATATGCATGGAAAATATCCTTTCCCAGAAGCTACTGCTACAACTCAGGTACTCGTGAGTGGTGCAAAGGGGGGTGACCAAGCAAAGCCGTTGCTTATTTCAGGACTTATTGGTGGACTTTATGATTTTATTGTTGCCACCTTTGGTTGGTGGAATGAGAACTTCACCAGTCGTGTTGTTGGTTGGGGAGTTGATTTAGCTGATAAAGCAAAGGTTGTGTTCAAGGTAAATACTGGTTCAGCTGTACTCGGTCTTGGATATATTGTCGGATTGAAATATGCCCTTTATATATGTTTTGGTTCTCTTGCCGTTTGGTGGCTTATAGTTCCTGGTATGTCGTTAATCTTCCACGACCAAGTGTTGAATATGTGGGATCCAAATATAACAAAAGCTGTTGGCGCAATGAGCCCTGAAGACATATTCAAAGCTTATGCGCGCAGTATCGGTATCGGTGGTATCGCAATGGCTGGTATAATCGGTATTATTCGTAGTTGGGGAATCATTCGTGATGCTGTTGGACTTGCAGCTCGTGAACTCAAGGGTAAAGGTGGAAGCTTAGATGATGTGAAACGTACTCAGCGTGATATCAGTTTTAAGATAATTGCCATTGGTAGCATCGTTGTATTGCTACTTACATTTGTATTCTTCCTCACAGGAGTAATGCAAGGTAATCTGTTGTTTGCCGTTGTTGGTATTCTTTTGGTCGCAGTGATAGCATTCCTGTTCACAACTGTAGCTGCAAATGCTATAGCCATTGTAGGAAGTAATCCTGTTTCGGGAATGACATTGATGACTCTTATTCTTGCAAGTGTTGTTTTGGTGGCTGTTGGCTTGAAAGGTGCTGGTGGAATGCTAGCAGCACTCATCATGGGAGGTGTTGTTTGTACTGCTCTTAGTATGTCTGGTAGTTTCATCACAGACTTGAAGATAGGATATTGGCTAGGAACAACTCCTAAGAAGCAGGAGAGTTGGAAATTTCTTGGTACACTTGTAAGTGCCGCTACGGTTGGTGGTGTTATGATGTTGCTTAATCAAACTTATGGTTTTGCAAGTGGCAGTCTTGCCGCTCCTCAGGCAAACGCGATGGCAGCAGTCATAGATCCTCTTATGAATGGTGTCGGCGCTCCTTGGATATTATATGGTATTGGTGCTTTGTTGGCAATATTGCTTACAGTATTCAAAATTCCAGCATTGGCATTTGCCCTTGGTATGTTTATACCTCTTGAACTGAATGTTCCTCTTGTTGTGGGTGGAGCAATCAACTGGTTTGTTACTACTCGTAGTAAGGATGCAACTGTAAACAAGGAACGTGGAGAGAAGGGTACTCTTATCGCTAGTGGATTTATTGCTGGTGGTGCCCTCATGGGTGTAGTGAGTGCATTGCTTAAATTCGGAGGCTTTGAACTTTCTATTGCTGATAAATGGTGGAGTGATCCAATGAGTGAAGTTTGTTCACTTATAGCTTACATATTGCTTATCACCTATTTTATACAGGCTACAAAAAGCAAAAAGAAATAAAACAGAATTACTTTTATTTTGTTGAAAAGTGCCAAATTGACGTATTAAAGCGTCAATTTGGCACTTTGTTTTTTATGGGCATATAGTTTGTGTAAAGTAAAGTATAATCAATAATGGAGGGAAAAATATGACATTTGATAAATACACCATCAAGGCGCAGGAAGCATTGCAAGCTGCATTGCAGACAGCACAGAGAGCAGGTCAGCAAAGTGTTGAGGCTGTACATCTGCTAACGGGTATAATAAGTAAGGGACGCGATATAACAAACTATGTATTTCAAAAGCTGGGCGTAAATTCTCAAGGTATAGATATTGCGTTGCAGCAGGAAATACAACATCTTCCGCATGTTCAGGGTGGTCAACCATTCTTTAGCAATGAAACGGCCCAAATACTTAATTATGCAGAAGAAATTTCGCAGAAGATGGGTGATGAGTTTGTTTCAATGGAACCATTGCTATTGGCTATAATGAAAGGCAAGAGCACTGCCAGCCGCATTCTTAAAGATGCCGGTTGCACAGAGGAAGGAATGCGTAAGGCTATAGATGAGTTGCGACAGGGACAAAAGGTGCAGAGCCAAAGTGGCGACGAAAACTATCAAGCTTTGGATAAATATGCTATAAATCTTATTGAACGTGCAAGAGCAGGGAAACTAGATCCAGTGATTGGACGTGATGAAGAAATAAGACGAGTATTGCAGATTCTTAGTCGTAGAACAAAGAATAATCCTATTTTAATAGGTGAGCCTGGAACTGGAAAAACTGCAATCGTCGAAGGTCTTGCTGAACGAATTATGCGTGGTGACGTACCTGAGAATCTAAAAAATAAGCAACTCTATTCTTTGGATATGGGACAGCTTCTTGCTGGTGCTAAATATAAAGGTGAGTTTGAGGAACGACTGAAAGGTGTCATCAAGGAAGTAATCAATGCTCAAGGTAATATCATCCTGTTTATTGATGAAATACATACACTTGTTGGCGCAGGTGGAGGAGAAGGAGCAATGGATGCCGCAAATATCCTTAAACCAGCTTTGGCAAGAGGGGAACTCAGAGCTATCGGTGCTACAACACTTAATGAATATCAAAAGTATTTTGAGAAGGATAAGGCACTTGAAAGACGTTTCCAAATGGTAATGGTCAAAGAGCCAGACGAACTTGATGCAATAAGTATTCTTCGTGGATTGAAAGAACGCTATGAAAGCCATCACAAGGTAAGAATACAAGATGATGCTTGTATTGCAGCTGTAAAACTCTCTGAAAGATATATATCAGACCGTTTTCTTCCAGACAAAGCGATAGACCTTATGGATGAGGCTGCCGCAAAACTGAGAATGGAACGTGACTCTGTTCCTGAAGAGCTTGATGAAATGGAGCGTACTTTAAAACAGAAGGAAATAGAGAAACAAGCGATCAAGCGTGAGAACGACAAGGAAAAGATTGCACTTCTTGACAAGGAAATAGCAGAACTGCGTGATCGGGTAAAGGGTTTCCGTGCCCGTTGGGAAGCTCAAAAAGCTGAGGTTGATCATATCCAACAGATAAAACAGCAGATGGAATCTCTTAAACTCGAAGCTGAAAGGGCTGAACGTGAGGGTAACTATCAGCGTGTTGCTGAGATAAGATATGGTGAATTAAAGCAGATGCAGGATCAGATTGATGCAGCACAGAATAAAATTCACAGTGAACAGGGTGGTGACCTCTTGATAAGAGAGGATGTTACTGCAGATGATATTGCAGAGGTAGTGAGCCGTTGGACTGGTATTCCTGTAAGCAGGATGATGCAGAGTGAACGAGAAAAGCTACTAAATCTTGAGGCCGAACTTCATAACCGTGTCGTCGGACAGAACGAAGCTATAAATGCAGTAAGCGATGCAGTGCGCAGAAGTCGTGCTGGTCTTCAGGATCCAAAGCGACCTATTGCGTCATTCATATTCCTAGGCACTACCGGTGTTGGAAAAACCGAACTGGCAAAGGCTCTTGCTGAATATCTGTTTAATGATGAAAACATGATGACACGTATCGATATGAGCGAATATCAGGAGAAATTCAGTGTTACCAGACTTATTGGTGCACCTCCGGGATATGTAGGTTATGACGAGGGTGGTCAGCTTACCGAGGCTGTAAGGCGCAAACCATATAGTGTTGTCTTGTTTGATGAAATAGAGAAAGCTCATCCAGATGTATTCAACACCCTTTTACAGGTGCTTGATGACGGACGTCTTACTGATAATAAAGGTAGACTCGTTAATTTCAAGAATACAATCATCATCATGACAAGTAATGCTACAAGAGAGCAACTCTCTGCAATAATGCGTCCTGAATTTTTAAATCGTATTGACGATATCATAACTTTCCAACCACTTACGAAAGATGAAATCATGCAGGTGGTAGAACTACAGATGAAGGGCATTAAGAAGATGATAGAACAGCAGGGATACACATTAACTTGGACAAAAGAAACGATAAGTGATTTAGCTGATTTGGGATATAATCCTGAATTCGGTGCTCGTCCAGTAAAGCGTGCTATACAAGAGTATGTACTCAATGACTTGAGTCGTAAGATTCTTGCTGGTGAAATTGGAACAAATATAACTCTAGGAAAAATAGTTAAGTAGTTGCCGTTTTTCCATAAATAATATGTCCGCTGTTGCATTATGCGACAGCGGACTTTTTTTGTATTGTCAAAAAGCAGATTTATTACATCTGCACGATAACTTCATGTTTTCCTAATTCAGCAGGAATGATATTGTCATTTATAGTTTTTCCATCTACCATCATAGACTTAATGCCCTTCTGGTTTCCTTCTGGATTGTTTACTGTAATATGGTATTCTCCACCTCTGAACTTGCGATTAACCTCGTAGGTCTTTGCTGTAGAAGGCAGACACGGATCAATTAGTAATCCATCGTAACTCGGTTTTATACCAAGAATGAATTCACTTATTGTGTACCACATCCATGAGGCAGTACCAGTCAGCCAACTATTCTTTCCTTCACCAGGTCGTGCAGAATCTTTTCCGGCAACCATCTGACAGTTTACGTAAGGTTCTACTTTGTGAAGAGTCTGATATTTCTCTTCCACATAGCTAGGCAGAATCTTTTTATAGTGATTCCATGCGTCGTCACCACGTCCGTCTACAGTCTCGCCGATGATTACCCAAGGATTATTATGGCAGAAGATGCCGGCGTTTTCCTTGTAGCCTTCGGGATAAGAACTAATCTCACCCATTTCAACGTGATATGTTGTATAGGCAGGATTGTTTAAAACAATACCATGTTCACATTCCATGCGCTCCTTCACACTGTCGAGAGCCTTATCGCATAATCCTTCTTTTAGTCCTATGCCTGCCATTGTGCACCAGCCCTGTGACTCAATGAAAATCTTCCCTTCATCATTCTCGTTGCTTCCAATCTTTTCCCCATAGAAATCGTAAGCTCTTAGGAACCATTCGCCGTCCCAGCCATGAACTTTTACTGCATTCTCCATAGCTTTTACTGCAGTTTCCATACGGTCGGCTTCGTGAGGTTTTCCTAGTCGGCGACAAAGTTCTACATAGTCTTTTCCTGTAACGACAAACAGACCAGCTATCATTAGACTTTCAGCCTTGCTGCCCTTGCCTTGGTTCTCGGTGGTTTGGAAACTCTCATTAGGATCCCAACTAAAGCAGTTTAGGTTCAAACAGTCGTTCCAGTCAGCTCTGCCGATAAGTGGTAATCCGTGAGGACCAAGGTTGTTGATGACGTGGTCCATGCTTATCTTGAGGTGGTCGAACAACTTAACTTCCGTCCCTGGTTTGTTGTCGAATGGCACCATTTCATCAAGAATAGAGAAGTCGCCCGTTTCCTTTATATATGCAACAGTTCCGAAAATCAACCAACACGGATCATCATTGAATCCACCTCCTATATCATTGTTTCCTCGTTTAGAAAGAGGTTGATACTGATGGTAGCAACCTCCATCAGCAAACTGTGTTGAAGCAATGTCAATTATTCGTTGGCGGGCTCTTTGTGGAATTTGGTGTACAAATCCAACAAGGTCTTGATTGCTGTCGCGGAATCCCATTCCACGTCCGATTCCACTTTCAAAGAAACTTGCAGAACGGCTCATGCAGAATGTAACCATACATTGATATTGATTCCATATATTTACCATTCTGTCCAGTTTATCATTTCCGCTCTTAACGGTGAATACAGACAGTAGATTATCCCAGTATTCATTTAATTCTTTGAAAGCCTTGTCAACCTTTTCTGCAGTATCAAATTCGGCAATAAGTGCATGTGCCTTTTCTTTGTTGATAACCTTCTTTGACTCGAATTTCTGCTCCTGTGGATTTTCCACGTATCCAAGAATAAACACGAGGTCACGGCTTTCGCCAGGTTTCAGTTCTATTTCGAGATAGTGTGAAGCAATAGGACTCCAGCCGTGGGCAAAACTATTTCTTGCGTGTCCCTCAGTAACAGCATCCGGAGCAGATTTGTCGCTGTAAAGTCCCATGAAAGTTTCACGATCGGTATCATATCCCTGTATTTCTTGATTGACATGATAGAAAGCATAATGGTTACGACGCTCTCTGTATTCTGTTTTGTGATATATTGTTGAATTTTCTATTTCAACCTCGCCTGTCGAAAAATTACGTTGGAAGTTTTCCATGTCGGTGGCTGCATTCCATAAGCACCATTCTTGGAAAGAGAACACTTTAAGATGCTTTGTTTCGTTGCTTTGGTTACGAAGTGTCATCTTTTGTATTTCACACCATTTGTGTAACGGAACAAAGAATAAAATGCTGGCTTCAACTCCGTTTTTCTGTCCACTTATGCGTGTATAGTTCATACCATGTCGGCATTCGTATGAATCTAGTGGGGTACGGCAAGGCTTCCAACCGGGATTCCAAGTAGTGTCACCATCCTTAATATAAAAATATCTTCCGTCGTTGTCCATAGGTACATTGTTGTATCTATATCGAGTTAAACGACGGAATTTAGCATCTTTGTAGAAGCTATATCCTCCTGCTGTGTTTGATATGAGTGAGAAAAAATCCTCATTGCCAAGATAATTAATCCATGGCCATGGTGTTTTTGGATCTGTGATGACATACTCGCGGTGGGCGTCGTCAAAGTGTCCGTACTTCTTGTTTTCCATATTTTTAAAAGTTGGTTTTGTATGTTTCGTTTCTAGATATTAGTCTTTTAGACTGCTTGCAAAATTACACAAAATAATGAGAATTATGTAGAAATATATATGATTTTTTTCATTGTTATTGCTTGAATTAATTATTTGTTTACTCATCTGTGGTAATAATATTATTCTAATTATTTTCTAATTTCAGATAAGAACAATGTAATTGTATTTGTGTGGAACGAAAATAAAAAGAATGTATATTTGCAATTTAAAGAGTATGGAATGATATTTGTTAATCTTAATTTATTAACTTTGTAACTGCAATCCAATTTTATATTTATAATTTATGGCAAAAATATTATTGGTAGAGGATGAGGTAAACATAGCCTCGTTTATTAAGCGTGGACTGATGGAACTTGGTCATGAGGTAACAGTGGCTTATGATGGTGAGGAGGGCTGGAACATAGCACGCTCTGATAGTTTCGATTTCTTGATTTTAGACATTATAATGCCTAAGATGAATGGACTTGATATGTGTGCTAAATACCGTTCTTCTTATGGTTACAAAACTCCTGTTATCATGCTTACAGCTCTCGGAACTACCGATGATATTGTTAAGGGACTTAAAGCTGGAGCTGATGATTATCTTGTTAAACCGTTTAGCTTTACCGAACTTGAAGCACGTATAGAAGCATTGCTAAGGCGTGCCTCTGATAATGGCGTGAACTCTGAATTGCGGTGTAGCGATTTAGTACTCAATAGTCGCAATCATAAGGCAACACGTAATAATGTAGATATAGACCTTACTGTAAAGGAATATAGATTGCTGGAATATTTTATGTCTCACCAAAATGTTGCAATAAGTCGAATGACTTTGCTAAAAGAAGTATGGGATAAAAATTTCGATACCAATACTAATGTAGTTGATGTTTATGTGAACTATCTTAGAACAAAAATTGATAAAGATTTTAAGCAAAAACTCATTCATACGGTTGTTGGTGTTGGATATATTATGGCAGAATAAATAAAGATATAATGAAAATAGGTCATAAGATAGTACTCTTTTATACGTGTCTTACGTTTGGCATAGCAATGTTTATCATTTTAATATTCTATGTATTCACGTCAAGATATGTAGACAGAGTGTTTGAAGCCAACCTACGTGATAAGGTATACCTTTCGGCGCAGAGAAATTTCAAAGCAGACGAAATGGATTCTGACGAATATAAAATGCTTGAGCGCAATTACCGAGAGTTGATACCACGTGCCAATGAATCTGTGATAAAAGTTGATGGCAATGAAAATGTATTAAAAGATTCTCTTGATAAATATCTTACAGAAAATGAACAGAGGGCTATATATAATGGTAATCCGGTAAATTTCTCAAAGGGAGTCCTTAATGGTGTAGCATTATATTATCCAGATAAGATGGGTAGGTTTGTTATTATTGTCACTGCACATAATAATTACGGTTATAAAATACAACAGCATACACTTTATCTCTCGTTGGTTCTTCTCTTATTAAGCATTACTATTACAGTATTAATGGGACAGCTATATTCTGGAAGAATACTGAAACCTTTGAAGTCGATATTGGAACATCTAAAAAGCATCCGTGGTAATGATATGGATGTTAGGTTAGAGGAGACAGGAAATAAGGATGAACTTGATGCGCTTGTGCATAATCTTAATGATATGCTTGATCGTATTGCTGAGGCTTTCAGATCTGAAAAGTCTTTCGTAAGTGCTGCTTCTCATGAACTTAGCAATCCGTTGACTGCTATACAGGGGGAGTGCGAGATTACTTTGATGAAGGATAGAAATACTCAGGAATATACAGAGTCGTTGCAACGAATTTATTCTGAGAGTAAACGTGTGTCTTTGCTGATAAAGCATTTATTGTTCTTGTCACGTCATGATGATGATCTTACTCAGCAGGAGTCAACAGGTATAGATATGTCTGAATTTCTTTTGGGAATGGCGCAGGCTACAGAACGTGTAGTGTTCTCGGATGAAACTAAAGCCCCTGCATTTGTATATGCTAATCCATATCTGCTCCAAGTTGCATTTCGCAATTTTTTAAACAACGCAACTAAGTATTCTGATAAGAATATAGATTTGCGTCTGAAACGTATAGCCGAAAAGATTGTCGTGGAGATAGAAGATTATGGTATAGGTATTCCAAAAACAGAGGTTGAACATATCTTTCAGTCATTTTATCGTGCTACAAATACGCGAGAGTATTCTGGATATGGAGTAGGTTTGGCTCTTTCTGCCAAAATACTGAAAATATATAATGCTACTATTGAGATAGCTACAGAGGTGAACATTCATACTAAATTTATGATTTCATTTGATGAATATAAAGTCTTAACTAAACATTCATATAATCAAGGTGATTTCCAAGTACTCTAAATTCTGCGATGTGTTTTTTATTTCTATATATAATATGTTCGTGCATGTGCGCGCACTTGTAGTTTTTGGAAATTCCAAGCGTCTAAGTGTCTAATCCTTGACCTTCAGATATTTAGACTGTCTTTTCTCAATATCCATGCGTCGTTCAAACTGCGGAGAATTATTGAGCAACAAAAAACCGCTTTTTTTCATGATTACTGAATTTTTATATGAAAAAGCCACTTTTTTTGCAGTATAGAATCAGCTCCAAATTCGTGCGATTTTGCGTTTCTATATAGAAACGCATGAATTTCCGTCATTTTCCTGACATTTACTGTTGCATAAAAAACGTCCTAATAGCCTGATATCCAGTGGTCAGACACTTCGACGCTTTTTATTTTTCAAACCCTATGTAGGGGATTACCATGATAAACGGTACTTCCTCCCTTAAAATAACATCACGTTTGCAGTCGAAAAAACGAATTTACGAGATGCTATTTGCGTTTCTACGATGTAACGTTTCCAATCCTACGATCAAACGTCTGC
>NZ_KB890641.1 GCF_000373185.1 Segatella paludivivens DSM 17968 = JCM 13650
CAAGACGTCTGCGTGCAATCATTTCCTCTTCAAAGTCCCATGAATCAGGAGCCACCCATGCATTGCGGATACAGCTCCAACGACGGCATACATACACCTGTGGCGGTGCAGACATTGGAACGGATTCTTTGCGTCGAGCATAGCGCACACCGTTTACAACCGTCTCATACTCACTTGGTCCTGAAGTCTGTTCTTCTTGCGTATTCATCAACAGTTTTCGTTTCGCCCGCTCAATGCCACGCCTCACAAGATCGTTGAATTCATTCTGTGTCTTGCGTCCCGGTAGCAACAGATTACGAAGATATTTCTTGGCGTCACGAGGCTTGTAGCCCTGTTCTTCGTTGCATGCGCTCATGATAAGGCGTTTATCAAACCAGCTAATGAGTTGCTTGCGAATGGTCATGTCAGAAAACAGTTTAATGCCCGTCTGCCCTTCCAATGTTTTCAACCAGTTTTCATCATCGAAAATAGAATTCATCTTCGTCAGAAAGACTGATGGTGCTGCTGCCTTTACTACAGCGGTAGCAGTAGTTTCACTGTCGTTATATCTATTATCTTTATCTATATCTTTATCTACTATATAGTGGGGTTGCTGATTATCAGCGAGTTGCGGCGTTATTTTTGCAACTTTTTTTGAAAATGTTGCAACTTTGTTGGAACTTTTTTGATTTTTCTTCGAACTTTTAGTCGCCTTCTTTGTCGTTTTATGAGCCTTTTTCTTCAACGTTTTCCACCCTTTGGCATAGGCTCTAAGCTCTGCTGCAGTGGGGTGTTCAGGCAATCCAATCGTAGTTCGCAGATAGGGACTGTAGAAGATGTCGCTGTCTTCAGGACTGCAAAACAATCCGTAGTTGTTGATGATGTCAAGCAGAAACTTTTTATTTTTTCCAATAGATCTTGCAAGACTTGGAATGCTTATAAAACTTCCGAGTCCATTTACGCGGTCAACGAGGTATTCAAAGATAAACGTTATTGCTCCACGTCCTTCAAGACGATGTTCGAGGTCTAGTTTCTGCATTTCCTCACAATTAAGGAAATCAGATGATAACATATAAAATTGCATGATTTAGTGTGTTTTAATTCTTAGATATTGATGTCTGTTCTCGTGTCTTTCTGTATGGCTCACGTGCAGCCAATGGGCTGTTGGCGAAGACTCTACAATCAACTGATCGTAGTCGGCATAATGCTTGAACAACGGAACGAGTTCGCCAAGTTGTATTTTCCAGCAATCAGCATCCAAATGGATGTCAACGGCTTCGCCTCTGATATGCTGACTGCTTCTCTTTCCCCCTACACTTGCATTATATTTAACGCTGCGATACCACGAGTTAACGATAAGCGGTCGGTTAATGCGGCATCTCACGGGTTCAAGACACGTCTCAGCAAGTCTTCGGGCATTGTTGATAACCGTATTATCAACGTCCTCGCTACACGTTTTCACTACTTCAGCAACTAAGAAATGTTGCGAAATTCTTTCTTTCAGATCAAGATCCATCATTGTGTTTTTATAAGGTAATAAAGTTTACAATATATACGAGGGCTTAATAATGCCCCCATCCTTAAAGGACAGGGGCAACGTTAAACACATCTTCCATATAAATCCAGCATCAGAGATAATTGCGAGCTGGTTGATAATACATTGCATTACATTCATAAGTATGAAAATATTATTACCTTTGTTTATGTAAAAATTACACATGCAAAGATAATAATATACGTAATTTCATACAATGTTCGCCGTTATTAATTGAAAAATGGCTTACAATGTTAAATTGCAATATACTGTTAGCCAATGTATTGTACATTGAAAGCCAAAAATATTTAACACTTGTGGCGATTATAAGCGATTATAAGCGATTACAAAATTCAGCATTTAGAAGATGAATCGTTGATTTTCGTTATAAATTTAGGGAAAAACAATAGTTTACAAAGTGGTGTAAGTATGAACTCTTTTATAAATAATCACATTTCATTATAAATAAAAGATCTCACGATAAAAAGGATTTATCGTGAGAACTATATTAATAGGAGCATCTAAAGATTTAGAAGATCTCTTTAATCATTTTCAACAGCGTTTTAAGATTAAACTGATGTCCATTATAGCGAAAGTCGTCCATCAGTGTCATAGCTAGTTTACGACGTTCGTTAATGTCAGTATGGAGTTGCTTTATCTTCAGAGCACTCGTGTTTTCTTTATAAAACATCAGGAAGCCTTTAATAAATCTGGTACGGATGTTTATTCTATATTTTATGCCGTCATACATTAATAATAAGGAATCAGAATTAACAAGCAGTTCGACTTCCTCTTTGACTTTAATCATATCTTTTGAGTTTCTCAGCATGCCCCAGATATAATTGAAAATATATTCGCATTCCTCATATTTGCTTTTAATAATAATTTTAGGGTCAGGCTCATGATTATCAAATTGATTATTTGGATTATCTATCATTTTTTGTTGTTTTAAGTTTATAATTTAGATTCTGAACCAAAGCAAAACGTGTATCGGGCTTGTGTTCATGTAAAGGGACATGAATTATTGGCAATTCATGGACTCACCCCGTCTAATCACATAGTGTTCTGACACGGCATTTATTTTTGGTATGAGATTGCAAACATTGCCACATCAAACTTATTGAGTCGTTCAAACATGAGGCAAGTAGTATGTTTCTCATTCAGATTTTTTTTATCTGTATCACAAAGGTATAAATATATATTTTAACAGCAAAATAATAAACAATAAAATTTCATATTGTGCTTACATAAAAGATTACTCGCGAAACGAGAAAACAAACATTTGTTGGGCTTATAGCAACATTTGAGTGATTTAAGCAAACAAATGAGTGAATTTATATATATGTTTACAATATATAAAAAGATAAATATTATATACAATACACAAAATATATCATCTAACTTATTGATTATCTATGCAATATTTATAATCCATATATAGTGATTTTAACTAAAATAAACAAAGATTTACGCATTCATCATCAGCAACATTATTTACTTTTTTGCGTAAAATCACGGCGATATTGAAGCTCCATGCACATAATTGAGTGGAAAAAGCCAACAAATGTTTGGATTTCTAGATTGTGTATTTTAAATGTGACTTATTGTTTCGTCTGCGATTATCTGCGTGATCAGCGAGAGACATTGTGGTTTCTTCTGTGCAGATTGTTTGAGTACTCTTACGTGTTATTCTCCCGCAGATAACGCAGATTGCGCAGAGGAATGCAGCAAGCTGCATTATTTCGCAGAGAAAGACAGGTTGGAGTTAATTTTGATTGGGGTTATTTATGGCTTGTTGTTTTGGGGTTCGTCTGCGATTATCAGCGAGATCTGCGAGAGACATTGGGGTTTCGTTGTGCGGATTGATTGAGTACTCTTGCGTATTATTCTCTCGCAGATAGCGCAGATCACGCAGACGAATGCAGCGGGCTGCATTATTACGCAGAGAAAGACAGATTGGTGAGGTAATTGTTCTTATGCGGTTATTTGGGGTTTGTTGTTTTGGGTTTCGTCTGCGATTATCAGCGAGAGACTTTGGGATTTCTTCTGTGCGGATTGATTGAGTACTCTTACGTGTTATTCTCCCGCAGATAGCGCAGATCACGCAGACGAATGCAGCAAGCTGCATTATTTCGCAGAGAAAGACAGATAGGTGAGGTAATTGTTCTTTTGCTGTTATTTGGGGTTTGTTGTTTTGGGTTTCGTCTGCGATTATCAGCGAGATCTGCGAGAGACACATTGGGGCTTCATCTGTGTGGATTGATTGAGTACTCTTGCGTGTTATTCTCCCGCAGATAGCGCAGATTGCGCAGAGGAATGCAGCAAAGCTGCATTATTTCGCAGAGATTATAGCGTGTGGTATTCTCTTAATGATTACGCAGATTCTTTTACTTTACAATGTCTTGTTTGCTTTTATAATAGTCTTCTTTTGCTTTATTAATTTCATATTCGCTATATCTTAGTTGATATTTTTTTTCATAACATCCTTGAATATAAAATTCAAATTCTTCTTTTGTAAATTCGCTATGCCTACCATGAGTTGAAGATTCAAGGTTATACTCAGATCTTATATTAAAGAATAACATAGAGCCTCTATAGTATCTATCAACGGTTCTCATATTTTTTGTAAAGCCAAATTCTTCATAATCTTCATTGTCATCATAAATTTCGTGGGGAGCATAATTACCAGGAGATAGTTCAGTAAGAAATTCTTCAGTTTCAGTAACATCTTTACTATTTGGTTTTGCAAATATAGGGGTTATAGTATTAACAGGATCTAATCTAAAGTAATTCCATCTATCTACAATTCCTATTGAATAAAAGGTTAAAGATTTAACTGGATACAAAATTGGCATTCCTAGATCAAGTTCTAGAAATCCATCCACATTTGCTCTTTTTGCTCCCATGAGATTCATACCTCCACGAGGAAGAAATGTATAAACAAATCCACTATATATAGATAATATATTGATTATTTTTATTATATCATCAATATTATCCCATTCAGCTTTTCTAGGTATTCCTTCGGGAAATATTTTATGAAGCGTTTCATCCCATTGTATCCCATTTCTATTAAAAAAATCATCATTTACGTCTACCCAACCTTTGAAAGCATTAAGAAGTTCTTCTGCGTCTAATCGCTTATCAGGATTATGATCTGTACACGCATGAAGCATTTCATCTAAAAGCTTACAGTATGGTTCTTCAAATGAACAATTTCCATCAAAACTACCTAATTTAAATTTAGACAATGCTATTGTTGAATCAGCAGAGTATTGCCCCTCAAAGCATTGATAGTTATCCGTCAAAATCATCCATATCGTTTTAGCCATTGAATAGATATCAGCCTTAAACTTATTTGCATTATAAGACTGATCGCGTTCCATTTCTGGCGCTATCGTTCTCTTAGCTCCAATTCGCTCATTACTCTGAGGTTTTGTTATTCTTTCTTCTTTCTCTATAAATAGTAATCCAAAATCCGAAAAATAATAATTATTATTATAAACTAATATGTTTTCTGGTTTAATATCTCTATGCGCAAGACCTCTTTTATGTAATTGCGACAACTTATACAATAAACACTCAATGGCAACACACTTTTCTCTAAGAGTTTTAAATTCAAAATTCTGTATAGGTTTGCAAAGTGGCATAGTATAATAGATACACTCATCTGTATTATTAAATTCAAAGACAGGTAAGATTATTTTATTGGTAACTAAATCTGGATATGATTTCCCAAATTCAGCCTCACGTATGAATCTTGCTTTTTTTTCTTCATTGCCACTTTTATTATCTAATCTCTTTAATGCACAATTCTCTCCTTTATCATTTTTTGTCTTGAATACACTGGCATTTCCGCCTTGGCCTATTAATTCAACTTTATATCCATTAATATTTTTGCTCATACAAATTATTATTTTAGTACTTAGTATTTAGTATATTAAGTGTATTTGACGAATTTCATCATTATTAGTTTGGTAATCTGTGAAAATGTCGTATCTTCGTAGTAAAAAATATAACAAGATCAACAATGTTCACAAAGGACAAAGTTAATGAAATATTTTGTATATCAGACAATTTCTGCAAGTTTTTTTTACACGACAAAGAAATGTCAATTTATAAAACACATCGTAGAATATCTATATTTAAGTAAACGATTAAATTATCCAGAAACTAAAAGGGGTCCAAATCGATCCCTTTATAAAAAGACAATACATAAAGAAAGTAAGCTCATGAGAAAGTTATTCCCAATAATAATACTAGCAGCCTGTTCACTGGTTGCATTAGCAGGCAAGCCACGAGCTAAGAAAGCAGCAAAGAAGACCGTTACAACGCATCAAAAGAAACAGACGGCAACTAAGCACGACACGACAATCATCAAGTTTAATCCCGATTCAGTTGCTGATGCTCCAGAAGGTGTGTTTGCTCAGTAAAGAGAGAGGAAACTACTTTTTACTAAATTTATTTTTATTTACTATCTATCTTCATTAAAATTCCTAATGATCCTGCTGTTGCTCTTAAAAATATAGCATAGCTAAATAGAATAGAAAACACATCATCAACATTGATCTCATATATATCTTCAATAAAAGAAAAAGGATTAAAATCTCCTTCTCTTTCTTGAAAATGTACTAAAGTATCTCTCAATTGTTTTGTATTATTGTTTTCCAACTCATCTCTAAATATCTTTATGTGTTTAACAAATAAATCATATATTTTAGGAGAATCAATTTCAAACTTATTATATATTTGATATAGTAATGAACTTTTAATCATCTTATCATCGCCTTTCTTGCTGTTGAAACCGATTAATCTTTTACATCCTTCTTGCATCGTTATAATTCCATTTTTAATCAAAGGTAGTTCCTCTTTTATTGATTTTGATAGAAGTAAATTTTTAAGAACAATATTATTTTCCATTGCAAGAACGGCTATAAAAGCAAATGTTCGTCTATACCGTTGTGAGGGATCTATAAATGGTTTATTAAACCTATTCAACAATTTTATTCCATCTCTAAATACTTTATCTACTTGACTCATCTCTTTTATTTGAGAGTAAAGAAAATCTATTTCAGAAGACAAAGTTTCGATTATGGAGTTACGCTCTTCTTCTCCTTGGTATAATGTTACAGGCATAATGATTTATTTGTTATTTATAAAGTATGTCTGATTTTTCACCTTCAGATATAGGATTGTTTGGATTAGCTAGAATTGCTTTTATTCGGTTGTTAAACAACGCCATCACTCTATTATATTCCATCTTGATGCGACAAAAATTACAATTATCTCTAATTTGTCTGTCATGATCGTATACGACATCGGTATATTCTTTAATAATATCTTTGAGTTCTTTATCATTAGTTGGATTACCTTCTACATTACACATATACCGGCCATCTGGAAGACTTGTAATAAATTTTGTGAAATTCTGGTAGTTTATATCCATAATGTATTTCCTAAGCAATTTGAAAATCCAATCATATTCGGTTCTTTCAGTTTCTAGAGAAGCGATTAATGCCTTATGAAGTGAAGTAAATGCTTGTATGCTATAAGTCCACCCATTCTCTTGGTAGTAAACTAAAGTTGAAATAATATCAAAGCCCTCTTGCATTTCATTTTTTTGTGTCTTAATTATTTTATTTAAGACATCATTCATATATTGTAATTTATTCGTTAATTTACGTTGTTCGAGAATTTCTCTTTTAATTTCTAATGTATTAACAATTTGATATCCAATTAGCATAGTTACCGCAATACCTATAAATGTAGCGATAATACCAAGATATGTTTCACTTGTTATTACGAAAGGAACAATACGTAATAATGAAAAACCAATAGCAATTACGGATACTATCAATCCTATGATTGAAATAAAAGTATTTTTCATATGTTTATTATTTTAGTTTGAATTAATTTATACAGACTTACTTCATTTATTTTATTTCAAATCCATTATTTCCAATTAAGTATCCTAATATATGTTCTTTATCTTTTTCCGTTTTATTTGGAATCATATTTAATATATTATCACATCTAATTAATATATTCCCTTGTATATTATTATATTCTCCTTTTAAACCATTTGGGAAAATTACATACCCAAACTCCATTTTTTCTTCGTTTTCATAATCGCGGAACGTATAATAAATAATACAAACTGAATCTGTGGCGTAAACCACATTCTTATCAGCAATATGTGCTTTTTCATCCTTTTGAAGTACTTCTCTTATGTGTTTGTCAAGATAAGAAAAAGCTTGATCTCTGCAATCATGATTTGAACATGAATACAATAATAATATCAGAAATAAAGATAGTGCTTTCTTCATGTGAATAATTATTTTATAATATAACAATAATACAGTAAGTATCTTAGTTGTAGATTAGATATAAATACTAATAAGAAATATACTTATAATGTGTTTCATCATTTACAAACAATACTAAATTGTATTTAAGTATCGTCGTTTTTTAATGTCAAATAAACCTATGTTGTTTACAAAAATACACCTTTATTTTATAACTTCCAAATATAAATAGGAATTTATTACCATTGTTACAAAAACATGCTCAAAAAATGAGTTCTTTTTTGAGCATGAAATATATAGGGTGTTCTAGTATTAATATCTTATGGACTGACGCCATAAACTTCTTCAGCAAATTATTAATGGAATTACAGAATAATGCTACTTAGCGTGCCCCAATACTCAATGTCAATGTGACTTATCGATGATTTTGGTCCAGAAGGTCCTGTTGCTTCTGCCAAGTTATTTCCTATTTCTAGACACGATACATCTTTTTTTAAATTAAGATTGGATTTAATGAAGTCAAGTAACTTAATTATATAAGAGACTTCGGTAAAGGTCTTATCTGAAATCGACACTAGTATGTAATCATTCTCACATTTAAACCCTTCAGCAACAGATAGGTTAACTAAGGCTTCACCAACTTTGCTTCCACGATACTTTTCTAATTCATTTTTACTTATCACGATATTAATTGCTTAACGTCAGTCCTTTCTCTGACTTTAAATTTAAGCAAATATATAACTTTATTTCCGAAATTACATAAAAAGAGACAAATAGATACGTAGTTGCAACAAGACATACTATTTAATCATGTAAGCATCTCCCTACAAATTCTGGCAGCGCTATGATGTACCTGTTTCTTGCTAATGCCTCTTCTATATGCCATCTGCGGGAGAATCAAGTTGAAAACTATTTGAAGCTTATATAACTCAAAGCTATTCATTGTAAAGTTTCATATACAAAAAAAATACCTTCACATGATATAGAATCATGCAAAGGTATTTAAAAGTCACTCATGCTAGTTCGTGAATAATGTGTACGAACAATTCGAGAAGAGCTTCTTTCATCGGGATAGCCTCATATGACATTAGGCATCTGGTCAAAATATAAAGTAGCTTAGTGCATGCTTTATGTTTTTGTTGCATTATTATAATGCCTAAATATATATACATCATAAGGGCAAACTTACGGAAGCCAAAATATAGTTAGGGACAAAGTATGGCATGGTTAGGGCATATTTTAGGTGTTATTTTAGCTATTTCATGAAAATGTATGCATATAAATCACTTTTAAGCTAGCATTGCCAAAACATAGGAAACATTATCTTAAATAAAAGGATGCGTTATAAAACAGAATTTTGCATGTTACAATCCCCCTATATAGGCGCATTATGACATTATGCACAAAATATTTTTTTAAAAGTAAGAAAGAAATTCAATGGAAAAATAGGGGTTGGACAAGGGTTGGACATCTAAACGCTCTTTTTCAACTAAAATTCAATATTTTTTAACTGTGGTTTTAACATAAATTCATAAGTAGCACTTAAAATAATGATTAAATACGATTATGCTATCAGATAACAGCTAAAGCATATAATAAATCATATCATAGAAAAATGATCATTATATATCAGATTAACTCTCTCGCAGATTTACGCAGACAAGCTAAAACAATTGCATTAGCTCAAGCTATAATCTCTGCGACATAAATGCAGCAAGCTGTCTTTCCTCTGCGTCATCTGCGTTATCTGCGAGAGAATAACACATAAGAGTACTCAATCAATATACACAGAAGAAACCCCAATGTCTCTCGTTAATAAATTCAGACAATTACTAACTACATGTTTTTTACACTTAGCTTGCGAAACAGCAAGATTCTATCGTTATGAAATAAGAAGGATTACACTCAAAGAAAGTTGCTTACGAACATCACCATTAAAGGGGAAAAGATAAGGAAAAAACAGACACCTATCTTACTATGCAAATCATAACTTTTAGGTATTGCAAGATTTAAAGCCGCATATTACCTTTGCTTCGCATTTAGGATAAAAAAATAAATATTTTATTATATAAATTTTATTATACATATGAAGGGATAACATAAACATATTAGTACTCCATTGCAAGAGTGTATAAAATGATTTATATGCTCTGTAAAGGAAAAGAAAATTCACATAAAAATATTATTGTGTTGAGTAAATCATTGCTTTTTTTTAAATACTTAGATTAATATTTAAAAATATAATAAACAAAATATGAATAAGGTAGTTCTAATTTTATTCCTTTCATGGATGTCCCTGCTTGGATATTCTAAGGAGGGCGAGGTATCTTCAGGACCTAAAACGAATATCTCTGGATATATTACAGAGAAAAATAGCGGAGACAGCGTAAGCTATGCTGTAGTTTATATTAAGGGAACAACATTCAGTACAATATCTGATGTTAAAGGGTATTATGAACTGAAGAATATTCCAATAGGGAAAGTTGTTCTGGGCGTAAAAGGAACAGGATATCATTCGGACGAAAAGTCAGTAAACCTTACTAGTAACAGCAATGTTATTAACTTTAAGGTCAGCGACGACGATGTACAGTTGGATGAGGTTGTGGTGTCGGCAGATAGAAACGAAACAAAAAAACGACTAGCATCTTGCCTTGTAAACATTGTAGGTTCAAAAACATTCACAGCAACACAGTCAACATGTTTGGCACAGGGACTAAACTTTCAGCCAGGAGTAAGAACTGAGGATGATTGTCAGAATTGCGGATTCACGCAGGTAAGAATTAATGGTCTTGATGGTCATTACTCACAGATACTGATAGATTCTCGTCCTATATTTTCGGCTCTTAACGGTATTTACGGTCTGGAACAGATACCGGCTAACATGATTGACCATGTTGAAGTAGTAAGAGGTGGAGGATCAGCCTTATTCGGAGCATCGGCCATAGGTGGAACAATCAACGTGATTACGAAAGAGCCAGAGAGAAACTTTGGAGAGATTGGCCATTCCATCATGTCTGTAAATGGTTCAAATAGTTTTCAGAATGTGACAACAATGAACGGCTCACTTGTTACTGACGACAGAAGCGCAGGTTTATATGTATATGGAGAATCACATCATAAAAACGGTTTTGATTATAATGGTGACGGATATACAGAAATGCCTACCGTTAAAGGTCAAACAATGGGATTGAAATCTTTCTTTAAATTGAGTCCGTATTCAAAACTAACCGTGCAATATGACAATATATCAGAGTTCAGACGCGGAGGAAACAATCTTGACTTACCTGCTCACGAAGCAAACATTACAGAGCAAATAGATCATGACATAAATGGAGGTAGCATGAATTATGATTTATACTCTCCGCATACAGACAATCATCTCAACGTTTATTATTCATTTCAGAATACAGACAGAAAGAGCTACTATGGAGGAATTGGTGACGGATCGCCAAGTAGTGTGGCTACGGCTCTAAAAGCTTATGGCAAAACTCATGACTTGACAATGCTCAGTGGTGCACAATACAAGGCTAATTTTAAGGAAATGCTTTTCATGCCTTCTACGCTTGTGATTGGTGGCGAATATAACTATGATGCTTTGAAAGATATTGCGCTAGGATATGACATGACAACAAAGCAAACAGTGAGAATATATAGTGGATTTCTTCAGAATGAATGGAAAAACGACAGATGGAGTTTCCTTGTCGGTGGAAGATTTGACAAGCATAATCTAATAGATCATGTGATTTTCAGCCCAAGAGTTAATGTGAGGTATAATTTAAATCAGAACATCAATTTCAGATTAAGCTATGCCACAGGTTTTAGAGCTCCACAAACATTTGACGAAGACCTTCATGTAGGCGTAGTTGGTGGAAACAGAGTGAAGGTGCATCTAGCAGATGGCTTGAAAGAAGAGAAATCTAACAGTTTAAGCCTTTCAGCAGATTTATATCACAACTTCGGCAATGTGCAGACAAACTTATTGGTAGAAGGATTTTATACAAAGCTGAACAACGTGTTTAGTGAGAGATACACAAACCAAATTGATAATGAAGGAAACACTATTCTGGAACGCTATAATGGATCGGGTGCAAAAGTGATGGGTGTAAACATTGAAGGCAAAGCTGCATTTTCAAAACTATTCCAGTTTCAGGGAGGCGTAACTCTTCAGCAAAGCAAATATGACAAGCCTACAGCTTGGAGCAAAACAGCTAAGGAAGAAAAGAAGATGTTTCGTTCACCAAATACATACGGCTATTTTACGGCAACATATACTCCTGTGAAAGATTTATCGGCATCACTGACTGGCACATATACAGGAAGTATGCTTGTCGAGCATGTCACTGGATCAGGAACGCCCGTTGACATAGCAGTGAAAACGCCTGATTATTTTAGTGCTAATTTCAAGGTAGCGTATGACATCCATGTTTATCAACAGTCTGTTTTGCAGATTTATGCTGGTATTCAGAATATCACGAATGCGTATCAAAAGGACTTTGACCAAGGATATAATCGAGATTCAAACTATATTTATGGTCCGTCATTGCCTCGGAGTTATTATGTGGGAACGAAATTCAGTTTTTAACTGAGATATAGGATTAGATAAATGAGCAAAGAGGTTGACGATTATTATCGTTTACCTCTTTTTTTTTGTACTAAAGAATAAAAGAATAGCATTGTCTTTAGCCAGAATAGTCTTATTGAGAATACTCACTCTCTAAATTAACAAAGAACCAAAAAGTAACACCAATTCTACCTTCAATGAGTTTTTAACACATTAAACATTTGGCATCTCGGAAAAAATATCTACTTTTGTTTGCATAATAGTGACTCTTTGATTGAGTGATATTCTTTTACCAAAGCATGAACTTTTATTGAGAAACTGTTATACTTAAACATCTATTTATGGGTGGACAACTTTAGAAAAACAAAAGTATTTTAATAACATGTATAATCAAAACACGGGTCGTAGAACAATGGTTCTAGGCTGTAGCCTTTTCTTTTTATTGCAATGTTGCATAGGCATTGTTCCAGCATTTGCGTCGACAAAGACACTCGCTATCGGAATAAACAATATGAATGCTGCTAAAAACGCACAACAAATAGTAAATCAACGCAAGCAATGCTTTGACAATAGTTGGCGGTTTAAACTTGCTGACCCAAAAGACGCTCAACAAACAACATATAATGATGCTGATTGGAGAACGCTATCGCTTCCACACGACTGGAGTATTGAAGGCGAATTCAATATTCAGGAACCAATGGGAAACGACGGTGGATATCTACCAGCAGGTATTGGTTGGTATAGAAAAGCAGTCCTTATCCCTTCATCGTTAATCGGGAAAAAGATGAACCTTTACTTTGAAGGTGTGTATTGCAACGCTGAAGTATATATCAATGGACAACTGGCTGGAAAACATGCTTATGGTTTTACTTCTTTTACGATAGACGCGACTCCATTTGTGAAAGAAGGACGAAACATTGTTGCCGTAAGAGTTGACAACAGTAAGCAGAAGAACTGCCGATGGTACAGCGGTTCGGGCATCTATCGTCATGTATGGTGGCAAATCACCAATCAACTTCACTTTGCACAATGGGGGTTGGGCATCACTACCCTATCAGCGAAGAGTAATGAAGAAGCGGTTGTTAGAGTGGAAGCAAACGTAGAGAACGAGCAAAATACAAAAGAAGATGTATTGCTTAAATTTGTTATTAAAGACCCTAATGGCAAAAAGGTTCTAACGCAATCTTATCCACTTTCGATAAAGGCTGGGGAGAAAAAGAACGTTATACAAAAATGCACAGTGCCTTCACCCAAATTATGGGATTTGAAAACTCCTGTATGCTATGCACTTGAAACAACTCTGGAGAAAGACGGAAAAGTGATTGACAAACAGGTTCAATCTTTTGGTATAAGAACAATTGAATATTCAACAAACGGACTCCTTTTAAATGGGAACCCATTAAAACTAAATGGCGGATGTGTGCATCACGACAATGGTTCGCTAGGTGCAGCTGCTTACGATCGTGCAGAAGAACGAAGAATTGAGTTGCTCAAAGCAGCAGGCTTTAATGCGATTAGAACGTCGCACAATCCTCCTTCAGAAGCATTTCTCAACGCCTGCGACAGAATAGGTATGCTCGTGATAGACGAAGCCTTTGATGGTTGGAAAGCAGCTAAAAACACTTATGATTACTCTACGATCTTTGATGAATGTGCTGAGAAAGATCTGGCTTCTTTTGTGGAACGAGACAGAAATCATCCGTCTGTATTCTGCTGGAGTATCGGAAATGAAGTGATAGAGCGAAAGAGCCCTGAAGCGGTAGAAATAGCACATAGATTGGCTGCCGTTTGCCACAGAATAGACCCAACACGCCCTGTAACATCAGCAATGACAACATGGGATTCAGACTGGAGCATCTTTGACCCATTGATGGCAGAACACGATATTTGTGGATATAACTATCAGTTGCACAGAGCTGCCGACGATCATAAGCGTATACCTTCTCGCGTGATTATTCAAACAGAATCATATCCTAGAGAAGCTTTTGCAAACTGGGCTTTGGTAAACGACAACTCGTATATCTTGGGCGACTTTGTGTGGACAGCGATTGACTATTTGGGCGAATCTGGTATAGGACGCTATTACTATAAAGGAGATACAGAAGGACAACACTTTGAGCGTAAACAATATCCTTGGCATGGCGCATATTGCGGTGATATAGATTTGCTTGGTTGGAGAAAACCAATTTCACATTATAGGGCGATGCTGTATGAAACTACAGATGAAAAACTATATCTAGCGGTGAAAGAACCAAATGGATACTATGGTGAGATAAAAGAAACGATGTGGTCGGTATGGCCAACTTGGGAAAGTTGGACTTGGCCCGGACATGAAGGCAAGCCCATTGAAGCAGAAATATTCTCACGTTATCCGAAAGTGCGCCTTTATCTGAATAATAAACTTATTAAGGAACAAACTACCGAACGAAAAGATGAGTTTAAAGCAATCGTGACATTGCCTTATGAAGCGGGTGAACTAAAAGTGGTTGGTGTAGACTCTAATGGAAAAGAGGTAGAAAGTAAGACTCTATACACAGCTGGTAAGCCTACAAAGTTAGCATTAAAAGCAGACAGGAAATGCTTAAAAGCAGATGGACAAGACTTGGCATTTATAACTGTAGAACTGCAAGATGATAAGAATATTCTTTCTGCAAATGCTGAAAATAAGCTCCACTTTGACGTGGAAGGTGAAGGCGAGATTATAGCTACTGATAATGCGTTGCTGAAAGACAGCACATGCTACCGCTCAAAAGAGCGTAAAGCATGGAAAGGAAAAGCAATGGTAATCGTGAAAACAACAGGTAAGCCAGGAAAGATTAAAGTCACAGTTAGTACAGATGGAATAAAGAAAGGACAATCCATCATGCTCACTGCAAAATAAATATTGAAGCTAGATACTATATTAAACAGATAAAAATAATCAGTAAGATATCTTTATGAAAGAATATCTTACTGATTTTTTTTGAAATTATATCATTCCAAATCAAAGAAATGCTTGCAAACAATGTTTGCCTTATTACTTAACCATAAGTCTATACTTATCAAGAATTATAAGGTTTCATTCCGTAAAAATGGTAATTATTTAAGGAATTGAGGTAACAGAGAGCACATTGTTAATTTGTAACTTTGCAATCAAATAAAAGCTAGAAATATATGGAAATAATGAATGCAAATCTTACAACACGTCAACTGCATCTTGCAAAACTGGCAAGTCTTGAAGCTTTAGGAGATCTTAAACGTCTGGAATTAGCTATTACAGAAGCGCTTGATGAGAAAGTCACTATCAATGAAATTAAGGAAGCCTTTTCACATCTTTATGCCTATACTGGTTTTCCTCGCTCGCTAAATGCGTTGGGAGTATTGAAGAAGGTACTAGAAAGTCGTAAGGCAGAAGGCAAGAAAGACGATGAAGGCAAGACTTGGGAGCGTCCTGCAGAATGGGATGATGCAAAAGCTGCTCACGAATTGGGTATACAGAATCAGACGAAGCTAAGTGGTAGGCCCTTTGACTTTGATTTCTGTCCTCAGGATGACTATTACTTGAAGTCTCATCTCTTTGGCGATATATTTGCCGGTAATCAACTCTCGGCAGCTGATCGCGAAATCGTAACAGTTTCAGCATTGGCTTCACTCAAAGGAGTAGCTCCTCAGTTGGCCGCACACCAAGCAGGAGCTGTGAATATGGGAAATAGCAAGGAACAAATAAATGAACTGATGCTGTATCTCAGCGACAATGGGCTTTCACAACATGACAATGCTGCTGATGCGAATGCTGGTGCATGGTTAAAGGGCAACCCAAATACGGCATACGCCAAGTATTTTATTGGTGAAAGTCATCTGGCTAGTATCACTCCAAAAAACATTGGCAAAGACGACAGCACTGTTCTTCCGCTCGCCAATGTTACTTTCGAGCCTGGATGTCGTAATAATTGGCACATACATCATGGAGCTCATCAGATGCTTATCTGCGTTGCTGGTCGTGGATGGTATCAAGAATGGGACAAACCAGCTATTGCCCTCAATCCTGGTGATGTGATAGATATCCCAGAAGGCATAAAGCATTGGCATGGCGCACAGGCAGACAGTTGGTTTCAGCATTTGGCTACACATATAGCTGTAGAGAATACGAAGCCTGGTTCTGAACCAAATGAGTGGTTAGAAGCTGTGAGCGACGAGGAATACGGAAAATTGACAAATTGATATTTACAAAAACAGGGAGACCAATGGTCCCCCTGCTTTTTTTTGAGTAATCTATTTCTATATAGTTTGCTTTTTTCTATACTGCGCTGGCGTCATACCAATTTCTTTCTTTATAAACCGACAGAAATGCTGTGGATACTGGAACCCCAAGCTATCACTTATTTCAGTGATAGTATGCTCATCGTTGGCAAGGGCTTCCTTGGCAGCATCAAGGATATGAAGATGAATGATATCCTGAGGTGTCTTTCCAACTTCTTTCTTTAGCAAATCCCCAAAATAGTTGGCACTCAAACAGAGTTCTGAAGCAGCCCATGCTACTGTGGGCAAACCATTATTATAGGCATTATCGCCCTTGAAGTAGTCATTAAGTAGCTTCTCAAAGCGTACGAGAATATCACTATTGATGTTTTCGCGCGTAATGAACTGACGATCATAAAATCGCTGGCAATAGTCGAGGAGTATGCCTAAATAGCTTGCTATGAGTTTTTTAGACATCTTGTCAATACTGTGCAATATCTCTGTTTGAATCATATTCAAACAGCCTACAAAGGTTTCACGCTCCTGTTCTGATAGATGCAGAGCCTCGTTGACTTCGTAAGAAAAGAAATGATAATCCTTGATTCTACGACCGAGGTCTGTGCCATGGATAAGGTCAGCATCAAAGAAAAGTCCCCAACCTTGTGGTTGGAAGATAGAGCCATCGCCCTCAATACCTATCACCTGACCAGGAGAAAGACACACCACACTACCTTTTTTATAGTCATACTTGGTGTTGCCATAGATCATCTCGCAGTTTTTCTCATCCTTCAGGAATATGGCATAAAAGCTCATGGTATGACGCATGTGACTCATCATCTTTGACTTGCTCAAATCAACTATACTCACAAGTGGATGCAGTGTCTCAACACCTAAAGTATCGTCGAATTCCTGTATCGTATTAAAATTAATCATATCCATGTCGGTTTGTTATTTGCAAAGTTAATAATAATCTATTGAATGACAATGAATTAAACATTATTAATAAGTGGAAGCAACCATTATGGCTGTTTCCCACTTATTTTGAATTCTGACCATTGTAATTTTGAACTATAAAGACCATGTAAGTTTGCCACCTTGGTACATATTGCTGTTATCCGAAAGCAGTGAGAATGTAGTTAACAAACTGAGGATCAGTAAAATTAATGTTACCGCCATCAGTCTGATTAAGTTTTTTGATCTCATCAATATCGACTGAGGAAAGATTGAAATCCATACTCTCTAAATTCTGCTGCATGCGCTCAACATGAGTAGACTTTGGAATAGCTATAATATCCTGCTGAGTGAGGAAGCGAAGTCCTACTTGGGCAGCCGATTTGCCATATTTCTTACCAATTGCTGTCATTAACGGATGAACAAAGAAGTTGTTCTGACCTTCAGCCATAGGAGCCCATGCCATGAGCTTTGTATCAGTATCTTCTATAAGCTTGCGCATCTCCTGCTGCTGTGAGAATACATTGGTTTGCAACTGTATGACAGAAGGTTTCACGTCTACATGTTTTACGAGATCAATCCATCTGTCAGGACGAAAATTACTTACTCCTATAGCTCTGACCCTACCCTCTTTTAGAGCTTGTTCCATTGCACGATATGTGCCATAGTAATCTCCAAAAGGCTGATGGATGAGCAATAGGTCGATGTAATCGGTCTTCAACTTACGAAGGCTCTCGAGTATAGAATCATAGGCTTTTTTCTCGCCAGAATTTGAAACCCAGACCTTTGTGGTAATGAATAGTTCACTACGGTCTACGCCACACTTTGCAATGGCTTCACCAACACCTTCCTCATTAAAATATGCCTGAGCTGTATCTATCAGTCGATAGCCTGTCTTGATAGCATCTAATACACAACGTTCAGCCTCGTTTGGTTTAACTTGAAAAACACCATAGCCGAGCAATGGCATTTCTACTCCGTTATTAAGTTTGATTGATTTCATCATGTTTTTGCGATTTAAAAAAATAAATATCAATTATTTGGTGGAGTCTTCAGTATTGAGCACACATGCAGATGTCGTGTATACGAAATATTGACTGCGCTCGGTAATCCACCAGCGACCATCTATTTTCTCGTATTTATCGTAATAGCGAACAGTGTGAAGCATCAACTCGTTCTTACCTTCTTTCTCATTTACAAGAGTTGCCAGAGCATAGCAGATGCCTGTGGCATTAGTATCATCCTGAAAATCGATGACGTGCTGACCATTTTGGTGAAAACTTGCCTTAGCAGCTCCAAATGCCTTATATTGGGTAATCATACTGTCTACAGTGTCGGCTTGAATTCCAAGTTCTCCATAGAAATATACTCTCAGCTTTACGTTCTTTACAAACAGTTTACGATAGTAATCCTGATTATTCTTATCACTCTCTGTTGCGTAACGCTCCTGAAGTTCACGAATTGCGAACTTATCTTCTAATGTTGCCATAATTGTATTCCTTATTTATATTAGTGTTTTTAATATCATTACTGAATCATCTAAAATAGACTGATTACAGCTTTTTTATCTTCTTTGCGGGTACTCCTGCCACAAGTGTATGAGATTCTACATCATGGGTGACAACAGCACCACTAGCAACAATCGCTCCTTCGCCAATAGTTACTCCGGGCATGATGTTGACACGAGCACCAATCCATGCACCTTTCTTAATAATAATAGGCTTGGTATAAACAATTCTCACATCCTCCGGATTATGATTCACCGTAAAGAGCCCAACTTCTGGTCCCAGCATTGCACCGTCCTCAATGGTTATTCCACCTAACGACATCACTGTCAATCCATGATTGGCAAAAACATTATTACCCAGATGTAAACAATTCGCTAAGTCAATCTGGAAGGGAGGTGTGAGAAAGGCATTCTCAGCCATATCATCTATTAGTTTATGCTCCAAAGATAAGACTTTCTCCTTTTCACTTGGATCAGTCTGATTGATTATGAAACAAAGATGACGACAACGGTCAATCTCCGAATGCACTTCTTGCTGATATTCGGTATCACGAATGTCAATATGCGCCCCCTGATGCAGTTGTTCTATTAAGCTTTTCATATTAATATCCAAGACCTTTCAACCAATTATCTACCTTGTTCATGTTTCTGCGAACCTCATGTCCATATACAGCAAAACCATTTAATACTTTTGCTTTAGGATATGCCGTCTTGAGATCTTCCACACAACTGGCTAATCCGCTTCCCTCATGGGTAGTGAACGGAATTATTGTTTTATCGTTGAGATCATATTTATCAAAGAAGGTGAACATTACCTGCGGATAGGTTCCCCACCAAACAGGACCACCTATGAAGACTGTATCATACTGAGCAATGTCTTTTACCTCACCCTTAAAGGCTGGTTTCTCGTCTCTTTGAGTTTCTTCTTTTGCTAATTTTATTAGCTCATTATAAGGCATGTCGTAACTCTTTTCTGCAACGATTTCAAACTCGTCCCCACCAGTAAACTTCTGTATTTCATCAGCTACCAGTTTGGTATTGCCAACTTTGATGTTGCCAACACTATAGTTCTCACCAGCATGTGAGAAAAAGACTATCAATACTTTACCTTTGTTCATAACACTTTGCTTTTTGTTTTGTGAAGTTTCTAACTTTATTTTCTGACCACAACATGATACCGACATCAGAAGACAGACGATCATGATAGCAAGACTCTTAATATATTTCATAGCTATGCATTTTAGTGAGTTGCCTTGAGATACTGTAAATCACCATACCAATAGCTTGCGGTAGTACCGCCATCGATAAGAATATCAGTACCGCTAATGAATCTACCACGACTCGACATTAAGAACTCAGCCAAATCGCCAACCTCATCAGGAGTACCTGCACGACCAGCAGGAGAAGTTTGAATCATCTTGAGATAACCATCTTTGCGTGGTCCATGAAGTTCATCATTAGCCAATGGAGTGATTATAATACCTGGAGAAATTGAGTTAACAGTTGCTCCTCTCTTCCCCCAACGAGTAGCCTCGTAGGCTACTTTCAGAACATTGCATCGCTTACTATATTGATAAGCTTTTAAAGTATCATCAATCTCCTGTACGAAGTCAAGTTTTAATAAATCTTCAGGTCTTGACATAGCCAAAGCATCATTCTGTTCTTGAGGAAGAGCAGGCAAACGATGACCACTTTGCGAAGAGATAATGATTGCACTACCACCTTCGGCAATTACATTACCGAACTCCTCAAGTAATACGCTTGTACCATACATATCCACACGGAGAATCTCGCTTACAGGAGCCTGTGAAGGCGAAACGCCTGCTGCATTAATCAGGAACTTTACTTCTCCCCATTTTACAGCTTCAGCAACAACAGCGAGAATATCCTCCTTGCTGCCGAGGTCTGCCTTTATCGTACTACATTCAAAACCTGCATTTTCGAGTGTCTTTGCTGCAACATTCGCATTGTCGAGACTATAATCTGCCAATACCAAATGCTTACCTGCTGCTACTCTGCGAACAATTGCCTGACCAATGCTTCCTGCACCGAAAAGGACTACTACTTCTTTATTTGCCATAACTTTATGTATTCTTTATTTTTGATGGCAAAATTACTACAAAAGAAGTCTGAGCTCTATACCCTAATAACGGATATAATTAACATCATTACAGAATCTGTCTATAATACAACTAACAAATACCAACTCATCACTATACGAATTTATTAAAAATAAATAAAAACATAAAAATAATCAAATCAATACAAATAATAAAACAGAGAAAAAGCGTAATTTTGTTCTATTAATACTAATGATTATGAAGAAATCCACAAAAAACAATTACATCTATATCATAATGATAACTGTATTCAGCTTGTTAATTTATCTCTCATTAAAAACAGGGGTAGGACTTCATAAGCTTGGTTCAGTAACATCTGTAAGCGACAACAGTGGAGTCGGTGGCATGTTGTCAAGCATGGTAAAAAACAATCTTGCAGAGCCACTTATGACTCTATTGATGCAAATAATTATTATATTAATAACATGCAAAATATTCTCTTCTATATTTAATTATATTGGACAACCGGGTGTACTTGGTGAAATCATAGCAGGTATTATTCTTGGTCCGTCATTACTTGGTCATTACTTTCCAGATGCATTTAACTTTATATTCACGAAAGACTCATTAGAAAACATATATTTAATAAGTCAGATAGGACTGATTCTATTTATGTTTGTGATTGGACTAGAAGTTGATTTTAAAGTACTTAAAAACAAGTTTAACGAGACTCTGGTTATCAGTCATGCAGGAATACTAGTACCATTCTTCCTTGGTATAATTTCGTCATTTTACATATATGAGAAATACGCAGCACAGCAAACATCATTCTTAGCCTTTGCTTTATTCATCGGTATATCAATGAGTATAACGGCATTCCCTGTATTAGCAAGAATTGTGCAGGAAAGGAATCTTTCAAATACTCCTTTAGGAGTGCTGTCAATAGCTTCGGCAGCTAACGATGACGTTACAGCTTGGTGCCTGCTTGCTATTGTGATAGCTCTAACAAAATCAGGGTCATCAACGAGTGCCTTATTTACAGTAGGACTAACAATCGTTTATATCCTATTTATGTTTTTGTGCGTAAGACCGTTTTTCAGAAAAATAAGTCAGATACGTGCTAATAACGAAATCCTGAACAAAAGTCTGATAGGAATTATATTCCTTACACTCATAATATCAGCATCTATAACAGAGTTGATAGGAATACATGCTTTGTTTGGAGGATTCATTGCAGGAGTAGTAATGCCATCCAATCTTGGATTCCGTCATATTATGATGAATAAGGTGGAAGACGTGACATTGACATTCTTCCTGCCATTATTCTTTGCGTATACGGGCTTAAATACCAATCTGCTATTGATAAACAGTTGGTCGATGGTTGGTATATGCGCATTGCTTATTGTAATAGCTATAGCTGGTAAATTCGGCGGTTGCACGATAGCAGCAAAAGCTGTGGGTGAAACATGGCACGACAGTCTGACGATAGGTATGCTGATGAACACTAGAGGACTGATGGAACTTGTAGCTCTGAACATTGGATACGAGATGGGAGTTCTGCCAAAGCCGATATATGCAGTGCTGATTATAATGGCTTTGGTAACAACGTTTATGACAACACCTGCCCTACACGTGATATCAAAGATATTTGAAAAACAAAAGAAAACAGTAAACGTAAAACGTCAAAAGATAATGCTAAGTTTCGGTTTGCCTAGCAGCGGAATAAATCTCTTACGTGTGAGCAGATTGATATTTGGTGAGCCAATAAATCAAAAGCAACTAATAGCGGCTCACTTCACTCAAGGTATGGATGTGAACATGATTACTGCCGAACATTATGAGAAAGATCGTTTTGTGCCTATCGATGATGAAGCAGGACAGCTAAACCTTAAACTGAATAAGGTTTATAAAGTAACTAAAAACATTGTTGATGAAATAGCCAGAATGACGAGAAATGAGAAAATAGATTATTTGATGATCGGCTCAAAATATAGTATTAACAATAACAACATAAACAAAAAGATAAAAAGCAACTATTGGGACTCATTGCTTGACAAGATACAAGGCAACTCTATAACAAGACTGTTAAGTGATAAGACCAAAGAGATAATTAAAAGAACTGAATGCACTGTATTCATATTGGTATGTCAAAACAAACTGGAGAGAATAAAACACTTATCAATAATCATTGATAGCGATAGTGATTATAAATTATTTAATTTCATTGATAACATGTCTGAATCGCTGGCATCTATAAAGATATATGCATCAGGCAAGGTGGATAATGAAAATTATAATAATCAGATAAACAAGATTCTAAAAAAAGGACCTAGCCTTACTGATAAGATCATCATGCAAAGGTACAGTCAGATAAACAAACTGATGATAAAGAATAGAACTGACCAACTTATTATATCAACCTATTCTGTTTATAAAGACATTATAGAACTATACAAGACTAAGGGAACTGTACCAAATTTGCTGTGCGTTCGCTTTAAAGATTCAACAACAGCATTATAATGATTTGTCCCGATACTAACAGCAAAAAAGTATCGGGACTATCACATTCATTATAAAACACTATCTACTGAATTCAAGCAGATAATATTATAACAAATCTAATTAAAACGATAATCTTAATTGGGCTCCAAATACACTTGGGCTACCTGCAATGAATGTAGGGAATCCAATTTGATTACCACTATTGCCAGCATCAATAAGATATTTCTTATTGAAAGCATTCTTTCCATATAAAGAAAGGTCATAGATGACATGCTTTATCTTTCTACTCATTCCTAAATTTACATTTACCAAGCCATATCCATCCTGAGTTAACTGTGGATCATTATCGTCTTCGAAATATACTTTTGACTTGTAGACATAAGATGGACGGAAATAGATACGTGTGTGTTTGTCAATGTCATAACCAGCATCAACTCCTACAGAACAGGTAGTTTTAGGTGTAAGTCTGAAACGATGACCAGCATATTCCTGAGGATTTCCATTTTCATCATTATCATTAAACTTACCGTCAATATAAGCATAATTTACAAAAAATGAAACATGAGAATCTATGGCATAACGTATTCCAGCTTCAAAGCCTAAACAATGGGCTTTACCTGCATCATTCGCTGTATACACTTTTGCGATAGAACCTGTTGAATTTGTAAGCGTCATTGTCTGAAAGTGTGACCAGTCATAATAGTATGCGCTTAAATCATAGCTAAGCGTTTTATTGAGTAATGCACCCTTTAATCCTATTTCATAGCTAATAATAATCTCTGGCTTGAGGTGGCTTATATTATCGGCTGAATTATTAAAGGCTATAACTCCAGGGCGTCTACCCCTAGATATACTTACATAAGCATTGTTTCCTGAAAACAAATAATTAGCAACAAGACGTCCTACCCATGAATAATAATTATCACTGGCATAAACAGTTTTGTCTGTTGGTTGGTATAAGATACTGCCGAACAGCGCATCAGGCTGAGTTGAAGATTTATAACCAGTACGCTGATGTTCATAAGTTCCTCTAAGTCCGGCTGTCAACGACAATCCTTTAGCAACAGTAAGCGTTCCATCAGCAAACACCTCAGCAGCCTGATTGATACCATAGTTAGTTCCCTCTTCATAATGAGAAGGATTTAAAGGTAAGGCAGAAGCTGATTTTATAGTAGTCAAAATAGTTTGTCCCTGTGTGCCAAGTGAAGCCAACATATCATCAAGTGATATATTATAAGCTGCCAAAGCTGTTTTTACATCACCATAAAAATCAGGAGTTGTTGTTAACTTGCTGGTTTTAGTAAGATCATAAGACGAAGGGAACCATTTATTTAGCAATCCTGTCATCATCTGAGAAACAGCAGACTGATAGGCAGCAGGCAACATCGTTGGCAATATAGCGGCTAGTTTGGTAATCTGTGGTTGAACTTTAGCAGCGAAAGCCTTATAAGCGTATGCTGGATATAATGACTGAAGATTACTGCGCACAACTGCCTGTTGACTGGAATTTTCATAAAAGTAACTGGCTCCTACAAAGCCATTGAAGTTTCCCTTATTATAATTCAGTCGCATTTCATGACTAAACTGCACACCTTTTTCGTTCTCTTCGCAATCAAGAAGCGGAAGATATGTTCCGTCTGCATCAAAGTTTTCGTTTGACTTAAAGGCTCTGAAGCCTGTTATTGTGGAAAGATGCAGATTGTTATTGTAGTCATGATTAGACAGAAGTGTAGCTCCACCAACATGTCGTTTAATACCCAGACGTTTACCTTCTTCAAGACTTGCAGCAGTGAATGGACTTACATCACCACCTTGAGGAGCCAGACTATTGCTTTTAAAGGATGTGCCTGGATAATCATCATATTGATAATTTAATATCAAGTCGAAATAGGTGTTATCATCTGTAAACAAGCGTGTTGAATTTCGTAGTGCCAAAGCACTCTTACCATTCAAGCTACCTCCTGATAAATTCTTAATGAATCCGTCATGGGCATCGTATGAGAATGCAAAACGATTGGATAATTTATCTTTAATTAAAGGAGTATTGATGAAACCAGAAACACCACGTTGGTTATGAGTGCCATAATTAAGTGCAACTTCACCAGTAACATAGTTAACTGGTTTGTGATTTATAAAATGCATTGCACCTATCTCAGCTCCACGACCAAACAATGTTCCCTGAGGTCCTTTCACGACCTCAACACGTTCCATATCGAAAAGTTCTACAACAGATGCCCGTGAGCGTGACATAGGCACACCATCCTGAAATACAGATATTCGTGGTTGTGAATAAGATTCACCATCATCAGAAGTTACACCACGTATGACATATCCTGGATTATTAGGACTTTGGAGTTGTACTTGCAATCCAGGAATATATTGTGCCATTTCGTCCATCTGCTTAACATTCAACATCTGCAAACTTTGACCAGACAATGCACTCACAGCAACAGGAACATCTACTGCAGACTGATTTCGTTTCTGAGTGGTGACCAAAACTTCGTCAAGTAATTTATGATCTTGGCTCATCACGACTTTCATATTATCCGTGATATTTAATCGTTGGCGCTTATATCCTATATAAGAAAACTGTAGTTCACCCTTATTAACTGTTGAAGGTAGAGAAAAGGCTCCTGAGGCATTTGTAACGACAGAGAGATTTGAACCCATCAACGATATAACTACGCCAGGCAAAGGCTGTCCGTCATCATCAACAACAACTCCCCTATTCACGTTATCAACCGCACCAAAAGAAAGTGTGGAGAAGGCGACAAGTGACAAACTTAAAAACAATCTTTTAAACTTTTTCATTTCATTCTATTTTATATCAATACTGAAATCATTATCAGCTGGTAGAGTGTCGTTGCCAATAGCCTTTGCAACTCGTCTGAATATGAGACTCCATTTAAATGAGTAATCCTTCCTAATCATATTTGCAATCTGAACTCTTTGTGCTTCTTCTGCATCGGTTATTTTCTCATCGCCATAATAATTTTTAATCATCATTTCTGAGAGAAAGTCGATTGCTTTGGTCCTTACGGAATCGGGCATCTGCATAGGAATAACTTTCTGCAAGAAATTGTTAAACCCTCTAGTTTCATAGCTTTTAGAATAATCCTTAAAACTAATCTTACCTGAATAGCTATCTATTGTATTAATATGGTGTGTCGTGATTTTCATTTTATCACCTTGTATCGTGATTAATCTATATGGCGAGGGATAACTAACCAAGGAACCCGTTTCAACATCATATATGCCTTTATATTGCGTGATATCCTGTGCGTGGGAATGCCCTGTAAGCATAACTTTCAAACCTTCTTTATGCATCATCGAAGCTATTGGCAGATTGTTGTCTATTACATAGCCCGGTATCATCTTATTCTGGTATTGCCAATGTTCAAGCAAGCCATGATGCATCATTCCGATAACGGTAATGCCTTGCTTCTTAGCATTAGCCAACTGTTCTTTAATAAATAATAATGTGGCAGGTCTTAGCCTTCCTGGAGTGACACAAATATCTTTATTAAAATCATTTTGATCTGATTCAGTAGCGTCTAAAGCAAGAATGCGCAATCTTGGAGTAAGCTGATACACATAAGAGAGAGAAGCTGTATCACGAGCTATTGCCTGACCATACCCATAATCTTTATAGATTTGCGCAAATTCAGAACGCGATATTGTTGCTACCCTTGTTTTAGTATTGCCATCATATTCCACCGCATGAGGATTATTCACATCGTGATTACCAGGAATAACAAGTATGGTAATGCCAGCATTTCTTAGTCTGCTCAAACAATTATCAATCAAATAACGATGAGACACCAACTCGCCATCCTTAGTTAAATCACCCGGTATTAGGAGATACTTAACTGATGAATGCAGAATGCTATCCGTAAATGCATTTAATAATGATGCAGACTCACGAAGCATTTTCCTATCTTGGCTTATATAATCGGAAAAAGCCTTTCCGTCTTCCTTCAAAAGAGATGGAGACATTACGTGCACATCTGAAACGACAGCCATCTGCACTTGAGCCACCGATGACGGGGCAACTAATAAAAACGACAAAATACATGTCCAAATTTTTTTGATTATTTCCATTTTTCTTTATTTAGTACAATGCAAAAATATATACTTAAAATTACAATAAGATTTAGAATTCATTTAGATTATATTAAAGTTGTTTTAAGAAAGCTGAACGATATTTTACTTAGTGACACAAAAAGAAATCTTGACAATGATTATTGCTGATTATATTCAGTTGGAAACATCGATAAAAGGCATTACGCAGAATGCGTTACACATTTTGCGTAACACATTTTGCGTAATCAAAATAAATCATTATATTTGCAATCGTATTAAAACATAAATAATATGGAAAATCCCTTTGTTATAAAATCATACAAGTCAAAAGAGCTGTTCTGTGATCGTGAGAAAGAGCTGGAAATACTTATCCGTAACTTTGAGAACGACACAGATACGACTATCGTATCACTTCGTAGAATGGGTAAGACAGGACTTATATATCGTTTGTTTGATGAAATTAAGATTCAGTCACTTGACATTTTGCCAGTGTACGTGGATATTTACGCCTCTCGCACAATAGCTGATTTTATTAAACTGACAGCAGAAGCTGTACTAAGAGCATTCCCTCAGGAAAGCAAACTTGGAAAAAAATTCATGAAGTTCATTAAATCACTGCGTCCACAATTCTCATTTGATGCACTTACTGGTGAGGTTCAATTGCAGATTGGCTATCAAGGTGTTGCAGAAAAGGAACACACATTAAAAGAGCTGTTTGAGTTTTTAGATCAACAGAACATCCATATTCTTCTTGCATATGATGAGTTCCAGCAAATACGCGAATACCCAGAACAAAACATTGAAGCACTACTACGCACATATATGCAGACACTTAAAAACGTGCATTTCATTTTCTGCGGAAGTAAAAAACATCTTATGACGGATATATTTGCCAATGCTAAGAAACCATTTTATTCTAGTACGGCTTTTTTATCTATAAATAAGATTGCGAAAGAAAATTATAGATTATTCATCAAAAAGATGTTTGATGACAACGACAGAACTATCACCGATGAAACTGTTGACTATATACTAGACTGGACCAGACAACATACATATTACACACAAAGTCTCTGTCACACGATATTTGCCGACGGAGCAAAGGAGGTGAAAATTGATAACGTGAAAATGGCATGTCTGGAAATATTACAGCAAAACGAAATGTTGTATCTGCAATACAGACAAATGCTAACTAACACTCAATGGAATTATCTTATAGCCGTAGCTAAGGAAGGACAGGTAACGCAGATAACAGCAAAGGCTTTTCTTGCCAAATATGATATCGGCACTCCATCTACATCTAAACGTTTGGTGAATTCGTTGTGTGAGAAAGAACTACTGTCGGATGTAGTAACTAAAGATGGTACATATTATTCTGTGTATGATGTATTCATGTCACGCTGGCTAGAAAGGGAATTCTGAGAACAAACATACGTAACACATGAACATCATTCAAAATCGGCAACAGCCTATTTAACTTTTTTTATCATCGTCAAGTAACATATGTGACCTAGCATCTATTTTATAACAAATACATTTGCATCCGAAATCAGAAATATACACAAAAAGTAGATTTACTGATTAGATATAACATTATTAATATAATAAATAGATTATGGACGATAAAATGTTTTGTTACCAATGCCAGGAAACAGCTAATGGAACTGGATGCGTGTTGAAAGGCGTTTGCGGAAAACAACCACAGACTTCAGAGTATATGGACTTGCTGCTCGCTGTAGTAAGAGGTGTGGCAGTTGTAGATAGCGAACTTCGCAAAACAGGTAAGACCACTTGTGACTGCGTGAACGACTTTGTGATTGACGCTTTATTCTGCACCATCACTAATGCTAACTTTGACGATGACAGTATTGCTGCCCGCATAGAGAAAGGTATTGAGATAAGAAACAAACTGATAGCTAAGGCTGATGGCATTACATTGCCTGATTATGAAGAACTGAAATGGAACGGCGACAAGAGTTCGTATGATGAAGCATATAAAAAGGTTGGCGTGCTGAGAACTGAAAACGAAGACATCCGTTCATTGAAAGAACTTACTGTTTATGGACTTAAAGGACTTGCAGCTTATTATGAACATGCAGCAAGACTGGGATTCACTGATAAGGAACTGATTAACTTTACATGTGACGCACTTGCAACAATAACAAATCCTAATGCTGGACAGGAAGAACTATTCAACCTTGTATTGGAAACAGGTAAAGCTGGAGTGAAAGCTATGGCTATGCTTGATGAAGCAAATACTAAGAGCTATGGTAATCCTGAAATAACAAAGGTGAACATCGGAGTTGGTAAAAACCCTGGTATACTGATTAGCGGTCACGACTTGCACGATATTGAAGACTTGCTAAAACAGACTGATGGTACGGGCATTGACGTGTACACTCACGGTGAAATGCTACCTGCTCATTATTACCCACAACTGAAGAAATATAAGCATCTTGTAGGTAACTACGGAAACGCATGGTGGAAACAAAGAGAGGAATTCTCTAGTTTCAATGGTCCTGTTGTATTTACAACAAACTGTATCGTTCCTCCTCTTGCAAACGCAAACTACAAGGAGCGCATGTTTACAATGAACAGTACTGGTTTCCCAGGATGTAAACACATAGAGGCAGGAAGCGACGGACACAAAGACTTCACAGAAGTTATCGAGGCTGCTCGCCAATGCAACGCACCTACAGAAATAGAACACGGAGAGATATTGGGAGGATTTGCTCACAATCAGGTGCTTGCACTAGCCGACAAAATTGTAGAGGCTGTGAAGAACGGAGACATCAAGAAGTTTGTCGTTATGGCTGGCTGTGACGGACGAATGAAGAGCAGAAACTATTACACAGACTTCGCTAAGGCTTTGCCAAAAGACGCAGTGATACTTACTGCTGGATGCGCAAAATACAAATACAACAAACTTGAACTCGGCGACATCAACGGTATTCCAAGAGTGCTCGACGCAGGACAATGCAACGATAGTTACTCACTTGCCGTAATAGCAATGAAACTGCAAGAGGTGTTTGGACTTGACGACATCAACAAGTTGCCAATAGCATACAACATCGCATGGTATGAGCAGAAGGCTGTAATTGTTTTGTTGGCACTGCTCAGTCTGGGCGTGAAGAATATACATCTAGGTCCATCTCTACCTGCATTCCTTTCTGCAAACGTTGCTAACGTGCTTGTTGAACAATTCGGTATTGCCGGAATAACAACCGTAGAAGACGATCTGAAGATATTTGGAATGTAATAGAGTTACGTTTTTGTTGACTCGTAAATAAAATACTGTCCCCAAGTTGCACATCACTGTGAAGCTTGGGGACAAAGACTTTTTCTCAAAAAAAACTAATAACTAATCCTAATAATGTAAATCCTATCTCATAAAAAAAATTATTGTTCGTTTTATTATACAGCAAAGGTAGTTGTTTCTACAATACACAGGAAATTAATTCAGCAAACTGGCACTTTTGTTCAACGAACAGCGTATCACAATATCATATCACAAATGATGATTAAGCATTTTTTGTTTCCTCACATGATTATTATGCTTCAAACACAGATAACGATTATTGCTAATTCTACTTGATATATAGATATTTCTATGAGGGTTTATATAAAAAGCAAATTGACATCACCACTAGTAACTAAAAGACTCACAAGGGGTATAAAACAAAAAAGTTTGTGTTTTATTTTGTATTTTCCCCAATTTGCAGTACCTTAGACGACCCTATTATTAAAATATTATGACGACAAAAGAATTGATGCGCGAAGCAATAAGCTTGGCAAACGAAAATGTAAGAAATGGCGGTGGACCTTTCGGTGCCGTAATTGCAGATAAAAACGGTAATATTATTTCTACCGGAGTAAACCGTGTTACAGCTAATCACGACCCAACAGCTCATGCAGAGGTAAGCGCAATAAGATTGGCAGGAAAGAAACTGGGTACATTCTCTTTGGAAGGATGCTCTATATACACATCGTGCGAGCCTTGTCCTATGTGTCTTGGTGCAATATACTGGGCACATCTTGACAAGATATATTATGCCAACACAAAAGAAGACGCAAAGAACATTGACTTTGACGACTCATTCATCTATGACGAAATTGCGCTTTCCCCTAACAAGAGAAAGAAACCATCTGAACAAATGCTCAGAGAAGAGGCTATAAAGACTTTCGAAGACTGGGCGAAAAAAGACGATAAGATAGAATACTAAGGTCTTTGCACGGCGCAGTGCAATCGTTTGCATACAATTTTAATTAATTGATTAGCATTGTGGAAACGATTGCACTGAAATAAGTTGTATATTCGCAACATAAACTATAATTATAATATTATGAAGCGAATATATGTAATCATATTTAATTGTATCCTAAGTATTTGTGCATTTGCGCAAGGTTGGCCAGCCAACTACGGAGGGGTGATGCTACAAGGCTTTTACTGGGACTCTTACACTGACACAAAATGGACTAATCTCGAAAGTCAGGCTGATGAGCTGTCACAATACTTTAATCTGATTTGGGTTCCACAAAGTGGTAACTGCAATACAACAGGTAATGTAATGGGATATTTGCCTGTATATTACTTTGATCAAAACAGCAGTTTCGGAACGCAAACCGAACTAAAGTCAATGATAAAGACTTTTAAAGATAAGGGGCTTGGAACGATTGCAGATGTGGTGGTGAACCACAGAAACAATCTTGGAGTAAACGGTTCATGGGTTGATTATCCTTCTGAAACATACAACGGCGTTACCTATCAGATGCTGCCTACAGACATTGTTGCCAATGACGACGGAGGAGCAACTAAGACGTGGGCTGACTCAAAAGGAATAAGCCTAAGCAGTAATAATGATGAAGGCGAAGACTGGAGTGGATGCCGTGACCTTGATCACAAGAGTGCAAACGTGCAGACTATTATTAAGGCGTATGAGAATTTCCTTATCAATGACCTTGGATATACTGGCTTCAGATATGACATGGTAAAGGGATTCAATGCCAGTCATGTAGCTGACTATAACGATGCAGCAGGAGTTAGTTATTCGGTAGGTGAATGTTGGGATTCAAACTCTACTATAGAGGCATGGATCAATAATACGAACAAGAAGAGTGCAGCATTTGACTTCCAATTCAGATATAATGTCAGAGATGCAGTGAACAACAACGACTGGTCAAAACTGAACAGTACAAACAATTTGGTTCACGATGTAAACTACAGTCAATATGCTGTGACTTTCGTGGAGAACCACGATACGCAATATCGCAGTGCTACAGAAACACTTGACCCTATAAAAAAAGATACATTGGCTACAAATGCCTATCTGCTGGCTATGCCTGGAACTCCTTGCGTTTTTCTGCCTCACTGGAAAGCATATAAGCAGGAGATAAAGTCTATGATTGACGCACGAAAGGCTGCCGGAATTAAGAACACAAGTACATATACAAATATGGCAAACAGCCAACTCCACTACGCAAACAGAGTGGAAGGCGACCACAATATGATTGTTGTTGTAGGGTTCGACGTAAATACGTATGTGCCAACAGGATATACAAACATTCTTTCTGGTTATCACTATAAATACTTTATGGAGAACAAAGCCGAACTTGCTTTCGCAGATAAAGCTTCGGGAACATATTCTGCTGCATTTGATGTAACTGTAACAGCTGCGTCAGAGAATGCAAATGCCAAACTTGTTTATACCCTTGACGGAACAAATCCAACAACAAGCAGTGAACAACTAGCTAGCGGCAGTAAAATAAATATTTCATCAAGCGAGACGTTGAAAGTGGGATTGCTGAAAGATGGTGCTGTATCAAGCATTATCACACGTGACTATATAGTAAAGCCTTTCACCGCTCACAAGGCTACAGTATATCTTAAAGACCCTTCATGGTCAGCTCTTTACTTCTATGCTTGGGATAGCACGGGGAATCTCAATGGAGCTTGGCCTGGAAACACTGTTACCGACAGTAAGGTTATTGACGGTAATACATATTATTATAAGACGTTTGACGTAAATTCGGCTGGATACACCTTCAATATAATATTTGATCAAGGCAGTGGTAAATTACAGACTGTTGATCTAGGTCCAATAAGTGAAGATACCTATTACGAGATTTCAAGCTTGGTAAACGGCAAATATTCAGCAAATGACATCACTTCTGTTGTTACAGGAATAGACAATATCACAACAAACAACAACAGTGTATCTACAAATAATGCATGGTATAACCTTGAAGGTATGCGCCTTACAGCCAAACCTACACAAAAAGGAATTTACATACATCAAGGGAAGAAGTTGGTTGTGAAATAATCCAACCTCTACCCCATTCAGTTCACGAATACATAACGATATTGTTTATCTTATTAGCATAAACAATATCGTGATTAGTATAAACGTTACTACTGCAGATACTGCCAACATTGCATTCCATATTTTCAATACATTGTTCATAATAATAAATATTAATCGTTTATTTTACGCTGTAAATGTACTTAACGTATATTACAACTCAATTAAGACCGTGTTAATATAGCATTACAATGTAATACGTGTTACTATGATCTTCGAAAAAATGCAGTAAGAAACACAGGCTATCCTCGAAAAAGTGTGGAATTCACATCAAAGTATCCTCGAAAAAGTGTTGTAAATTGCAATTTCTATCCTCGAAAAAATGTGTAAAATGCTTTGAAGTATCCTCGAAAAAGTGTGATAATAAGAAGAAACAATAAAGGCGCATCTAATAAGATGCGCCTTTTATTTGTATTTTATAATAAATTATTCAGCTACAGGAGCCTCTTCCTGAACCGTAAAGCTCTTGAGGTCCTCAACAGTGAATGACTTAATGTAAGCAACCTTACCAATAATATCTTCCTCAGTCATGCGAACATAAACGTTTGCACTCTTCTTGAAGAGTTCTGGAGCACGTGTAGCATCCTCAATGATAAGCAGTGACATGATTATCTCTGCTGTCATATCATAAAGACGACGAGCAAGGAAATCGTGCATATCCTGATTGTTTGCTTCCTTAACATAGTTAAGAGCATCTTCGTATAGATCAACAAGTTTTGCTACACGTGTCTGCAATGGCTTAACGCAGTCGCAAACCTCAGTCTGAAGCATATCCTTAATGATAGAAAGATATGTGCCGTTAGTGATGTAGCGAACAGCTGCAACAACCTGAAGCTGTGTTGTACCCTCATAGATAGAGAAGATACGAGCATCACGGTACAAACGCTGACTCTTATACTCCATAATGAAACCAGAACCACCATGAATGCTAATAGCATCATAAGAGTTTTGAGTTGCATATTCAGAGTTCATACCCTTAGCGATAGGTGTGAAAGCATCAGCAAGACGAGTATATGTCTTCATCTCAGCGCGCTCCTCTGGAGTTAGCTTGCGCTCACGTGAAATATCTTCCAAAGCCTTGTAGATATCTACGTAGCGAGCTGTCTGATAAAGAAGTGAACGACCAGCGTCAAGTTTAGCCTTCATACGAGACAACATATCATAAACTGCTGGGAATTCAACAATCTTCTGTCCGAACTGTGCACGCTCCTGAGCATAAGCAAGACCCTCATTGTAAGCCTCCTGCTCAACACCAACAGACTGTGCTGCAATACCAAGACGAGCACCATTCATAAGTGCCATGACATACTTGATAAGTCCTAGACGAGTGTTACCACAAATTTCAGCCTTAGCATTCTTGTAAACAAGCTCACATGTTGGTGAACCGTGAATACCAAGCTTGTGCTCGATGTGACGAACGTCAACACCGCCATCACGCTTATCATAGATAAACATAGACAAGCCACGTCCATCCTTAGTACCTTCCTCAGAACGAGCAAGAACCAAGTGAATATCAGAGTCACCATTAGTGATGAAACGCTTAACACCGTTCAAACGCCATGTACCGTCTGCGTCCTGTGTAGCCTTAAGCATTACGCGCTGAAGGTCAGAACCTGCATCAGGCTCTGTAAGGTCCATAGACATTGTTTCACCTGCTGCTATACGTGGAATATACTTCTGGCGCTGCTCCTCTGAACCAAACTCATAAAGAGTATCGATACAAGACTGGAGTGACCATACATTCTGGAAACCAGCATCAGCTGCAGATATAACTTCACTGAGCATAGAGAATGTGATGTTAGGCAAGTTAAGACCGCCATAACGTCTTGGCATAGAGATTCCCCAAAGACCAGCCTTACGGGTAGCGTCAAGGTTCTCGAATGTCTTGCTGGCATAAATCATTCTGCCATTCTCAAGATGTGGACCTTCAAGGTCTACACTTTCAGAGTTAGGCTCAACGATATTTGCAGCTACATCTCCTGTAATATCAAGAATACGCTTATAGTTCTCTATAGCGTCTTCATAGTTGACAGGGGCATCATCGAAATTCTCTTTGTCTGCATAGTTGCGCTCTTTGAGTTCAACGATGCGCTTCATCAGAGGATGATTCAAGTGGAATCCAATCTCTGGATGATCTGTATAATAGTTTGCCATTTTATTATTTACTATTCTGTTTGTAATACTTTATTAGCTTTGGAACAACCGCTTCAACAGTACCATTAATGATGTAATCAGCAATCTTATTGATTGGAGCATCAGGATCATTGTTGATAGAGATTATGATACCAGAATCCTGCATACCGGCGATATGCTGAATCTGACCAGAGATACCGCAAGCGATATATACCTTAGGATGAACTGTAAGACCAGTCTGTCCTATCTGACGATCAGAGTCTATCCAACCAGCATCAACGGCGGCACGGCTTGCGCCAACCTCTCCATGAAGTTCCTTGGCAAGCAAGAACAACTGATTGAAACCTTCTTTACTTCCTACACCGTAACCACCAGCTACAACGATAGGAGCACCTTTAAGATTATGCTTTGCAGCCTCAACGTGACGATCGAGAACCTTTACAACGAAATCTGTTGTAGGTACATATTTTGCTACGTCAGCATAAACGACCTCATTTTTTGCCTTACCATCATAAATAGCCTGCTGCATTACGCCTGAACGTACAGTCGCCATCTGTGGACGATGATCAGGGTTAACGATTGTAGCAACTATATTACCACCGAAAGCAGGACGAATCTGATACAACAGACCTTCATAAAGCTTACCAGTCTTCTTATCTTCATAGCTACCAATCTCAAGCTGTGTACAATCGGCTGTAAGACCTGAAGTAAGTGAAGAACTTACACGAGGACCAAGGTCACGACCGATAACGGTTGCGCCCATAAGGCATATCTGTGGTTTCTCTTCCTTAAACAAGTTTACCAATATATCAGTATGAGGAGCTGATGTATAAGGGAACAATCCCTCTTCATCAAAAACAAACAATTTATCAACACCATAAGGCAAGATCTGACTTTCTACCTTATCTTTGATGCCAGTACCGGCAACAACGGCTTCAAGTTCTACACCAAGTTCGTTAGCTAGCTTGCGACCCTTAGTGAGTAATTCCTGAGATACCTCGGCAACAGTAGTGCCTTCGATCTCGCAATATACAAATACGTTATTCATAAGTCTACTACTATTAACCAATAATCTTTTCGTCCAATAATTCCGTGATAAGTCCCTCTACATCTGCATCACAGCCTGTAAGGGTCTTGCTCTCTTTAGCCTGGAATACAATATTCTTTACAGCTTTCACCTTTGTTGGTGAACCGCTAAGACCACACTGTTTTGCATCACCATCAACATCAGCAACAGACCACTGATTAAGGGTTAGATAAGGACGCTCAGCATAAAGCTCTGTCCAAGGCTCGTCACCCTTACGTTCCATAGGGCAAGTAGCATATTTGTATTTCATTACAAGTTTTGCGTTGCATGGACGACAAGGAGCTGCACTTCCGTTTACGGTAACTACAACTGGTAAAGGAGCCTCAACTGTCTCAACGCCACCGTCAATATGACGACGGATTGTAGCTTTACCATCTTCTACCTTTATTATTTCCTCTGCATAAGTAACCTGATTAAGTCCCAGCTTCTGTGCTACCTGTGGGCCAACCTGTGCAGTATCGCCATCAATAGCCTGACGACCACCTATTACTATATCAACGTCACCTATTTTCTTTATACCTGTTGCCAAAGCATAAGAAGTTGCCAATGTATCAGCACCGGCAAAGAGGCGGTCGGTAAGCAACCAACCGGTATCGGTTCCACGATATAGTCCCTGACGAATGATTTCGCCAGCACGTGGAGGGCCCATTGTGAGAATTCCAACTGTTGAGCCTGGATTCTGGTCCTTCAAACGAAGAGCCTGCTCCAAGGCATTTAAATCTTCAGGATTAAAGATAGCAGGAAGAGCAGCACGATTTACGGTGCCTTCTGCTGTCATTGCATCCTTTCCCACATTTCGTGTGTCAGGTACTTGCTTAGCAAGTACAACGATTTTCAATTTCATAAATTATTATATATAATTGTGTATTTTGCTTCAAAGCTGGTCGCAAAATTACTTATTTTTTATAAGCGCACCAAATAAAATGCACAAAATCAACCCCTTTGTGCACAGAATAGGCTTTTTGTGCAATTTAAAAAATAAGGTATAAAGTATGATTTATAACATGATATTTATGCGATTACATTGTTCTTTTAAGGGATTATGAAGATGAAAAAAGGGATGGTTGACTTCACAGCCCATCATCCCTTATACTCAAGTCAAAAATACGATTAATCGATATTTCTAAAACTTTCTATTCAAACATCTTCAAGGAATTATAATAGGCCATCCTTCATCATTCCATTTTAATTCTTTCTTCACAAGATGCGGCATTCCATTGTCATGTATTTCATAACCATGAGCAAAAAGATATGTGTGTCCGGAGAAATCATAAACAGAACAGTGACCGACTGCAGCATAAGTTTTGTGATCACCCTCCAAAAGAATACTACCTCCTCCTCGCAACATATCCTTACCATCTCTGTCAAGATAAGGACCCTTTACATTCTTAGAACGACCTATTGCTATTTTATAGTTACTTTTTAATCCCCTGCAACAATAATCAAAAGATACAAAAAGATAATAATATCCACCACGATGATAAATAAACGGAGCTTCGACTGCATCATCCCCAGGTAAACTATCTGGTAGCGCATTATTCATTCTTTTGCACAAACTATACCATTCTTCAGGCTGCGCTACAGCATCCATCTCTGTTGTAAGTTTGACTAGCTTGATGCCATTCCAAAATGAGCCAAACGCCATCCATGGAGTACCATCCCCATCTACGATAACATTAGGGTCTATGGCATTCCATTCGTTTCTGCCGGGAACAGAATTAACGATGCATCCCTTGTCTTCCCATTTATAACGTGGATCAGAAGGATTCAAAGTTACATTCTCTGTATGACCTATTGCTGAACGATTTTTACCAAATGTAGAACAACTGTAAAACAAATGGTATTTACCTTGATAGAAGATGATATCTGGCGCCCAAGTATGTCCATTATATCCAGGAACCATTTTCATTGCCCATTGTGGTGGAGAATCAAATACAGAAGGCTCATCACGCCATTTGTTTAAATCAGCAGAAGAATACACCTGTATTCCCTGACCTGTACAATATATATAATAGCGGCTACCATCATAAGCGAGCACAGGATCGTGCACAAATGGTGATGTAATACCGTCGGTTGCTTTCACTGTCATCAAACAAGAAAGCAAAACCGTACATGTAATCAATAATTTTAGTTTCATTCTTCTGTATTCTAAATTAAGTATTTCTGACTTGATCTTAGTTTACTTTCTTACCCCAATATGTCTTTTTACCATTATAACCTGCATAGACGATAGTAGCTTTACGAGGAGAAGCCTCCCAATCTACTTCACGCTGTAGATAGAGTTTAACTCCATTGACAGTAAGCACTTTACTTGTGGCATCATAACTCCATGTTGCACCTGTCCATGTTCCTGCTGTAACTGTATGATTAGCATCAAGAGTCATTGCCGTTGCAACATCCTGTTTAGCGTAATTATAACTTAGATCAATATGTTCCCAATTGCCAACAAGTTCGCTCTCTGTTATAGCAGCTTGCGGGACTGCACCGTAACGTTCAGGCATCACAACAGGCCAACCATCTTCTGACCAGCGTATGCTGCGTACCTGTCCCATCATAATAGCATTGCTATATGCGTTTCCACCCACATTAGCAGGGAATCTGCCTTGTGAAAAGAAAAACCAGTTACCATTCCCGTCATCGAATACAGCACAATGCGATATACCTACCCATCCATAACCTTTTGAGAATTTATAAGGATGCGTAACTATAGGGTATGCGTCACCGCCATTGTTGGTAACATCAGTACCATCTATACCCACGTAAGGACCATCTATATTCTTGGAACGTACAACACGTGTATTATATGCCACAGACAATTCATCGTAAGCCATAAACATATAATAATAACCATCATGGTATACAACCTCTGGAGCCTCGGAAGCTTGCCAACGGTTACCCATCTGACGAGTATTAATCAATTTTCCATAAGCAGAAATATCAGTACCCCATGGATTACCCAGTGCATTAAGCGGTAAACCAGTAGAAGAGTTAAGTTGAACTGCTGCGAAGCCAGAATGCCATGAACCATAAACCAACCAATGTTCACCACTTTGTGTGATGATATATGAAGGATCTATGGCATTATACTTGAAATAGCAATTAGCCCAATCATTAGACTTTACATTAAAATTAAGTCCTTTATCTGATGCGTTTGTAATCACATATCCTTTATCTACCCAACTGCTTACATTGGATGGTGTAGCAGTTTCCATCATACCTATGAAAGAACGTTCCGACCAAGTATTATCCCCATTGATTGTACCAGGAATTGTGATAACATAATACATACGATACAGATTCGCGCTGACACGGCGTACACAAGGTGCCCAAAAACCGAACTGTGTTTCATCATTGAAATTAACTGTGCTGGCAGATAGCCCCATATTAGCACGAATCTCATTCAATTTGGTCTTAACCCATGAAGGAAGGCTTGACATTGTGGCTCCCATAAACTCCCAGTCTACAAGATTCTTGGAACGACGACAAAAGAAATGTCCATGTCCGATATGCGCATTACCATATGATGCATCGGTCTGATACATGTAGTAATAACCATCATCAGCTTTCATCACAGTAGGATCGTGAACATTAGCGAGATTCCATTTACTACGGTTATCCCAACTTGCAATAGACGTATAATCATCATTATATGTTGGTGCTACATAACTTGCCAACTGATCATCAGGACTGTCTGGAGTTGTAGGTGTTGTCTTATTGACTTCGTCAACAGTGTCGCCACCTGAGCAGCCTATAGCAAATAGGCTGCTCAATGACAACAATATTATATTCAGATATTTCATTTTATATCATCATTTACGATAAGAAGATCTCTTGCCTGCTGCAAGACTTGACTTGAATACCAAATGACAACTGTCTATGGTAAATGCAAAGCACAAATCATTTACGTCAACGGTATTCACGCCAAGATAGTACTGAATGTAAGTCTTGCCATCAGTACCTTTCATAACAGCTTGCACATCTGCGGTTCCATTGTTACAGTTAGTGACATAAAGGTTGACATTAGCTCCGTTCATAGCAGCTAGCCATGAAGGCCAATTTGCCTGTCCACCACTGTTTCTTGATGCAGCGTATCCATTACCCCAACCATAATTATCAGAACGTACTACCGCATATTCAGAATTTGCAGAATTACGGAGTATCGTCACGAAATTATTCCAGTTGCCAGCCATACTACTGTAATTGGTAAATGATACAGCATAAGTTTTACCGGCAGGAACTTTAATGTTATCTGTAAATACAGACCACCATGCACCTGTATTATCTGCTGCTCCGAGAGCAGTAGGATTTGGAGTTACAAATGTAGATGATGATTCTGAAACTGTTACCGATACATTATCCGTCTTTCCATTTGCCGTACTAACAGTAACGTTATATGTGCCAGCAGAAGCTGGAACTGAAGAGAACTTAAGTTTTGCATTATCAATTACAGCAGAACTTCCGTCTGCATACGTTGCTGTGACTTCCATACCTGTAGGGTCAAAAGCCAAAGTGCGGTCAGTCATACCACTTGTTGCTGCAGAATTGAAGAAATAGTAATTACTTCTGCTCGGCGCCTTTGTAATCTTTATAGATGAAATGCTGTTCACAACATTGAACTTTGCATACGCAACAATCGGTTTTGTAGCATTACTGCCCTTGAAAGTCTTGTTGTATATCACTACAAGATTCTTCTCTCCCGGTACATCCATATCAGGAATAGCAGAAATATAAAGTTCAGAAGCAGGAATTACTTTCTTTACACCTTCCTCATAAGTAACCTCAGCAGAGATGTTCGACATTGCCTTGTCAAGTGTAGTGCCTCGTGTAACCTCATCAGGAACATTCTGGAGCACCATAGATACAGGGGCTTTGTCCTGAGCAGAAGTAAGTCCACCTATTGGAACAATGTTTGTCTGAAGGAAATCAATATAAGAACCCTCTGGCACTAGGAAACAACGAATATTGGTATCAGAAGGATCAGCATTGAGATTAGACAGCTTAAATGGCTGATCATAGGTCTTTGTTACTGTACCATTCGTAATCTTTATTTTAAAAGCATTGCTACTAGTGCGATCTACAGTTATCGTTACTTTTCCACCTAACTTCTGCACATTTGCGTCTTTGTTGTTAGCATCTGGAGCGAGCAACTGCGTGCTGTTGGTATACTTAAAATATAGATGATTTCCCCACTGTGAATTATACTTGGCTGAATCGCCAGTAGCATCAAAACGGAATGAACCATATTCCTGATATCCAGTACCACCACGATCGACATCATTTGTAAAGACAATCGCGAAGTTCTTATAATAAGTATTATCGCCAGAGTTGAGATTAAGGTTTAACACGGCATTCCACTTCTGTCCGTCTGGAACAACATAATACTTCGAGAAACTAGACCACCATCCTGAAGAATAGTCACTATTACCAATCGTGTACACATCTTCCTGCATGCCAACCAAAACCTCTTCGTTTGATTTCTTTGAATTCTCTATAGAGTCTATTTTATGGGAAATCCAGTCTGGAGCATTCACATTATACACGTCGCCGCCCTCGCAACTGGCAAGAGCCAGTAGTCCAAATGCAGCACCACAAAAAATGGATGCTATTTTATTTAGATGTTTCATAATCTTTTATAGATAAATGTAATGTGTTATTTCTATTTGCTTAGACTTACCACTGGATGTATTGTCCAACCCTTCTGACTAAAGTAGGTTGAGTTATCAGTTCCGTCATTAGCAGAATTACCCTTAAGGTTAGGATTATTGTTAAGCAAACCTTGATAAATAGGCAGGAACTCATGTCCCTGAACATAAGAATCATAAGAGCTCTTTAGTTCTGGATCAGTTGCTATGTTAGAATAGCTAACAGGATCCTTCACATGGTGTATAGAACGGCGGAAAGTTCCGTGTTCCTTCAACTGCTGCAAACGGTCGGCACTGTAAAAGAAGCCCCAACGCAGGAGGTCGAATCCACGACCAAACTCACAACCAAATTCCTTTGGACGCTCTACATTGGCAATCTGCTCAAAAAGCATATTTGCATTTGGAAAATCAGCAAGTTTCAAGTCTGCAAGATTTGCACGTTCGCGAACCTGATTAATCCAATCGATAGCCTGCTGTGTAGGACCGTTGACTTCATTCTCACATTCTGCTGCACGAAGTAACACATCAGAGTAACGCATCATACGCAGGTTTATACCATCATGCAAACCTGTTACCACCTTATTATATAGACCAGTGCGTAGATTCGTAAACTTAGCGATTGGTAAACCACCATTATTATTGTTTGTTACCACCGTGTCTGCAGCAGTAAGTTTAGACGTATAACATGAGTTGCCATATTCAAATCCTTCCCAGTCAGACTCATAAGTTCCGATAGTCCAATATAAACGTGGATCAAGTTTGCCAGCTGTTGTACGCTCACCCTTGAAAAGTTGATACAACCATGGTGAAGCAGATATATCAGCCCAACCACCATAAGCACCAGGACCATAGTTACTTTCAATAGCAGAACCCTGTGTAGCATAAGCACTTGTGTTTGCTGGAGTCCACTCATCGTCTGTGCCCTGCGAACCATAATCAAGGAATTGCACCTCAAACAGACTCTCAGCATTATTCTCATATTGAGAACCTTCACGGAAATTATCACCATAGTTTGCCATTAACTTGTATGTTCCGTATTTCTTGGCCATGATATCTTTGAGTACTGCAAGCGCATCACTATACTTATGACGCTGCATCAGAGCACGTGCATAATATCCAGCAGCAGCACCACATGTAGCACGACCTCCAGACCATTCACCACCCGTATCACGAGAAGGAAGTAAAGTCATTGCCTCCTGTAAATCTTTTTCTACCTGATCAAGTACTGCATCAAAAGTACTATTAGCACCATATAGACCATCAAGAGTAGAATAATCTTTATAGTCTGTTATCAGTGGAGGATTCTGATAATATCCTACTAGGTTATAATATGATAAACCACGAAGGAACAGCACTTGTCCCTTGATGCGACGCATATCTTCAGAGAGTTGGGCATCATCGCCGTTGCAACGTGAAAGAACAAAGTTACATACATTGATTGTGTAATACCATTCACGCCAAGACCATGAACTTATTTCATCGGTAACTGGCTCATTAAGATCATCAAAAGGCAGATACCACACCTGAGATGAATTCCATGCTTCATCACCGCGGCATACATCTATTGTGTAGCCTACACGAGCATAAGAACCTTCCATACGAATATGGTTATAAGCAGCTATAACGCTTTCCTGCAAGTCATCAGCATTAAAGCCAAATGTACCTGTTGTTTGCTGGTTTGGATTCATCAGTTCCAGCTTATCATTGCACGATGTGAATGTGCTTAGACCCAGCAAAAGGGCCAGTGAAATTTTATATAGTTTCATATTGAAAAGACATATTAGGTTAGAATGTGAATTGGACACCGCACATATATGTTTGTGGTGTTGGGAAAGAACAGAAGTTATATCCCGGAGTAAATGTACCGCCAGCATAGTCAACATTGTAACCGTGATAGCCGGTAAATGTGTAAACATTCTGAGCCGAGATATATGCACGCGCACCAGAAATTATGCCTTTGAACCATTTGTCTGGTAAGTTGTAACCAAGTTCAATATTGGCAATCTTCCAATAAGCAGCATTCTGAATTTTGCGAGAACTGAAAAGATCATTCCATGCCAAAGAAGCGTTGTTTGTTACATAAGTACGTGGAACACTTGAGATGTATGTCTTACCATCAGCAGAATATTGATTCGCATTTAAGATTGACACATCTTTATTTCCCCATCCATAACATGAATTAAGACTATTATAAATATCATCTGATACATGATAGTTTAATGCTCCATAAGTAGAAATTGTCAAATCGAAGTTCTTATATTCAAGACGTGCACTCAAACCGTAGTTTATCTTTGGCAGACCACTACCAAGGGTAACTTGGTCGTAAGCATCGATTTTACCATCAGGTTTACCATTTGGACCACTTACATCCTTGTAAAGACAGTCACCAACATTGGCACCTTGCTGTGTAGCATGATTGTCCAAATCTGATTGTGTACGTGCAATACCTTCATAAACCCAACCATAGAACTGACCTACTTCATGACCTACGTAAGTAGCATAAGAACCTGTAATATATGAATTAGTTCCGAAACCTAAAGAAGTAACCTTATTCTTCAATGTACTAAGGTTAGCACTGATATCATACTTTAATTGGTTATCGTGGTTACGATATGTGGCAGAGAACTCAAAGCCACTGTTGTCCATAGAAGCGGCATTCATTGTAACACTTGTGTTTGAAACACCTGCTTGTGCAGGAACAGGAACTCCATAAAGTAAATCCTCTGAACGGTTTTTGTACCACTCTGCTGTAAACTCAACACGATTATTAAACATGGCAAGGTCAACACCAATATTGGTAGTTTTCTTCTTCTCCCATGCAATGTTATCATTTACATAGGTAGATATGGCAGAACCTGTAACAGGGGTATTGTTGAAACTGTAAGTCATGTTGTTACGATTCATTGTAGCCATGTATTGGTATTCACCAATATTCTCATTACCGAGTACACCATAGCTGGCGCGAACCTTAAACATATTTACGATATCGCGACTGATTGGGAAGAATTTCTCCTTATCAAAACGCCAACCTACAGATACAGATGGGAATGTTCCCCAACGAATATCTTTAGAAAGACGTGAACTACCATCACGACGGATAATTGCAGAAATCAAGTATTTCTCATCATAGTTGTAATTAAGACGAGCAATATAAGAAGCTAAAGCATGCTTATATTCATAAGATGAAGAATATGTTTTGGATGCATTCTGAAGCTGCAAGAAATAAGGTTCAGAGAAGTTTACGCCCCAACCAGTAAGAGTATTTGAGTTTTCCTCTTCGTATGTCTGACCTAACACAAGATTGATATTGTGTAGTCCTAACGTACCATCATAAGTAAGAGTATTCTCAATCAACGCATCATTGTATGTACGCTCACCTTTTGTAAGGCGCTCATTACTCTTGTCTAGATAAACACGGTTACTCTGAATCCATGCAGATATCCAAGTATTATCCTTTGCATGGGTATTACTGTATGAAAGATTAATCTTATAATTCAGATGTTGGTTCTTATTGCCCAAGCCTATCATCTTTAATAAGTCTACATCAGCAGAAGCCGTACCAACAAAGCGATCAACTACTGTATTACGCTTAAGCATATTGTTTACTAACAAAGGGTTAGATGCAGATATATCACCATGAATATTATCATAATATACACCATAGCCGTATGCATCATAATTATAGTTGCTGGCAGAACCCACTTTATCGTCAAGCACCCATGTAGATGAGTCATAAGCCTTAATAGTTGGTTGCATCAACAAAGTTCCACGCAATACGTTGGTAACATCACCATACAATCCCTGAACATATTCTGAAGAATTAGAAAGTCCCATATTGTCTTGGCTTGAATGTGAGTAAACCATACTTGTACGGAACTTAATAAACTTAGTTTCAAAAGTGTTGTTTGCACGTGCGTTGTAACGCTTATAGTTTGGTCCAGCACCTTCAAGCGTACCCTTCTGCTCGAAGTAGTCAAGAGCAACATTATAAGTACTGCTAGCACTACCACCACTGAAGTTTACGTTATGATTCTGTCGGATACCAGTTTTAAACACTTCATTGAACCAATCTGTGTTGGTATTATCCATAAAATGATATTGACCAGTATTTGCATCAAGACTGTAGCCTCCAGGTAGAGTTGTATTAGAGTTAGCGCATGCCTTACCAAGATAATTACTATACTGATCTGAATTCATCACATCATAAACACCGCCAGAAACTTTATCAACACCAAAATAACCAGAGTATCCAACCTTCAAGGGTTGGTCTTTTTGACCATTCTTTGTAGTAATGATAATCACACCGTTAGCAGCACGCGAACCATAAATAGCACCAGCAGAGGCATCCTTCAGCACTTGGATTGAAGCAATGTCATTAGGAGAGAAGTCACGGATAGAAGTTCCCATAGGAACACCATCTATAACATATAAAGGTGCTGTACTTCCAAATGAACCGATACCACGTACTCTTACCGTAGGATCAGCACCAGGCTGACCATCTGTTGTAATCTGAACGCCAGGAACCTTACCTTCAAGCATTGTAGAAATGTTAGAGTTAGAAACCTTTTTCATCTCTTCTGCATTTACAATAGAAACAGAACCTGTTAAGTCAGCTTTCTTTTGCGTTCCGTAACCGACAACAACAACTTGATTAAGCGTCAAGTCATTAGAAGAAAGTTGAATTTGATCAATGATAGCGCGACCACGAACAGCAATCTCGCGATCTTTATACCCAACATAGCTCACTGACAAAATAGCATTGGCAGGAACATTTAATTGGAAAGCACCATCCAAATCCGTCACAGTTCCTACGTTGGAACCTTTAGCTTTGACGGTTGCACCAATAAGAGGTTGTCCATCTTGGTCTACAACACGACTTTTGACCTGAATGATCTCTGTCTGTGTTACTGAAGCGACCATGGGTAAAGGACTTACTATAAGACCTCCCATAAAATTCAGAACAAGCATCACTGAGAATAAATGTTTTCTCATTTTAATTGTTTTTAGTTATTAATGTTAATAGATTTTATGATAATTAATGTCGCAAATATAGATAAAGAGTAAAAATACATGGTGGACAAATCAATCTATTAGGTGGACAAATATGTATTTAGGTGTAATTGCTAAATTTATCCAACATTACTAAAAGGCTTTGTTTACTAGTATTTCTCCTTAATATACAAAAAGTTATTTTATAAAAGCTGTTCATTCTCACGACATTGTGTTATTAAAATTTATTTTTCTCTCTCAGTATTACAACTATCTTACAAGAGTATTCCTACGAAAGCAAATAATTAAAAAACTTTATTAATATAATCATATTATATATTAATTAGAAAGCTTTATCTTTGCACATAATATTAAGGAACTGTTTATGCAAGACGTAGACTTACTAAACTTTTTTTTAGAACTAAATGAAAAAAAACATTGTTGTGCTTAGTTTTTTAACTTTCTGAACTGTATAGTTATTATATGAAGATAAAAACTGATATAGAAAGAATATTCAAGCGATATTATGAGAAGATGTATCATCTTGCCAGATACATTATCTATGATAATGACAATTCACAGCATCTACGCTTATATTTCAACTGGAATAAAAAAGAAGATTTACAACACAATATCAAGCTTTTAAATGGATTTAGTCGAATAAACATAACTTGCACAGACAATACAATCACAGTAGAATAAAATCATGAGAAAACTATTAATCATTATCATCTGTGTATTGACTTGTCCGATATACGCACAGAAAATAAGCAAGAAGTATGTGAATGCACCCATATCAGTTGCTTTGGAAGATATTAACAGCATGCAAAATAAATATGCCATTAATTTCATTTATAATGAACTTGAAGACTTCAAAGTAACAGCCATCATACACAATAAATCTGTTACTGATGCCATTCAGCAATTAATAGGTTTTTATCCTATAAAGATGACCCAAATGTCAAACTCAATACTAGTAGAATGTATACAAAAGACAAACAACAGATATAAAGGTCGCATTATTGACGAGAAAAATGAGCCGGCAGAGTTTGCTAACATTACATTATTATCAGCGGCAGATTCTACGATTATAGGCAACGGCGTAAGTAATGAAAGCGGATATTTTGCCATTCCATGTGATGCAAAAAAAGTAATAGCAAAGGTTTCTTATATTGGATATAAAACTTTTAAAAAGACATATACTAATACTGATATTGGAATTATACAATTGCACCCTGCTCAAATGATCATCAAGGGAGTAACAATAAAGGCAAACAGACCTCAATATAAAATGGTGAAAGGTGGCATGACAATAAACATTGAGAATTCATTACTCAGTGACGTAGGCACTGCATCAGAAGTACTAGCACTATTGCCAAGGGTTAGTTTTGATAAGCAAAGCGGAAAGGCTAGTGTATTTGCCAAAGGTGAAGCTGATATTTATATCAATAATAAAAAAGTGAATAGTGCTGCAGACTTAACACGTCTGAAGTCTGATGAAATAAAAAGCGTAGACATCATAACAAGTCCTGGAGCAGAATACAATGCAACAGTTCAATCAGTTATTCGCATTAAAACCATCAAAAAACAAATAAATGGAATAAGCATAAGTAATAGTTCAAACATTTCGAATAACAGCAAGACTTCTGGATATAACGACTTAACGTTGAGCTATCAAAAGAAAGGTCTGGAATTATTCACCGACATATTTTTTAGTAACAGAAATTTTATTCAAGACTGCGACTCAAAAACAAAGATGTTATTTGACAACTATCAGCTACAACAGAACGTAAACTTTGTAGGAAATAACAGATGGGCAAACATATCTTCTGAACTAGGCATAAACTATGATATAGACAAGGATAACTCAATAGGATTGTCATATACACTAGATAAGAATACTTTTGGGCATTACAAGGAAAATGGAACTTATGATATTCTACGCAATAACATAATTGAAAATAGTATAGTTATGACTAATAATACCAATTCACAAAATGGACCTAATAATGAAATCAACCTATATTATGTAGGTAAGATAGGTCACATTGGCATTGATTTCAATAGTTCATACTATAGTTGTAAAGCAAGCTCTGATTCTCACACCGAAGAAATTAATCAAGAATCTGAAAATAGGAAGACAAACACACATTCGAATAATAACAACCGTATGATAGCAGAAAAATTAGTTATGAATTATTCGTTAAAGAATATCGGTACGATTAGCTGGGGCACAGAACTCACTCATACTAAATCATTAGGTGAATATGAGATTAAAGAAGGATATGTAGATAATTCACAAGACAATATAAAAGAAAACAATATTGCAGGATTTGCAGAATTTGAGAAACAACTAAATAATTGGAATTTCAATGTCGGTATGCGATACGAATATTTAGCATCTCGTTATTATTCTTTTGGAATCAAACAGGATGATTTGTCACGCTGCTATGGTAATTGGTTTCCGTCAATATCTGTTTCATGGAATAAGGATCAATGTGGTATTCAATTCAATTATGAAGTAAAGACACAGCTTCCTACATATAGGGAATTAGAAAATGATAAGCAATATGATAACCAATACGAATACGAATGTGGAAATCCATCACTGAACAAAAGTATAATACACAATTTTGAAACGACAATGACACTTTCGTGGTTGAATATTTCTGCCGGATACTCCTACATAAAGGATGCTATAATGTGGACTAGCTATTTATATAATGGTAAGGAAATTAACTATGCCATTTTCATGAACTATCCACATAAGCAAAACGTAAATTTCTCTATCATCATGTCTCCGAAGTTTGCCTGGTACCAACCTACATTTGAGGCGATGTATAATCAGCAGTTTTTCAATACCAAGAAATACGGTGCTAGTATAAATCTTGACAGACCAAACATCATATTGAACTTAAAAAACATGTTTAAGATATCTGATTCGTTTTCCGCAATATTTTCTACAGAATTTGACAGCTATGGCGATGACGGATTCTTTCGTGGTAGCCCATATTGGGACACAAACTTTTCTATACACAAATCATTCTTCAACAAAGCCCTTAGCATAAATATTTCTGCAAATGATATATTTAATACCCAACGAACAAATCGCAAACAATATTCAAAACAAATTATTACCCAAAATAAGTTTAACCTCCACGATCACTCTATAGGAATGACAATAACCTATAATTTCAATGAATATCACACTAGATATAAGGGAACTGGTGCAGGAAATGAAGAAAAGCGAAGAATGTAGAAGCCGCTCTATAATGTTGCTTCTTAGTTACTTTTAATAAGAGGTTGCCTCACGGAATAATGCAGATTATGCAGAGGAAAATAGCTACGCAATCTGTATAATCTGCGAGAGAACATATTAACAGGTTTTGTACTGTCATAAAAACAGAGATGCTTACATTCCCTTTCCTTTATACGTAACTTTTTAAATTATCATCAAATAGTAAAAAATTACCTTAAAAATTAGTTTCATATCTAATTTATTATTATCTTTACCGACAGGTCAGAGATAACTTCATACTTTGGCTATTACTACCAAGAATACAACAGAAGAAATTTCTTCGGCCTGTTTAAGTATAATTCTATTTAATTCGTAAAAGGTATGAAAAAGATAGTATTGATTAGACACGGTCAAAGCCAGTGGAACAAAGAAAACAGGTTTACAGGTTGGACAAATGTAGACTTATCTCTTCAAGGTATTGAAGAGGCTGAAAATGCAGGAACTCTTTTAAAAAAGGAAGGTTATTCTTTCGATGTTGCTTACACCTCTTATTTAAAGAGAGCTGTAAAAACACTCAACTGTGTCCTGGATAAAATGGATGAAGATTGGATTCCTGTCTTTAAATCATGGAGACTGAACGAAAAGCACTACGGTTTTCTTCAAGGTATGAACAAGAGCGAAACTGCTGAAAAATATGGAGACGAACAGGTTCATATATGGCGCAGAAGTTTTGAAATCGCTCCTCAGCCTCTATCAGAAGACGATTTTGATAATCCACGGCACGACCCACGTTATGCCGCTGTTCCTCCTGAATATATTCCAGACACGGAATCCCTGAAAGATACAATACAAAGAGTTATGCCTTACTGGGAGTGTGAAATTTTTCCTCATTTGATGAAGGTTGACAATATACTGGTCGTTGCGCATGGTAATAGTCTGCGTGGCATCGTGAAGCATCTAAAAGGTATTTCTGATGAAGCGATCAGTGACATGAATATTCCGACAGCAGTTCCTTATGTCTTTGAGTTTGATGACAATCTAAAATTTGTCCGTGATTTCTACTTGGGCAATCAGGAAGAAATCAAACGCAAACAGGAAGCTGTTGCTAGACAGGGACTGGCGAAATAAAGAGATACAGAGATGCCAGTTCTGCAAATAGATAAATAACAAAAGCTCTGTGTTTTAAAATAACAAGTTTAAAATAAAAAATTATGAATGCAATTCAATTAAAACAAATGACATCCGCAAAAGGATTCATTGCAGCACTAGATCAGAGTGGTGGCAGTACGCCAAAAGCCTTGAAGGGATATGGCGTTAATGAAGATGCGTGGACTACTGAAGAAGAAATGTTCCAGCTTGTCCATCAGATGCGTACTAGGGTCATCAAGGCACCAGCCTTTAAAGGTGATAGAATCATCGCATCCATTTTGTTTGAGAACACGATGAACCGTAAGATTGACGATAAATATACCGCAGATTACCTTTGGGAAGAAAAGAAGGTAGTTCCTATCCTGAAAATAGATAAGGGACTAGCTGATTTGGAAAACGGTGTACAGGTAATGAAACCGATGCCTGATTTGGATGACCTACTGGAACAGGCACAAGAGAGACATATCTTTGGTACAAAGATGCGTTCTGTAATCAAGGAGGCAAATGAAGATGGTATTAAAAAAATTGTTGACCAGCAGTTTGAAATTGCCAAAAGAATCATTGCCTACGATCTTGTTCCTATCATCGAACCGGAAGTAGACATTCATGCTCCGGAAAAGACAAAATGTGAAGAACTCCTTAAAAAATATATAAAAGAGGAGCTGAAAGCGTTAGGTAAGGACCAGAAAGTAATATTCAAGTTAACCATTCCGAGCATTGACAACTTCTATGCTGACTTGATGAAAGATCCCCATGTTGTACGTGTTGTTGCGTTGTCTGGCGGATATTCACAAGATGAAGCCTGCGAAAAGCTAACACATAATCACAAAATGATCGCCAGCTTCTCGAGAGCCCTGCTACAAGATTTAAGTATCAGCCAGTCTGATGCAGACTTTAATAAGATGCTGAAAGACGCTATTGAGAAAATATATCAGGCATCGATACTGTAAGAACCTGCAATAATTATTTTTCTAATCATTACAACAAGAAGGAAAAATAGTTGCTACTATAATATTTCCCCGAAAGTTCTTTTACTTTCGGGGAAATTTATTAAAAGATTGACTGCAGCTATTCATACAGGATTTCAAACATTTCGACATTCGTGATTGTCGATTTATCATTATAATGCTTTGCTGTGAATGGTGGAATAACTCAAGAATAGTAATCCTAAGAAGTTAAAGAAACAAGCAGAACTTTTGTGGAATATCTTAGACAAATGATAAGAAAAAAAAGCTCAATTTTTTCTAATAGATTGAGCTTATTTTATAGCAAAGAACTTCTTTGTCTCCCGCAGATCTCGCTGATTTACGCAGACGAAACCCCAAAAACTACAATAACCATAAACAAAAAATCTCTGCGATATAATGCAGCGTGCTGCATTCATCTGCGTCATCTGCGTTATCTGCGAGAGAATAACACGCAAGAGTACTCAATCAATCCGCACAGATGAAACCCCAGTGTCTCCCGCTGATTTCGCAGATTTACGCAGACAAACCACAAAACCACATTAACCACACAATCTGTCTTTCTCTGCGAAATAATGCAGCCTTGCTGCATTTCTCTGCGTGATCTGCGCTATCTGCGAGAGAATATTCACGTAAGCGTACTCAATCAATCGGCAAAGAAGAAACTTATGTGTCTCTCGCAGATCACGCAGATGATCGCAGACAAACCACAAAGCTATAATAACCAAACTGTCTTTCTCTGCGAAATAATGCAGCTTGCTGCATTCGTCTGCGTAATCTGCGTGATCTGCGAGAGAATAAACACGCAAGAGTACTCAATCTATCACCAAGAAAATAAACAACACATTATCTGCGAGACCCATATAAACAAGAAAGAGGGATGCACTTTAGCGCATCCCTCTCCTGTTATCCTGCAATCCATACCGTGCAGCTAAGTAGCGCTGTGAGCGCTGCAATTAACCATATTAAGTTGGTTATGATTTTAATTAAGTCGTTGAAATCGTGATAGCTCATTCGGCTATTCCTGTGTTTCACTCTGTTGCGTCCCGAGCAACCCTAGAAGACTTGAAGCGATAGCGATTACTATCTTGATTATCCATGAAATGTTTACTTTGTTCTTATCCATTTTGTTCTGCTTTTAATTCGTTGTTTTTTTTGTGTGTGTTGTTAAAACAAAGTCCCCCCTGTGCGCATCAGAGGGGAACGATGTTTAAGGCTTTACTACTCCGCCGTTTGGATCACCTGCAGCTGATGCAGTTTTGATTTTGTTGTACTCTGCGTACTCCTTCATCTTCGTACCAGTTACCAATGCCTTTGTGCGTGTCTTTGAACCTGCGTCTACATGTGCTTCTGGACAGAAGCGGATGTTTACCTTTTTAATGTTCTTGGCTGGTGAGAACTCCTTAACGCTATCTGCGCCAACACACTTTAGTGTGAGCTTGAATGAGCCTAGTCCTGCGATCTTTACGACCTTTGATTCCTGAAGTTCTGATGTCATTACCTCAGCAAGTTCTGTTAGTACTGCAAGCACATCACTCTTTTTAACCGAGCAGTTTGACTGAATCTTTTCTGCCATGTCAGCAAGTTGAGCTGTTCCGAGATAGACGGCACGAGCATAGAACTTGTTATAGGTTTTCAGATTCTTTTTGTTTTTGTTCATGTAAATTTTGTAATTCAGCATGTTTCTTTTTCCTTTCGTTTTAAATTGTTTTTTTACTGTTTGAGACTTGCTGAAAGCATCATATATGTGCACCTATAATGTTCCTCCTTTCATTAAGCCCAGTCACCTGATTTTCAAATTACAGGGGCAAAAATTCTGCAAACGAGAGCAAAATCATCAAGCTTGCTTGAATGTTTTGCCGAGCGCCGCTGAATTTTATGCAAAGGTACTGCAATATTTCCATGCTTGCAATGAAATCATGTTTGGCATGTTAGCCAAAGTTATGTTGTCCTATGTTTTGCGTTATTACTTGTTGCTCTCCTCACACTTTTAAACGGCCGATTCTCCCGCTGATTACGCTGATTCCCGCAGACGAAACTAAGATTAATTTGTTCTCTGTATCTAAAAAATCACTCATAAGTAGTTGCTATAAGCTTAAAAAATAACGTCTAAATGTTTAATAACACTTAGGCGTAATCTTAATTTTATCTATTGATTATATTTTGCTAAGAGTACTTATTATAATTGTATCCCCACGGATATAATCACATCATGGGAATGGTAAGGAAGTAGCTTATCAGAAAAAGGAACACGCAAAAAATGCGTGTTCCTTTCTTTCTCGAAAATAACATATACTGACTATCAATGCGTTAGCATCGGATGTTACATACATGTCGCAAAAACGGAGATAACCCTTGATAGGTACAATTGACAAAAAGAAGGGATAACGACCCAAGAATCCTCTTTTACTGCATAAAAATGGCTATCAGAGATTATAAAAATGAATAATAAGTTATTAAAATGCAGGATTCTTAAAGAAAAGTCCCTCGAATCTTCGTTATCATAGAAAAAATTGACTATCTTTGCTCATATGTTATTAATAATGTATGCTCTTGACATATTGCGGGCACATCATATTAACTTCAGCAAAATAAGAATGGAAAATCGAATCAAAGTCGTTCTTGTAGATAAGAAGAGGACCAACAAGTGGCTAGCCGAGCAACTTGGTTGTTCACCAACTACCGTGAGCAAATGGTGCACCAATGTCAGTCAACCACCGATGGATACTTTCGTCAAGATAGCCGAGCTTCTCGAAGTCAATATCAGCGAGTTACTGAGACTAGAGAAGAAAAACGAGGTTGAAAGTAACTCATAACTAATTCACAATAATTTCTGCACAGAAACAGAAATATTTTATCATGAGTGTTTATGACTGATATTATACAAGATTCTGAAAATACGCTAGAACTTCAGTCTCCATTTGACCAGCTTCGTGAAGTGGATGCTGATGGCAAGGAATGGTGGAACTCACGCAAGCTGGCGCGTGTGATGGGCTATGGAAAGTATTGGAACTTTGAACGCGTCATAGCTAAAGCGCAAGCATGGACTTCACAAAAAGGCTACCACCTTGGCGATCATTTCGTGGAGATTACAGAGATGGCAGAGCTTGGCAGTGGTGCTGTGAGGAAAGTAACCAGTATTCGACTTTCACGTGCTGCTTGTATGGCTGTTGCAATGAATGCCGACAAAAAGAAGGAAATGGTAAAGGTGGCACAACAGTATTTTAGTGCTACTATTACACCCGATGTTGCGGCACGAAGCATGGAAGCATCCATACTCATGTATAGAGGTGGACATGGAAACGTGCAAGTACAAGTTATCTTTGATACAAACACATTCTGGCTTTCTCAGCAAAGAATGGCTGAACTGTTTGGAGTGACTCAACAGAATATTAGCTATCATCTTTCACAGATAGAGGAAAGTGGAGAAATCCATTTGTCCGATGGTTACAAAAAAGTTTTGTCACCTTCGGACAAATGGTCTGGCGAAGTGATGATGTACAACCTTGATGTCGTTATCGCAGTTGGATATCGCGTTAATAGTTATGAGGCGACACAGTTCAGGATATGGGCAACACAGATACTTAAAGAATATCTTACCAAGGGATTTGTGCTTGATGATGAACGTCTGAAGGGTAAGAATGCATTCGGTACAGACTATTTTGATGATTTGATTGCTCGCATACGTGAGATTCGAATCAGCGAGCGTCGTTATTACCAAAAAATCACTGATATATATAGCGAGTGCAGTTCTGACTATGATAAGGACTCTGAAGAGACTCGCTTGTTCTTCAAAACCGTACAGAACATGATGCACTATGCGGTCACACAGCAAACTGCTGCAGAGATCATCTACGATCGTGCAGATGCTGAACGTCCTTACATGGGATTGACTTCTTGGAAAAATGCTCCTGATGGTCGAGTTGTTAAGTCTGATGTTACTGTAGCAAAGAATTATCTGAGTGAAAAAGAGGTCAATTCATTGAACCGTCTGAGCAATGCTTTCATTGATATTGCTGAGCAAAGAGCAGAAGATCATATTCTTATGTCAATGACTGATTGGTCAAGTCTCTTACAACGCTACATGGATTTGAACAACCGTCCTATGCTGCCTGATGCAGGACGCGTGACTCACGAAGAAGCTGTAGAAAAGGCTCTCACCGAATACGACAAGTTCCGTGTTATTCAAGACCGTGAAATAATGAACGACTTTGATCGTTATTTAGGTTCTCTTCATCTTGAAGCAGGGGATTTGGATAAATAGTTTTGGATTTAACTAATGCAGCAAGCTGCATTCCTCTGCGTCATCTGCGTGATCTGCGGGAGAATACACATCCAAACTTACTCAATCTATATTATACACACAAACCCCAATATATCTCCCGCAGATCTCGCTGATTTACGCAGACAAACAACAAAACAACATTAACCTCACAAACTGTCTTTCTCTGCGTAATAATGCAGCCCTGCTGCATTCCTCTGCGTGATCTGCGTAATCTGCGGGAGAATATTCACGCAAGAGTACTCAATCTATATTATACACATAAACCCCAATATATCTCCCGCAGATCTCGTTGATTTACGCAGACGAAACCCAAAACAACATTAACCCTCACAACCTCACCAAACTGTCTTTCTCTGCGTGATAATGCAGCTTGCTGCATTCCTCTGCGTCATCTGCGTGATCTGCGGGAGAATATTCACGCAAGAGTACTCAATCTATATTGCTCAAATGAAACCCCAGCAGTCTCCCGCAGATCTCGCAGATTGACGCAGACGAAACCCAAAACAACATTAACTACAAACTGTCTTTCTCTGCGATATAATGCAGCTTGCTGCATTCGTCTGCGTCATCTGCGCTATCTGCGAGAGAATACACATCCAAACTTACTCAATCTATATTGTACACATAAACCCCAAGAAGTCTCTCGCAGATCCCGCAGATAATCGCAGACAAACCACAAAACAACAAAACAACAAAACATCAAACCACAACAACCACACTAACTTCCTCGCGCGCGCACGCACATAGGGTTTTTCAAAAATACCAGTGTCGTAGTGTCTATGTTCTGACTATCAGAATGTTGCATCCCCAATCTTCATTAATCAAGTGTCACCACTGTGTCGTTTGTCGCAACGTCATATCGGCGAGCCTTTCCCCTTGTCAACTTGAACTTGTTGCGTGTCACAATATGGCCCACGCGCATGATGTTGCTGTTGTTGATGCTGATGTTATGATACTTCATCTTCATCCGCTGCACAATCTCCGTTGCCGTAAGTCGCAACGCCTTTTCATCCTTAGACGGACGATGGAACATCTCGAAGAAGATGTCGTCCATACAGTCAATCTGTAGGAAGTCGGCATTGTCAATCTGAATCTTATGCTCCGTCTCATTGTCGAAATAGGTCCTCGCTCCCGATTTTACCTCCGCTACCGCCTGAGCATACATCTGCTCATAGTTCACAGCCGTACTCGTGTCTATGCGCTCTTTCACCCTGATGCACATGTATCGGCGTGAACCGGTATAGTCAATCAACGGTTGGGGATTGTTGGTCGTGGCGATGAAGGCAGCATATCGCTTGTGCTGCTGCGTGATGCTCTCATAAAGATTGCGATATTTCACGTCAACCGCCTGCAACATGTACTTCAAAAACGCTGTCTGACGTTTTGAAATGCTGTCATATTCATCTATGTTTATCAATATAAAACGACTCAAAGCCTTCATTGCGTCCTCTTTCTTCGTGAAGTCCACCCTGTCAGTGAAATAAATCTGCTGTTCTTCGGGAATGATCATTCTGCAAAATGTAGATTTTCCGTCGCCCTGCTCACCCACAAGAAGCGGAACAAGTGAATTACCGTGCATGGAGTTTGACCGCATCCACTGACTCACCATACCGATAAACCACAGGTGGAAGTTCTTCACCCAGTCCAGGTTGTCTGTTTTCACCCTCTCGGCAAACTTGTCAATACGGTCCTCTCCGTCCCATTTCGGCAGATACGATATCCAGTCAGCAATCGGGTCGTATTCTTCGGTGAACGACGATTCAATAAATCGCTTCACATCCTTGTCCCACGCATCTATACCTTCGGCTTTTGCATTTATCGTTATCGTGTTGAGCACCTCTTTCGTGACGGATTTCCACGAGAATAGAAAACTGTCACGCTCCCTGTATTCGCAGTCGTTGGTGATTTCATTTTTTCTGAAAGCATACCTCACATTCAAAAACGTGCGCAGTCGTTCAATATCTATCGTCATTTTCGGTATGGCACATTCCGATTTCGGCGCACTCGTGTCATAAACATTGCGGAAACAGTTGCGCACGATATACTCAAAGTTGCAATACGGAGCATGGCGCATGAGCCGCTTGATGCAGAACTCCTCTTCAAGTCCNTTTCGCTGACATTCCTTNGCCANTTCCGTCACGGTCTCGTCCATATCCANGGCTACGGNATTGTTGATGATATTGAGNAATATCGTCTGAAACTTCGCCATTGCCATGTGCTGCTTTTCATAGAAAGGAATCACGCCAGTTTCCCTGCCTGCATTGTAACTCGTTCGGCTCATCTGATAACGTATTTCCCTTTTCACCCGCTTCTCCACGCCTTCATGTGGCTGCTGAATAATCATTGGTATGGGAGTGGCATTGAGAAATACGTGCTCGTCTGTACTTATTCTGCACACCGTCTGTGGTGTTGGCACAGCCCTTTCGCATTTGATGCCGAGTTCAGCCTCATAGAACTTTGCCGAAGTGAAGTAGGCATGCTGATGAAAGAAGCTGATATCCTGTTCCGTCTGCGGCAGTGTACCATCTGGCAGCGTGAACGGCACGACAATCTTCAGTGACTTTGCCGAAGCACCCGTGAAGCACATCAACGTCTGAGGAAGTCCTTCAGCTAGAAATTTAAGGTTGGCAATCCAACCGTCCTTAGCCTTGAACGAGAGCAGCACGTAGCCCGTGTATGCCTTTTTGCACAAAGAAAACTGCAACTGTGGCAGCGCAGCCGTTTCTTCGAGCTTCATTCCTGCGATATTCGTGTATGAGTTCAGGGCATATCGCAGTTTATTGCACTGTTTTTGGTATTTTTCACCTCGAATCATGACGAACAGATCGTCAAGACTCATCATTTTTTGCTTGATTTCTTTTTTTGTCTTATACAAGACATTGATTTTAGATAGTTCCATTCTATTTTATCGTTATTTTTTATCGAAAATACGTTTCCACGACGTAACATTTGCGTTATTACGTGGAAACGTTTCTATTGCTACGACACGAAGTTTGCGTTTCTACGATGTAAAGTTTGCGTTTCTATATAGA